>NZ_LAJC01000030.1 GCF_000981225.1 Allosalinactinospora lopnorensis
AACGACGCCGGAACTGTGGAGCAGCTCGGCTTGATAGCTGGTGCCCACACATGAGGGCCTTCATCTACACCCGCAATGCAGAACCCAACCCAGCACAACGACACCGGCAGTATGAGCAGTGCAAGACAGTCGCCGAACAACACCATTACCAGGTGGTCGGCACAGCACACGACGACGGTCACGCGCGCTCAGGACTGGCCATGCTCATCGAGCGGCTTCGCGCCCACGATATCGACATCGTCCTCACCACCGACCACGCCCGCCTGGGACCCACGATCACTGCTCTGGCCGCGATGGTGGACGAGATGCACCGCGCTGGCGCTCAGTTGAGCACCTGCGAGGAACCCCCTATGCCCAACACGATCGCGAATATGCTCCTAGCATTCGCGCGGCACGGAGACTTCTCATCCGAGGCAGACTCGATTTCATGACCGCTCTCTCGTCGGTAGCATTTGTCATCAGCTGACAGAGCCCCTCTAGCCCCCCATTAGCACCCGCTATTACACGCAATCGAACTGTTCGCCGCTAGGTGCACTTTCCATTGGACGCCTCGTCGCGGGAGTTGTTCTACGTAGCGTTGACGCGCGGCGAACGCTGCAGCCACGCCTACGTGATCATGCCCGACCCTCATGAGGTCGATCCGCATCTCGACCAGCCCGAGTCGATGACTCTGACCGACCGGCTCGCCGAGGTGCTCGCCCGCAGCGTCGCCGACCTGTCTGCCACCGAAACCCTCGCACTCAAGGTAGACCGTCACGCCCTCACTGCCCACGCTGCTGGTCGAGTACGGCGTGCTCGCCCGCGAAGCACAGATTCACCGCTGGGCCCGCGCTACTCGATGTCGGACCGCTCCCCGAGAACGTGGCCGACGACGTTCTTACCAGCCCCTACTACGAACGTCTCGAAGCAGGCGACGAACAGACCGATCCAGCCGCGCGGCTCGCGACCATGCTCGACCAGGCGACTAGTCAACTGACACCGGGCAAGAACCGCAGGCGACGGGTCGCCGAATAAGCGCGCGCCCTCGGGGGTCAGTCCGTTGGAGCCGATGTTGATCAGCCGGCCGGGGAGCAGCGGTCTGCGCCCGGTTCGGAGTACTCCGCGCAAGGGCGTCGCGGCTTGCTCGCGCGCCTCCTCATTGACCTCCTTGAACACCGGCGATTCTTTCATTGTGCGCCGGATGATGTGGGCCGCGACGTTGACCAGGATGCTGGAGAGGAAGGTGAGCCCCCAGCCCCAGTCCTGGAGGGCCTCGGGAGACTTCATGCTCTGGACCAGCATCCAGACCAGCGCGGCGGTGACGAAACCAAACGCTGCGCCGATCCAGACCATAGAAGCAGTGCGTCCTCGACGGCCGGCAGGTGCGAATTCGGTCAGCAGCACGACTGCGCTCGCCATCTCCGCACCGGCCACGAAGCCTGCAGGAATCGGCACGCGACCAGCAGCAGCGGGGCGAGCAGGCCCACCTGCTCGTAGGTGAACAGCAGCCCCATCGCGAACGTGGCCATCCCCATGAGGTAGAGCCTGGTGACCATGACGAACCTGCGGCCGAGCCGGTCCCCGAAGAACAGTCCGCCCAGCGGGCGCGCCGAATCCGATCGCGAACGCCGCGAAACTCGAGATGTAGCCACGGCCGGGTCGAGTTCGGGAAGAACGCGCGGTTGAAGATGAGCCCGGAGGCCGTGCTGTAGACGACCCTGTCGAAGTTCTCGAGGAAGGTTCCCACGAACCCTGCCCAGCGGGCTCGGCGGAGGTCTCTGGCGGACGGGGCCGAAACCTCCGGGGAGGGGGAGGCCGTTGTGGCCGAGCGCGGTGGCCCGCCCTGTGGAGGAGTCGTGGCGTCAGACGTCGTCGTCGAATTCGCTTTCAGTGTTGGAGGAGGAGGGGTCCGAGGTTCTGGCGTGTCGGATCAGACCCGGCGACGGAACCGCTCGGAAGTCCGGGTCGCGGGGAGGAGGGTGTCCGCCTCCTCGAGGGAGAGCCCGTTCGTCTCGGGGAGGAAGAGCCAGACGAAAGCGATCGACACGGCTGCGAAAAAGGTGAAGATCCCGTAGGCTAGTCCAAGAGATATCCCCGCGACGACGGGGAACGAGGTGCTGACGAGGAAGTTGGCGATCCAGTGCATCCCGGCGGCAACTCCCATGGCCTTCGCGCGGAGCTTGTTGGGGAAGATCTCGCCGAGAAGGACCCAGAGCACCGGGCCCCATGTCGCGCCGAAGCACACGACGTAGAGGTTCGCCGCGACGAGCGCGACCGGGCCCCAGGCGCCGGGCAGGGACGGCGCTCCGGCGATCTCGATGGACTGGGAGAACGCGATCGCCATCGTCCCGAGCGTCAGCAGCATGCCCACGGATCCGATGAGCAGGAGCTTGCGCCTGCCGATCCTGTCGATGAGTGCGATTGCGATGAACGTGACGGCGATGTTGATGAGCCCGGTGAGCACGGAGATTCGGAATGAGTCCGACTCCGTGAAGCCGACCGACTGCCAGAGGGTCGTGGAGTAGTAGAAGATCGCGTTGATCCCGAGGAATTGCTGGAGCATGCCGGCGGCGATGCCGATCCACACGATCGGCTTAAGCCCGAGCGCGCTGCCTCGGAGCGTGCTGGTGCGCGCTACTTCTTCGTGGACCAGCGCCTCACGGATGTCGCGCAGTTCCCGGTCCATCTCCTCAGGAGTGACCATTCTGGACAGCACGGCTCGGGCCTTCGCCTCGTCTCCTTTGAGCATGAGGTACCGCGGGGACTCCGGGATCAGCAGCGCGACGACCCCATACAACACTGCTGGGAGTGCCTCGGCCATGAACATCCATCGCCAGGCGGCGAGGCCGAGCCACAACTCTTGCGCCGCGCCGGCTGCGATGTCGGCGAGGAACGCGTTGGTCAGGAGCGCTGCAAAGATGCCGACGGTGATGGCCAGCTGCTGCAGAGAAGCGAGGCGGCCACGGATCTTGCGCGGCGCGATCTCCGCGATGTAAGCGGGAGCGGTGACGGATGCGATGCCGATTCCGAGTCCGCCGACGACGCGCCAAAAGATGAGGTCCCAGACCCCGAACACGAGGCCGGATCCGATGGCCGAGACGAAGAAGAGGGCGGATCCGAGGAGCATCACGGGGATGCGACCCCACCGGTTGGAGAGCTGACCGGCGAAGTAGGCGCCCACGACGCATCCCAGGAGTGCGCTCGCGACGGCGAAGCCCGTGATCGCGGGACGCAGGACGAATTCGCCCTCGATCGCGTTGACAGCCCCGTTGATGACCGAGGAGTCGTAGCCGAAGAGGAAACCGCCAAGGGCTCCGGCAATCGCGAGAACCAGGACGCGGGTCTTGAGAGCGCGCGGCGACGGCTCGGACCGGGCTGGGGTAGCAGGTTGCGATGCGGCGCTGCGATGGGTGTCAGAGTTCACGGGTCATCTCCGGGTTGTGGTCGGTGCATAGCTGTGCGGCGTACCGGTCTCGGATGCGGGTCCGATCGGGGTAGGAGCTGTGCTCCAGCGCTCCTCGGCGCGTCGCTGCGGCTGTTGGGCGTCGTCACTTCGTCGTGCTCCTGACGCGCCCGTGTTCCATTCAGGTTAAGCGGACTGATTGTGATGGGCATCATGTGGTAACTATCACCTAACATGTGGTGGTCGCCACTTCAGTTGCTGAGTGAGTTTACCGGTGAACTGTTAGCGAGAGCCGAACGCTTTGATGGGATGGTAGCGACTGCAGACCCGGGCTCCGTACGGTCGGAACTTGGTACTCACACCGCCCCCTGTCTGCAGGTCGCCCCTCGTCGCCGTCGACATAGACGGGACGCTCCTGCGCTCCGACCACAGCCTGTCTCCGGCGGTCATCGCCGCGGTCGGCCGAGCCCGCGCCGCGGGGGTCGCGGTGGTGCTCGCCAGCTCGCGCCCGCTGGCCGGGATCCTTCCTTCGTTGAGGGTCCTGGGCCTGACGTCGGGTGATCTGTTCGTCGCCTGCCAGGGGGGGCGCTGATCGCATCGGCCTCGGGCGGGGCAGTCCGATAGCTCCGCGCGACGCCGCTCCCTCGCGAGTCCGCGCTTCGCGCTGCGGCGATCGCGGGCGGCCGGGGCCTGGCGACGAATTGGTACGCGGGTCAGGAGTGGTACGTGGATCGGATGACCGAGGCCGTCGAGAGGGAGACGGGGATTCTCGGGATCGCTCCGACCGTCGTCGACCGAGTTGCCGAGTGCCCCGATCCCGTCAAGCTGCTGCTGATCGCCCACGACGGGGCTGATGCGCCTGTCGTCGTTTCCGAACTAGACGACGATCTGAACGTCGCCACGTCCAACCCCACCTACATCGAGGTGACGCCCCAGGCGTAGACAAGGCGCAGGCTGTGGTCGAGGCGGCCGGCCTGCTGAGGATCGGGATGGAGCGTGTCGCAGCGATCGGGGACGGACGCAACGACGTGTCGCTGCTGCGCGCCTCGGGGTACGCCGTGGCGATGGGGAACGCGGCGGCCGACGTTGCTCGGGAAGTCGATGCGGTAACGACCTCGAACGATGAGGACGGCGTCGCGTTCGCGCTGGACGCGATGGTCAACCGTAGCCGCGGGACGGGCCCGGATCCATATCGTGTTGACTGCGGATCGGGTCGATCCGGCCCCAGTCAGCGGCGCACGGGGTCGGCCTCGGGCTCGGACAGCGCTGCGATGTCGCGGAGGCGCGGTGCGCCCTCCCAGTCGCCTGGGCTCATGCACGCATGGGCTCCGCAGGCGTTCGCTCGGTCAAGGCGCGCCTGGACATCCAGCCCATCCAGCCGGGCGCTGAGGTAGCCGGCGACGAAGGCGTCCCCGGCCCCGACAGTGTCGAGCACTGGAACCCGGTGCGCGGGCGACGAGGCGAGTGCCCGCTCGATGAGTGCCAACGCGCCGTGCTCGCCGCGCTTGCATACGCCCTCAGAGACGCCTGCCTCGGCGAGAGCGCGCAGCAGATCCTCCGCCGACGAGGGAGCGACGACGTCGGGCGAGCTCCCGAGGCCCTCTACCACGAGGGCGAGCTCGGCCTCCCCGCCGAAGACGATGTCCGACCGCGCGGCGATCTCTGCGAAGACCGGCGCGGCGTCGGCGCTGGTGGCCAGGGCCGTGCGGTGATTGACGTCGAAGCTGACGATCGTGCCGGCCGTGCGGGCTCGCTGGATCGTGTGGAGGACGGTGCGTCGCGCAGAGCTCGACAGCAGCGGGGTGATGCCAGTGAGGTGGAGCAGTTCGGCGTTCTCGATCATCCCGGCCGGGATATCTGCGGGATCGAGCGCGGAAGCTGCAGAACCGGCGCGGTAGTAGCTCACCGCGGTCGTGCCCGTGGTGGCGTGGGACTTGATCATCATCTGTCGGCCGGGCCGGGTCGGTGACTCCGACGACGTCGACGTCCTCCGCGCGGACTTCGCGCAGTATCCGCTCTCCAAGCTCGTCGTCGCCGACCCGCGTCACCCAGGCGGAGGCGACGCCGAGTCGGCTCAGTCCGATCGCGACGTTGCTCTCGGCCCCTCCGACGCCTATCTCCATGCTGGGAAGGTGCGCGAGAGATCCCACGGAGATGGATCGCAGGAGCACCATGGTCTCGCCGAAGGTGACAGCGCGGGCCGGCCTCATGCCCCGCCTCCCGCACCACAGACCTCGACGAACCGCTTAGCACGAGCAGCGAGCTGTCCGAGATCGCCGCCGTCGAAGGCATCTTCCAGTATGGGGCCTCCGACCGATACGGCGTCGGCGCCGGCGTCGAGCCATGCCCGGGCACCGTCCAGATCGACGCCGCCGGAGGGGATGACCCGCATCTCCGGGAACGGTCCGCGGAGGTCCTTGGTGTAGGCGTGGCCGACGACGCGTGCGGGGAACACCTTCACCGCGCTTGCGCCGTGGTTCCAGCTGCTGTGCAGCTCGGTCGGGGTCAGGCCTCCGGGGACGATCGCGACGCCGTTGTCGGTCGAGATGCGGATCAGCTCGGGGTCTGTGACGGGGGTGACGATGTAGGACGCACCGCTCCGGCAGGCCCGGATCGCCTGGCCGACCGTGGTCACCGTCCCGACGCCGATGTCGGCGCTCGAGCCGAACTCGTGCACGAGCGAAGAGAGCGACGCGAGGGTATCGGGGGTGGTGAGCGTCAGCTCCATGCTGCGCACGCCGGCCGAGATGAGGGCCTCGATGACGTCGAAGTACTGGGTGGCATGGTTCCCGCGCAAGACGGTGATGAGGCGAGTGGACGCGGTGAGTTCAGGCAGAGGGAGTCGGTAGACCACGGGGAGTCCTCGGGTTGAGTGGGTAATGTCTGGGGCAGGCGCGGGATCGTCGCGGGTGATGAGCTCAGACGGGGAAGGCCCCGGTCCGCTTGCCCGTACGGATGCTGATGCTCTTCAGCTCCGTGAACTCCTCGAAGCCGGCCTCGCCCATTTCGCGGCCGACGCCGCTGGCCTTGTACCCGCCGAACGGCATTTGCGGAGGAGCGTCGATGGTGGTGTTGACGTAGACGGTCCCGCTGCGCAGGGCCTTCGCGGTGTCCAGCACGGTGTCGGTGTTCTTGGACCAGATGGTGTTGGACAGGCCGTACTCGACGCCGTTCGCGAGCGAGATCGCCTCCTCCCGGGTGGAGAAGCGCAGGGCCCCGAGCACGGGCCCGAAGACCTCCTCGGTGAAGAGCGGGACATCAGCCCTGGTCAGCTCGACGACGGCCGGGGCCATGAACTGTCCGGCGCTCAGCGCGTGATCGGTGAGGGGCGCTGCGCCGGTGAGCACTGTTCCGTCATGCTCGGCGGCGTCCTCGACGTAGCCGCGGACCTTCGCGAGGTGGTCGGCGTGAATCAGCGCGCCGAGTTGGGTCTGCGGGTCCAGCGGCTGGCCCACGCGGATCCGTTCCATGCGTCGGACAACCTCGGCGAGGAAGTCGTCGGCGACCTGGTCCTCGACCAGGAGACGGGGCTGTCCCACACAGCATTCGCCGTTGTTGAACGTAGCTCCGTGTGCGACGGCCGCGGCGGCGTCCTCGAGGTCGGCGTCGGCGAAGACGAGCTGCGCCGCCTTCCCGCCGAGCTCGAGGGAGAGCTTCTTGAGGTTCCCGGACGAGGCCTGGACGACCTTGCGCCCGGTAGCAGTCGAGCCGGTGAAGGAGACGAGGTCCACGGCGGGCGACTCGGACAGCAGCGCCCCGGCGCGGCCGTCTCCGGTGACGAGGTTGGCCACACCCGCGGGCAGTCCGGCCTCGGCGATCAGGCCGAAGATCAGGCTCGCGCTGGAGCTGGTGAACTCCGAGGGCTTCACGATCGCGGTGCAGCCGGCGGCCAGGGCGAAGGGGAGCTTCTGGCTGAGGATCAGCGCGGGGAAGTTCCACGGGACGATGAGGGCGACGACGCCGATTGGCTCGCGCAGTACGAGGCCGGTGTGGTCGGGGCCGCCCTCGGTGAAGGTCTGGCCCTTCATCGTCATCGCGAGCGCCGCGGCGTAGCGCCAGAGGCCGGCAGCTCCGCCGATGTCGCCCCGGGCGGTGGTCAGGGGCTTGCCGACCTCCTCGGCGTCGAGGCGGGCGAGCTCCTCGGCGTGGTCGTCAATGAGGTCGGCGACGCGGTGGAGGAACGCCGCGCGCTCGGCGACCGTGGTCCGCGGCCATGGTCCCTCGTCGAAGGCGCGGCGGGCGGCGGCGACGGCAGAGCCGACCTCCGCAGCGTCGGCGGCCATGACCTGGCTGACGACCTCGTCGGTTCCGGGGGCGCGGCGGTCGATGGTCCGCCCTGCGGAGGCCGCCTCGACGCCGTCGATGACGTGACCGATGATTCGCGGGCCAGTGGCAGGGGTGGTGTGGGTGGCGTTCATGTCAGTGGTCTCCTTCACAGGGCGCGGCGGTAGAGGTCGGTGAGGTCCTGCAAGGACGCCTCACGCGGGTTGCCGGGCAGGTCGGCCTGTCCGAGGGCGTCCGCGGCCAGCGCCGGGATCGCGTCTTCGGGGATGTCGAGCTCGGTCAGAGTGCGGGGAACGGCGGTCTCCTCGGCGAGGCGGTGGACGCGCTCGGAGGCCCGGCGCGCGGCGTCCTCCGCCGAGAGGCCGGCGACGTCCTCGCCGAGTGCCTGCGCGATGCGGGCGAAGCGTTCCGGGGCGGCGGGGAGGTTGAAGTCCATGACGTAGGGGAGGAACAGCGCATTCGCGGTGCCGTGGTGGATGCCGAAATGACCGCCGAGCGTGTTGGCCAGGGCGTGGACGGCTCCGAGTCCGGCGTCGTGGAACCCGATGCCCGCCATGGATGAGGCCACGAGCATCTGGTAGAGCGCCTCCGGGTCGCCCTGGGAGGCGGGGACGAGGTTCTGGCCGATGATCTCGATCGCGCCGAGGTTGATGGCGTCGGTGACGGGGTTCGCGCCCTTGGCGACATAGGCCTCGATCGCGTGGGTGAGGGCATCCATGCCCGTGGTCGCGGCGATCCGTCCGGGGAGCCCGGCAACGACCCGCGGGTCCAGGATCGCGATCCTGGCGAACATGAGGTCGGAGACGATGACCATCTTGACGTGGGTGTCAGGGTCGGTAATGACCGCGCCCTTGGTGACTTCGGAGCCGGATCCGACCGTGGTGGGGACCACCAAGACCGGCAGCGGCGGGGTGGAGAAGCGGTCCACTCCCTCGTAGTCGCCAATACGGCCGCCGTTGGTGGCGATCACGGCCACGGACTTTGCGACGTCGATGCTGGACCCGCCGCCGATGGCGACGACGATGTCGGAACCGGCAGCCGCGCGGGCGGCGTCGGCCTTCTCGACGGTCGCGATGTCAGGGTTGCCCACGACCTCGGAGAACGTGTCGATCGGCAGGCCGCTGTCGGTGAGGATGGCGTGCACCTGATCGTGGATGCCGGCGGCGACGATGCCGGGGTCGGTGACGATGAGGACCTTCGTGCCCAACGAGGGGAGCTGCGTGGCGGCGGTCTCGAGGGCATCCTCGCCCATGATCAGACGGGGCGGGGAGGAGAAACTGCGGCTCATGACGGGTCTGCCTTTCGTACGGAGGACTTCTTGCGGTTCAGGAATGCTTCGACGGCCTCGCGCTGCTCGGGCGAGCTGCAGCGCTGGCCGACGAGCTCGGCCTCGCGGCGCAGTCCGCACTGGATCCCGGAGAGCTCTCCGGTACGGACGGCGTCCTTGGCGGCGGCGACGGCTCCAGGAGCATGGCGGGTGATCCGACTGGCCAGGGCGAGGGCCTCGGCCAGGGCGTCGTCCCCGACGGCGTTGACCAGGCCGCAGGCGAGGGCAGCCTCGGCGTCGATCGGATCGCCGGTGAGGATCATCTGCAGGGCGCGCCCGCGGCCGATGAGGCGGGGGAGGCGCTGGGTGCCGCCCCAGCCGGGGATGTTGGCCAGCGTGATCTCGGGCTGACCCAGGCGGGCGGCGCGGGAGGCGGTGCGGAGGTCGCAGGCCATGGCGAGCTCGAGCCCGCCGCCGAGCGCGACGCCGTTGAGGGCCGCGACAGTGACCAGGGGGAGTTCCTCGATGCGATCGAAGACGTCCTGGCCGTGGGTCATCTGGCGGCGTGCCTGGTCGGCGGTGAGGCCGCGCAGGGTGCTGATGTCCGCGCCGGCGGAGAACGCGCGGTGCCCGGAGCCGGTGATGATAAGGACGCGGGTCTGCGAGGGGTTTTCGTGCAGGCGCGCTGCGAGCTCGCCCAGGGCGTCGATCGTGGGCGTGTCCAGGGCGTTGCCCTTGGCAGCGCGGTCGATCGAGGCGACCAGCACCCCGTCTGCGTGCTCGGCGAGGGCGACGGTCATCGTGCGTTCTCCTTCTGCTCGGTCGCCGGCAGCCGTAGCGGGAACGATCCGTCGGTGAAGATGGCGGGGTCCATCTCGCACAAGTCGGGCGAGATGACAGGTCGGAAGCCCATGCGGGCGATGACGTCGCGCTCCGCGTCGAGCCCGGGGGCCACCTCGGTGAGGACAAGGCCTTCGGGTGAGAGGGCGAAGACGGCCCGCTCGCTGACGTAGAGCACGTCCTTGCCCTGTTCGGCGGCGAGGGCTCCGGAGAAGCTGATCTGTTCGACTTCCGCGACGAACTTGCGGGTCCCGCCGCCGTCGATCTCGATCGCCCCCTTCCCGTCCAGCCGCGGGGGAGCGCCGGCCTCGAAGGTGCCGACGAACACGACGCGCTTCGCGCCCTGGGAGATGTTGACGAAGCCGCCGATCCCGGCCAGGCGGCGGCCGAAGCGGCTGACGTTGACGTTCCCCGCCGCGTCGACCTGAGCGAAGCTCAGGACCGCGAGGTCCAGGCCGCCGCCGTCGTACCAGTCGAACTGCGCGCCGGCGTCGATGGAGGACTGGTGGTTGCGGGTCAGGCCGAAGTCGGAGCCGCCTGCAGGGACGCCGCCGACGTGGCCCTGCTCGACGGTGAAAGTCACTTCCTGGTCCAGTCTGGCCTCGGCCAGGACCGCGGCGACGCCGTCGGGCATCCCGAAGCCGAGGTTGACGATCTCCTGGGCCCTGACCTGCTGCGCTGCGCGGCGGGCGATCACCTTGCGCACCGTGAACGGGATCGGGGGGATCTCGATCGCCTCTGCCCGCTCGCGGCCCTCGAGCAGCGCGTCCCGGTCGGTCGCGTGCGAGAGGCGCTGCTGCGGGTCGACGATGATCGCGTCTACCAGGACCCCGGGGATCCGCACCGTGTCGGCGGCGATCTCACCGTACGGGACTCGGGTGCGGACCTGGACTATGACGAGGCCTCCGGAGGCCTTCGCGGCCTGCGCGGCGGCGAGGGTCTCCGCGAGAAGGCCCTCGCCCTCCATAGATATGTTCCCGCGCTCGTCCGCTGTGGTCCCACGGACAATGGCGACGTCGATCGGGAACGATGGGGTGTGGATCCATTCCTTCCCACCGAGCTCGACGATCTGGTTGACCGGGTCGACGGCGGAGCGGTTCAGCCTGCCGCCGTCCAGCCGCGGGTCCACGGATGTGCCCAGGCCCACTTGGGACAGAGGGCCCGGGCGGCCGCCGGCGATCTCGCGCAGTAGGTGGGACAGCGTCCCCTGCGGGAGGCAGTAGGCCTGGATTTTCTCGTCGACCGCGAGCTCTTGCATCCTGCGCGACCATGCCCAGTGCCCGCCGATCACCTTTCGGGTCAGGCCCTCGTGGGCGAGGTGGTCGATGCCATCGGCGTTGCCGGATCCCATGCCGGAGACGTGCAGCACGGTGAGGTCGCGGGGAGCCGCGGTCTCGAGGAACCGCCGCTCGAGGGCGGCGAGGACGGTGGCGGGCTCGTTCACCCCGCCGCCCGAGCCGTCGACGAGCACAGTCGCGGCGTCGGGGACTAGCGACACTGCTTCGTCGGCTGTGAGGAACTGCATCGTCGGTGTCCTTCCCTGCGCATTATGCGCCGCGGTGGGTGTCTTGGAGCCGGTCATCGCTGCCTGCCTCCGTGGATAACGTGGTGGAGAGCCTCGACGAAGTAGTGGTCGCCCCACATGACGCTCTCGTCAACACCCACGCCGTTGTTGTAGTGATAGGTGCCGTGCTTCAGCACGCCCTCCCAGCCCGATCCCGGCGAGGCGAGGAATTCGGGCCCGCAGAGCGCCGCGAGCAGGCGGAGCGCGTAGCGGCGGTATCGCTCCGTGTTCGCCGGGTCGGCGTCGCCGAGGCGGAGCAGGGCGGCCGCGGCGATCGCGCCGGCGGAGGACTCGTGCGGCAGCGGGGGCTGCGGGTCCTCCCAGTCGTTCGGGGGAACGAGAGCGTCTCCCGTGCGGTCTATGTAGGTGTCAGCGAGGAGACGCGCGGTGTCGAGCATGTCCGGGTCACCTGTCCAGACGAAGGCGTCGGTGAAGCCGTAGATGGCCCAGGAATGCCCTCGCACCCAGCTGGAGTCGGCGCGGTACCCCTGATGCGTCGCCGTGCGCTCGAACACGCCGGTGTCGGGGTCGAACCACCCCTCGTGCACGCTGGTCCCGTCGCCGCGAACGAGGAACCGGCGAGAAGTGCGGGCGTGTGCGTGGGCGATATCCGCGAGCTCGGCATCTCCGCTGAGCTGCGCGGCCTGGAAGATCACCTCGATGTTCATCATGACGTCGATGAAGGTGCTCCCGGGGGCGACCCAGGTGCTGAGGTAGCGGCCACGAGGGTTGTAGCGCTGGGCCATCGTCCGGCCGGCGGTGATGAGGACGTCGCGGGTGCGATCGTCCGGGAAACGTTGGTGCCAGCGGCCCCAGCTGGGGGTGAACAGGAAGCCGATGTCATGGGTGCCCGTGTCGTGCTTGCGAGGCTCCAGCAGGCCGCTGTACTCTTCGGCTCGCTCCCGCCACCACCCCGTGCCGTCGCTGTCGGAGAACATCCATAGCATGCCGGTGAGGAACCCGGCCGACCATGTCGGGGCCCACGGGTCCTCCTCGAAATCCCACCGCCCCGAACTGGTGAAGGTAGGGAAAGCCCGGGGGTACTCGTTGACCAGGCGGCGCACCTGGTGCCGGGCAGTGCTGTAAGCGGCTCCGAAGACCCCGCTCCCGGCGCGGTCGGCCGCACGGCCTCGGTCAAGTGCCAGTTCGCTCACTGCTGTGTGCCTCGCTTCGTTGTGTCGTGTGGGGCGCCACCCCCTCTGAGTCGGGGCAGCATGGGATCTCCTTGAAGGCTATTCTGATCAGCCCTTGCAGGTAACGAGTATCAGCGAATAGTGTTAGCGAACAGCTAACGGAGGAGGGGTCGTGAGTACTGCCGCTGTCAGCACCGCCGACGACGGGTACGCTGCGAAGTACGCGCCGAGGACCGTGCGGTCGGTGTCTCATGCCATCGAACTAGTGAGGATCCTGGCAGGGTCCGCCGAGGCGAGGACGCTGAGCGATCTGTCCCGCCGCGTAAGCCTCAGCAAGCCCTCCGTGTATGGACTCCTCAACAGTCTCGTCTCCGAGGGCCTCGTCCGGCGCGACGAGTGCGGGCACTACCGCGTCGGCTGGGGTGCTCTCGAGCTCGCCGCGCAGGTCGAGGAGCCGCGCGCCCTGGAGGCGGGCGCGCGGTCCGTGCTCAGCGACCTGGCCGGTGCGACGCGCGGTGCAGCACTACTCTCAGTCGCCAACCGGAAGCACGTCCTGTATGTTGGTCGCGAACAGCAGGACTGGTCGTTCGACACTGTCGCGACGATCGGCCATCGTTCGCCGTGGCACGCCACGGCATCGGGAAAAGTCCTCCTTGCCCACCAGTCGTCAAAGGTCCTGTCGCACGTGTTGGCGGAGCCGCTCACCCGGAGCACGTCCTCCACTCTCACTGAGCCGGGCGCGCTGCGCAGAGAGCTCGCGCGGGTGAAGTCGCACGGTTTCGCTACCTGCTGGGGAGAGCACGAGCCTCTGTTATCGAGCCTCGCGGTCCCAGTCTTCGACCGCCGGGGGACGATGCGGGCGGCGCTGGCCGTGGCGGTTCCGACCGAGTTCCTGCGTAAGGTCCCGGCGACCCGCGTGGTCAACCGGCTCCGCTCCGCTTCGCGGACGATCCGGGAAGCGCTGAACTGAAGGGGACGAACGGGAGACGACGAGGAGATGAGATCGATGGCCACCACAGAGACCGCCGCCAGCGCAGCCTCATCGCCGCGCACCGTCCAGTCCGTGACGCGGGCCGTGCGTCTCCTCAAGGAGATCGGCCGAGCGGCTGAGCCGAGCGCCCTGAGCGATCTGGCCCGCGAGGCCGGGCTGAGCAAGCCGGCCGTATACAACCTGCTCAAGACCCTCGAGATCGAGGGCCTCGTCCGTAAGGGCTCCGACGCCCGATACTCGCTGACCTGGGGGATCTACGAGCTCGGGACCGCGGCTCTGCGCGGCGTCGACGTCAGTCGTATTGCGCGCTCGCACCTGGACAGTCTGGCGGCGCGGACCGGCGAGGCGACGCTCCTGGCGATCCTCGAAGACGATGCCGTGCTCTACCTCGACCGCGGCCAGTCCGCGGAAACGTTCTCGATGATCGCGAACGTGGGACGGCGGTCGCCGCTGCACACGAACGCCTCGGGGAAGGTGCTCCTCGCGGGGCAGGACCCGATCGTCATCGATCGGATCCTGGACGGCCCGCTCGAGCGCAGCACGCCCTGTACCCATGTCGACCGGCGGGAGATCCTCAGCGAGCTGGAACTCGTGCGCCGCGAGGGCTTCGCCCTCTGCTCCCAGGAGCAGGAGATCGGGCTATCTAGTGTCTCGGTCCCGATCAGGGACCACACCGGATCCGTGCACGCTGCCCTCACCGTTGCCGGCCCGTCTACGCGAGTCGATAGGCGCGCGAAGCTCGACCTCGTCGACACACTTAAGTCGGAGTCCGCAGTGATCAGTGAGAAGCTCGGCGCACCGCAGCCGTAGGGCGATTCAGTGGCTGGTCAAGTCCCTGGAAGTGGTGCATCGATCCTTCGCTGAGGGGCAGGCGGTCAAGGGGGCAGGGAACTCGTTGTCACCTTCAAATCTCCGGCGTCGGAGACGACGGCGTGTTGGCAGCGGGCGAGGACAGTGAGGCCGAGGCAGCGGCGTGCATCAAGCCATTCATCGGCCTGTTCGGCCAGGACCGCGCCGACAAGACGGACGAACGCGTCCGGGGTCGGTCCGTCGGTGGATCTTCCTGTTTAGCCGTTCGGTGGGGCTGTTGGACCAGGTCTGGACCACACCTCTTTGCGAGCGCGATGAAAGCGAGGAGGTCCGCGCGGGCGGCGTCGAGGCTTTCGGCCCTGGCTGGGAGCTTCGCGCTGACGTAGTTCAGCGGTCGCTCGAACATGGCTTTTACCGGGGCGGCGTTGGGGTGGTCATAGACGTTGTGCAGCATCGCTTCCACCGCCGGCCGCATACCCTTCGGCGTTTCATGGCCATGAAGTTCGCTGCGAAGTGAGCGCGGCACCGCTGCCACAACGCGCCGGGCAGACGCGCAGCGATCGCCTCGACCAGCCCGACCTGAGCGTCGGAGGTGACCAGGCGGACGTCTGCACAACGCTCACGCTGTATACAGGAGTCAGTCGGGTAGACTCGGAGAGCGTGTTCATGATCTGCTGTGACGGTTGAACCGGCCCTCGGCGGGAGTGGCGCGCAGGAGGCACGGGTTGCCGATTGGGCCGCAGTATCTGCGAGATTGCAGGCTTCTCCTTAGAACTGGTACAAGTGACCCGAATCGTTGGTGACCCTTGCTATGACCGGTTGCTGGCCAGCCTGCCGCACCGTGCCGCCTACCGGCGTGCTCTGGGGTGGCCGATGGCTGTTCGCTGGTGGTGGTCTCATCCACCTGGGGGCCGCACTCCCTGCTCGGCCACGACTTGAGCCTGCCGGCCGCCGTGGCGGGTGCTCTTCCCTCACAGCACTACAAGGTGGTGACCGTTCCCCACCCGGTCATGTGGGCCTGGCACGGTCACCGGCAGGTCCGGGCGTGGCTTTCCCAGGCGCAACGGCAAGGATCGGGGCTGCTACCTCCGGAAGAAGGGTGGAGGGCAGCACTTGTCGCCTCCGACCTGGTCATTGGTGATCACGGGTCGGTGACGCTGTATGCCGCGGCCCTGGGCCGGCCGGTCCTGCTCGCGGCGTTTCCGCATGAGGAGGTGTATCCGGGCTCGGCCATTGAGCTGATGGGCCGGGCAACACCGCCCTTGGAGCGCGGCTCGGCGCTGGAGCCCCAGATACGCCAGGCCATCGACGGGCACGCCCCGCAGCGGGGCGACTGGTATGCCCCCCTGGTGTCGTCGGTGCCCGGGCAGGCGGCGGCCCGCCTCCGCGGACTCATGTACCAAATGATGCGGCTGACCGAGCCGGACACGGCAGCGCAGACCTCGCCGGTCCCGCTCCCCCGGCTCCTGCCGCGCCTGGAAGGGGAGCCGCGATGACGCCTACCGTAGCGCTTCGCGGTGCGCTGAGGGTGCTCGGGACTGGTTGCGCTGGTGTCGGTCCCACCGCCCACGGCGTGCGCCGCGTCATCGACGACCTCCTGTGGACACAGGCCAGTTCCTGTGGGCACAGGCCAGCGATGGCGCCGTTGGGCTCGGCACCGCCGATGTCATCACCCTCGACACAGATAGGCGGCGGTCGGCCCGGTCGGCCGCTGCCCACCTGCTCGAGGTGTGGCCTGGCTGCATGGCTGTGGCGGTGCCCGGCGACAACGGTGCGCTGGTGGCTGTTCGCGACCATGGTGAGCTGAGTGTGCCCGCACCGGTTGGCGAGGCTCAGTTCGTGCTCGTGTTGTCGTTGGTGCACACCTGGGTGGCGGCCGGGTACCGGGCGATGGAACTGGCCGACGTGGCGGGGGCACTGACCCCTGCCGTGCTCGATGCCATCAGGGCGGCCCTTCCTCAGGGGGTTCCTGGTCGCTCTCGCGCTCCAGCCCGGCAAGGTGTCCTCGTATGGTTTCGGCTTCGGGGGCGCCCAGTTCGCTATAGCGTGAGAGGGCTTGGTGCAGGTGGTGCCGCGATGGTGGAACGTGGCCACGGAGCATGTGCAGCTCCCCCAGCATCTGGTGCACTCGGGCGATCTCCATTCGTGCCCTGGCCCGCTGGCTGACCTGGAGGGCCTGCTCAAGCGTGCTCCCCGCCTGGTCCAACTCACCAGCCTTGATGTGGCAGTCCGCCAGGCCCACCAGGATTCGGCTGGTCACATAGTCGTCGTTGGTGGCGATGAAGTACTCGCAGGCGTGGGAGAGGTAGCGAATCGCGGTGTCGTGCTCGCCGGCGTCGCGGTGCGCCTCCTCCAGTCGGCGGTTCATCATGGCCACACCGCGCGGTTCGTCCTCCTCTTCGAAGATCCGCAGCGCCTCGGCGAAGCGGAGGATGGCGCAGCGCGGGGTGTTGCGGATGATGTCGGTGACGCCCAGATACTCCAGGGCCGCGGCCTGGCCAAGGCGGTGGCCGGCACGCACCCAAAGGTCGTGGGCCCGTTGCACGAGCTGGGCTGCGGTTTCGACCTCGTTGAGGTTGAGTCGGGCCACAGCCAGCGCCACCAACATCCGGGCCTGGGGCGCGGGCTCGCCCAGCTCCTCTGCGGCGGCGAGGCCGGTCGTGTGCGTCTCCAGCCACACGTCGTAGTGCCGGTGCAGGCTGAACAGTTCCCACATCGCTTCGCACAGCTGCCAGGCGGTTTCGTTACGGCCGCTGGTGCGGGCCAGCTCCACCAGCGCGCGCAGGGTGGGCAGCTCGGTCTCCAACCACGCGAGGGCCTCCTCGCGGCCGTCGAACACCGCGGGGCGCTCGCGGGCGGCCTCGAACATGGGGTTGAGGTGCCAGCGCCCCGGGCCCAGTGTGAGATCGGCGGCCACGGCGGTGCGCAGGTAGTAGCCGAGCAGGCGATCCAGGGCCGCCGCGCGCTCATGGGCGGGCTCGTGCTCGTGGGCCCGGTCACGTGCGTGGATGCGCACCAGGTCATGAAAGGCGAATCGGCCATCGCCGCGCTCGCCCAGCAGGCTCGCCGCGACCAGGTACTCCAGCTGCTCCTCGACATCGAAGACGTCGATGTCGGCCAACGCCGCCGCGGCTGAGGCATCGAAGCCGGGCCCTGGGTGCAGCCCCAGCAGGCGATACAGCCGCGCAGCGCTACGGGGAAGCGTGGAGTAGGAGACGTCGAAGACCGCCCGAACCGACGTCTCCTCTTCATATCGACTGAGCACCGCCAGCCGTCGCCGTTCCTCACCGAGTTCGGCCACCATGTGCTCGGCGGAACGCTGTGGGCGCATGACCAAACGGCCGGCTATCGCACACAACGCCAACGGGAGGCGCCCGCCCAGCTCGGCCAACTCCCGCGAGGTGCGCGCGCTCAGCGTGGCACGCCGCCCCGCGAGGAGGCCGTTGATCAGGCTGATGGCCGCCGCAGCCTCCAAGGGATGAATATCGATGAACTCGGGCCTGTGATCGATAAGCCCGGTCAGCCGCAACCGCGTGGTGACAACGACCAGGTGTGCGCCCTCACCGGGCAGCAACGAGCGCACCTGGGCCGAGGAGATGGCGTTGTCGAGAAGCAACGCCATGCGGCGATCCTTGGTGTGCTTGCGAAACAGCGCGGCGCGGGCAGCGAGTCCGTGCGGAATCTCGGCTGGAGCAACACCGAGCGCTCGCAGGAAGGTATCCAGCGCTTGCTCAGGCTCAACGGCCTCCGCCGGAGAAAACCCCGCAAGATCGGCATAAAGCTGACCATCGGGAAAGTCCGCCACCGTCTGACGCAGGAACGTGGTGGCCAGCGCGGTCTTTCCCACCCCACCGGTGCCAGTGACAATGACCAACCGTGACTGCCGACGCTCCTCGACCTCCGCACCGATGCGGGTGAGCAGGCGCAACTCCTCATTCCGGTCAGTGAACCCAGAAGGGGCCAGCGGGAGTTGACACAACACCCTCTCCCCGTGCTCTGGCCGGTGGATGTGCACACCGCCATAAATAGCCCCGGCCTGCACCGCAGCACCATGAACATCACCCGTTATCCGGGGTCCCGTCCCCGGATGCGCACCGCCCCGGTGAGAGCGCTGCGCCTCGCCCCCTGTCTCGTTATCACCGACCCGCATACATCAGATCCCCAGGTGTTGAAACGATCATTACAAGGTGACCAGAATATCCGACATGGTGTCGGATTTCGGACTGACCCCTTGATGGCCTGTGACCTGCATACCCACGAACGACAAACCAGAAAGCAATGTTCGGATCGCTAGCCGTAACGATCAGTTACACGCCCTGGTGGCGAAAAAACCTAAAGATTTTGGTCAGAGCACTCAGTTCCGGCCCCTGGGCCCGCCTTCTCGGCCGACCCCCAAAGATCAGGGTTCGAAGTCAGCCTCAAAGATCAAATCCGGCGCCAGTTTGAGGTACACCTGCACAATCCGGTCTGTCGTCGCCGCCATTCTCAACGGACGGGTCTTCTCATTCCCCTGTGGGATTGTTCGTTAACGTATCGGTAACCTTACGAACTTCCCGTTCTTCACCGCGTGGCGAAGGTCGGTGAGCATCTTGGTCACATGCTCGACGGGAATGAATCGTCTAGTGGCCGACCCCGGCCGTTCCGCTAACAGTCTGCGACGACCGGATTACTGCTGCCCCGTAGTACCCCGGCTACCTGGAGGACATCACGCGGAAGGTCCGCACCGTGTGCGGGCCATTCGTTTGCCTCGACTGCTCCGGTCTAGGGTGGCCGTGTGAGCGATTCCCAATGGACCATCCACGGTGAACGCCTCGTCGACGAGAACCGGCACCTCCGCCTGTCTACCGTTGACGTGGAGCTTCCCAACGGGGTCACGTTCACCCAGTACGTCGCGAAAATGCCTCCGGCCGCGATGACGCTCGTCGTCGACGATGATTGGCGGGTGCTTCTGATGTACCGCCACCGGTTCATCATCGACCGGTGGGTGTGGGAGCTGCCCGGCGGCTACGTCGACGGTGTCGAGGACATTACGCTGGCCGCGGCCCGTGAGGTGGAGGAAGAGACCGGGTGGCGTCCCCGCTCGATGGAGCACCTGGTGACGTTCCAGCCGGCGATCGGGTCGGTGGACCAGCCCCAGATCCTCTACCTCGCTCGCGGCGCCGACCTCACCGACACCGTTCCCGACGTCAACGAAGCCCAGAATGTCGCCTGGTTCCCCTTGGATGAGGCGGTGGGGATGATCGAGAGTGGGCAGATCGTGGGCGCCTCCACTGTGGTGGCGCTGTATCGGGCGCTCAGCCTGCGGTAACCACCTGGCGGGCGCGCTCTTCGAAGTCGGCGACCTCTGGAAGCTCGGCGTGCGGGCGCAGCCGACGCTGCACCCCGCGCAGATAGGACAAGGCGCGCCGTGACTTCAGCCCTTCCACCAGGTCCAGCGCTTGAGAGGCGACGCGTACCGCTTCCTCCGGGGCACTGTCGGCGTGCGCCCAGGCCAGCATGAGCAGGTTGAACGCGCGCCCGCGCACATAGTCGGTGTTCATCTGCAGCGACTGCTCGGCGTAACGTGCAGTTTGGATATCCACTCGCAAGGCGCGGAAACAGTGGGCGATCTTCGCCGCCAGGTAGGCCCCGTCGAAGTAAGCCAACCACTCCGGCGGGTCCGGGGCATCGGTCTCGAAGGCGCGCTCCCCAGCCAGCAGCGCCCGCGAGGTCGCCCTGCCATCGCGGCGTCCGGCGTGGCCGTGCGCCTCGATCAGATGGCATTCGGCCAGACCGCGCCGACGAGGGTTACTCGCACACGGTCGATCACTTTGGGAAGCAACGAACGTCGGACCGTTGAGCCCGGATCCGGTGGACGCGTCACCGGAAACACTGACGGATCTGGCCGCGTACGCGCACAGCGCGCTTCCCAGCAGCGGCACGACGGTGAGCCCGGCACTGGTGGCGACCGCCCCGGTCTCCGGGAAGCAGGCGCGGAGCGAGGGCGAGAAGCACCACGCCGACCGGAATGTTGATCAGGAATGCCGGGCGCCGGCTTATGTCGAACAGGTCGGCGCCCACAATCATTCCGCCCGCGACCTGCCCAAGGGCGACGCCGAGGGCGAGGACCATCGAGTACAGGGCGATCGCCCTGTCGCGGACCCGGCCCTCATAGCTGAGCTGGATGATGGACAGCACCTGCGGAATCATGAGCGCACCGCCGCAGGCCTGCACGATTCGACCGCCGACCAGGACCGACGCGTTCGGGGCCAGTCCGCATAGCAGTGAGGCGGCCACGAAGCCCACCCAGGTGGGAGGTTCAGGTGCCGCGCCCGGCGGGTTCGGGGCGGAGGGCCGCGGCGACGTCGGCGGCGAGGGAGGGCGCCTCGGCGGGGTCGAGCTCCGCGGTGGTGATGCGGACCCCCGGCGGTCCGGCGACGCGGAACCGGGCACCGGGGGCCACGGCCCAGCCGCGGTCCTGCAGCCGGCTCACCGCCCCGGTCTCTTCGGGGACGGGCACCCACACGTTCAGCCCGCTGCGGCCGTGGGCGGGCACCGCGTCCCGGGCGAGGGCGTCGAGCAGGGCCTGCCGGCGCCCGTCGTAGCGGGCCGCGACCCGCCGCGGCCGCTCCCCCGCCTCCCGCCACAGCTGCGCCGCGGCGCGCTGCAGCGCGTGCGAGGTCCAGCCGTGGGTGACCCGCTGCCGGGTGCGCACTCCCGCCACGGTCTCGGGATCCCCGACCAGCGCCGCGGTACGCAGGTCGGGTCCGAGGGACTTCGAAACCGAGCGCACCAGCATCCAGTCCCGGGCCGCCGGGGCCAGGCTGTGGAACGGCGCGAGGTGAACGCGAACCCGTGGTCGTCCTCGACCAGCAGCACCTCGGGGTGGGCCGCCAGTACGCCGCGCAGTGCCTCGGCCCGTTGCCCGCCCAGTGCGGACCCGAACGGGTTCTGCGCCCGCGATGTCACCACCGCAGCCCGCGCCCCAGCGCCCAGGGCGCCTTCGAGCTCGCCGGGCAGCGGCCCCTCGTCGTCCACGCGCACGCCGTGCGGCTCCAGCCCGAGCAGCCCGAGCAGGTCGAGCAGAGCGTGCCACCCGGGATCCTCCACGGCGACGCGGTCTCCCGGGCGCAGCCGTGTCAGCAGCGCCTTCTCCACCGCATCCAGCGTTCCGCAGGCGACGGCCACCGTCCCGTCAGGCACCCCGTCGGCGCGGAACGACTCGGTGGCCACTCGGTGCAGCCCGCCGTCCTCGGCGGGCTGTCCGTAGAGCACCGGCTCGGCATCCCGGGCCGCGTCACCAAGCGGTCCGCCAAGCGCGGGCAGCAGGCGGGGGTCAGGGTTCCCGCTGGACAGATCGCGCGCACCCTCGGGAACGGCGGCCGCGATGTCCTCGCGCAGCGCCGAGCCGAGGCGGGGACGGACCCGCGTGCCGCGGCGGCCCGCCGTCTCCACCACGCCCCGGCGGCGCAGCGTCTGGTAGGCGGCGGAGACCGTGTTCGGGTTCACCCCGAGCTCGGCCGCGAAAGCGCGGATCGGGGGGAGGGCGCAGCCGGCGGTGAGCACGCCGGCGTCCACCGCGCGCTCCACCCCCGCGACGATCCCCGTGGCACTGCGGCGATCGGCTATGTAAGCTGTCCACCAAGAATCATCTAGCACAAAAATTATTGTGTACTAGTTTGAAGGGGAGTGCAATGACCACCACCCCCGCCCGCTACGCCCCGACCCCCCGCACCACACCCACCCGCAAGAACGACCGGGTCGACTACGACCGCACACTGGTGCACGAGATCCTGGACGCGGAGTACCTGTGCCACGTGGGCTTCGTCGCCGACACCGCGCCGGTGGTGCTGCCCACGCTGTACGCGCGGATGAACGGCCATCTCTACCTGCACGGCTCCAGCGGCAGCCGGCTGGTGCTGCTGGCCCAGGAGGCGTGTCGGTGTGCGTGACGGTCACCTGCGTGGACGGCCTGGTGCTGGCACGTTCGGCCATGCACCACTCGGTGAACTACCGCTCGGTGGTGGTCCACGGGACGGCCTACCGCGTCACCGGCGAGCAGGAGGCCCGGCTCGCGCTGGACCGCATCGTGGACCATGTGGTGCCGGGTCGGACCACGGACATCCGACCTCCCTCCGCCAAGGAGCTCGCCGCGACCGGGGTGCTGCGCCTCGACATCGCCGAGGTGTCCGCAAAGGTTCGCAGCGGCGGGGTGAACGACGACCCTGAGGACCTGCACCTGCCGCACTGGGCCGGGGTCCTTCCGGTGCGGCGCGCGGTCGGCTCCCCCGAGCCCGACCCGCAACTGTCCGACGAGGTCGCGCTGCCCGGCTACCTGGAGCCGTACACCACGGGATAGCCGGGCGTTCGATGACACGGCGACGGGCACCTGTCCACCGGACCGAAACGCGACCGGCCGAACACCCGGCGGATCCGCTGACGCGTTCGGCGGTCCGACCGAGCCCATGGCGTGCCCGGTCTCTCCTGGAGCGAGGCCGCCCGGCCCGGATGCGGCCCGGACCTGGTGGAACGGCGGAGTTACTCCGAGGGCTCGGGAAGCGTGGGGCAGTCGATCTCCGGATTGACCCCCATGTAGTTCAGCGGCCCGACGAACACCGTGGTCAGGGTGCTCCCGAGCGTCGCGCAGGATTGTTCCGAAGCGAAGAGATAACCGCGTTGCACAGTGGCGATAACACCGATGAGCAGCCAGATCGCAACGAACGCCGAAAAGGTGATCTTAAGACGCACCACTGTCTCCCTTGTGTCTCATGACGTGTCTGGGGGCATCGGGGGACACGCGCCGGCACGGAACCCGCCGGGGCCGAGCAGGGAGAAGGCCGCAGCACCCCGCTGCCCGGTGCGCTTGCCTCATGCTTGCCTCGCCGTCGTCGGTGCAGTAACGATCAATCAAGCGGAGTTATAGCCAAAGCAACGAGAAATACACCATAGCGCGATTTATACCGATATGAGCAGGGGAAACGTTCACGTCTCGATCACGATGCGCACACGCCGCGGCCCCCAGCCGGCGCTTCTGGTCGGAGCGGAGAGGAGAGCCAAAGGTCGGCCGGCGGTTCGCACCCGGAACCGCCGGCCGACCGGGGCGCTCCCCGCGGGGCACCCGTGGACACGGCCGCCGGCGACGGCGCCACCCCGAGACCAGCGCCGCCCCGGACGCGGGCGGCCGTCCCCGCGCCAGGGGCGGGGCGGCAAGTTCCTCGTGCCCGGGCGACTGGAGCGATCCGCCATGCCCGCCTCGCCGACATCGGGTGGACCTCGGGTCCGGTGTCCGTCTGTTCGCCCTCGGGTGTAGAAGCACTGAGTGCATCCAGTCACAATCGCGTCTCTCGCGAGGGGAGCGCGCCGGACAGGCACCGCGAACGACGAGGCCTACTCCTCTGCGGTCCGGGCCCGTCCGCGCCTACGCCATCGGGGCCCTCTACGGGTACGCCGCGGACGGACATCGGTCCCGCAGCCACGCCGCCGGAGCGGCCTGACACCGACTTCGAAGCGGCAGCCGCATGCGGTCACGCGTGGCCGAGCCCGTACCGCCGAACGCCGTCGTGCTCGTCCACCCCCAGGTGTCCGCCGTCGACCAGGACATCGAGGTGTGCCACGGTCTCGCACACGGCCAGCATCCGGTTGAAGGCGTCGAGCTCACCAAAGGCACGCTCACGACGGGTCCAGGTCAGGCCTGTGGCCACATCGAACGCTGTGGAGCCCGATGCGACCACGTCCAGACACGCGTCGAAGCGTTGTTCGTGGTGCCTCAGAAGGTCGTGCACACGGTCATGGACCGAGTCGGTCACGGGTCCGTGCGCGGGCAGCAAGGCGCAGTCCGGCAGCCTGAGCACCCGGTGAAGTGACTCCAGGTAGTCCTTGAGCGGAAGCGCTCCCCCGCCCAGCTCGAACCCGATCGAGGGGGTGATGTGTGGGAGAACGTGGTCGCCGGAGAAGAGCAGCGATCGGCTCTCGTCCCGGAAGACCAGATGCCCCTGGGTGTGGCCGGGCGTCGAAACCGCCTCGAGCCGCCCCACGACGTCACCGTCCTCCAACCACACGTCGGGCGGCTTCCATACCGTCGGGTCATACGGCGGCCAGTCCACCGCCGCGAGCTCGTCGAGCAGCCCATCGGCACCCCCGGACCGGAGCCTGTCGAACGCATGCGTCGGCAGGTTCGTCCTGATCCGGCGCAGTTCCTCCAGACCCGGGCGCTCATCCGCTCCGAGCAGCACCCTGAGCCTGTATCGGTCACGCAACCACACCGCCTGGGTGTAGTGGTCGCGATGAATGTGGGTGACCATGACATCACGCAGGTCGCCGACACAGTAACCAAGCTGGTTCAGCGAGGTGTCGAGCACCTCGAACGCGCCAGTGAGTGCCCAGCCGCCGTCGATCAGGGTCAGCCCCGCGGAGTCCTCGAGCACATAGACGTTGACCGCCTTGAGCCCGTCCTCGGGCAGCGGCAGGGCCACGCGATGCACCCCGTCGACGACCGTCTCCACTCCTGCTTCGTCCCAGCGCACGGTGTCATGACGAAGGGACGCACGGGCGGAGCTCACGCTGCTTCACCTTCTGACGGGCCCACCAAGCGGAACTCCTTGTCGAAGTACACGAGGTAGCGCTGGACCAGGCCGACGGCCGAGAGCGTCGCCGACGCAAGGAAGGCACCGGTCTCCACATCGTCGTCGGTCACCACTCCATAGACGGCCTCGAAGTCGCCGTCCGAACTCTCCCGGGTGATGTGGTGCCGTCGGGTGACGGCGGGCCGGTCGGACACGTACCCCCATAGCTCCTCACGTGACGTTCCGCTGACCGGCCCAGAGGGGAGCGCCAACAAGAAGCTGACGTGCGGCTCCACGAGATC
Organism: Allosalinactinospora lopnorensis; assembly: GCF_000981225.1. Lineage (GTDB taxonomy): Bacteria > Actinomycetota > Actinomycetes > Streptosporangiales > Streptosporangiaceae > Allosalinactinospora > Allosalinactinospora lopnorensis. The sequence continues at coordinate 25,115 of NZ_LAJC01000030.1, forward strand.
CATGGCCGACTGCGGGTCCTCGCTGTCCAGCCGGGCCATGTACTCACGAATCGTCATCAGCTCTCCCTGTTCGATCGGTCGCGGCAATGACAAGTTTCGAGTTTACTTCAGTTTGGTTTACTTATCGCGCAAGCGGTCGGAAAAGACTAGAGGCGTTCGACGAGTGTCGCGTTCGCCATGCCGCCGCCTTCGCACATCGTCTGCAGGCCGTACCGCCCTCCGGTCCGGCGCAGATGATGGACCATCGTGGTCATGAGCCTGGCCCCCGTCGCACCCAGTGGGTGGCCCAACGCGATCGCACCGCCGAGCACGTTCGTCCTGTCCAACGGGGCACCGGACTCTTTCTTCCAGGCCAGAACGACGGAGGCGAATGCCTCGTTGACCTCGAACAGATCGATGTCGTCCAGGGTCAAGCCAGCCTTGGCAAGCACCGCGTCCGTGGCCGGGATCGGACCGGTGAGCATGAGGACCGGGTCAGAGCCGACGACCGTCATGGCATGGATCCGGGCCAGGGGGGCCAGTCCGTGAACTCGTACCGCCCTCTCGGACGCCACGAGCATGGCTGCCGCCCCGTCGGAGATCTGGCTCGACACGGCGGCCGTCAGCCGACCCCCCTCCCGGAGCGGGGCGAGTGCCGCCATCTTCTCCCGTGAGCTGTCGGAGCGCGGTCCTTCGTCGTGGACTACCTCACCGAGCGGCACGATTTCCTCGGCGAACAGACCGGCGCTCGTCGCGGCGACGGCGCGCTCATGGCTGGCCAGTGCGAGCTCCTCCATGTCCTCCCGAGAGATGTTCCACTTCTCCGCGATGAGCTCTGCGCCGCGGAACTGGGAGATCTCCTGGTCGCCGTACCGTCTCCCCCAGCCGGCGCCGCCGTAGGGGAAGCCCATCCCCTCGCGGTGGCCCACGAGCGCGGGGCCGGCCATCGGCACCCGACTCATAACCTCCACGCCACCGGCGACGACCAGGTCCTGGGTCCCGGACATCACCGCTTGGGCCGCGAAATGGATCGCCTGCTGAGCCGAACCACACTGACGGTCGAGTGTCGTGCCCGGGACGGTCTCCGGCAGACCGGCACTCAGCCACGCGTTGCGTGCGATGTTCGCCGCCTGCGCACCCATCTGGTCAACGCATCCGAAGATGACGTCGTCGACCGCTGTGGGGTCGATGCCGGTGCGGCCCACCAGCGCAGTGAGCACGTGTCCGCCCAGGTCATTCGGGTGCACGGCGCTGAGGCCGCCGCCACGACGACCGACGGGGGAACGAAGCGCTTCGACGATGTAGGCCTCGGGCATGGGCACCTCCGGGAGCCGATGGGGTGACTACGGTGAGGGAAGCGACCGGGCGCGGGTCAGCGACCGGTCCACTTCGGATCGCGCTTCTCGAGGAACGCGGCGACACCCTCACGCGCGTCCTCGGACTGCAGCGTCACGCCCACGGCCAGCCGCTCCATCACCATCATCGACTGGACCGAGGCGTCCAGGCTCTGGTCGATCGTCATCTTCGTGACCTGCATCTGGAACGGGCTCTTGTCGGTGAGGTTGGCGATAAAGTCCTCGACGACCTGGTCGAGCTCGTCCTGCGGCGCCGAAGCGTTGATCAGGTTCCAGTCGGCGGCCTCAAGGCCGGTGAGCAGCTTGCCGGCCAGCATCAGCTCCTTGGTCTTGCGCAGGCCGATCATCCGAGGCACCCGGTAGATCGGCCCGGCGCCGCCGAACAGAGCACGACGGATGTGGAAGTCACCGATGAGCGCATCGTCTGATGCGATGGCGAAGTCGCAGGAGATCATCAGCTCGAACCCACCGGCCGTGGTGTAGCCCTCGAGCACCGCAACCGTGGGGGTCTTCATCTGGTAGAGGTTGTCGCAGATCCGTGCCGAGTCGACCGCGACGGACCATCCGGTCGTCGACCCGACGTAGTCCGACTGGAGCTCGTCGAGATCGAAGCCGGAGCAGAAGGTGCCCTCCCGGCCGCGAAGGACGAGCACCCGCAGCTCCGGGTCGTTGTCGACCTCGGTGATGATCTCGTCGAGTCGGTTGAGGATAGCGAGGTTCACGCTGTTCCGCTTCCACGGACGGTTGAGCCACACGCGCGCCACATGCCCGTCGCACTCCAGCTGGATGTCGTCTTCCACGGCCATATTCGAACTCCTTAATGAACTGAATTCAGTACAAGTTTCACATCGCGGCGACGAGGCTGTCAAGACGTCCGCGCGCGGCCTGGCTTGTCCGCCCAGCCGACGTCGGTCGTACGCCGGCCCGGTCAGGGCACCAACGCCGCCCTCCCCCTGACCCGGCCGTGCCGCAGGTCGTCCAGCGCCTCGGCGTAGTTGTCGAGCGCGTACCGCACCACCTGCGGGCGCACCAGGCCACGCCCCGCCATCGACACCACGTCGACGAGGTCTCCGCGTGTTCCCCAGAACGGCAGGGATACCTGCAGACCCGGCAGAACACCCGGTTTCGCCAGTCGGAGCGCACCGCCGGCGCTGCCGACGATCGACAGGTGGGCGTTAGTTCGGAGAACCTCTCGGGCCAGGTCCAATGTGGTCTGTGCTCCCACCATGTCCAGCACGACGTCGTAACCGGCAGGCGACAGCTCGAGCAGGTCCTTGCGGAGGTGCGCGCTGTTCGCATCCACTATGTGGTGAGCGCCGGACTGGCGGGCGAGGTCGAGCGCTTCGACGCGTGCGTCGACGGTCACGACCACCGCAGGGGTAACGGCGCGCAACAGTTGGACGGCCAGGTGGCCGAGCCCGCCGATGCCGATCACGAGGGCTGCCCCGCCATCTGCAAGGCGATGGCCAGCCTGTCCGAGCGCATGCCATGACGTCAGCCCGGCATCGGTCAGGGGCACCGCGTCGAGCGGGTCCAAGTCGCCGATGTCGATGATCCGGGACGCCTCCACGGTGACGAACTCGGCGAGTCCTCCGTCCGTGCCCAGACCCAGGCCGGCGATGCCGGACGTCCCAGAGCGATCACAGTAGTTCAGCGCACCGGACCGGCATCGCTGGCAGGTACCGCATCCCCACGGTGCATAGACCACGACCATGCTGCCCACAAGCGTGGAATCACCAGGGGCGTCCACCACCTCACCGGCGATCTCGTGCCCGAGCGTGAACGGCGGTTCAAAGGGAAACGTCGCCGGCCCAGAGTCGAGGACATGGATATCGGAGTGGCACAGCCCCGCGGCCCGCACGCGGATGAGGACCTCCCCGTCCTGCGCCACCGGCGCGGGCACATCCATCAGCCGAGCCGGCTTGCCCCAATGCAGCAGACGGAGGGCCCTCATCTGGACCGTGCCGGTTCAGAGCTGGTTGAGCACATTGCGTCCGCCAAGCAACATCGCGACCACCACGCCCAATGCTGTGACGCAGGTCATGACCATCGCGATGGCCGCCACCATCGGATAGGAGCCGTTCGTCCACAGGTCGAAGAGCACCGTGCCCATCACCTGTGTGGTCGCCGCGCGTACCAGCAGGGACGCCGCGAACTCGTGAGTCAGAAGGATGAACATCAAGGCGACGGCACCGAAGATGGTCGGACGCAGCAACGGCAGGACCACGCGCAGGTTCGTCGTGAGGAAGCCCGCTCCGCTCGTCCGGGAAGCCTCGTTGTAGGAGTCCCCCAGCGAGAGCATGGCAGTCATCTGCATCCGTGTGGAGAACGGAACCATAAGCGCGACATAGACGAGGATGATGACCGCTTCGTGCCGTACAGGACCAGGGGTGGCTGGGTGTAGGTGAGCAGGAAACCGACACCGAAAATCACCGCCGGGATGCCCAAGGGCAAAGACGTGACAAGATCTCCGATGGCCCGCAGGACGCGATGGCGCCTGCCACGAACAAGCAGCGTCGCAGCGACGAAACCCAGCGGAAGACAGATCGCCACGGCAACCGACGAGGCCACCAAGCTGGTCAGGATGGCTTGAACGAGGTGAGACGAGTCGAACAAAGCACTGAAGTTGTCCATGCCCAGCTGCCCCCAGAGGATCGACGCGGACCAGTAGGGCGACAGCGCGACGATGAGCAGCCCGATGAGCGGCAGAAGGAGCGCGAAGAACCCGTAGACGAGGATGGTCACGGCCGCCCACGGGGACCGGGTCCGGGAGGCGACGAAGGCCTTGCCGCCGTGCGTCACGAACCGCCCCTGGTCGCCGAGCAACATCTTCTGCACCACCACGACCGCGATGCCGAAGAGCACCAGCGGCGAACCCATCGCAGCCGCCGCGGCGTAGTCGATGGGGGACTCGGTGACGCGGCGGTACATCTCCGTGGTGATCACGTCGACCCCGGAGTTGAGACCGAGCAGAAGCGGCGCGGTGAACTGCCCGAGCCCGAGGAGGAGGGCCACCCCGCCCCCGTACACAAGTGCGGGTCGAAGCAGCGGCAGGACTACGCGGAAGAACACTCCAAGCGTCGATGAGCCACTGATCTGTGCCGCCTCCAGGTGCTCCGCGCTGATGTTCTGGATGCCCGCGCTCACGAACAGGTACACGAACGACGTCAAGCCGAACCCGGTGATGATGACGATCCACGGCGCGCTGTAGATGTCGACGGGTCCGCTCTCGAGGTGGTTCCACCACGGCAGGCCGCGCAGGAGGGCGTTCAGGTAGCCGGGGCCGGGTGAGAGCAGGAAGGCCCAACCCACCACGTTCGCGACCGCAGGCATGACGATCGGCAGTACCGGGATGGCCCGGAGCAGGCCGTAGCCCGGAGGTAGGCGGCTGGCGGCGAAGGCGAGCACGGTCCCGAACACCAGGGCGATGACCAGGGAGCCGAGCGCCAGCGCCGCCGTCATCCAGAGGACCTCGCCGGCGTCGGTCAGGTCGAGGGCGGAGCGGTACCCCTGTGCGTTTCCCGCGAAGGCCATCGACTGCAACCGGACCAGCGGAAGGACGATCAGGTAGCCGACGGCCAGCAGGAACGCCGTGTAGCCGATGCGCGACATCCAGGTCCGCTGAGTGAAGGTCGGTGCCGTGAACAGGGTGGCCACGTGGATCACTCCCCCACGCCGACGCCGACGCCGACGGTGACGGCGTCGGCGGACGTGGTGACGGCTGTTGAGCCGTCGCTGTAGTAGCGGGCATTGCTCGGAGCGAAGCTGACGGTGACGTTCGTCCCGGGCGCCAGGTCACCCACCCACGTGCCGTCTGCGCCGATACTGGACTTCAGGTACAGGGTGTGTCCCGCGTATTCGACGGTGACGTCGTAATGTCGCCCCCCGTACTCGGCCGTTACCAGGGTCGCCGGCAGCCGGACATGGCCGGCCGGGACCGTGGTGGAGTCGCGGTGGACGGCGATGTCGTCGGGCCGCAACCGGGCGACTGCCTGGTCTCCGCCGATCCGCGCCGATCCGATATCGACCGGCTCGCCCGTGGTCGTCTGCCATCCAACGTGGCTACGAACGAGCGGCAGCCGGTTCGCCATGCCGATGAACGCCGCGACGTACTCCGAGACCGGGGCCTGGAAGACCTCCCAGGGGGTGCCCATCTGCTCGATCCTGCCCTGGTTCATGATCGCCAGCCGGTCTCCCAGCGCCAGCGCTTCGGACTGGTCGTGCGTGACGAACACCGCGGTAAAGCCCAGACGCTGATGGAGCTGATGGATCTCGGTCCTGACCAGATCGCGCAGGCGGGCGTCCAGGTTGCTGAGCGGCTCGTCGAACAGCACCAGCTCCGGCCGATGCACCAGGCCGCGTGCGAGAGCAACACGCTGCTGCTGGCCGCCACTGAGCTGGGAGGGGAGTCGGTCCAACAGCTCGCCGCAGTGCACCATGTCGGCCATGCTCTCCACCGCCCCTTCGGCCATCGCCTTCTTCATGCGCCGGACCTTGAGCGGGTAGCGGATGTTCTGGCGGACCGTCATGTGCGGCCACAGCGCGTAGGACTGGAACACCATGCCGATGTTGCGATGGTTGGGGGCGATGTCGACCTTGCGGTCCGCGTCGAACACCGGCCGGTCGCGGAACGAAATCGTCCCCGAACTCGGCGTCTCAAGCCCGCCCAGGCAGCGCAGCGTCGTCGTCTTGCCACAGCCGCTAGGCCCCAAGAGCACCAGGAACTCCCCCTGCTCGATCTGGAGGTGGAGATCGTCGACCACGGTGTTCCGGCCGAACCTCTTGGTCAGCGCTGAAACCTGAACCTGCGTTGTCACCTGTGATCCCTTCAATCGGCTGATCGCGACTGCACAACGCATGGTCGGCGTCGCATTCGACCACCTATCTGTGGCGGTTGCATCTGTGGCTATGTCGTCCCGGCTGTCATGGGGATCCATGAAGTGAACTTAGTTCAGTTCACAGTAGCCCGAGCGGTCGGGGCTGGCAAGCGCTGCTTTCGACTTTCCAAGGACGCCGTCTGGGTGGCACCCCGGGACGGGCGCGCCACCCAGACGTCGGATCGAAGCAGCGGGCGGCTACTCGAACATCGCCTCCCACTCCTTTTGGTAGGCCGCCACGGCATCCGTGGTCTGCAGCCTGGCCTCCAGGTCTGGGATCTCCTGTGCGTCCGCCACGGCACCCTCCACGGGGAGCACCGAGGCGTAGTCCTTTCCTTGAGCCACCTGGCCCTCGTGGCTGACCATGAAGTCGGCCATGAGCTGTGCCGCGTTCGGATGTGGAGCCGCGGACAGGACCATGGCCTTCCACGGAGCGCCCCACACCGGGTCAGGAAGTGTCCAGTCGACCGGGGCTCCGTCCTCTTGCTCAGGGACTAGCGGTTGCACCACCAGGGTGGCGGCCAGCTCGCCAGAGGTGAGCGCCTGGGTGATGGGAAGCGTGCTCGGATAGACGCGCGGGTCGAGCTCGGCGAGCTGGGGGAGGAAGTCGTCTCCGGCCTGTTCCGTCACGAAGTTGTAGAAGTCGACGTACGCCCCGGATGTGGGCTTGGTGATGCCGATCTTTCCCTCAAGCTCGGGGTTCAGCAGGTCGTCGTATCCCTCAAGCCCCTCCGGGAGGAGCTCGGTGTTCCAGCCGAGCCCCAGGACCGCGGCGCTCACGAGGAAGTACTTTCCGTTGTCGACGGTCTGAGCCTGGTTGTAGTCGGGGGTGTCGAAGTGCGGGCCCTGGACGTCGACCGCGAAGTCGCCCGGCTCGGCAACATCGGTGATCCACTGCTGCGCCGCGGTCACGTACACGTCGGCCGTGCTCCGGCCGGTCTGCTTCTCCGCCTCGACCTTCGGCCCTAGGTCGGCGTCCACGCCGCGCACGAACTCCACGGTGATCTCGGGGTACTCGGTCTGGAACGCCTTCTTCAGTGGCTCGAGGTTCCTCGGGTGCTGACTCGAGTAGACCGTGACGCTCCCCTCCTCCTTGGCCGCGGCCACGACGTCTTTCCAGCTACCCGACACCGCGGCGCCGTCTTCCGCCTGCGTAGTGCCGCAACCGGCGGCGATGACCGCAGTCACCGCGACTGCCAGGGCGAGTCTCACTCGGTTCGATTTCATCGAGCTGTCCTTCCCGAAGCGCATTCAGCACGTCATCGTCTGACGGGGTGTCCACCAGCCGATTGGACAAAGTGAACTCAGTTCAGTGTTATGACCATAGCGATGTTGTGGCGCAGCGCACAAGGGTGGAGGTCGGTAACCTGTCGGGAGCCCGTTCCTCACGCCGTGAACCGGCCACCGTTGGCGAGCAACACCCCGCCGACCACGTTCACGGCATCCTGCGACGCCAGGAAGAGCGCCAGTTCGGCCATCTCGTCGGCCGTGGCGTACCGGGAGACGGCCGAGCCAGGCGCGGCCTGCTTCAGGATCTCCGGCGTGCGCTGGGCCATTCCCGTGTCGGTGGGTCCCGGAGCGAGGATGTTGACCCGCACGTCGTGCGCGATGACCTCCTTGGCGACCGACTGACCCAACGCGTGCACGCCGGCCTTCGCAGCCGAGTAGTGCGGGTGGGACACGGGGGCGTCGAACGTCGCCGAGGAGCCGACGAGGACCACACTCCCCGACTTCTGGGCACACATGTGTCGTACCGCGGCGCGCAGGAGGAAGAACGCGCCGTCAAGGTTCACGGCCAGCATCCGTCTCCACGACTCGTCCGACAGCCGGCCGATGAGCTCGAACGGTTGGCCGGTCTGGACGGCGTCGGCCAGCAGATGCTTGGCGCCGGGGTCGTCGATCCCGGCGGCATGGACCACGACGTCCAGGTTGCCGTGGTCGTCGACGACCGAGTTCACGAGGTCGTCGACGTTCGTGGAGTCCGAGACGTCGAGCCCGACCGCGCTGGCCCGCTCGTACCCCTTAGCGGCGCAGGCCGCAGCCTGCGCGTCGATGTCCGCAAAGACCACGTGGGCGGCTCCGCGCTCGGCGAGCTGGCGGGCCGCGGCGCGGCCTATCCCACTCCCCGCCCCAGTGACCAGGGCGACATTTCCGCTGAAGGCCGACGAGTTGCTGCTCACCTCTGTGACTCCTGTCCGTACGGCACGAGCGCTGCCCGTGTCCTGTGGTCTGTGGCTAGTGAGTGGCCGCCCGGTCGGCGGCGGCGCGGTCGGCGGCAGTCAGACCGAAGACGAGCGCGGGCGCGATGCCACCGGCATAACTCCGGTAGTACAGCCCGCCCGTATCGGCGCCGGCAGCGAAGAGCCCCGGGATCGGACGACTCATCCGGTCGAGCACCCGGGCCTCCTCGTCAATAAGGACGCCGTGGAAGGGGAACGTGATGGCCGGACGAACCTCGACCACGTAGTAGGGCGCCTCCGCGAGCGGGGAGTCGTCGTTCGCCCGACCCGGCACCATCGGCTGCCCGCGCGCCGCCTGGTCGTTGTACGTCCGTACACTCCGCGCGAGCTTCTCGCCGTCGTACCCCCACTCCGGTGGCAGCAGCCCGAGGTCCTCGACGGAGTCGGCCACTCCGAGACGATCCGTCCGCTTCTGCGCCAGGGCGAACTTGTCGGTGCTCGGGGCCCCTTCGACGTACTGTGCGCTCATCCAGTCACGGTGCACGCGCGCGTCGGCGACCAGCAGCCCTCGTGCCTCCGGCTGCTCGAGCAACGCCATCGTGGTCAGATGGTCTCCCAGCGTCTCGTCCGCGAAGCGTTCGCCAGCGAGGTTGAACAGCAGCGCGTGCTCGCTGTAGTACAGGGCGAGGCTGACGAAGTCGTCGTCGCCGAGCCTGACCCCCGCCGGCACGAGGTGGCCGTAGAAGCCTGCGCCGTCCTTGCCGGTCCCGGCTCCGGCCCGCTGCGCGAGCCGCAGACCATCGCCGCGGCTCATGGGGTTGGACCGGAGCTCAACCGTGCTCGCGAGCGGATGGATGTGCCGGTCGACCAGGTCATGATCTGCCTGGAACCCGCCGGTGGCCAGGATGGTGGCAGAGGCCCGCACAGTGCGCCGGCTCCCGTCCGCCAGCACCAGGCCGGCGCCCACCACGGCACCTTCGTCCATGACCAGTGCGCTGGTGCTGGTGTGCGTGAGCAGCTCACCCTCCGCGCGGATGATGCGTCGACATTCGTCGATGTAGTGCGGCGCGTCGAACTGGTGGCCGCGCCCGAAGCCGAGCATGAGCACTGCGTCCTTGCACTCCACACCCAGTGAGCGGATCCACTCGACCCCGTCGTCGAGCCCGTCGACGAGCCTGTTGCGCAGGCGCTTGTCCCCCAGCGGGTTGACCCGGGCCATCGTCTCGCGGTCAGGGGCCGTCCAGACGTACCCCGCATACTGCGCGGAGCCGCCGACGGACGTTGCCGATTCCACGAGCAGCACCCGCGCCCCGGTCTTGATGCTGCGCACTGCGGCGGTGAGCCCGGCCATGCCGCCACCGATCACCAGAACATCGACGTCATCGGGCACGGCGTCTCCTCTCTATGGTCGGGTGTCCGACGTTAATAGAAATGAATTCAGTTGTATAGTCCGGGTGTGCGTGGCCGTGGCCGACACAGACGAGTCCCTGGCCGGCTTCTAGCGCAGACGCGAACGGGCGAACAGTGTGCGGATCAGCGAGGCGGCAACGGTCCCTTGGGCACCAACGCGGCCGTGACAGTGGCCGCAACCGCTGCGAACGCGCAAAGCAGGAAGGCAGTCGCGTAGGGAGCATCCCCTGCCCCTGCGCTGACGACCGCGGCGGTGGTCTGTACCCCCAGCGCGTTGCCCATGGCACGGACCACCGCGTTAACACCAGTCGCTTCTCCGGTCGCGCCTGCGGGCGCGTGGTCGACGATGAGGTTCGCGGTCGAGGCGAAGGAAAGGCCCAACCCGAAGAGCACGAGAGCCGTCGGAGCGAAGAGCGCCATCAGGGTTGCGCGGTCATGAGCCAGGAACAGCATCCCGACTGCGATCAGCGTGCTGCCCATGGCCATGGGGATCTTGTCGCCTGCCCTGCCGCCCAGTCGAGCCGAGAGCGGACCGGCGAGGACCATGACGATGCATCCGGGCATCATCAGCAGCCCGACCTGGGTCGCGTCGCTGGTGAAACCGAACCCTACGGAGCGCGGAGTCTGCGCATACTGCGGCACGAGCACGAACACGCTGAAAGCGGCGAAACCGACCAAAAACGCGGCGACGTTTCCCAGCAGCACCGAAGGGTGCACGAGCAAACCGATGTCAAGAAGCGGTTGTGGCACGCGCCTCTCCACCACCCCGAAGACGATGAGCAGACCTAACCCTGTCAGTGCCAGCAAGGTGGTGCGCGGATCGGCGACTCCCCACGTGTTCAGCTGACCCACCGCCAGCATGACCGCGAACAGGCCGGCGCTGAGCCAGGAGATTCCCCACCAGTCGACCCGTCTGTGGCCGCCCGACGTGGACTCCGCGAGGAGCAGGCGCACCGCGGCGGCGGCGAGTGCGGCCGTGACTGCGACGCTCCAGAAGATCGCCTCGAACGAGAAGAGGTCGACGAGGACACCGCCGAGGACGAGGCCGGCAAACGACGAGACCAGACCGATCGCTGTGGCCCGGCGTGCCGCGGGGACGTGGTCTCTGATGAGTCCGAAGGACAGCGGGATGATCCCCCCACCGGCGCTTGGACGACCCGCCCAAGGATGACGACGTCCATCCGCGCAACGGTTGCGGCGACCAGCGCACCCAGGGCGAACAGGCCCAGCACGATCGCCAGCAGGCGGCGCTTGCCGAACATGTCCCCCAGGCGACCGACCACAGGCGTCAGCACGGCGGCGGAGACCATGTACGCCGTGAACGACCACGCGGCCGTCTGCGTGGTGGAGCCGAGGTCACGCGCCATCTGCGGGATGGCCGGAGCCACCGAGGTCTGCGCGCTGGCGAAAACGAGCACCGCCAGGCAGAGAACCCCGGTGGTGAGGGACGGTTGTCGATCGCCCTTCATCACGTGTGGCCCGGGCGGCTGAACGGCCCATTCGCCTGCGATATCAAACCAAACTCATTTCAGTTCTTTGCGAGTACATCCAGCAGGCGCGTGCATGTCAAGGCGAGGCAAGAACGCACGGATCACAACCTGGCCCGCGGCCATTACGGCTGCTAGCCTCCCTTGAACTGAACTTGGCTAGGGAGGTGCAGGTGTCCCAGGCCCATACCCAAGTGCCGGATCTCGCGACGCCGTTCACGGTGAGGGGCCGACGGCTGCGCAACCGGATGGTCGCCACCGCGCACGCTTCCGGGCTGATCTCCGACGGCCTGGCCCAGGACGGCGATGCGGACTACTGGACGCGGGTGGCCGGCGGTGGCGTAGCGATGGTGGTCAGCGGCGCCACCATCGTCTCGGCGGAGTCGACCGTCCGGACCGGAAATCTCGTGGTCGCCTACCGCGGCGAGGCCAAGTACGGACTCGCGAAACGAGCGCAGGCCATCCGGGCAGGCGGTGCGGTCCCGATCTCGCAATTGATCCACCTTGGCCGCGAGACGCTGGGGGCGGAGTCGTGGTACGCCCCGGCGGCGCCCTCGGCCGTGAGGACGTCCCGCTCGCCTTCCCCGCCCCGGGTCCTCACCGGCAAGGAGATCCCTCGTCTGATCGACGACTTCCAACGTTGTGCCGCGAGCTGCGTGGAGGCCGGCTTCGAGGGCGTGGAGCTGCATGCCGCTCACGGCTACCTGCTCGAACAGTTCCTTTCTCGGGACGCCAACGAGCGCCACGACCGATACGGCCCTGGCCCCCTCGGCGGCATCAAACTCATCAGCGATATCGTCCAGAGCATCCGCGAGACCACCCCGAACGCGATCGTCGGAGTGCGGCTGTCCGCGATCGAGTCGCTGCTGTCGTTCGAGGACGTCTGCCGGGTGATGGAGCAACTCCCTGCCGGTGCCGACATCGACTACCTGAACATGGCGGTCGGGGATCGCGGGCGGTACGTGGCGGACATGGCCACGAGTTCACCACCGTTGCTGCCGGTGGTCGAGCAGCTCGCCGACGCGACAGCACTGCCGCTGCTGGTCTCGCAGTCCTTCCGCACCGACGAGGACATCAACACCGCGTTGAGCCAGGGCGCCGACCTGGTGGGGATGTGTCGGACGGTGATCGCCGACCCTGAAGCTCCCAAGAAGTTCCTCGCCGGCCGCGCACGAGAGGTACGGCCGTGCACCAACTGCAACGAGGATTGTCGGCTGTTCACCCCGTGTCTCCTGTGCTCAGTGAACCCGCATCTGGCCCCTCCCCCGCACCGACGTCGTCCCGCGGCTCCGCTGCTGTTGCAGACGGCACGGCCCCGCGGCCAGGGCAGCGTGTCGGTCGTGGGAGGTGGGCCGGCCGGGCTGGAGGCCGCGCTCGTGCTGGCCGAAGAGGGCAGGCCCGTCGTGCTGTACGAGGAAACCGACCGTCTCGGCGGACAGATCGCGACCGCTGGCGACGCGCCGCACCGCATGGGCTGGCGTCGCCTGATCGGCTACTACACCGGTCGCCTGGACGACCTCGGCGTCTCGGCGCGACTTGGGAGGGTTCCATCCGCACAGGAGCTGGAGGAGTTCGACGACGTGATCGTCGCGGTGGGCGCCGAGGAGACGCTGTCCGAGTACGGGAACGAGGTGGACGCCGTCACCTGCTCGGCGGCATTGGAAAAGGGCGCGGAAGGCATGGCCGGCGTCGACGAGCTGGTAGTGGTCGACGACGGCTTCGGGTGGTGGCCCGCCGTGAGCGCGGTGGAGCTCGGGATCGCCGCGGGCGTGCGCGGCATCACGGTCCTGGCGCCCAGTGGCGCCTTCGCCGCGGGCATCCCGGCTGAGAGCCGAACCCAGTTGCTGCACCGGCTGCACGGCACGGGTGTCGCCATCCACGGCTTCCTGCTCCCGATCGGGCGCAACGGACGCGAGTTGACCGCCCGCTCACTCACCGGCGTCGAGACCACCCTGGGCGCTGACCTGGTGGTCGTCGCCGGCCCCCGCGTACCTCGGAAAATCCCGCCTGTTCCCGAAGGGGCCCGCGTCCAGATGATCGGCGACTGCGTGAGCGCCCGCAAGGTCGCCCATGCCGTCTCCGAGGGCCGGGAGGCGGGCTGCCGTGTGCTGGGCGCCTAAGCCGCGGTCCAGCCCCCGTCGGCATAGATCTCGGAACCCGTCATGAATGAGGAGTCGTCGCTGGCCAGGAAGGCCACCACGGCAGCGATCTCCTCAGCCGTGCCGAGTCGCCCCATGGGGGTGTGGGTAAGCATGGCCTCGTGACGCTCGGTGCCTGCGTACCTCTCTAGGAGCTGACTCGTACCGATGAACCCCGGATGGAGTGAGTTGACACGCACCTCGGACCGGGCCCAGTGCAGTGCGGCGTTCTTGCTCATGGTGCGCACCGCCCCCTTGGCGGCGTGGTAGGCCACACTGTTCCCCAGGCCGCCCACCGTGCCCAGAATCGAGCACATGTTGACGATGGAGCCTCCACCGGTGCGCTCGATGGCGGGGCCGACGTGCTTCATGCCGAGCCAGACGCCGGTCTGCCCCACGGCGATGACGCGCTCCCAGCGGTCGAGGTCCTCCTGATCGACGGTCGCGATGCTCCCGAGGGCAGCGTTGTTGACCAGCCCACTAAGGCCTGAGAACTCGCGCTCGGCAAGCGCCACGACGGTGCGCCAGGCATCCTCGCTGGATACGTCGAGGGCATAGCACAGGTGCCTCTCAGTGCCCCCGGGCAGCTCGGCGACCAGGTCACGGCACGCGGACTCGTCCACGTCCGTCACCACCAGCCGCGCGCCCTCTTCGGCCAGCCTTCGGGCGATCGCCGCCCCAAGGCCACCGGTGCTGCCGGTGACCAGCACCGCCTTGTCCACCAGTCTCGACCGCACCGCGCTCATGCTTCACCCCTTGCAAGGACCGGGAAGCGCGCACACAGCCACGCACACCCAAGGTTAGAACTGAATTCATTTCATCATCACTGAACCGCGCGCAACCGTCAACGGGGTGCCCGGCGCACCGAGCCGGCATCGGAGGGCGCACTCGACAGGACTTCGCTTAATGAACTAAATTCAGTTTATGACATCCTCAGCGACTCCCTTCCTCGACACGTGGTTCGCGGTCATGGACTCGGACCACCCCGACCGCGTGCTCGACCTGATCAGTGACGACTTCCATCTGTCGGTGCAGTTCTCCACGGGCAGCGGAAGGGCCGCAGAGTTCACCGGTGACAGGGCGGGGCTGGTGTCGTACCTGGCCCAGCGCGAGAAGGGCACCCGTGTGCACCACGTCGTCCGGTCCGCTCATAGCGGCGATGTCGAGATGGCGCTGGGTCGGGTCACGCGTGACGGCGACTTCGAGGCCTCCTTCAACGCAAGCGCACTCATCGCGCCGGAGACACAGAAGTGCCGGAGACTGCTAATCTGCCGCACACCGGAGATCGAGTTCCCCGTGTGAGACGGTTCCGGGCGCTCAGTGTGCTGGCGAGGCGGTCGCGGATCTGGCGGAGCAGCCGGTCGTGGTCGAGGGCATTCCCACCGTGATCCCGTTCCACCGCACGGTCGTCGACGGCCCGGCGTTCACCGCGCTCGACGGCGAGTTCGGCGTCTACACCCGCTGGATCGAGCCGAGTTCGACAGCCCGATCCGGCCGTGGACTGGGGAGAGCCACGGCGGCGGCGCGGTCCGCGGGGCGACACCCTCACCTCGCCGATGCGGGGCACGGTGGTGAAGGCGACCGCCGAGGAGGGGTCCACGGTGGTCGAGGGCGACCCGATCATCGTGATCGAGGCGATGAAGATGGAACGACCGGTCAAGGCACACAAGACCGGCGCTGTCACCGGGCTGTCCACCGAGGTCGGCGCCACCGTCACCTGTCGGATCAAGGACTGAGCGGCGAAAAGATGAGCAACGGCGAGCGGCACCCAGTCAGCGCGAGAGGAACCGCTCGATCAGCGCCTGCGCTGCGTCGGTGTCGACCATACGGGCGATGGTCTCGGCCTCGTCCCTTCCGCTGGCGGCGCGAGAGACGGACCAGGATCGGCGGACCAGGCGTTTGGCCTCCCCTAGGGCAAGGACGGGACCGGCCGCCAACTGCTCGGCGATCCTCATCGTCTGGACGGCCACCTGGTCGTCGTCGACGACCTCGGTCACCAGTCCCCACTCTCGGGACTCACCGGCCGTGAGCACACGGCCGGTGAGGGCTAATTCGAGTGCGCGCTGCTGCCCCACCGCCCGGGGCAACAGGTAGGAAACACCACAGTCGGGGCTCAGCCCGACGCCGGCATACGCCATCAAGAACTTCGTCGACCGGCCGGCGACAGTCAGGTCAGAGTTCAGCAGGAACGCCAGGCCAGCACCGGCCACCGCACCGTGCACGCCGGCGACCACCGGCTTGGCCAGGTTTGAGAGCCGCTGCAGATGGTGCTCCAGCACGGACGCAAGCTCGAGCACGTATGAGGGACGGTCGGAGGCCTCAGCGAATGACGAGACATCGCCACCTGCGCAGAACCGACTCCCCTCGCCGGTCAGCGTCACCACGCGCACCGCAGTGTCCTCGGCTGCGGTCACGGCTCGCCCGAACGCCTCGGCCGCCGGCAGATCGAGCGAGTTCGAAGCCTCCGAGCGTTCCAGCACGATCCGTCCCACGGCGCCGTCGACGTCGAATCCGACACCCCGCGGCTTCGTCACAGTCTTCCGATCTCCGGCCACTACCCACCGCCCTCAGTCTCTGACGCGTCCACGCTGCGGGCGCCCAGATGTCGCCCTCAACCACCGCCCACCGTCGATCCCCATTTGACAGAGAGGACCGGCACGGCGAAGATGAACTGAATTTAGTTTAGCACAGGTGTTGCCGTGGCCTGCGGCTCCCCGTAGTCAACGCAATGTCGAATGATGCCGACACGTTTAGGAGAACGGATGACCAACGCGCATCGACGCACGGCGATCGTCACGGGCGCCGCGCGGGGCATTGGCGCTACCGTGGCCAAGCGACTGGCCGTCGACGGCCTCGCTGTCGCGGTCCTGGACCTCGACGAGGGGTCCTGCAAGCAGGTGGTCGCCGATATCGAGGCCACCGGTTCCCATGCCGTCGGCGTCGGCGTCGACGTGGCCGACGAGACGGCCGTCGAGGCCGCGGTAAGCCGGGTGGCCGAGGAGCTGGGCGAGCCGACCGTGCTGGTCAACAACGCCGGCATCACCCGCGACAACCTGCTGTTCAAGATGACCGCGCAGGACTGGGACGCGGTGATGAACGTGCACCTGCGCGGGTCCTTCCTGACGAGCCGGGCGGTGCAGAAGTACATGGTCGAGGCCAAGTGGGGCCGGATCATCAACATGTCCAGCAGGTCCGCGGTGGGCAACCGTGGGCAGGCCAACTACTCCGCGGCCAAGGCCGGCCTGCAGGGGTTCACCAAGACGCTGTCGATCGAGTTGGGCAAGTTCGGCGTCACCGTGAACGCGATCGCGCCCGGCTTCATCGTCACCGAGATGACCGAGGCCACCGCCGCCCGGGTGGGTGCGTCGTTCGAGGACTTCAAGGCCGCGGCGGCCACGCAGACGCCGATGGGCCGGGTCGGCTACCCCGACGACATCGCCCACACTGCGTCGTTCCTGGCCAGCGAGGGCGCAGGCTTCGTCTGCGGCCAGGTGGTCTACGTCGCCGGCGGGCCCGTCGACTGAGCCCACCGGCCATACCCCACCCCTCCAACCGACAGGAGCAGGCATGCGCGTCTTCAACGGAATCGACGAGCTCAAGCAGGCCGTCGGCGAGCACTTGGGCTACAGCGACTGGCACACGATCACTCAGGAGCGGGTGAACCAGTTCGCCGACGCGACCGGCGACCACCAGTGGATCCATGTCGACCCCGAACGGGCCAAGGTGGGGCCCTTCGGCGGAACCATCGCGCACGGGTACCTGACGCTGTCGCTGGTGCCGATGCTCAACGCGCAGATCTACCGCGTCGACGGGCTGTCCATGGGCATCAACTACGGCACCAACAAGGTGCGCTTCCCCGCGCCTGTGCCGGCCGGCTCGCGGGTGCGCGCCGGCGCGGAGATCGCGGAGGTGACCCCCACGCCACAGGGCGCGCAGGCCGTGGTGCGCACCACCATCGAGGTCGAGAGCGGCGACAAACCCGCCTGCGTGGCCGAGAGCGTCGTCGTACTCGTGTCCTGAGGAAGGAAGGAAACCGCGTCGCCATGAGCCAGCCGCCCCTGCCTCCCGATGTGGACGACCTCCGCCGGCGCACCCGCCGGTTCGTCCGCGAGGTCGTCATCGAGGAGGAGCCGGTGCCGGGAGAGCGCCTGCCACAGGCCACGCGCGTGCGGCTGCAGCAGGCCGCCCGGGAGGCCGGTGTGTTCGCACCCCACGCGCCGCAAGAGTACGGCGGACAGGGCCTGTCGATCGAGCACTGGTCACCGATCCTCCAGGAGGCGGGGTACTCCCCCATCGGTCCCAGCGTGCTCAACTGCATGGCGCCGGACGAGGGCAACATGCACATGCTCGAACTGGTGGCGACCGACGAGCAGAAGCGCCGCTACCTGGAACCGCTGGCCCGTGGGCACGTCCGCTCCTGCTTCGGCATGACTGAACCGCACCCGGGCGCCGGGTCGGACCCCGCCGCTCTGCAGACCACAGCGTCGCGCCGACCAGGCGGCTGGAGGATCAACGGCCACAAGCGGTTCACCAGCGGCGCGATCGGCGCTGCCTTCTGCATCGTCATGGCCCGCACCGACGTTCTCGACGACGCACCCGCCGGGGCGACCATGTTCCTGGTCGACATGACCAACCCCGGGGTCACGATCGGGGAGCCGATCCACACCGTGGACCGCTATATCGACGGCGGCCATCCGCACGTCCGCTTCCAGGACTGCGAGATCGGTGACGAGGCGGTGCTCGGCTAGGTCGGCCGCGGGTTCTCCTATGCACAGGTACGGCTGGGCCCCGCGCGCCTCACACATTGCATGCGCTGGCTGGGGCTGGCCCGGCGGTCCATGGACATCGCGTTGGACCGGGCAGAGACCCGGACACTCTTCGGCACGCCGCTCACCGACCTCGGGCCGGCGCAGAACCTGACCGCAGACTCGGTGATCGACATCGAGACGTGCGACGCGATCGTCGCCAAGACCGCGGGCCTGCTCGCCGTCAACCCCAAGGCCGGGTCGGCGATGTCCTCGGTCGCGAAGGTGCACTGCTCCGAGGCGATCTTCCGGGTGATCGACCGTGCAGTCCAGATCTGCGGGGGCGACGGTGTCTCCGACGGGCTTCCACTGGCGCAGTTCCTCAACGAGGTCCGGCCGTTTCGGATCTACGACGGCCCCAACGAGACCCACCGCTGGGCTATCGCGCGCCGGGCCTCCTCCGATCGACGAGCCGCGGTGAAGGCCGGGGAGCGTCACCAGGGCGAAGCGTGGTTCGGAGCGGGAGCGGTCACTGATGCACACGGTGCCGGATGGCGTCGAGGTGGTCGCCACCAGCAAAGACGCCGAACGCCTGGACGCCCCGCCGCTGCTGGTACTCGAGCCGCTCGCCGAATTCCTCGACACCCACGGCATCGGGCGTGGACCACTGGCCTGGGAACGGATCGGTGAGGGGCAGTCCAACCTCACCTACCGGATCCGCCGTGGGTCCGACAGCCTGGTGTTACGGCGCGGCCCCCGTCCCCCGCTGCCGAGGTCGACCCACGACATGGTGCGTGAGGCGCGTATCCAGCAGCTGCTGCGCCCTCATGGCGTGCCGGTTCCCGAGATCGTCGCGGTGTGCTCAGACGACTCGGTTCTCGGCGTCCCGTTCTACCTGATGGAGTCGCTCGACGGGGTCGTGATCACCGACACCGTCCCTGTCGCCCTCGACACCTGCGAACAGCGCCGCGCCACTAGCATCGCGCTGGTGGAGGCCCTGGTGCTGCTCCACGGCGTCGACCCCGCCGGGGACGCGGAACTGCAGTCGTTCGGCCGGCCGGAGGGCTACCTACGGCGCCAGGTCGACCGGTTCTCCGCCCTGTGGGACGTCAACACCACGCGCACCGTTCCCCAGGTCGCGAGGCTCGCCGACTGGCTCGGCGCAAACCTGCCTGTCAGCCACAGCGCGGCAGTGGTGCACGGTGACTACCGTCTGGGGAACCTGATGTTCCGTCCGAACGCGCCCGCGTGTGTCCTGGCGGTCCTGGACTGGGAGATGGCCACTCTCGGTGACCCGCTCGCCGACCTGGGCTATCTCACCGCCACCTACGCCGAGGCGGGCGGCCCGACGTCTCCGCTGCACCTCAGTACGGCGACCCGGCGGCCCGGCTATCTGACCGGTCGCCAGCTTGCCGAGCACTACGCCGAACGCACCGGGCGCGACCTCAGCGCACTGCCCTGGTATCAGACGCTCGCGCTGCGGAAGGCCGCCATCTTCTGCGAAGCCATATACACGCGCTGGCTCAATGGTGAGCGCCCACACGACAGGAGCTTCGCCCCCACACTCGAACACGGTGTTCCCGCCCTGCTGGAGGCCGCGGGGCATCACGCCGACCTCTCCCCGCGGTCCTGAGACGACTGCGTCCCACGCGCCCGGTGACGCCCGAAGGTCAGAAGGTGGACTGCTCGGCGAGCATGGTCTGCTCCTCGCCCATCACGATGATCCGGCGCCCCCGCATGCTGCCGACGTGCTCAACGGCCCTTTTCCACTCCTCGCTGACAAGCGCGGCATCCAGATCCTCGCGGGAGTCGAAGCTCAGGATGGAGATGCCGTCCCAGCCCGCCGAGCGCTCGTCCACCGTGTCCAGCACCTCCGTGTGCAGCCACCGACGCAACCCGGGCAGCGGGTACGTCATCTCGGCGTGCTCACCACGCCACCAGTTGATGAACTGCTGGTGCGTCCAGTCGCTCGGACGTGACGCCAGGACGATCAGGTTGTACACAGGGGTCCTCTCCGTAGGCCGGCCTCAGCGCTTCCGGGTCTTTCTGGCAGTCGTGCGGGCGGGCGTGGAGCCGTCACAGACGATGCGCAGACAGGCGTCGGTGACCACCTCCGTGATCTCGTCCAGGCTCATGGAACCCTCGGCGCGGTACCAGCGCCACACACTGACCACCAGCCCGAGCACGAGCCGTGCCGTGACCTGCGCGTCACGACGCACGAAGGCGTCTTGGTCGATGCCGCGGTGGATCAGCGCGGTCCATTCTGCCTCGATGTCCTTGACGAGGTCGCGACATTGCTGCCGCTCCGCTTCCTCTCGCTGGGACTGTCGGGGTGTGGCGAGCAGGTCCATGTGGTTGTGCAGGATTCGCCGCTGCAGCGCCTCCCGCGGCGTGGCCTCGTACGCCGCGGCAACGCCGGCCTCGAAGGCCTTGGTGCGTCGGAGACACCGGACGTCACCTCGCGGAACCGGGTCAGGCTCTGGTCGAGCTGCATGCGCATGATGGTGAGCAGGCAGTGTGACTTGGATTCGAAGTAATGGTACAGAGCGGTCTGCCCGATGCCGACCTCGTCGGCGACGGTGGCCCACTTGGTGTGCTCGAACCCCACCTCACCGAAGTGGTCGATCGCCGCGTCCAGGATCACCTTGCGCTTCGATCGCGAGCTCTCCCGGCCCGTCGCTGTCGCTGTCGACATCCTTGATCCCATCTGTCGCAGGTCGGACTGAGGTCTGTCACCATCCTAACCAAGTTGACCTGAACTCGGCTTGATCCGGGTGCGAAGGTCGTTGGCGAGCTGTGTCGCATCGGGGCGCGACAACTTGCCCACGCGGTTCTGTGGCAGGTCCGCCACCGCGAAGACGTACTCCGGCCACTTGGACTTCGGGAAGCCACTCTCCTGAAGCCAACCGGTCACGTCTTCCAACGAGAGCACGTCTCCCTCGGGGACCACGAGGGCCGCGACACGTTCACCCAGCATCTCGTCGGCCACCGGCACCACGCACACCTGGGCGACGCCGGGCATCCGACCGACGGCGGCCTCCACCTCATTGACGTCGACGTTGCGGCCGCCTCGGATGATGACCTGCTTCTGCCGTCCCATGAGGCGGACGGTGCCGTCCTCCCCCACCTCCACCAGGTCGCCGGTCGGGAGGAACCCGTCCGAGGTCAGCGCGGGGCGGCGCGGACTCCCCTCCCGGGCATACCCCACGAAGAGCGAAGGACCGCGGACCTGCGCCTCTCCCACCTCACCTACCGCCAGCGGACGTCCCTCGGCGTCCACCGCGCGCACCGTCGTGCCGGGGAACGGCCGTCCGTCTCGGCCCAGCCGCACCTCGGGCGGGTCGGTGGGCAGCGGCGTGGTGTGGCCCAGGCACTCCGACATGCCGAACACGCGAAGAATCTTGCGTCCAGCAGTGTCTCGGCGCGGCG
Source organism: Allosalinactinospora lopnorensis (assembly GCF_000981225.1). Classification (GTDB taxonomy): domain Bacteria; phylum Actinomycetota; class Actinomycetes; order Streptosporangiales; family Streptosporangiaceae; genus Allosalinactinospora; species Allosalinactinospora lopnorensis. The sequence continues at coordinate 46,715 of NZ_LAJC01000030.1, forward strand.
CAACGCACTGGCATCCATCGGCCCACCGCCGACCGTCATCGCGGTCAGGGACCTCAGGGAGCCCTCGGCACCCGGCTGCACCGACAACTGCAGGGCCATAGTAGGTACGAGCATCGTCCACCGCACGTCATGCTCTCTCATCAGGCTCAGCGCCTGTGCGGGGTTCCACTTGTCCAGGCAGACCGCGGGGGACCCCAGCCGCGCGGGCAGGTACATGCCGAAGCAGAAGGCCGCCACGGAGGACCAGGGCACCAACGCCGCGACCGGGTCGCCGGGCCGCAGCCGGACTGTCTCGATGGTGCACCGCCCGGCGTACCAAAGCGCGTCCTCGGACTGGATGACGCATTTGGGACGCCCGGTGGAACCGGAGGTCATGGCGACCACGGATCCGCCGACCCACCGGCCGACGTCGCTGACCGGGCCCTGGCCGGCACGCAGCCGCCAGCCGGCCAGGGCCGACAGCTCGGTCGGGAAGGCGGACGCCGGCAGCTGCCAGGATGCGAGCGTCTCGTCGGAGGCCACCACGGCGTCCGGACGCAGGTCATCCAGCGCGAGGGCGATCTCTGAGGCATGGGCGTGCCTGCTGGTGACCGCCATCAGTCCCCCACGCAGTCCCACCGCAACAGCAGAGGCCAGTGTCCGCCAGGAGTTGTCCGCCTGCACCAGCACGGTCGGTGATCCGCCCAGCGTGGTCTCAAGCTGCTGGGCGAGCCCGGTCGCCTCGGCCACGACCTCGGCCGCGGTGTGTGCTCCTGTCGCATCGACGACCACGACCTCGTCCGGGCCCGTCCTCGCCCGCTTGGTGAGCTCGGCCGACAGTTCCTTCACCTGGTGACTCCTTTACTGGACCGACGAAACCTGGACTGCTATCGGGCGGTCCACCCGCCGTCGACCACGATCGCCTGGCCGGTGACGTACGAGGACGCAGCCGACGCCAGGAAGAGCAAGGCCCCGTCCACCTCGCCCGGTCGCCCGCCCCGATTCAGCAACGTGTTCCGTCGTACCCAGGTCGCCGAGCGCTCGTTGTCGAACAGACCGTCGGTCATCTCGGTGTCGAACCAACCGGGAACGATCGCGTTGACGCGTATTCCCCGGCGTCCCCACTGGCCGGCCAGCTCGCGGGTGAGGCCGAGGATCCCCGCCTTGGACGCCGCGTAGCTCGCGCCGCCGATCGGGGCCGTGGTGACCATGCCGACCACCGACGAGACGTTGATGATGCTGAGGTCCGTCTGTTCCGGGGCCGAACTCGCCACGGCGGTGGCCAGGTGGAAGCCCGCCGCCAGGTTGACGTCCAGGACACCGTGGAAGTCCTCGGGCGTCTCGTCCTCAGCTTGTGGTGGTCCCGACACGCCGGCGTTGTTGACGAGGATGTCGATGCGGTCGCCGTGTCTGACCGCGCGCTCCACCAGTGCGCACCGGTCGTCGTGGACCGTGACGTCGCACGCCACGGGAACGACCGCGTCGTGTTCCTTCGCGAGCGCCTCCAGCCGGTCGAGTCGTCGGGCGGTGGCGAATACGGTCGCGCCTGCCTCGGCCAGCGTCCGGGTAAAGCCCTCTCCCAGCCCGGAGGACGCCCCGGTGACGACCGCGACCCTGCCATGCACGTCGAAGAGCCCGGCGGCGCCGTCGGCCGCTCCCGCAGTGTGGCTGGTCATGCGATCCGGCCCTTCCGCCTGGCGCTCTCGCGCTTCTCCCATGTTCGGCTCCCATCCCCGGTCAGTACACGGCCGTCCGGCCGCCGTCGACGGGGATCACCGCTCCGGTGGTGTAGCCGGAGCGGTCGGAGGCCAGGTGCACGACCATGCCGACGATCTCGTCCGGCCGTCCGAGACGGCCGACCGGGAGCCGGTCGACGGCCTTGCCCACGAAGGACTCGTCCCAGGTCTCGGCCATGTCGGTGGCGAAGGCGCCGGGCATCACGCAGTTGACGCGTACGTGCGGGCCGTACTCCTGGGCGAAGGCCATGGTCAGGGCGTTGAGACCGTTCTTCGCCGCCGCGTACACGGCTTCGGGGGGGCTGGGCCGGTGGGCTCCGATGCTCGAGATGTTGATCACCGAGCCGCCGTCGGCGGCGGCCATGCGGGCCCCGGCCACCGCGGTCAGCCGGAACGGGCCCTTGAGGTCGACCGCGATCGTCTTGTCGAACAGTGCCTCCGACACCTCGAACAGCGAGGGCGCGACCGGCGCGATGCCCGCGTTGTTGACAAGCACGTCGAGACGACCGTGGCGTGCGTACACCTCGTCGACAGCGGGCTCGAGCGCGTCCCACTTCCCCACGTGCAGGGCGAGCGCGTCGACGAAGCCGCCGGTCTCCTCAGCGATCCTCCGGGCGGCGGCGTCACAGGAGTCCTGCTTGCGGCTGGAGACCACGACCGTCGCCCCTTCGGCCGCGAGGCCGTGGGCGATCGCGTAGCCGAGCCCGCGGGTCGCTCCGGTGACGAGGGCGACCTTGCCCGCCAACTCCTTTGCGTCGTTCATGCCCGGCCCCTCTCGGTATGCCGCTGCAACTCCAGCCTGGCGATGGTGCGCAGGTGCACCTCGTTCGGGCCGTCGGCGATCTGCAGGGCGCGGGTAATGGCGAACAGCCGGGCGAGCACGGTGTCGTCGCTGACCCCGGCCGCGCCGAACGTCTGCACCGCGCGGTCGACCACCCGGTGCGCGGTCTCCATCGCCGCTACCTTGATCGTGGCCACCTCCGAGCGCGCGGCGGCGTTGCCGCGCGTGTCCATCAGCCATGCGGCCTTCAGCACCAGCAGCCGGATCTGGTCGATCTCCATCCGGCTGCGGGCGATCCACTCGCGCACGACACCGCGGTCGGCCAGCGGTCCCCCGAACGCCTGTCTGCCCAGTGCGCGCTCGCACATCAGGTCCAGCGCTCGCTCGGCGAACCCGATGGCGCGCATCGCGTAGTGCATGCGGCCGGGCCCGAGGCGACCCTGGGCGATGCGGAAGCCGTCACCCTCTTGGCCGAGCATGTTCTCCACCGGCACGCGTACGTCGCTGAAGTCGACCTCGCCGTGCCCCAGCCGGTCGCGGTAACCGAACATCGGGAGGTCCCGCAGCACCGTGATCCCGGATGCGTCGGCCGGGACCAGCACCATGCTCTGCTGTCGGTAGGTCGGTGCGTCCGGGTCGGACTTGCCCATGAAGATGATCAGCCGACAGTCCGGGTCGAGGACGCCCGAGACGTACCACTTGCGGCCGTTGAGCACATACTCGTCGCCGTCACGACGGATGGTCGAGGCGATGTTGCGGGCGTCCGAGCTGGCCACCCCCGGCTCGGTCATCGCGAACGCCGACCGGATCTCGCAGTCCAGCAGGGGGCGCAGCCATCGCTGCTGTTGCTCCGGGGACCCGTACATCGCGAGGATCTCCATGTTCCCCGTGTCGGGGGCCGAGCAGTTCACCGCCTCGTTGGCGATGACGGAGCGGCCGAGTACCTCTGCCAGTGGTGCGTACTCCAGGTTGGTGAGGCCGGCGCCCCAGTCCCCGTGTGTCATGAACAGGTTCCAGAGGCCGAGTTCGCGGGCCGCTGCCTGCAGACCACGCATGACCTGCGGCTGCTCGTGCGGATCGTCGTTGGCCTCGATCTGCGCGTCGTACAGCTGCTCGGCGGGGTAGACGTGCTCGTCCATGAACGCCTGGAGCCGCTTCAGCAGCTCCTCGGCACGTGGTGAGTGGGCGAATTCCATCGGTGTCTCCTACGACGCGCTCAGGCCACCAGCTCCCGGCCGGTGTCGATCAAGTGCTGGATCGTGTCGGGCAGGCGCTCCTGCTCCGGGTCGTGATGACGCCCCTCGCGGTGCCGCCGCAGGTTGTGCCCCATGATGGCGGCCATCTTGAACCGTCCCAGGGCCTTGAACCAGTCGAGACCGGGCAGATGCCAGCCGTGACCGACGTACCGCTGCACCAGCTCGTTCTCGGAGGCAGATCGGGTACGTCGCGGCCGGCGCCGGGGAAGTTCGCACCGTCGGCGAACACCAGGAACCAGCCGAGCTCGACCCGGGGATCGCCGATGCTCCAGATCTCCCAGTCGATGAGCGCCACTGGCTCGGTCGTCCGAGCGATCAGGTTGCCCAGCCGGTAGTCGCCGTGCACGAGTGTGGGGTGTACCGCCGCCGGGGTGGTCCGTTCGAGCGCGTCCTGGAGCTTCTCGGCACCCTGCACCAGCTCCGGTGGTACGGTGGCCATCGTGCGAGCCCACCGCGCGAGCTCGTTCGTCGGGCTGAGCGGCACCCCGTCGACGGGCAGGTCCTGCAGCGGCACCGCGTGTAGCAGCGTGAGGACCTCGGCAGCGCGCCGCATCCGGGCGGTGGCCACCGCAGGTTCCACGGCCGGGTCGTCCAGGACCGGCTCGAGCGACTCCCCCTCCACGAACTCCATTGCGAACCACGCCGGGTGCCGGTCGTCGACGACCACGATGTCGGGCACCGGAACCGGCGTAGGACCCAGTGCCTGCATGATCCGGGCCTGACGCACCATGTCGTGTCGGCCGATTGGCTTCTGCCCCGGCGGGACCGCCTTGACCACCAGCCGCCCGCTCTCGGTGGCGGTGGCGTAGGTCAGCCCGGAGTGGCCCCCGGGCAGGACCTGCAGCGGACCGACGTGGTCGAGGCCGTTATCGCGCAGGACCTCGGTCACACGCGGCTCGAGATCGCGGAGGTACTCCTGGGCTTTCACGCCTGCGGCTCCTTGGGCAGGCCGAGGACACGTTCGGCCAGGATGTTGTGCTGGATCTCGTCGGTACCGCCGGCGATCCGGTAGCCGGGCGCCCCCAGCACGTGCTCGGTCCAGGCCCAGGTGCCCCACCGCCCGGAGTCGACGGTCAGCTCGGGCCCCAGCAGCATGCGGGCCACCTCGGAGGTGCGGGCCATGGTGTCGGTGGCCAGGAGCTTGCCGACCGACGCCTCCGGGCCCGGCTCCTTGCCGGCCCCCAGCGCGGCTGCCACCCGCATCCCGGCCAGGCGTTGGACGTAGCTGCGGGTGACGAGATCGGCGACCCGGTCCCGCTCCAGGGCGTCGAGCGGACGCCCCAAGTGCCGGGCGAGCTCGACGGCACGGTCGGCGTTGGGCAGCCCCAGGTTGCCGGAGTCCAAGCGCTCCGCCGACAGCACGGTGAGCGCGACATTCCAGCCCTTGCCCACCGGGCCGAGGCGGTAATCGTCCGGCAGCTCGACCTCGTCCAGGTACACCTCGTTGAACGACGCGCCGCCGGTCATCTGTCGGACCGGACGCACGGTGATGCCGGAGCTGTCCATCGGTACCAGGAACACTGTCAGCCCGGCGTGCTTCGGGGCGCCCGGGTCGGTGCGGCACACGGCGACGCCGATATCCGCCACCCGGGCACCCGAGGTCCAGACCTTGTGGCCGGTGAGGACCCACCGGTCGTCACGCTGCACCGCCCTGGTCCTCACCGCCGCCAGGTCGGAGCCCGCCTCGGTCTCGGAGAACAGCTGGCAGGCGATCAGGTCCGCGCGCAGCATCGCGCGCACGTACCGATCCCGCTGCTCGGCGGTTCCCCACTGTGCCACCGCCGGCGCTACCAGCTGCTGGGTCACCGAGAACATCTCGGTGCGCCGCGGAACATCGAAGGCCGCCTCCTCACGCCGGAACGCCAGTACGTACGACACCGGCAGATCCTGGCCGCCGTGCTCCTCCGGCCAGTCGAGCGCCCCCCAGCCGGCGTCGAACTTCGCCTGCTCGTAGGCGCGGATCCGGTCTGTCTCCGCATGTTCCTGCTCGGCGGTCCAGTTCTCGAACACAGCCACCGAGTCAGACCCCACGCCCCAGGCACGGGTGGCCCGCGGTGTGGCGACGGAGGCCAGCCAAGCGCGGGCCTCGGCCACGAAGGTGTCCATGTCAGGCAGGGTCGTCTTGGACATGTCCGCCACTCACCTCTCCAGCACGGTGCACGCACTGATCCCGGGCGCGCCGTAGACGTGGGTGAAGCCGAGCCGTGGCCGCCCCGATACCTGACGGTCGCCAGCGCGGCCGCGCAGTTGGGTGACGACCTCGTGCACCTGACGCAGGCCTGATGCGCCGATCGGCTCGCCGTTGGCGATGCAACCGCCGTCGGTGTTGACGGGGAGCCGCCCGCCGATCTCGGTCTCACCCTCGGCGATGAGCTTCTCCTGCTCGCCGTGCTCGCAGAAGCCGCACTCGGCCAGGTGCATGACCTCGGCACCACTCTCAGTGTCCTGTAGCTGTGCGACGTCGATGTCGCAGGGCGCAACGCCGGCGGCCTCGAACACCGCGGTGGCGGCGTCGCTACTCACGCTCGACGGCGTACCGGTGCCCTGGATCGCCGGACTGAACACCTCGAACGATCCGAACCGTCTGGTGCGGGTGGCGGCGGCTCGCAGCCACACCGGTGCGTCGTCCAGTTGCCGGGCCGCGGAAGGGCTCGCCAGGAGCACCGCGGCGCCGCCCTCACCGGGCGAGCAGAACATGTACCTTGTGAGCGGGTCGTTCACCATGTCGGCAGCGGCGATGGCCTCGGCGCTCAGCGGCTGCCGGCGCCAGGCATTCGGGTTGACGGAACCGTTGCGGTAGGCCTTCTCGGCCACCTTCGCCAGCGTTGTCGGTGTGATGCCGTGTTCGCGCGTGTAGCGGGCGATCTTGATCCCGAAGAACTGGGTGGTGACCATCAGGCCCGCCTCACCGTAGCCCGCCGGGAGCCCCCACTCCTCCGGCAGCGGGTCGAACGCGCCGCGCGGGTGTTTGTCGAAGCCGACGGCCAGCGCGAGGTCGGCGGCGCCGGAGCGGATCGCGCTCATCGCCGACAGCAGGGCGCTACCGCCGGTGGCACATCCGTTCTTGACGTTCATGAACGGGATGCCCGTGAGTCCCAGGTCGGAGACGAGCGTGTCGGCGAGTCCGGAGGAGTCGCTGCCGCCAAAGGCGATCTGGACATCCGGCCAGGCGACCCCGGCGTCGTGCAGGGCTTGCTGGACCGCCTCGACGGCGAGCCGCCGCCCGGACTTGTCCGGCTGGCGGCCGAACCTGGAGAGCCCGACCCCGACGATCGCGACGTTCGGCATCAGACCGCCTCCCCCTGGTGGGAGACGGTGGCGAACCGCGGCACCGGCTCGGTGGCGACCAGTGACACCGGCGACCCGGCATCCAGATCCGTGAACTCCTCGCAGTCGAGGACGGCCTCGACCTTGATGCCCTCCGGCAGTTCCACGTAGCCGACCGCGAACGGACGAAATCCCTCGGGCGGGGGCACGTACGGTGGAGACTTCGGGGGGAACCGCTGGATGGTGTACGCCCACACCCGGCCCTGCGTACTGAGCCGGATCCTCGAAGCACCGTACACGCCGCAATGCATGCATCTTTCGGATGGCGGGAACGCGACCGCGCCGCATCCTTCGCACCGGCTGCCCGCCAACGCGACGGTTTGCTGAGTCGACGCCACATCTCCTCCTGGCCACCGACGTGCTCCGACTTCGGCGACACGCCACGTTCTATGCTGAACTGGATTCACTTCAATTTAGCATCGCGGGCATGGACGGGTCAACGTTCGGGGTCACACGCCCACCTGCTCTGCGATGCGTGCGCGGGCACCACGGGCGTCCCCGAACAGCGGCTCGTCGCCGAGGGCGCGACGGACGTAGTAGTGCGCCTCGTGCTCCCATGTGAAGGCGATGCCACCGTGCAGCTGTACCGCGTCGGCGGTCGCGCGCAGCGTCGCTTCCGTGCACACGGCCGCCGCGACGTCGGCGGCCAGGGAGGCCCCTTTCGGGTCATCGGTCCAGACCGAGGCCGCGTACCGCGCCGCCGAGCGGCTCCGCTCCAGGTCGACGAGCATGTCGGCCAGGCGGTGCTTGATGACCTGGAAGGATCCCAGCGGCCGACCGAACTGGTGCCGCTGGCTGACGTGGTCGAGCGTCATCGACAGCATCCGGTCGACCACCCCGACGTGCTCGCAGGCGAGGGACGCCCGCGCGAGGTCATGCAGCACGGCAGTGGCCTCGTGGGCACGCTCGGGTGGGACAAGGAGCGCGGCCGAGGCTCCCTCGAAGATCAGCGCGGCCTGACGGCGCCTGAGGTCGATGGTCGTGAGCTCCTCCCGCCGCACCGGCGCATCACGCAGGTCCACGGCGAACAGAGCGGGCCCGGCCTCTGTTCCGGCGAGAAGCATCACGGCGTCCGCGGCTCCTCCCTGCAGGACCCGCGGCAGTCGGCCGTGTACGGCCCAGCCGTCACCGCCCACGGCCACGGCATCGACGTGTCCGGGCTCGAGCGGCGCCATGGTGACCACGACGTCCCCTCGTACCGCCGGCTGCAGGAGTTCCTCGGCCACACCCTCCGGCGCTCGGAGCAACGACTGGACACCGAGGACCGCCGACGCGAGGACCGGCTCACACACCAGCGCGCGCCCGCACTCCTCCAGAACGACCCCGAGCTCCCGCAGGCCGTATCCGAGTCCACCTCGCGCCTCCGGAACCGCCAACGCGCTCAGGCTCATCTCCTGGTTCAGCAGCTTCCACAGCTCCGGCGCGTACCCCAATGGGCTCTCCGCGGACACCCGGACCTTCTCATGTGACGCGTGGTCGTCGAGGATCTGCCGGACGACCGCGCGCAGGTCGGCATGCTCGGCGACAGGCGCGAGCAGCGACGGCGACGCCTCCGGCCAGGGACGGGCAAGGGACTTCATGGGCCACTCCAACTGAGTTGAGATCAGTTCAGTTTATGGACCACGCGTCGACGCGGCAAGCAACGGGCCCGATCACACAGACGGCAGAGGCACAGTGACTCCGCAGCGGCGGGCACTGGGGCCCGGCGCCGGCGAGGCCAGGTCCGACTCCGGTCCGTGACTCTCGGCGGTTGACTTGTCAGTGGACAATGGGCTTAAGTGAGACTAATTCAGTTCAACTCTCTGGGAAGGACGGCCGAGGTGTCCTTCGTTCTCGTCCACGGCGCCGGAATGGGCGCCGACTGCTGGCACCGGCTCGCTCCACTGCTCGACGGCGAGGTCTGCGCTGTCGACCTGCCGGGGCGCGACTCACGGTCGGACGTCGACCTGCGCTCGGTGACGCTCACCGACTGCGAACAGGCGATCGTCCAAGACGTCGACGCAGCCGGGCTGTCCGACATCGTGCTCGTGGCCCACTCCTTCGCGGGCGTCTCCGTGTCCCGGGTGATGCCGGCGCTGGCATCGCGCTTGCGGCATGTCGTGTTCCTTTCCGCCGTCGTCCCGGACGACGGGGCACGCGTGATCGACCAGATCGACCCTGGCGTCCGCGGCGTAGCCGAGGCGTGCATCCATGACGGGATCTACCACCAGGACCGAGCAGGCGCGGAGGCGATGCTGTGCAACGATCTGGGCGTGGACGACACCGCCTGGACACTGGACCAGGTGGTGGACGACTGTGCCGCGCTGCTCACCGAGCCCGTGGACCTGTCCGGGCTCGCCACCCCCGTCAGCCGCACGTACGTGCGGCTGACCAAGAACCACTGCTACCCACCGGAGCTCCAGGAGCACTCGTCACGGATCGTGGGCGGCGACACGGTCTTCTTGAGTGCTGGCCACATGGCCATGGTCTCCGTTCCCGGTGACGTCGCCGCTCTCGTCAACCGCCTGCAGCACGACGTGCCCGCGGCCGCCGATGACCATCCCGTCTCGCTCGGCGCACCGCACGCGTCTCGTGAGGCCCGAGTGGCCGACCAAGCGGGCTGAAGAGGTCACGTCGATGCATAAGCAGAGTCTCTCGGGACGGTGTGCTGTAGTCACAGGCGGTGCCGGAGGGATTGGCGCGGCGACTGTCCGGGCCTTGCGCGCCGAAGGTGCCACGGTGTGGATCACCGACGTCGACGACGCCGCAGGAGAGGAACTCGCGGCTGAGCTGGGACATGGAACCCACTACCGTCACCTCGACGTGACGGACGAGAGCCAGTGGGGCACCCTCGAGGAACACCTGTCCTCCGTGGGCGAGACGCTCAGCGTGCTCGTCAACTGCGCCGGGGCGGCGACCAAGTCGCCGATCGTGGCCACCCCGGTCGAGTCTTTGCGTCGCATGTTGGAGCTCAACCTCGTTGGCACGTTTCTGGGCCTGCAGTGCGCGGCCAGAACCATGAACGACGGGGGCGCGATCGTCAACATCTCCTCGCTACGCGGAGTCCTCGCAACCGCCGAGCTCGGCGCATACGGCGCGGCCAAGTTCGGCGTACGGGCGCTGTCCCGGGTCGCTGCCGTGGAAATGGCCGACGCGGGCATCCGCGTCAACTCCATATGCCCGGGCAGTATCGCGACTCAGATCACCGACAGCCCCGACTTCGCCAACGACGACATGGCTGCCTACGTCGCCGGTATTCCGATGCAGCGCCAGGGGGCGCCGGAGGAGGTCGCCCAGGCGGTCGTATACCTCGCGACAGACCAGAGCAGCTACGTCACCGGTATCGACCTCATCGTGGACGGTGGCACGGCAGCCGGCCGTGTGACTCCAACGTGGCACCGGATCGGGACCGGTACAACGCCACCGCATCAGCCCTGAAATCGGCCGGGTAGACCTTCATGACCATATAGGTGGACACCTCCTCTGTCCTTATTGTCGGAGATTTCCACTACTCGGGGGGAAGCTCAGTTCGCTTGCTGCCCTGCTGGGGCCGCCAAACGACCACGGCGGTGGCAAAGATCTGCGTGACCGGCAAAGACATTGTGTCGCGAGGTTCGCGCACATCGGCTGTTCACCCACTCTCGTATCCCCGAACATGGATTGACCTGCGACATCAAGTCCGAATCCCACTGGGCCCATATGCAAAGGAACATCTCCATGGATTCGCCATAAGCTCCTCGTGGCCCTATCCGGCGCGGTCTCGGGCCCGGGCGACCTGTCGTCGCCGGCTCGTCTGCGTGCCCCCTTTCGGTCGCCCGCACCTGTCCGGAAAGCACACCGAGATCGTCTGCGGTTACGTCCCGAGCGTCCCGCGCAGCGGCCGCCGGGTGGCTCAGACCGCCGCCTCCGCCACCCGGCCGGGCTCCCTCAGCGCTGCCCCGAGGGGACATCGTCCTCGAAGGCATTCCAGGACGGCTCCGTAGGCGCTCCCGCCGCCTCGGCCCGAGCTCTGTCGTCCGGGACCTCCTCCCGCTCCCGCATGTGGTGGCGCTCCAGGGCCGCCCCCTCCACGTCGATGTCGGGCAGGATCCGGTCGAGCCACCGAGGCAGCCACCACGCCGTTTCGCCGGCCAGGTGCATGAGCGCGGGGATGAGCGTCATACGGACCACGAACGCGTCGAACAGCACACCGATCGCGAGGGCGAAACCGATCGAGCTGATCATCACGGTGTCGGAGAAGACGAACCCGCCGAACACCGAGATCATGATGACCGCCGCGGCTGTGACCACCGCGCGACCGGCCCGGAAGCCCTCCACGACGGCGAGCCGCGCGGGCCGTCCCTGCACGTAGGCCTCGCGCATGCCCGTACCGATGAAGAGCATGTAGTCCATGGCCAGACCGAACAGGATCCCCACCACGAGCGTCGGCAGGAAGTTCATGACCGGACCCGGATTCTCGACCCCGAAGAGTCCGCCGAGCCACCCCCACTGATAGATGGCCACCACGCTGCCGAGCGCCGCGAAGAAGGACAGGATGAAGCCGAGGGTCGCGACGACCGGAACGAAGATCGACCGGAAGACCAAAAGCAGGATGACCAGGGACAGGCCCACGATCACCGCGAGGTAGGTCGGCAGCGCATCGCTGAGCGTCTCGGAGATGTCGATGTTGCCGCTGGCCATACCCGCGACACCGAGTTCGCCGGCTCCGTCGAGGGGCGCCAGGCCACGGAAGGTGTGCACGAGGTCCTCGGTCGACTCGCTCGCGGGGCCGTCCACGGGCACGACCTGGAAGATGGCCAGGGTCTCGTCGTCGGAAATCCCGATGGGGGCCACCGCCGCCACGGCGTGCCGGGAGTAGAGCTCCTCAGCGACCTCCATCTGGTGTTCCCGCGCCTGCCCTTCGCGCGGGGACCTGGGCAGGTCCGCGGCGACCAGGAGCGCGCCGTTCTGACCGTCTCCGAAGTTCTCGGCCACGGCGGTGTAGGCGCGGTACTGGGTCGAGTCGGTGGGCTCGGAGGAGCCGTCCGGCATGCCCAGGCGCAGGTCGAGGGTCGGCAGGGCGATGATGCCTAGGGCGAGGACGGCCGCGGCGGCGCGGCCGACCGCCCGCCCCGCCGACATCGGGCGGATCTCGGGGTCGGTGTCCGTGTGCCCGTCCTCGGTGCGGGTAGTCGTCGCGGCGCCGGCGAGCCGGTCACGCTCGCGACGTGCCAGGATGCGCATCCCGACCAGCGAGAGCAGGGCCGGGACGAGCGTCACCGCGATCAGCACGGCGATCGTGATGGCGAGGGAGCCGACGGTCCCCATGAGGCCGAGGAAATCGATTCCCGTCAGGTTCAGGCCCAGAAGTGCGATCAGCACGGTCGTGCCCGCGAAGACCACGGCGTTGCCCGCGGTCCCGTTGGCCAGGCCGATGGACTCCCCGACGTCGATCCCCTGCTTGAGCTGGCGGCGGTGCCGATTGACGATGAACAGCGAGTAGTCGATACCGACGGCCAGGCCGAGCATCAGACCGAGGATCGGCGTCACCGACGCCATCTCGAGCGGACCGGACAGGGACATCACGGTCAGGGTGGCGATACCGACGCCGATCAGTGCCGTCAGGATCGGCAGCCCGGCGCCCACCAGGGTGCCCAGCGTGACCACCAGCGCGACAGCCGCCACGACCACCCCGATCACCTCGGCGGCGCTGACGAGGCTGGGCATGCTCATGGCGATGTCGTCGCCGAAGTCGACGGTGGTCCCGGCCACGGGGGCGTCCTCGAAAACCGCCATCACAGCGTCCCTGGTCTCCTGTGAGACCTCTTCCTGGCTCTCGGTGAAGGCGACGTTGACGAGCGCGGTGCCGCCGTCCTCGGAGACCAAGCGGATCTCGGAGGCCATCTCCAGCAGGGCCGCGCCCTCCTCAAGTTGTTCGCTCTCCTCCTCCAGCGTCTCCCGGTTCTCGTCGAGCTCGGCCTGCTGAGCGCCGAGTTCGTCCTCGATCTGGTCGAGCATTCCGACGAACTCGGCCTGCCCGCGAGCCTCGTCGAGCTCGTCCTGACCGGCGTCGAGTTCCTCCTGGGCGTCCCCGATCTCCTCGCGCCCCTCGTCGAGTTCCTCCTGCCGCTCGGCGCGTTCGTCCTCGGCCACGAACGGGTCGACGACGTCCTCGACACCGGAGACCTCGGCGGCCGCCTCGACGCGATCACTGATCGCCGCCCGTTGTTCCTCGGAGAAGGCCGAACCGTCCTCGGTCTGGTAGACGACGGTGCCGGTTCCGCCTCCCATCCCGGAGAACTCCTCCGACACCTTCTGGTTCACCTGGTCGGTGGGCGTGCCGGGGATCGAGAAGCTGTCCTCGAGTTCACCCGAGAAGAGGAAGAACGCCGTACCGGCGGAGATGAGGAGAGCCAGCCACACCGCGATGACGGTTCGGGCGCGACGCGCAGCAGCGCGCCCGAGTCTGTAGAGAAATTCAGCCATGGGTTCCTGCAAACGATGGTGGGAGAGGGAGCGCGGGGGCTCAGGACGTACTGCGGTCGGAGGCGAGGGCGCCGTATCCGCCGCGGATTACGGCGATCAGACGGTCCAGGAGCTCGTCCCACACACGGCGGGACTCCCGTGTGTCGCCCCCGTCGGTGGCCTCGTTCCAGTGCCGGTGGACCACCAGTGCGCCACTCACGAGCGCGCCGCACATCACCTCCACCTCGAAGGCGTCGGCGGAGGGGTAGTGGCGCAGAGTGGTCGCCGAGATCCGGGTGCCCAGATCTTTGATCGCACGTTCGAACAGAAGGGCCTGCCGAGAGGTGGGCAATGTGCCCTCACCGCCGAAGATCCGGGTGAGCTCGGTGATCGGGGTCACCAGGTCGGTGACGCGTAGGGCTTCGGCGACCCGGTCGAACACCGGCGTGGTACCGGAGCGTCCCGTGGCCTGGGACGAGAGGTTGGCGTCGATGCTGTCGACGATCGTCTCGATCATCTCGCCGAACACCTCAAGGACGATGTCGTCCATCGTCTGGAAGTGGTTGAAGACCGTCCTGCGGGAGACGTCCGCCCGCTCCGCTAGCTGGTCGACGGTGAAGTTCGTGCCTCCAATCTCGGTCATCAGCGCCGTCGCGGCGTCGACGATGGCTCGTCGGTGGCGCGCCTTCAGCGCCTCACGCCGATCGGAGGACGGGGGCTTGTGCTGATCGTCCATACCGTCAAGCTAAAGAAGTAGATGCACTTAGTGCAACGACGCACTGAGTGCATCCAGTCACAATCGCACTCCGGGAGGGGGCGCACCGGACAGGCACCGCGAACGACGGAGCCTGCTCCTCGGCGGTCCGGGCCCGTCCACGCCGGCGCAGGATCACGGCGGCCATCCCGCGGACCAGTGTGTCCACCGCAAACGCAAAGGCCCGACGGGCGGCAGGCCCCCGATCTTCGACCGGGAGGCCTACCGCGACCGCACCACCGTCGAGCGGGCGGTCGATCCGCTCAAGCAGAACGGGCGATAGCGGCCAGGTACCACAAGCGGGCCGCGATCTATGACGGAACGGTCCTCGCCGCGGTCCGGGTCTGGCTGCGCGACCTCACCCGTTCAAAAACACTTCC
>NZ_LAJC01000031.1 GCF_000981225.1 Allosalinactinospora lopnorensis
CGTAGGGGCGTTTCCCGGTGGCGATCTCCTCGTTCAGCCGCAGCAGCCGGGCCGCGAGTTCCGCATGGTCCTGGGCGATCGACACCGGCCAGCCGTAGGCCACGGCAACCGCCCGGTCCAGCTCCAGATGGAGTTTCCGCAGGTCGGCATAGGCGCCCTCGTCCACCTGGTTGTACAACTCGGTGAGCCCGATCCCCTCGGCCAGGCAGATCCCCTGGCGGCGGCCGATGACCGCCCGGCTCGCCTCGGCGATGCGCTCGTACTGCTCGTCCGAAACCGGATCGGGCCAGGGGAAGGTCAGGAAAGCTTTCGACGGCGAATAGCGAAGGTCGGCCTTGAGCGTGCCAGAGGTGGCCCACGCCCACGCCGTATGAGCGGCCGAGCTCAGGACCCCCATGGAGTAGTCGTCGTCGAGGGCGAATACCACCGTTAGGTCGCTAGGGCAGGTAGACGAGTCTTGCCAAGAGAAAACCGCGCGCTTCGCCATCCGCGCGGTAGCGATATAGCGCTCTAGACCGCTCAGAGCGTTGCGCATACCTACGGCCTTTTCTCCGAAGAGCCACCAATTTTCTCGGCGTGCCCGTCGAGGATTGGTGTCCCGTTTCGGTTTTACGCGTTCTCGTACGATCTTCTCCGCCGCGGGATATTTCCTGGCTTCTTCGAGTGGTCGCAGACCGAAGTCGATGATCCATCTGCGGGCGTGCTGCCGGGGGTCGTCGGTGATGTCATCGCCGATGAGGTAGGGGCGGACGACGTCGGAGTACTGGGCTTCGGGACGCTGGAGCAGACGTTCGGCTTCCTCCTGCTCCAGGATGAAGCCGTCCCCCACCGGAATCGGTCCCTGGAAGGCCCGGTTCCTGTTGGCGGCGAGGGGCAGGGCCGTGTCGGTGGACCTCTCCCATGCCCGAAGCTGTGAGGAGATTCCGGAGACCGGCTCGCCGTCCAGCAGGAACTCCGTGGGGGGTTCCTCCGGTTCCTTGATCCAGTTGGCGATGCTCACGTGAACCTTGGCCTCGCCCGGCCACACCTGGCTGGAGACCGCGTCGGTGATCACCCCGCCGTTCTCCGTCACATACCCGAGGCTCGCCTCCCGCGCCGAGGGTTGCCGGATCGAGTTCGTTCCGATCAGCCCCGCGCGCTGCCCCGGCTTCAGGTGGTCGTGGCTCTTGCGGAACCAGTAGACGCAGAAGTCCTTGAGCCCGACCCCGAACGTCGTCTTGAGGAACTTCAGGTACTCGTCTTTCAGTTCGCGGCGCAGGTTCTGGGAACCGAGGAACGGCGGGTTGCCGATGACGCAGTCCACCTCGGGCCAATCCGCCTTCAGCGCGTCCCGGTCGCGCAGCGTCGTGAGGTTGACCAGCGGAAGAAACGATTCGGCGCGCTCGAACTCGACCGCGACCTGGCGGTGCCCCATCCACAGGGTGAGCTGGGCGACCTGCACGGCGGTCCGCAGCAGGTCGATGCCATACAGGTTGCCCAGCGGGTAGAACGGAAGCGCGTCACCGGGGATGGGGTGGCCGTCCTTCTTGGCCAGCGCGCACAGTTTCTCCTTGAGCGCGTGCTCCAGTCCGCGCAGCTCCCGGTAGGCGACGTAGAGGAAGTTGCCGGAGCCGCACGCCGGATCGAGCACGCGGAAATCGCAGAGTTCCTGCAACAGCAGGTGGCATTCCCGGAACGTCGTCGCGGCGTCGATGCGCACCCGCCACGGCCGCACGATCGTGGGCCGGACGATCTTCATGATGTCGGCCTCGTGAGTGTAGTGCGCGCCCAGTGCACCGCGCTTCTCCCCGAGGAAGCTCTCCACCAGCGAACCGAAGATGGTCGGATTGACCTTGTGCCACTCGTACTCACCGGCCTCCAGAAGAAGATCGATCTCCTCCTCGGTAAGGTCGATCACAGCGGGCTTGCTGAAAAGCTCGCCGTTAACGTAGGCCGTGCCCTTCAGCACACCGTGGCGCAGATGCGGATCCTCCTGGTTCAGCGACCACAGCAGGCCGCCCAGGAGCGCTGGGGCGAAGGCCCTGCGCCGCTTGGCCTCCCGCAGGATCTGCAGGCTCGGGTACCCCGAGATCATGTTGAAACGCTCGGCGAAGAACAGCCACACCATCTGCAGCAGGAAGTCCTGCACCACTTCCGGTCGCGCCGCCTCCCTCGTCATCAGGGAGTGGTTCACCCGCCCGATCAGTTCGGCCGCGTTTCGGGTGAGTTCGCGGCCGGCGATGTGGAACAGCGCCTCATCGTCGGCGTTGGTGAGAAACAGCAGTTTCTCGTAGTGGTCGGGAAGTTCGGACAGCGTGAGATCGGCGCGCGGCCGGGTGGGGAACCGGCCCGGTTCCCAGATCTCGAACCGGTGGAACGAGCAGAGGACTACGTACCGGGTGGCGGGGCTGTCGCTGGCGGGGTCGGAGGACTCCCGCCAGTAGGCCAGCGCCTGCTTCCGGTGCCTCTCCAGGCGGTCGGTCTCGCCCGGCGCCTTCATCTCCACGATGAGCAGGTCGCGCCAGCGCAGGTCCATGATCCCTTCCGAGGACTTATTGTCCTCGAAGACCGCACCGGCCGATTTGCGGTCGCCGCCGTAGGCCTCGAACAGCTCGTTGAGGAACGTCTGCGCCTCGCTGCGCTCGCTGCCGGAGTAGTCCTGCCAGCGTTTGACGAACTTGGCGAGGCGCGACTGGATCTCCGGGCCGCTGAGCACACTGCCGACCGGTGCCATGGGCGATCACTTCCTGGCGTGAGGTGGGGGTGGGGGAGTGAGACCGTCAGTAGAACAGCTTGGGTTCTTTGCTTTCGCCGAAGAGCCCTTCCTGGAAAAGGTGCTCGCGTGTCTTGCGGAGCTCGCTCGCGGCGTGCTCCAGCACCTGGTGCAGCTGTTCGGTCTCGGGCTCATCGGCGGTCGCCCGGGTTCCCTCGTCGGCGGTCCTGATGAGCTGTTCCAGGTTGGTGAGCAGGGTGGACACGCACCGCATCCCCGCCTCGCGGGCGGGGTTCTCAGCGGGTTCGTGGCCCGATCCACCGGGATTCGACTCAGACATGGCGCTCCGATCTGCTGAGTGCCGCTGCGGACTCGGGGGCGAAAGGTTCCCGCCCCCGACCGAGCTTAACGACCGGCGCCGACGGTCCAGGGCCTTTCCCGATGGTCCTGCCTTACAGTTCGTTGTTCCGTACCGATCCGAGGAAGGCCCGCCATGCGGTGCTGTCGAAGGTGAGGGTAGTTCCTTGGGGGTGGGCGGAGTCGCGGACGTCCACGTTCTTATGCGCTATCCGCGTCTCTACGCAGTTGTTGCTTGCTCCGGAGCTGTAGCCGCTCTTGAACCAGCTCGTGGCACGTCTCATGCCCAGTTCTCCTTCAGGTGCCGGACCAGCAGATCACGGGATTCCTCCGCGCTCAGTGCCAGCTCGGACGATCGACGAAATGCTTGTAGCAGCGCCCCGGTGTCCGCCTCGCGGTCATGGTAAGTACAGGGGCCGAAAACCACTGACGCGCAGCCGATCCGAGGGGCGTTCTCGAACTCCAGGACGAGGATGCCGCCGCCCAGCAGGGGATTGTCTCTAATAGTCGCTGGCATCACCTGGAGGGTGAGGGTCGGTTTGCTCTCGACCAGTTGGAGCATGTGCAGGATCTGCCCGCGCATCACGGAAGGGCCGCCGACCTCGTGATGGAGCGCGTCCTCGGTGAAGACGAAGGAGAGCCGCTTAGGTGTGTCGGTCTCCATCACCCGGCGCTGCTGCTCCTGGCGGAACTCGATCCGGGCTGTTACCTCCCGCTCCGATGCCTCCCACCACACACCGTTACAGGCGCGGATCACCGCTCGCATGTAGTCGGGTGATTGCAGGAGGCCGGGGATGATGCCGCTTTCGTAGGAGCAGATCGCGACCGCGTCGGCCTCCAGGTCCGCCAGGCGCTGGAACGAGCCGGGAAGATTGTCGGTGTAGGAGCGGCGGGGGCGGCGCCTACGGGCTTCCGTGCCGAGTGCCAGTACGGCCTCGCGATCATGCTGGTTGACTTCGAGGAAGTCGAGCAGCGCCGCCAACTCGTCCGTGCTGAACGAACCCGCGCCGACCTCGACCCGGCTCAACCGGGTCTGGTCCTTGCCGACAGCCCGAGCGGCGTCCGCCTGCGACTTGCCCGCATCTTCCCGCAGCCGCTTGAGCATCAAGCCAAGCTGACGGCGGGCCACGGTCGGCTTACCGGTGCTCATTCTGTGCGGCCTCCGGTGGACGTCCAAGGACATGTTACTGACAGGAATCGATGACAAAAAAGCATATGCTCATTACTCTCTTAAGAAGTAAGCATATGCCCCTTGAGTCGGTGTCTGTTGTCGCGCCGACCCTATCGCTGTAAGCGAGGTGCCCCATGTACGACCACCGGTTGCGGACCTGCGCCATGATCGCCATCCCGCACGAGACCAGTGTCAGGTGGCTGGTCGGCCAGTGCGGGGAGGAGGTGGAACTGTCCTTCGGCGCCGATAGCAGCGCCATCCTGGACATCAGCTACGAGATGCTCGCCCCGATCATCTCCGCCCTCACCCGGGCGCGCACCGCAGCGGCCGAGGCCCGTGCCGGGGAGGGGCTTCCCGGGTAGGCGCAGAACCGTCCCGGCTCACCCCCGCACCCGGTACCGGCCCCGCCTGCGGCGGGGCCGGTACCGTCGTCTCGTCCGAGTCTTCGAGCCGCCGTCCCCGCGTGCGGCCCAGCCGAGAAGAACGAAGAGGCCATGTCCGCTGATCTGACCGAACTGATCGGACGGCACGTCCGCGACATCCCCGACTTCCCCCGCCCCGGTGTGCTCTTCAAGGACATCACCCCGCTCCTGGACGCCCCCGAGGCGTTCCAGGCCGTGGTGGACGCCATAGCGGCGCACCACGAACACAGCGGCGTCGACCGCGTCGTCGGCCTGGAGGCGCGCGGCTTCCTGCTGGCCGCCCCCGTCGCCCTGCGTCTCGGCGCGGGGATGGTTCCGGTGCGCAAAGAAGGGAAACTGCCCGCGAAAACGCTGAGCGAGTCCTATGATCTGGAGTACGGCACAGCGACGGTCGAGGTGCACGCCGACGCGATCACCGCGGGTGACCGCGTGCTCGTCGTCGACGACGTGCTCGCCACCGGCGGCACCGCGCGGGCCGCGATGGAGTTGGTCCGCAGGGCGGGTGGTACCGTCGTTGGACTCTCGGTTCTGATGGAACTCGTGTTCCTCCAGGGCCGCCAGAAGCTGTCCGATGTGGAGTTGCACGCCCTTTCCGCGGTCTGAGCCCTGGCCCGGGCCCACCTGTATCCGCGGACGAACCGTTGCTCCGCCCTGCTCCTGCGGAGGCTCCGTCCACCGGAGGTACGCGCATCCGAAGGTATCCGGCCGCGCGGGCATAACGATACTGTAACGATGCGTTGGAATAAGTGAGCTGATCGCTCACGACTGCAGACGTCCACCGGCGGGCCGGGTGGCGACGACGTCCCCGGCACACCCCGCCGGGGCGAGTCGCGGGGGAGGAATGGGCATGCCACGTGAAGCGGTTTCGACCGGTGCGGTACCCGAGCGTCCCGAGCCGCCGGCCCCCGTACCCGAGCATCCCGGCGCTGAGGCGGACCGGCCCGATCACGGTCACGCCGGGCGCGGGTGGGAAGAACACGGCCAGGAAGACCAGCAGCGAAGACCAGGCTCTCAAGGGGAAGCACGAGGGGAGAAAGCGGATGAGGCGGTGCGCCCCGGACAGGCGGTCCAGGGGCGACCGGAGTCCGCGGCGCCCTCTGGCCCGGAACCCGCGGACGAGACACGTGCCGAGCCGCCGCCCGGCCCGTCATCTACCGTGCGAGTACGCCGCCGCCTCGCGCGACTCGGCGCCCAGCGGGGGGTGACCATGAACCCGGTTCTCGAACCACTGATCAAGACCGTCAGGGCGACGCACCCCAAAGCCGACGTCCGCCTCATCGAACGCGCCTACGAGGTCGCCGCCCACCACCACCGCGACCAGAAGCGCAAGAGCGGCGACCCCTACATCACGCACCCTCTCGCGGTGGCGACGATCCTCGCCGAGCTGGGGATGCAGGAGCCCACGCTGGCCGCCGCGCTGCTGCACGACACGGTCGAGGACACCAGCTACAAACTGGACCAGCTGCGCACCGACTTCGGGGACGAGATCGCCGAGCTCGTCGACGGCGTCACCAAACTGGACAAGGTCAAGTACGGCGAGGCGACCCAGGCCGAGACCGTGCGCAAGATGGTCGTGGCGATGTCGCGCGACATCAAGGTGCTGGTCATCAAGCTGTGCGACCGACTGCACAACATGCGTACGCTGCGCTACCTCCCGCAGGCCAAACGGGAGAAGAAGGCGCGCGAGACGCTGGAGATCTTCGCCCCCCTGGCCCACCGCCTGGGCATGAACACCATCAAGTGGGAGCTGGAGGACCTCGCGTTCGCCACGCTCTACCCGAAGCGGTTCGACGAGATCGCCCGGCTGGTCTCCGAACGGGCTCCGCGCCGCGACGTCTACCTGCAGGACGTGCTCGAGGCCGTCTCCGCCGACCTGCGCGAAGCCAAGATCAAGGCGACGGTGCGCGGCCGACCCAAGCACTACTACTCGATCTACCAGAAGATGATCGCCCGCAACTGCGGCTTCGACGAGATCTACGACCTCGTCGCCGTCCGGGTCCTGGTCGACAGCGTCCGCGACTGCTATGCGGCGCTGGGCACCATCCACGCGCGGTGGAATCCGGTGCCGGGCCGGTTCAAGGACTACATCGCGATGCCGAAGTTCAACATGTACCAGTCGCTGCACACGACGGTCATCGGACCTTCGGGGAACCCGGTCGAGCTGCAGATCCGCACCCGGGCGATGCACCGCCGCGCCGAGTACGGCATCGCGGCCCACTGGAAGTACAAAGAGGACCGCGGCAACGGGGGCAAGGAGAGCGGCGGAAAGTCCAAGAACGGCGCCGGCGACATGGCCTGGCTGCGCCAGCTCATCGACTGGCAGCAGGAGACCAAGGACCCGGGGGAGTTCCTGGAGTCGCTCCGCTTCGACCTGTCGGTGCAGGAGGTCTTCGTCTTCACCCCGCAGGGCGACGTCATCTCGCTGCCGCAGGGCGCCACAACGGTGGACTTCGCCTACGCGGTGCACACCGAGGTCGGACACCGAACGGTGGGCGCGCGCGTCAACGGGCGCCTGGTGCCGCTGGAGAGCGAGCTGCACAACGGCGAGACGGTCGAGATCCTCACGGCGAAGACCTCCGACGCCGGGCCCAGCCACGACTGGCTCAACTTCGTCAAGAGCGCGCGGGCGCGCAACAAGATCCGGCAGTGGTTCACCAAGGAGCGCCGCGAGGCGGCGATCGAGCGGGGCAAGGACGCCATCGCCCGCGTCATGCGCAAGCAGGAGCTCCCCATCAAACGCCTCTTCAGCGGCGAAGCGCTGATCGCCCTCGCGCGCGACCTCCGCTACAACGACGTCGACTCGCTGTACGCGGCCGTTGGCGAGGGGCACATCGGCGCGCAGAACATCGTGCAGAAGCTGGTCGGTTCGCTCGGGGGCATCGAGAGCGCCGAAGAGGACATCGCCGAGTCGTCCCTGCCCACGCGCCGGGCGCCGCGGCAGCGCCCGGCGGGCAACCCCGGCGTCGTCGTCGAGGGAGAGGCCGACGTCTGGGTGCGGCTGTCGAAGTGCTGCACGCCGGTGCCCGGTGACTCCATCGTCGGCTTCGTCACCCGGGGAAACGGTGTCTCGGTGCACCGCAGTGACTGTGTGAACACCCGCTCCCTGGATTCCGAGCGCATGGTCCACGTGGAATGGCAGCCCACCGAGGACTCCATGTTCCTGGTCGCCCTGCAGGTCGAGGCCCTCGACCGCTCACGGCTGCTGTCCGACATCACCCGGGTGTTGTCCGACCAGCACGTCAACATCCTCTCGGCGACCGTGCAGACCAGCCGGGACCGGGTCGCGTTGAGCCGGTTCACCTTCGAGATGGCCGACCCCACGCATCTGGGCCACGTGCTGAAGGCCGTCCGCGGTGTCGACGGGGTCTATGACGTCTACCGGATGAAGAACTGAGGCGTTTCGGGTTATGCCGGCGGTGCCACAACACCGAGACTGAGTGCTATGAGGAAGTTCTCGCTGGACGCGCTGGCGCGCAACCACCTGGAGCAGGCGTCGAAGGCATCCTCCGGCCGCAGCTCATCGACGGTCTTCGGCGGGCACGAGCACATCCTCCGGCAGACGCTGATCGCGCTGACCCGCGGCAACTCGCTGTCCCCACACCCCAACCCCGGCGAGGCCACCCTCATCGTCGTGCGCGGCCGGGTGCGGCTGGTCGCCGGAGAGGATGAGTGGGAGGCGCGCTCCGGGGACATGCTGATCCTCCCCCAAGAGGACCACAGCCTTGAGGCGGTGGAGGACGCGGCCGTGCTCCTCAACGTCGTGATGCCGGGACCGGGGGCCGGGCGGGGCGAGGCCTGAAGGCCCGCCCGCACCGCGGCGGCCGGAGGACCCCCTCTTGGCGGCGCCCGCTCAGCTCATCTCGTTCAGCGCCTTCTCGGCCTCGTCGAGCCAGGCGCGGCGCGCGCTGATCGCCTCCTCGAACTCGTGGACCTTCCGGTCGTTGCCGGCGGAACGCGCCTTCTCCAGCTTGTCCTCCAGTTGACCGATGGAGTCGCGCAGCCGGGCCACGGTGTCCGAGGCGCGGGCCCGCGCCTCGGGGTTGCTGCGCTGCCACTCCTGCTCCTCGGCCTTGCGCACCGACTCCTCAAGCCGGCGGAACGCGCCTTCGAGCTGGTCGCGGGAGTCACGCGGCAGCGGCCCGGCGTCCTCCCATGCCTCCTGGTAATGGCGTAGCCGGGCGCGGGCCTCGCGGGGGTCCTTGATTCCCGAGAGCTCGTCGCGGGCCTCCTGCAGGATCTGCTCCTTGGCCTCGGCGTTGCTGCGCAGTTCGGCGTCGCGTTCGGCGAACACCGCGTTGCGGGCCTGGAAGAACTGGTCCTGGGCGGCCTTGAAACGGGCCCACAGCCTGTCCTCGCTCGTGCGGTCGGCGCGGCCGGCCGCCTTCCATTGCTGCATGAGATCGCGGTACCGGCCGGACGTGGGGCCCCAGTCGGTGGAGTCGGCCAGGGTCTCGGCCTCGGAGACGATCTTCTCCTTCTCCTGGCGGATCTGCTCACGCTGCTGGTCCAGCCCCGCGAAGTAGGCCTTGCGGCGCTTGGAGAAGGCGTTGCGGGCAGCGGACATGCGCTTCCACAGCGCCTGCTCGGTGGCGCGGTCGGCGCGGGGTGCGGCCTTCCACTCGTCGATGAGCTGGCGCATGCGCTCGCCGCCGGATTTCCAGTGGGTGGTCTCCTCGGCGACCCGTTCGGCCTCGGCGGCGATCCGCTCCTTGATGTCCCGGGCCTCGTGGCGGGCCTGCTCCTGTGCCTGCTTCTGCTCGGCCCTGCGTTCCTCGGCCCGCTCGGTGAGCGTGTTGAGCCGACGGGAGAGCGCCTCGAGGTCGCCCACCACGTTGGCCTCCCCTACGGCCGTGCGCAGCTTCTCGATGCTGGCCAGCGCATGGGAGGCGGAAAGGTCGGTGTTGGTCAGCCGCTTCTCCAGCAGCTCGACCTCGGTCACCAGGGCGTCGTACTTGCGGCGGAAGAACGCGAGGGCCTCCTCGGGCGCGCCGGCCTGCCACGAGCCGACGACACGCTCGCCCTCGCTCGTGCGCACGTAGACCGTGCCGTCGTCGTCTACGCGGCCCCAGGGGTCCGTGGTCACCGTGTCCTCCTGCGGTAACGAGCCTGGCACCGGTTGCCAGGTTCCGATTGTCGCGACAGTGAATCCCGGTCACACGGTGCACGTGGTGAGGGAACTGTCGTAACTAGTCACGATATCCGTAACCATGCGCCGGATACCGATGTATTGTGCCTGATGCCGTCCATTGTCGCTCCTCAGTGGGTATACCCGACGGTCATGCCCGATGGGCGGGGCATGGGCCGCAGCGCCGCACCGGCTGTCTGGAACCGTTTTGGACAGCCGATATGCAGGGACGTCGACCGGGGCAACCGACCTGACGACGACCAATGACGACCAATATGGCACTATCAGGTCGTTTGGCAAAGGCGTGCGGGGGGCGCGGTGATCGAATGGTGATGAAATGACCGGATCACCAGGGGATAGGGCCGCGCCGAAGAGGTGAGCGGCGGCCGACCGGTTCTCCCGGACCGCCGGACGACCAGCGGCGAAGGGAGATGCCGCGGTGCGGTCGCACGCCCCTTCCCGGCATCGGTAGGCTCTTCCGGGGACCTGCTGTCATGGCGGTCCTTCCCGCGCCCGTCCCGATACGGAATCGAGGTCAGCTCGCACCGTGCTCATCGCCGCTTTTCCCGCCGGACCGCTCGCCGCGAACTGCTATGTGGCCGCTCCGGAGGCGGGCGCGGAGTGCGTTGTCGTCGATCCCGGACAGGACGCCGCCCAGGGGGTGGCGGAACTGCTGGGGGAGCACGATCTCACGCTCTCGGCGGTGCTGCTCACGCACGGCCACTTCGACCACGTCTGGTCCGCCACGGAGCTGTCCGAGACCTACGGCGTGCCCGTGTGCGTCCATCCCGGGGATCGGGCGCTGCTCACAGACCCCGCCAAAGGGCTCGATCCCGGTCTGGCCGGGCAACTGTCCGCGCTGCTGGGCGAGGTCGACATGGTCGAACCGCCCCGACTGGAGGAGCTCGCCGGCGGGGAGAAGCTGTCCTACGCCGGGCTGGAGTTCGCGGTGGAGCACGTGCCGGGGCATACGCCCGGTTCGGTCGCCTACGCGCTGGCCGCGGGGGAGGACCATCCCCAGGTGCTGTTCACCGGCGATCTGCTGTTCGCCGGATCGATCGGCCGCACCGACTTCCCCGGCGGCGACCACCCCGCCATCCTGCGCAGCCTGGAACAGGTCTGCCGCGACCACCCCGACGACACCGCGGTCCTTCCCGGCCATGGGCCGCAGACCACCATTGGCCGCGAGCGCGCCGACAACCCGTTCCTGAGGGAGACCCCGGACCGTTGACCGGGACCCGGTGTCGAAACACCGGGCGCGGCCCCGCGGTCGCGGGTGCCCGCCGGTTCGGCCGCCCTCCCGGTGAGTGCGCGGAGGCGGTGGATCGCCGCTGATGAGGCCCGCACGATCCCCCGTGGCGGGCGCGGGCCGGATGGCCACCCGCATTGGCGGTAGGATTTCACTAGCCTGTTGGGCTTGGCCGCGGCATCCCTCCCCAGGTCAACCTCTGGTTCTTGGATTTTTCTGTCAGCCGCGTAGTTAGTGATACTTGGTAGCTCATGCATCGTTATCGGACTCATACCTGCGGACAGCTCACGAGCGACGACGTAGAGGCACGTGTTCGTCTCTCCGGGTGGGTGCACAACCGTCGCAATCTCGGCGGTCTGCTGTTCGTCGACCTCCGGGACCACTACGGGGTCGTCCAGCTGCTCGCCCGGCCCGAGTCTCCGGTGTTCGAGCAGCTCGCGCGCATCCCCAAGGAGACCGTTATCAGCGTCGACGGCACCGTTGTCGCGCGCAGTGAGGAGAACGTCAACCCGGAGCTGGCCACAGGGGAGATCGAGGTCGAGGCCGCCGAGGTCGAGGTCCTCGGAACGTGCGAGGAGCTGCCGTTCCCGGTCTTCCCGGAGGACTCCACCTCCGAGGAGCGGCGGCTGACCTACCGTTTCCTCGACCTGCGCCGCGAGCGCATGCACCGCAACGTTCTGCTGCGTTCCCAGGTGATCGCCTCGATCCGGCGCAAGATGACCGATCTCGGATTCAATGAGTTCCAGACCCCCATCCTGACGAGTTCCAGTCCTGAGGGCGCTCGGGACTTCCTCGTCCCGTCGCGGCTGCACCCGGGCAAGTTCTTCGCTCTGCCGCAGGCCCCCCAGCAGTTCAAGCAGATGCTCATGGTGGCCGGTTTCGACCGCTACTTCCAGATCGCGCCGTGCTTCCGGGACGAGGACAGCCGCGCGGACCGGTCACCCGGCGAGTTCTACCAGCTCGACGTCGAGATGAGCTTCGTCGAGCAGGACGAGGTCTTCGAGGTCATTGAGAAGCTGATGACGGACGTCTTCACAGAGTTCGCCCCGGACCGCGAGGTCACGTCGCCGTACCCGCGCATCGCCTACCGGGACGCACTCACCTGGTACGGCACGGACAAGCCGGACCTGCGTGTGCCGCTGAGGATGGTCGACGTCACCGAACTCTTCGGCAAGACCGACTTCAAGGCGTTCGCCGGAAAGCGGGTGCGGGCGCTCGCGGTTCCGGGCATCGCGGAAAAGCCGCGGTCGTTCTTCGACGGTATCGGCGATGCCGCGGTCGATCTCGGGGCGAAGGGGCTCGCCTGGCTGAAGGTCGGCGAGGACCGCCGGCTCAGCGGGCCGATCGCGAAGTTCGTCGGGGACATCGCCGAGGACCTGCTCGCCGAGACGGGCGGCGACGCCGGCAGCGGGCTGTTCTTCTGCGCGAGTGAGGACGAGGCCGAGATCAACCGGATCATGGCGCCGTTGCGGGTGGAGGTCGGTAAGCGTGCCGACCTTTTCGAGGAGAGGGCCTACCGGTTCTGCTGGATCGTCGACTTCCCCATGTACGAGTTCACCGAGGAAAGCGGGATCGAGTTCAGCCACAACCCGTTCTCCATGCCCCAGGGAGGGCTCAAAGCGCTGGAGAACAAGGACCCTCTCGACATCCTCGCCTGGCAGTACGACATTGTCTGCAACGGGGTCGAACTTTCCTCCGGCGCCATCCGTAATCACTCGCCGGAGATCATGTACAAGGCGTTCGACATCGCCGGGTACAGCAAAGCGGAGGTGGAGGCGAAGTTCGGCGGGATGCTGCGCGCATTGAAGTACGGGGCCCCGCCGCACGGCGGTATCGCTCCGGGGATCGACCGGATCGTCATGCTCCTCGCCGACGAGCCCAACATCCGGGAGACCATCGCCTTCCCGCTGAACCAGAACGCAGAGGACCTGATGATGGGAGCCCCTGCTCCCGTTGCGAACCACCAGCTTTCCGACGTCCACATCCGTGTTGCGCTCCCGCCTGAGGAGAAGAAACGGCAGTGAGGTCCGGCTGTTCCGGAGCCGCCGCGCCGCGGTGGTGATGACGGCCCGCGAAGGCGCCCGTACGGCCTTTGCGGGCACCTGCCCGGGTGCGGGTCGGTCAATGGGGGCGGTGCCGAGCGGGCGTTCGAAGAACGCGCGCTTTTGCAACCCCATGCAACTCCAAAGCTGGGCAAACACCGCCAAAAGGATGATTTTTCGCACTTCTCGCCGTTACGGGGTGCCCTATCGTGGGTGATGGTCCCTGAGAGGTGGACGGGAAAGCCGTCACATCGGAGTAACGATTCCGGCGAATGCTATCCGGAAGGGGCCGAGGATTCGCTTTGATTGCCCTTAACCTGGCCGCCTTTCGCATTGATGATGGCGAAAGCCCGGTCCGGTCAGAGGGGAAGCGGTCCATCGGGGAGGAGTGGGAAGGTGTGGACATCTGGCCACCACCTGCTCGAACAAGCGATCCGCCGTTAAACTAGGCCGAATCGGATGTTCAGGGGAGAGCCGCGAACGCGGAATGAACATCCGGGACGACACAGGGATGATCTATACGTGAACGGCTCTACCGGCCCAACTGACGGCTTCGCCGGTTCCGCGGCAACGCCCGACGTCGCCCGGAGCGATATGGGGGATCGCGACGGCGAAGCGTTTCGTCATGCGCCGACCGCGATGCTCGCCGCCGACCGCACCGGCGGCATCCTCGTGGTCAACCACGCCTTCAGCGAGTTCGCCGGACGAACGCAGACCGAAGTGATCGGACGCCCCTGGCCGGAACTGCTGGCCGAGGGCGATGTCGAGCACGGTTGGGATCTGCACCGGGGCACGCTCATGGGCGGATGGGTCAGTGAGCGCAGCCTGAACCTGCGTGTTCCGGAGGCCGGGGTCCGCCGCGTGGTGGTCGAGCCACGCGCGCTCCCCGGCGGCACCGATGGGGAGGCCGCGGGCGTCGTGGTGCTGCTGCGCGCGCCCCTGCGCGACGAAGAGACCCTGCGGGCCATCACCGAGCTACGCACCGAGAACGCCGACACCGCCCTGTGGACCCTCGACCTGCGTACCGGGCGGCTGAGTGAGCTGTTCGGCCCCTCTCCATTGGGGCGGCTGCTCGCCGGGGAGGCCGGAACCCTGGAGGAGTGCCTGTCGCGGGTGCACCGCGACGACATCGCGCGGCTGCGCGACGCCATGGAGACCTCCTCCCAGGGGCGCGACTACGAACAGCAGTTCCGGATGTTCGACCAGGTGGGCGACGAACGCTGGTTGCGCGCCCGTGCCCGCTACCTCGGAGGGGAGAAGCCCCGCCTCGTCGGGTTCATCGACGACGTGACCGACCGCGTCCAGCTCGTCCGCCGCCTGGCCGACCGGCGCAGGATCGAGGCCGCGCAGGGCCGGCAGGTCACCGAACTCGCCGCGAAGCTCGTCTCGGCCACGACCATCGACGAGGTCACCGGGCTGCTCGCCGAGGACTTCGTCCCGATCTTCGGCGGGACCAGCGCCATCGTGATGCTGGTCGAGGACGGGGTGCTGCGGGCGGCGCCCTCCACGGTGGAACGCACCGGCACCACGGCGATGATCGACGGCCGCGACGCCACCGATGTCAGCTTCCCCATGGGAGCGGTCGCCCAGGACCGCCAGCCCCGGTTCTTCGAGAGCCGCGCGGAGGTACTGGAGCGCTTTCCCGCGGTACACGACCTGCTGCGCCGTACCACCGCCCAGTCATGGGCGACCGTCCCGATCTTCGGCGACCGCCGGGTCGCACTGGGGGTCTGGCAGGTCGCCTGGGACCAGTCGCACCACGCCACCCCCGACGAGCGCGCCCTCATGCTCACGCTGGCCGGGCTGGCCGGGCAGGCACTGCAGCGCGTCAGCCGCCAGCAGGCCGAACTGGAGCTCGCCGATGCCATGCAGCGCCGCATGCTCCCCCCGCAGCTGCCGGATTTCGACGACATCAACGTCGCCGCCCGTTACCTGCCGGCCCGGGCCGGCTGGCGGGTGTGCGGCGATTTCTACGACGTTATCCGGCTGCCCGACCGGCGGGTCGGCCTGCTGGTAGGTGACGTGCAGGGGCACGGTGTCGAGGCCGCCGCCGCCATGGGGCAGATCCGTGTCGCCTTCCGGGCCTACGCGACGAACCAGGTCGACCCTGGTGTCGTCCTGGCGGAGACCAACCGGCTGCTCACCGAGACCGGCGAGATCGTCTTCGCCACATGCGGCTACCTCGTGCTCGACCTCGACAGCGGTGAGATGCAGGCCGCGTGGGCAGGGCAGCCGCCGGCGCTCATCGCTACGAGCGAGGCGTTCGACATCTGGCAGCCCGAGACCGGGCCGCCGGTGGGCGTCGACTCCGACAGCAAGTACCCGGTCACCACGCGCCGCCTGGTCGCCGACGAGACCCTGCTCATGTGCTCCGATGGTCTGGTCGAGAGTTCCCGGGTCTACATGGACGACGGCCTGCAGCGGGTGGGCCAGGCGCTGCGCGCGATGGCCACCAACGTCAACGCCGCCGCCACCTCGCTGGCCTCCCTGACCCCGGCCGGCCGCGGTGACGACATCGCCTTCCTCATCGCCCGCATGGTCTGAGCCGCATCGCGTCGCCCGGGCCGCGTCGCGGTGCAGTGGCCCGCCCCCCGGGGCGTCTAGGCTGGAAGGCGTGTCCGAAACACTGTTCGACGACGCCGGGGCCGAAGCCCAGCGTGCTCAGGAGCCGCTGGCGGTGCGTATGCGTCCGCGGACGCTCGACGAGGTCGCCGGGCAGCGTCACCTCCTCGGCGAGGGGAGCCCGTTGCGGCGCCTCGTCGAGGACGACGCCCCGATGTCGCTCTTCCTGTGGGGACCTCCGGGGACGGGCAAGACCACACTGGCCACCGTCGTGAGCCGGGTCACCAACCGGAAGTTCGTGGAGCTGTCCGCCGTCAGCGCGGGAGTGAAGGAGGTGCGCGCCGTCATCGAGGACGCCCGCCGGCTGATGGGCATGCGCGGCACCCGGACCCTGCTGTTCGTCGACGAGGTGCACCGCTTCAACAAGACCCAGCAGGACGCGCTGCTCCCGGCCGTGGAGAACCGCTGGGTCAGCTTCATCGGCGCCACCACCGAGAATCCGTTCTTCTCCGTGGTGAGCCCGCTGCTGTCGCGCTCCCTGCTGCTCACCCTGGAGTCGCTCACCGACGACGACGTCCGCGCCGTACTCGCAGAGGCCCTCACCGACGAGCGCGGCCTGAACGGCCGTCACACCCTCAGCGGCGAGGCGGAGGAGCACCTCGTGCGGCTCGCCGGCGGCGACGCGCGGCGCGTCCTGACCTACCTCGAAGCGGCAGCCCTGGTGGCAGGGGGCCGCGAGGAGATCACCGTCGCCGACGTCGAGCGGGCGGTCGACCGGCACGCGGTGCGCTACGATCGCTCCGGCGACCAGCACTACGATGTCATCAGCGCGTTCATCAAGAGCATGCGCGGAAGCGACCCCGACGCCGCCCTGCACTACCTGGCGCGGATGATCGAGGCAGGGGAGGACCCCCGGTTCATCGCCCGGCGGATCGTCGTGCACGCCAGCGAGGACGTCGGCATGGCCGATCCCAGCGCCCTGCAGGTGGCGGTGGCCGCGGCCCAGGCCGTCGAGCTGATCGGACTGCCCGAAGCGCGCATCAACCTGGCCCAGGCGGTCATCCACATCGCACTCGCCCCCAAGTCCAACGCGGTCATCAGTGCCATCGACGAGGCCGCGGGCGATGTCCGCGCGGGCAGGGCGGGCCCGGTCCCCCCGCACCTGCGCGATGGCCACTACAAGGGGGCCGCGGAACTCGGGCACGGCGAGGGCTACAAGTACGCACACGACTATCCGGGCGGCGTCGCGCCCCAGCGGCACGCCCCGGACCAGATCGCCGGACGCGAGTACTACCGTCCCACCACACACGGCGCGGAGCGGCGCTACAGCGAGATCCTGGACCGCATCAAGGGCGTCCTGCGCGGCGACTGATCCGCCCGTTCCGCGGGCGCACGGTCACCCATCGGGCGGTGCCGGGAAGACCTCGGTGACCCTGACGATCTCCCGCGGTTCGTCGCCGCCGGCGTCCTCGGCGAACTCCACCTCGGCGATCACCACGTCACCCCAGGCCAGGTAGTCGATGAACTCCTGGCCGGTCATCTCGAACGTGCCACGGTCGTTGTCGTCGATGTGCCCCGGCCCGGGCGTACAGAAGTTGGCGCAGAACACCTCGGCGTCCTCGGCGATGACCGCCTCCTCGCTCTCTCCGTCGTCAGCCTCCACCCACTGCGCGCTCCAGTCGCGGGGAGTGAGGAAAGCGGCGTGTTCCGGATCGAGCCCCTCGTCGACCGGTTCGACCCGCGTATAGACCCACGGGCCGTCCTCCGGGTTCTCCTGCTGTGTCGGGTCGAAGCGCACCGTCGGGGTGGGGTCTTCCTCCGGCCTGACCTCGGGCGACGGCGACGCCGCGGCCTGCTGCCCGGCATCGCTGCCGCCGGGCAGCGTCGCGGTGACCGCCGTCCACACCCCGCCGCTGACCAGAGCGAGTGCGAGCAGGGCGCCGCCCACGACAAGGGGGGCGCGGCTGAAGCGTCCGGGATCGGGAGCGTCGAGCCGGACCAACCGGGGCAGCCGCGCCGGTTCCACGATGCCCTGCCACTCCCGCGCCAGCACCCGCGTCACGGCCGTGCCCTGCGGACCGCTGTCGCCGCCCTCGCTGGTGGTCTCCCAGATCGCGATGGTGGAACCGAGCAGCTCCCGCACCGTGGGCCGGTCGACGGGGTCCTTCTGCAGCGCGCGCTCCACCAGGGGGAGCAGCACGCCGGGCACACCGTCGAGAGCGGGCTCCTCCTCGCACACGCGCGCCGCGACCACATCGGGCTCGCCCAGCCCGAAAGGCAGCCGTCCGGTCGCGGCGAAGGCCACGACCGCGCCCCAGGCGAAGACGTCGGCCGCCGGTGTCGGCGGGTCGCCCCGATGCCGCTCGGGGCTCATCCACGCGGCGGAGTGCCGCAGGACGGACTCGTCCCCGGGCAGAGCGCAGTCGAGGATGCGCGGGCCGGAGCTGTTGAGCAGGATGTTGCTCGGTTTCAGATCGCCGTGCGCGACGTTCCTGGTGTGCAGCGCGGACAGCCCCTCGGCCAATCCGGCCGCGAGTGCGATGAGCCGCCCCTGCCCCAAGGCGCCGCGCCGCCGCGCGTACTGGGCCAGGGGAATGCCTGAGACGTATCTCATGGCCAGCCACGGGGGCGTCGCGGAGGCATCGAAGGCGATCGGCGGGATGTAGCAGCGGCCGTCCACCGCCGAAAGGGCGCGCAGCCGCCGGTCCAGTGCGGTCCGGGTGCGGTCGTCGGTGACCTGCTCGGGGTGCAGGGTCTTCACCGCGATGAGCGGGTCGGTGTCGACCGAAGGCGCGACCGCGGCGTAGACGGTTCCGGTGCGTCCCGAGCCGATGCGTCCGATGACGAGGTAAGTGCCTATTCGCCGGGGATCCTCGGAGGTGAGCGGGACGAGGTTCGGCGGTACCAGAACGGAGATTTCCTTCTGGGAACGTCGGCTCATTGGGGTCCTGTCTTCGCGTCGTGCTCGTTGGCCAAACGCACCGCAGCCGCGTGCGCGCTCGCTCAGGTGGCTACCCGGATCCGATTCTCGGTCATCCGCCGATGTTCGTCGATGCTCGCGCACCTCCGGATCGGGTAATCAAAAGGTATCGAGCATCCCCGTCCTACCGCTCCCCCCGTGTCCTGCCGGCCGGGGCGGGGATCCGCGGGACGCGCTGCGGGGTGCGGGGGTAACGACACCGCTGGACGCGATAGGGTCGACCCTATTCGGATCTTCCGGTCCCGTCGGCCTGACGGCCAGAGGGACACCAGGGGAGACCGGCCACCCCCTCCGGCGCGGCCCCAGGCCGCCGGCAGGGGCGCTCGGCCCCTCCCGACCCCCCAGTTCGAAGATCGAACGACGCCAATCGTCTACGGAGCCCGCATGCTGACCGGAGGAGAGGTAGCCGCCCTCATCGCCGCGGTGGTCTGGACGGTCCTGGTCGCGTTTCTCTGCGTGACGCTCGTCAAGCTCACGCGGCTGTTGTCGGAGACCACGAAAGTCGTGTCGGAGTTCGGTGAGCGCACCAGACCGCTGCTGGAGGACGTCGCCTCCACTGTCGAGCGCACCGGGGCCTCACTCGACCGCGTCGAGGAGATCACCGCCAACGTCGCCACGACCACAGAGGACGTGTCCACCATGACCGCGCTCACCCGCTCGGTGGTGACCGGCCCCCTGGTGAAGATGGCCTCCTTCTCCTACGGGGTGGGCCGGGTCCTCGGCCAGCGGCGGGCTCTCGCCCTGGTGCGCAGCCGTCGGCGGAGGGAACGCCCGTGACCGGCCGGTTGTTTTATCTGGTCGCAGGCGCGGCGCTCGGGGGGTATGTTGTCCACAAGCTCAACCGCACGGCACGTGCGTGGAGCCCTGGCGGTATCGCCGACCGCGTCGAGGGCCGCGTCGCCGGCTATCGCGCGGCACTCCGCGAGTTCAACGAGGACGTTCAGGACGCCATGGACCGCCGTGAGACCGAACTGCTCCGGCGCCACCACCCGGCGGGAGAGCAGCATGCCCTCGGCCACGGGGGAGGCCCGCCCGGCCACGTGACCGAAGCCCGCGGCATAATCGAAGCCAACGACCTGAAGGACGGCCGCTGATGGAGACGGCAGAAATCGCTCGCCGCTTCCTCGCTTTCTTCGAGGAGAACGGGCACACCGTGGTCCCTTCGGCGAGTCTGATCGCTGAGGATCCCACGCTGTTGCTGGTGAACGCTGGCATGGTGCCGTTCAAGCCGTACTTCACCGGGCAGCGGACGGCCCCCTACCCCCGCGCCACCAGTGTCCAGAAGTGCGTCCGCACCATCGACATCGACGAAGTGGGCAAGACGTCGCGGCACGCCTCCTTCTTCCAGATGCTGGGCAACTTCTCCTTCGGCGACTACTTCAAGGAAGGCGCCATCCCGTTCGCGTGGAACCTGCTGACCCGCTCGCAGGCCGACGGCGGGTTCGGGCTGCCCGCTGACCGGCTCTGGGTCACCGTCTACCTCGATGACAACGAGGCGGAGGAGATCTGGCGGCGCGAGGTCGGGGTCCCCGCCGACCGGATCCAGCGGTTCGGCATGGAGGAGAACTACTGGTCCATGGGGGTTCCCGGCCCCTGCGGCCCCTGCTCGGAGATCTTCTGGGACCGCGGCCCCGAGCACGGGGCGGACGGCGGCCCCGCCGCCGACGAGGACCGCTACATCGAGCTGTGGAACCTCGTCTTCATGCAGTACGAGCGCGGGCCGGGAGAGGGCAAGACCGATTTCCCGATCCTCGGGGAGCTGCCCAGGAAGAACATCGACACCGGCATGGGCCTGGAGCGGCTCGCCTCGGTCCTGCAGGGCGTCGACAACATCTACGAGACCGACACCCTCGGTGCCGTGCTGCACCGCGCCGCGGATCTGACCGGGACCCGCTACGGCGAGAGCGAGCGCGCCGACGTCAGCCTGCGCGTGGTCGCCGACCACATGCGCACCGCCACGATGCTCGTCGCCGATGGTGTCCAGCCCGGCAACGAGAAGCGCGGCTACGTCCTGCGGCGGATCCTGCGGCGCTCCGTCCGCAACCTGCGGCTGCTCTCCGGGAGCGCAGATGACCGCGACTACCTGCACGATCTCACCGCGACAACGATCGCCGCGCTCGGCGACATCTACCCGGAGCTGCGCACCGGCGCCGACCGGATCCACAACGTGATCGACCTCGAAGAGAAGAACTTCGCCGATACGCTGCGTTCCGGCACGACGCTGTTCAACCGGGCGGCCGAGAAAGCCGCGGCGGCGGGCGGCACCGTCTTCTCCGGGGCCGACGCCTTCCAGCTCCACGACACCTTCGGCTTCCCCATCGACCTGACCCTGGAGATGGCGAACGAGCAGGGGCTGACCGTTGACGAGGAGAGTTTCCACTCCCTGATGCGGGAGCAGAAAGAAGCCGCGAAGCGCGACGCCAAGGCCAAGAAGCTCGGCCAGGCCGACATCGGCATATACAGCCGGCTCCTCGAAGGATCCGGCGCCACCGAGTTCCTCGGCTACACCGACCATGAGAGCGAGGCCCGCGTCCTCGGCCTGATCGTCGACGGCGAGCCGGTCGCCGCCGCGCGCGCCGGCGACAAGGTGGAACTGGTGCTCGACCGTACCCCGTTCTACGCCGAGAGCGGCGGCCAGCTCGCGGACAAGGGCACCGTTGCCGCTGACGGCCGCGGAGTCGTCGACGTCGAGGACGTGCAGAAGCCGATCCCCGGCCTGTTCGTGCACCGGGGCACGGTCCGTTCGGGCGAGATCGTGCTGGACGACCAGGTGCACGCCGGGATCGACTCGGAGCGCCGCGCTTCGGTGTCGCGGTCGCATTCGGCCACCCACCTGATCCACTCCGCGTTGCGGAACGCGCTCGGCCCGTCCGCCGGCCAGGCCGGTTCGGAGAACCAGCCCGGGCGGCTCCGGTTCGACTTCACCGCGAACGAGGCGCTCGGCACCTCCCGTATCGCCGAGGTCGAGGAGGAGGTCAACACCGTCCTTGCAGGGGACATCCAGGTGCACGACTTCGTGACCTCACTGGATGAGGCGCTGTCGATGGGAGCGCTCGCCATGTTCGGCGAGAAGTACAGCGACCGGGTCCGTGTGGTGGAGATGAGCGACTACTCGCGCGAGCTGTGCGGGGGAACCCATGTGGGGGCCACCGGGCAGCTCGGTGTCGTCAAGCTGCTAGGGGAGTCCTCCATCGGATCCGGCGTACGCCGGGTCGAGGCGGCCGTCGGTCTCGACGCCTTCCGCCGGCTCTCCACAGAGTCAATGCTGGTCAGCCAGCTCTCCGAGCAGTTGAAGGCGCCGAGGGAAGAGCTGCCGCAGCGCGTCGAGGCGATCGTCTCAAGGCTGCGCAACGCGGAGAAGGAGATCGAAAAGCTGCGTGCCGCCCAGGTGCTGCAGGCCGCGGGGGAGCTGGCCGGCGGCGCGCGCGAGCACGGAAAGGCGCTGCTGGTCACCCACCAGGCGCCTGAGGGAACGACCGGTGACGATCTGCGCAGGCTGGCGCTCGACGTGCGCGGCCGCCTTGGGGAGGAGCGGCCCGTCGTCGTCGCGGTGGCCGCCGTCCCCAAGGACCGGCCGGTCGTGGTGACAGCGGTGAACAAGGCCGGGCAGGAACAGGGACTCAAAGCCGGTGAACTGGTCGGGGTCGCTGCCCGTGTTCTAGGGGGCGGAGGGGGCGGTAAGCCCGACGTCGCCCAGGGGGGAGGCACCGACCCGACGGCGGTGGACTCCGCCCTGCGTGCGGTGGAACAGCGGGTCGCCGAAACCGGCTGATTCCGAGGAACACGTGTCGGCCAGCGGCTGGCCGGCACGATCGGGGGCGCACTGAGACCGTTGCTTCATCGATGAAAAGGAAGCCCTGAGTTGACGCCACATATCGCCCACGCCGTTCCCCGTCCGGAGGAGCCCGCTCGTTGAGGCACGGCGTACGTCTCGCGGTGGATCCCGGCAAGACGCGTATCGGGGTCGCCGGCAGTGACCCCAGTGGCGTACTGGCCACTCCGATCGAGACGATCCGGCGCGGTAGAGACCATCTGGACCGCATCGCGGCGCTTATGCGCGAACACGAGGCGGTCGAGGTCATCGTCGGTTACCCCGCGTCTCTTTCGGGTGAGGAAGGGCCTGCGGCGCGCGGCGCGCGCTCCTTCGCCTGTGCCCTCGCCCGCAAGATCGCCCCGGTGCCGGTGCGGCTGGTCGACGAGCGACTGACCACCGTGACCGCGCAGAGCCAGCTGTACGAGGGGGCCTCCTTCGGCAAGCGAGGCGCGCGGGGCGGACAGGCGCGGCGCTCGGTCATCGACCAGGCCGCGGCGACGGTCCTGCTGCAGAGCGCACTCGACACGGAACGCCAGAGCGGCCGTCCCCCGGGAGAGATAGTGGGGGGAAGTGAATGAGCGACAACGATCCCTACGCGGACCACCCCCACCGGGGCGGCTTCCGCACGCGGCGCGGGCAGTCCGTGCCCGGCGACGAGTACGGGCGGGAGCCCCACGCGGCCGGCTATCCCGGGCAGGAGCACGCTCCGCCGGGGGCGGAGTACGGCCGACCGGAGCCGGGTTCCGGCCATGACCCGCTGACCGATCCTCGACCGCGGGGAGGCGCCCCCCGGAGCGGGGACTCCGACCCGCTGACCGATCCGAGGTGGAGCACATCGCAGCAGTATTCCGCCCGCTCGCGGGACCACCAGGAGTACACCGCCCCGCGGACCCGGCTCTCGCGAGAGGAGAGGGATCCGCTCACCGACCCGTGGCCGCGGTCCACCGGATCCCGCGATACCACCCCGGCGCCGGGGGACAGCGGGCAGTGGGACCGGCGGGCCGAACCCGGGGACTCCGGGACTCCGGTGCGGCCCTACACCGTCGGACGCTCCGGCTCCGCTCCGGGAGTGGAGCGCGGTGGTGCCAGAACCGTAGGGGAGGAGGAGCTCCTGGAACGGTCCCGGGGACGCCGTAGGAGGAACGGTCCCGCCCAGGAGGACGACGTGCCCGGCGAACGCGATGCCGGGGGCGATCGCTCTACGCGCCGTACGGCGGACCGGTCATCGGTCGAGCCGTCGGAGCAGGACCCCGCATTACCCCGTCGGCGTCGGCGGAGGGCTGCCGAGGAGCACGCGCCCGGTGGTGTCCACGGTCCGGAGGGGGACTTCTCCGATCCGGCGGAACCGGACGCGCCGGCATCGGCACGCGCCGCGAGGGGCGACGACGAGAAGGCCCCGCGCCGCCGGCGTCGCCGTGCCGATCGTGATGACGCCGTCCCTCTGGGCGACTCCGGCGACGAGGAGCCCGCAGAGGAGCACGAAGCCTTCCTGCTGAGCGAAGACAGTGAGGAAGAGGAGGGCGGCGTGGACGACCGGGCGCGTACGCGCAAGGCACAGGGGCGTAAGGAACGGCGCCGCGGCGGCCGCACGTCCCGGAAGGAATCGGCTTCCAGCGCGCGTCGCGGTAGCAGCGGGGCGAAGAAAGGCGCACGCGGGAGCAAGGAGAGGAAGCTGCGCCGGACGAAGATGGCCATGGCGGCGACCGCCGGGGTGCTGGCGCTGGCGCTGGTCGCCGGCGGGATCGTCCTACGCTCCTATGTCTTCCCTCCAGACTACGACGGTGAGGGCAGCGGCGAGGTCGAGATCGCCATCCAGGACGGCCAGACCGGAGCCGAGGTCGGCCAGACCCTGGAGGACGAGGGGGTCGTCGCCAGCAGGCGGGCTTTCACCAATGCGCTGAGCGGAGCCGAGCTGACCCCCGGCACCTACATGCTGCGTTCGCAGATGAGCGCGGATACGGCCGTGGCCATGTTGCTCGACCCGGCCACACGCGTCGACAACCGGGTGACGATCCGCGAAGGCCTGCGTTCCAGCCAGATCCTGCAGGAGGTCGCCGAGAACACCGCCATCGAACTCGAGGACCTGCAGGAGGCGTACCAGGACACCGGGTCTCTCGCCCTGCCCGGGTACGCGGAGGAGGGGCCGGAGGGCTACCTCTACCCCGACACCTACACGATCGCGCCGGACGCCCAGGCCGAGGACGTCCTCAAGATGATGGTGGATCGCTTCTACGACGCCGCCGAGGAGATCAATCTGGAGGGGCGGGCCCAGGAGCAGGGCATGACACCCAACGAGATCATGGCGAACGCCGCGATCATCCAGGCGGAGTCGGGCGGAGTCGACGACATGCCCAAGATCTCCCGGGTCGTCTACAACCGCCTCAACGCGGACATGGAACTGGGCATGGACAGCACCTGCTTCTACGAGCTCAACGAGTACGGCATCGCGCTGACCAACGATCAGCTCCGCAAATGCGAGGAGAACGACAGCGGTTACGCCACCTACGGAAGCAAGGGGCTTCCGGTGGGACCGTTCGTCAGTCCGGGGCAGGACGCGATCGAGGCGGCCCTTGAACCGGCCGACGGCGACTGGCTGTACTTCGTGGCCACTGACCCGGAGGCGGGGATTACCGAGTTCGCCGAAACCAACGAGGAGTTCCAGCAGCTCAAGCAGGAGTTCGAGCGGAACCGGAGTGACTCCTGATGCGCGCTGCCGTTCTGGGCTCCCCCATCGGGCACTCGCTTTCGCCGGTGCTGCACACCGCGGCCTATGCCGGGCTCGGCCTGACCGGGTGGCACTACGAACGTTTCGAGTGCGACGAGAGCGGGCTGGCCGCGTTCCTGAAGGGCTGTGACGACTCCTGGGCCGGACTCTCCTTGACGATGCCGCTGAAACGCGCGGCGATGACCCTGGCCGACCACGTCTGCGAGCCGGTCACGGAGGTCGGCGGGGCCAATACGCTCGTCTTCCGGGACGGCCGTCGGCACGCCTACAACACCGATGTGGCCGGGATGGTGACCGCGTTGCGGGAGGCGGGGATCGGCGAGGTGCGTTCGGCCGTGATCGTGGGCGGCGGCGCCACCGCGGCCTCCGCCCTGGCCGCGTTGCGTGCTCTCGGCGCGACCGCGCCCGGGGCGATCACCGTCCTGGCCCGCGATCCGGCCCGCGCGGCCGGGGTGGTGCAGGCAGCCGAGCGAATGCGGTTGCGGATCGGTGTGGAGCCCCTGCGGAACATCAAGGAACACCTCGATGTGGACCTCGTCGTCAGCACGGTTCCGCGCGGGGCCGCCGACGCCTACACCTCCGACCTTGCCGCGAGCCGGGCGGCGCTGTTCGATGTCGTCTACAACCCGTGGCCGACCGTTCCGGCCGGCGCCGTCGCTGCGGCCGGGCGGACTGTTGTCGGGGGCTTTCCGATGCTGCTGCACCAGGCCGGACGGCAGGTGGAGCTGATGACCGGCGTTGAGCGGGCCCCGATCGAGGCGATGCGTGCGGCGGGCGAGGCGGAGCTCCGCCGTCGCGCGGAATCCGGCGAATGAGGCCTACTGGTAGTTTCCGGGAATAGCCTTCGCCGCGTCCGTGTTGAAGCAGCGACGGGGGGTGGTCCGGCCGGTGTGGCCGGATTTCCTGGTAGAGTAGTACTCCGAACTGATCCGGCGCTTATGCGCCGGGCACGTAAGCGGAGGCGGATCCTCCCACCTGCCGGGGGCAGACCCGAGCAGGTTCCGGTAGACGACGTTGGACGTCGGCGGCGCCGGTCACGGCGTCCGGTGGCGGGTATTCCGGCGGGGAGACGTGTTCTCCGTCGCCGTCGTCGTACTCCGGTGGATCACCCCGCTTGCACCCGCTGGCGGGGTTTTCGCTTTTGGGGCCACAGGGAACCGGGCGACCCCCCGACGTACGAGTGATGACGACAATGCTAGGGAGGGGTCCCATCAGCGCCGAGCCCCGCATCAATGACCGCATCCGGGTTTCCGAGGTCCGTCTCGTCGGTCCTAACGGGGAGCAGGTCGGTATCGTGCCCGTGCAGGACGCACTGCGCCTTGCCCAGGAGGCCGACCTCGACCTTGTCGAGGTCGCACCGACCGCCCGCCCGCCGGTCGCCAAGCTGATGGACTACGGCAAGTACAAGTACGAGTCCGCGGTCAAGGCGCGCGAATCGCGCAAGAACCAGGCGAACACGATCATCAAGGAGATCAAGCTCCGTCCCAAGATCGACCCGCACGACTACGAGACCAAGAAGGGTCACGTGGAGCGGTTCCTCAAGAGCGGAGACAAGGTCAAGGTGACGATCATGTTCCGCGGGCGTGAGCAGTCCCGCCCGGAACTGGGCTTCCGTCTGCTGCGCCAGTTGGCCGAGGACGTTCAGGAGCTTGGACAGGTCGAGTCTCAGCCCAAGCAGGACGGCCGCAACATGGTCATGGTGATCGGTCCGCACAAGCGCCGTTCCGATCACAAGGCCGAGGCCCGCGCCGCCGGAGGCAAGGGCAGCCGGCAGCAGCGCCACGAGGGAGCCGGACAGGGGAACTGATCCCCGGTCGATCCGGACGGCGGCGGCCTTCGACTGTGTCAGCGTCTGCCCGGTGACGAGCGGGAGAGTGTGCGGCATTGCCGCGCGGGTCTGACCCGCGGGGCGGGCATGGGTCGTGCGAAACGCGGCTCTGGGGTCTCTCGGGGCCGCACGACCCGCGACAACACGTGCCGATCGCTTCGCGCAGTGGGAAGTGATCCTTTCGAAATCGCGCCACCGATTCTCGGTGGCGCGCCGAGTGAGTAGGAGACGACGGCGACTATGTCGAAGAACAAGACGCACAGTGGAGTCGGGAAGCGTTTCCGTGTGACCGGCTCCGGCAAGATCATGCGTCGCCGGGCCAACAAGAACCACCTTCTCGAGCACAAGCCGAGCAAGCGCACCCGCCGTCTTACCGGCGAGGTCGAACTCGCCAAGGCCGACAGCAAGAAGATCAAGAGGCTGCTCCGCTGAAGCGGTTCGCCGACACGGCTCGTAGACGCCGTCCTCACCGATCGAATTCCGCCGGGTCGGGGCGCTCCGAAGGTGCCGGACACCGAGGAGCACCGGCGTCGCGGCGGACGAGTACGTCCGAACGGCCAACCGGGTGTTGCCGGATCAGGCCGACCGGTAGCGCGATGACCGCCTACCGGCAACCTACGAGGGAGTCACTGTGGCACGCGTGAAGCGGGCTCTCAACGCCAAGAAGAAACGCCGGGTCGTCCTCGAACGCGCCAGCGGGTACCGTGGCCAGCGGTCGCGCCTGTACCGCAAGGCCAAGGAGCAGATGCTCCACTCGATGACCTACTCCTACCGGGACCGCAAGGACCGGAAGGGCCAGTTCCGTCGGCTGTGGATCCA
This sequence comes from Allosalinactinospora lopnorensis, assembly GCF_000981225.1. GTDB lineage: Bacteria > Actinomycetota > Actinomycetes > Streptosporangiales > Streptosporangiaceae > Allosalinactinospora > Allosalinactinospora lopnorensis. Next base: position 27,787 of record NZ_LAJC01000031.1, read on the forward strand.
GCGCATCAACGCCGGGGCCCGCGCCAACGGGCTCACCTACAACCGTTTCATGCAGGGCCTGAAGGCGGCCGGTATCGAGGTCGACCGCCGCATGCTCGCCGAGCTCGCGGTCAACGACGAGGCCGCCTTCGCCTCGCTCGTCGAGACCGCCAAGCAGGCGCTGCCCGCCCCCGCCTCCTCCCAGGCGACGGCCTGACGAGCTTCACCGAATCCAGACGCGATGGCGGGCGACGAGTTCACGAGCATCCGATCACCCCGGATCAAGGGGGCTCGTCGGCTCGCCAAGCGCGCCTTCCGGCAGCGTGAGAAGCGCTTCCTCGCCGAAGGTCCGCAGGCTGTCCGGGAAGCGCTGGCCGCGCCCGCCAGAGTGCACGAGCTGTACGTCACCGGCGAGGCCGTACAGCGGAACGCCGACCTCGTCGACGGCGCCTCCGCCTCGGGGATTCCGGTCCACCGGGTCACCTTGGAGGTCATGACCGAGCTCGCGCAGACGGTGACTCCCCAAGGGGTGATCGCCGTCTGCGACTTCGTCGACGTCCCGCTGGCCGAGGTCACCGGGGTCCGGCTGGCGGCCGTGCTCTCCCACGTGCGCGACCCCGGCAACGCGGGCACGGTGCTGCGCACCGCGGACGCGGCCGGAGCCGACGCCGTCGTCTTCACCGACGCATCGGTCGACCCCTATAACGGCAAGTGCGTGCGCGCCTCGGCGGGAAGCCTGTTCCACCTGCCGGTCGTCGTCGGCGTCCCGGTTCTCGATGCGCTCGACCAGCTCCGTTCCCATGGCGCGCGCGTCTTCGCCGCTGACGGTCGGGGCGACTGCGATCTGCACGCCGCCGCCGACACCGGGGTGCTCGACCACCGGGTGGCGTGGGTGTTCGGCAACGAGGCGTGGGGGCTGCCGGAGGAGACCGTGGCGGCCACCGACGGCGCGATCAGCGTTCCCATCTACGGTGCCGCCGAAAGCCTCAATCTCGCCACCGCCGCTGCTGTGTGTCTCTACACCACGGCTCGCCAGCAGCGGGCCACAACCGGATCCGGTACCGCCTCCCGGTGACCGCGTCCGCCGCGGTCTCCACGAGCGGTTATGCGCGAAAGGCGTAACAACCCGTAACTCGGGTAGAACGCGTTGTTGCCTATTTCGTGCCTGGTCAGCTCGGAGCCGGCTACGGAGTGTGCCGATCGTTCCGCGAGTTTCCGGCCTCGTGGGGTTGCTTGCCTACCCACAGTTGCCGATACGCTCAAGGTTCCTAAAGAGCGGGATGGTGTACCGGTCATGTCGGTCGCGCATAAGGAGGCTCCATTACGGCATGCTTGCGCGTAACAGGCGCGGGCATCGGGTAGTGACCTTCGGTGGCGTCGCAGGCACGGTGCGGCGGGCGGTCGGTGTGGCATGCGGTGAATGGCACGGCGGTACGGCACCGTACCCGAACAGGCGAAAGCCGCTTTTCCAGCGGCGCCGAACGGTCACATAGGGCGTGGGGAGGCGGTCGTGGGTGGCGACCAGTCGGCGGTGAACCGAGCGGAAAGCGCGAGCATGATGGGGGAAGTGCCGACGCTCTCCGCTGAGGACCTGCCCGATGGTGTGCTCGTCGCCGACCATCGCGGCAAGGTGGTCACCTTCAACAGGATGGCATCCCGGCTCATCCGCCTTTCCGCGGGGGTGGCACTGGGCCGCGATTTCCGCGACGTCCTGCCGCTGCATGACGCCGACGGCCGCGACTGGTGGAAGCACAGCGACCCCTACGGCGGGCTGCGGACCCGTACCCGGCAGCCCGAGCGGACCCTGTTCCTCGCCGATGGCCGCGAGATCCTGATGGCCGCCCGCTATGTGCGGGACATCCCGTGCGGCGACGTCTGCCGGCTCGTGGTCACTCTGCGCGACGCCTCGTATCGCGCACGCGGCGAACGCAACCGCGCCGAGATCGTGTCCACGGTCGCGCACGAACTGCGGTCGCCCCTTACCAGCGTCAAAGGGTTCACAGCCACGCTGCTGGCCAAATGGGAGCGCCTCACCGAGAAGCAGAAGACCTTCATGCTTGAGACGGTCAATGCCGATGCCGACCGTGTCACGCGGCTGATCACCGAACTGCTCGACGTGTCGCGGATCGAAACCGGCCGTCTGGAGCTGCGCCGCCAGGTCGTCGACCTGCCCGAGTGCGCCCGCAGGGTCGTCTCCGGCCGGATCGCCGGGGGCGACCCCGAGGACCGCTTCCGGTTGGAGATGCACGGCCCGCTGCCCGAGATGTGGCTGGACGCCGACAAGCTCGAACAGATCATGGCGAACCTGGTGGAAAACGCCATGCGGCACGGCGCTGGTACTGTCACTATTGTGATTGAGCCGCACGAGGGAGGAGCAGCGGTGTCGGTGCGCGACGAAGGCAAGGGCATTGCCCCTGATGCCATTCCGCGCGTCTTCCGCCAGTTCTGGCGCACCAAGCGCCGTGGCGGCACCGGCCTGGGGCTGTTCATCGTCAAGGGCCTGATCGAGGCCCACGGCGGTGCGATCACGGTCGGGCGCGCCCCCAGCGGTGGTGCGGAGTTCCGATTTACCATGCCCGCCGGGGCCCCCGAGTTCGCCTGAGCGGCGGGGCACCGGGAGCGGGCCTTTCCCAGCTTCCTTTCCTTGTCGGCTTGCGTCCGCCGCACCAGCGGCGGGCCGTAACGGCCGCTCCGCCGTGACGGGCGGGAGCGGCGAGGCAACCAACCATGTCTGCACCGAATAGTTCCTATGACCCGGTCGAGGTGACCCCCTTGCAGCCGGACGAGGTCGCCCGGATGCGGGAGGAGGCCCTCGCAGCCATCGCCGCGGCCGATTCCCTGGAGAAGCTCAAAGAGGTCCGGATCGCGCACGCTGGTGACCGTTCGCCGCTGGCCCTGGCCAACCGGGAGATCGGCGCGCTCCCTCCGTCGGCCAGGGCCGAGGCGGGCAAGCGGGTCGGCGGCGCCCGGCGCGACGTCGCCGAAGCGCTCAAAGAGCGCCAGACGGTCCTGGAGGAGGAGCGTGACAACCGCGTCCTCGTCGAGGAGGCGGTCGACGTCACGCTGCCCTGGGACCGCGTCCCGCGGGGGGCGCGGCACCCGCTGACGACCGTCGCCGAGCGCATGACCGACATCTTCGTCGGCATGGGGTTCGAGGTGGCCGAGGGCCCTGAGACCGAGGCCGAATGGTTCAACTTCGACGCGCTGAACTTCCTCCCGGACCATCCGGCCCGCACGATGCAGGACACGTTCTTCCTGGAGGCCCCCTCCGGGGGCGAGTCCGGCCTGGTGCTGCGTACGCACACCTCGCCGGTGCAGATCCGCGCGCTGCTCGACCGGGAGCCCCCGGTCTATGTGGTGGCGCCGGGCAAGACCTTCCGCACCGACGAACTGGACGCCACGCACAGCCCGGTCTTCCACCAGCTGGAGGGACTGGTGGTGGACGAGGGCATCACCATGGCGCATCTGCGCGGTGCGATCGACGCCTTCGTGCACGGCATGTTCGGCGCGGACCTGCGGACCCGCTTCCGGCCGTCCTACTTCCCCTTCACCGAGCCGTCGGCCGAGGTGGACATGGAATGTTTCGTCTGCCGCGGCGCCTCGGTGGGCGACCCGGACGCCCCGTGCCGGACCTGCGGGTCCGAGGGGTGGATCGAGATCGGCGGCTGCGGTGTGGTGAATCCGCGTGTTCTCACCGCCGCCGGTGTGGACACCGGCCGCTACAGCGGCTGGGCGTTCGGCCTCGGCGTGGAGCGGACCCTGATGTTCGCCCACGGAGTGGAGGACATGCACGACATGGTCGAGGGCGACATCCGGTTCACCTCGGCGTTCGGGATGGAGATCTGATGCGCGTCCCTGTTTCCTGGCTCCGGGAGTACGTTGACCTGCCGGTCGACGTCACAGGTCGGGGCCTCGCCGCCAGGTTGATCGACGCCGGCCTGGAGGTCGAGACCGTCGACGAGGCGGGGGCCGACATCACGGGCCCGGTCGTGCTCGGACGGGTCCTCGCCATCGAGGAGCTCAGCGAGTTCAAGAAGCCCATCCGCTACTGCCGAGTGGACGTCGGCACGGCCAACGGAACCGGCGAGCCGCAGGGAATCGTCTGCGGCGCTCGGAACTTCGCCGAGGGCGACCTGGTGGTGGTTGCGCTGCCCGGGGCCGAACTCTCCGGCGGCTTCGCGATCGGCTCCCGCACGACCTACGGCAGACTCTCCGAGGGGATGATCTGCTCGGCGACGGAGCTGGGGCTGTGGGAGGACCACGAAGGCATCGTGGTGCTGCCCGAAGGCACCGGCCAGCCCGGTGCGGAGGCCGTCGGCCTGCTCGGCCTGCGCGAGGAGGTCCTCGATATCGCGGTCACCCCGGATCGCGGCTACGCGCTGTCGATGCGCGGTGTGGCCCGCGACGCCGCCGCTGTGTACGGGGTGGGGTTCCGCGATCCGGCGGAGGTCGCGGCCATCGGTACTCCCGGTGCGGGATACCCGGCGACGGTGGCCGACCCGGAGATCTGCTCGCGCTACGTGCTCCACGGTGTCTCCGGCTTCGACCCCGATGCCGCGACCCCGCTGTGGATGAAGCGCCGCCTGGCCCTGACCGGCGTCCGCCCCATCTCGCTGGCGGTCGACGTCACCAACTACGTGATGATGGAGCTCGGCCAGCCGCTGCACGCGTGGGACCGCGGCAAGCTGCGCGGGCCGATCGAGGTCCGGTTGGCCCGCAAGGGCGAGAAGCTGGAGACGCTGGACCACGTCAAGCGCACGCTGGACCCGGACGACATCCTGATCACGGACGAATCGGGTCCCATCAACATCGCCGGGGTCATGGGCGGCCTCGAAACCGAGATCGACATGACCACCATCGATGTGGTCATCGAGGCCGCGCATTTCACCGCCACGCACATCGCGCGCGCATCGCGGCGGCACCAGCTCTCCTCGGAGTCCTCGCGCCGTTTCGAGCGCGGCGTCGACACCGAGTTGCAGGTCGCCGCCGCCACGCGCGCGGTCGCGCTGCTGGCCGAGTTCGGCGGTGCGGTCGTCGACGGCGGGTACACCCACGTCGACCTCAGTACGGCCCGGGAGTCCATCGCCATCGACGCGGACCACCCGGCCCGCGTGGCGGGGGCGGACTACCCCGCGGGAACCTCGGCCCGCTGGCTCCGGGAGGTCGGGTGCGAGGTTACCGAGGAGGCCTCCGGTGAGACGCTTCGGGTCACCCCGCCGCAGTGGCGCCCCGATCTCACCGACCCGAACGATCTCGCCGAGGAGGTCATCCGGCTTGAGGGGTACGGGGCCATCCCCTCGGTCCCGCCGCGCGCACCGGCGGGCCGCGGGCTCACGGACAGCCAGCGGACGCGGCGAGCGGTGGGGCGCGCGCTCGCGGGAGCGGGCTTCGTCGAGGTGCTCAGCTATCCGTTCCTCGGCGAGCGGGACTTCGACGGTCTGCAGCTGGCAGCCGGCGACCAGCGGCGCAGCACGCTGAAGCTGGCCAACCCGCTCAACGACGACGAGCCGCTGCTGCGGACGACGCTGCTGCCGGGACTGCTGAGGACGCTCGTCCGCAACGTCGGCCGGGGGTTCTCCGACGTAGCCCTCTTCGAGATGGGACTGGTTTACCTGCCCAAGCCGGACGCCCCGGAGCATGCGCCGATGCCGCCGGTGGACCGCGGCCCCACCGCGGAGGAGCTCGCCGCTCTGGAGGCCGCCGTCCCGCACCAGCCGCGCCGGGTGGCGGCTGTGCTGGCCGGCGACCGGGAACCCGCCGGCTGGTGGGGCAGGGGGCGCCCGGCGATCTGGGCCGATGCCATCGAGGCCGCGCGCGAGGTGGGGCGGGCCGCCGGAGTGGAATTGGCGGTCCAGGCCGATCAGCGCGCTCCGTGGCATCCCGGACGCTGCGCCGCGCTGTATGTTGTCAACAACGTTGTTGACAACATGGATGGTGGCGCGTCCAGGACTCTCGTCGGACACGCCGGTGAGCTGCATCCGAGGGTCATCCAGGCGTACGGGCTGCCGGCCCGCACCGTCGCGATGGAGGTCGAGCTCGACCAGCTCGAAGAGGCGCGTTCCGGCCTCCGCGCGCCCGAGGTCTCCACCTACCCTGTGGCGGCCCAGGACGTGGCCCTGGTGGTCGAGGAGTCGGTGCCCTCGGGCGAGGTCGAGCAGGCCCTCCGGGCCGGGGCCGGCGAGCTGCTGGAAAGCCTCCGGCTGTTCGATGTCTACACCGGAGAGCAGGTGGGCGGGGGGCGCAAGTCCCTTGCCTACAACCTGCGCTTCCGGGCGGGCGACCGGACATTGACGGTCGAGGAGACCACTGCCGCGCGTGATGCGGCGGTCGCCGCCGCGGCCGAGCGTACCGGGGCGGTCCTCCGCGGCTAGATTTCCGGGAGGTTGCCCCGGCGTACGGCGAGGGCCCTCGTTCCGCGGCAAAAGCCACGGAACGAGGGCCGCGACGCGTCGCGAGGAGAAAAAACTTTCGACCGTTCTCCCAGGTGAGAGTAGGTTTCAAGACGGGCCTCCAGGGGGAAGGAGCATGATCCCTGTAAATCCGGGGACTATTTCTTGTTTCGTCTCTTGAACCCGGGCCCGGTGGGAACTTAGCCTGCAGTTACCTGCCGCGAACACGGGCTCCTAAGCCTTCGCGGAACAGCTGTTTCATTCGGCGTTTTTCTTGTTGCGTTCTCACGCACACTCGGCTCGGAGGTCGCTTGTGACCGAAACAGTGGTTTCGTATGCGCGAAAATCGATGGAGCAGCTGGAGCCCAGCCGCTTCTGGCATACGTTCTGCGACATGAATACCGTTGCCCAGGGGCCGAAGTTCGTGGTCTCCCGGGCCGAGGGAGCCTGGCTGTGGGACGACAGCGGTGACCGCTACCTCGATGGCACCGCCAGTCTCTGGTACTGCAATGTCGGCCATGGCCGCACTGAGATCGCCGACGCCGTTCACCGGCAGCTCAGCACGCTGGACGCCTATACCGTTTACGGGGATTTCGCCAACGCTCCCGCCCTGGAGCTCAGTGAGCGGTTGGCCTCCCACGCCCCGGTCGCCGACCCGCGGGTCATCCTTACCTGCGGGGGCGGCGAGTCCATCGACACCGCCGCCAAGCTCGCCCGCCAGTACTGGGCGGTACAGGGGCAGTCCGAGCGCGTCCATCTGATCAGCCGCACCGGCGGGTACCACGGCCTGCACGGGTTCGGGACCAGCATCATCGGCATGGAGCGGTTCCGCAGCGGCTACGGGCGGCTGATCGAGGACACCTCGGTGGTGCCGCACAACTCGCTCGAAGCGCTGGAAGAGGAGATCCTGCGCGTCGGGCCGGACCGCGTGGCCGCCTTCTTCGCCGAACCCGTCATCGGGGCCGGGGGGGTCCACGCCCCCGCCCCCGGTTACTTCGAGGGTGTGGCCGAGCTGTGCCGGCGGTACGGGATCCTCTTCGTCGTCGACAGCGTCATCTGCGGGTTCGCGCGCATGGGCAACTGGTTCGGGATCGAGCGCTTCGGCGTGTGCCCCGACATGATCGTCTTCGCCAAGGGGGTCTCCAGCGGCTACCTCCCGCTCGGCGGGGTCATCGTGAGTGGGGCGATCGCCGAGCCGTTCTGGGACCGGCCCGGAAACCCGTTCGTCCACGGGACGACGTATGCCGGGCACCCCTCCTGCTGCGTGGCGGCCATGGCCAATCTGGACATCCTGGAGCGCGAGGACCTGTTCACCGTCTCCTTGGAGATCGAGACCCAACTCGACGCGGCGGTGCGCACCCTGGCCGATCACCCGCTGGTCGCCGAGGTCCGCTCCGGTGTCGGGGTGATGGCGGCCGTCGAGCTCACCGCGGAGGCTCTGGGGGAGCGCGGCATCACGACCGCGGAGATCTTCGCCGAGGCCCGGGCGCGTGGCGTGATCCTGCGGGCGATCCCCAATGCGCTGCTGATCTCACCGCCGCTGATCGTCACCTGGGAGCAGATCGACCACCTCGTCTCCACGCTGCGCTCAGCGCTGGACGCCGTGGCGCAGCGCCACTAGGAGCCGGGCACGAAAGGGAGCGACGGGGCTTGAAGGGAAGGGTCGGTGCCGCGGGACGGCGCCGGCCCTCTGCCGTTGGGCTGCGGCCTTCGCGGGACGGTCTCGGGGGCCCGCCGGTTTTTATCCAGCAAGATACTTCTTGCTAGTATCGAAAGCCGGTTGATGAAGCGGGGCGGCGAGTATGAGCGTTCAGGTCAATGGCGGGGAGAGCGTCGAGATCAGCGACGACGATCTCATCACAGCGTGGGGTCTGTTCCACGAGGCGCTGAACACGACCGATCCGCTGCTGCTCCGCGGCATCGACCCCAGCGGGGACGACATGTCCGGCCCCTGGTTCGAGGTGCTGATCCGGCTGCAGCGTTCCCCCGACCACCGGCTGCCGATGAGTCGGCTCGCCCGCGAGGTTTCCCTGAGCAGCGGCGGTTTCACCAAACTGGCCGACCGGCTGGAGGCCAAGGGATATCTCAAACGCCAGGCCTGCCCCGCCGACCGGCGCGTCGTCTACGCCGCCCTCACCCCTGAGGGCCGGGAACTGGCCGAACACGCTCGTTCCCGGCACGTCGCCCTGCTGCGTGAACACGTGCTCGGCGTGCTCGGCCTCGACGGGGTCCACCGGCTCGCGGAGCTGGCCCGGACGCTGCGCGACAGCTCCACGCCGGCGGCCGGCCCGGAGAACGCGCGCCGAGCGGTCCCGGTACCAGGTAAGTTGACCTGAGTCGAAGGGCGACGGGCCGGTGCGTCAAGCAATGGCCGGGTGCGGTGTGAAAAGCCCGGAGTGCGCCGGTTCGTGACCCCGGATACGCCCGCGAGAAAACGTCCGTGAACCGGCGGTGCCATGCCGGAGGGCACGGGCGGCCGGATGGTCGCGGTGCGGGATGAGAGCGGCAGCGTCGGACCAGTCGGGGAGCCTTCCGGATGAAACTCTTTGCCAGTGCCGCCGAAATGCGTGTCGTTCCCCGATCGACGGAATTTCGCAATGGGGGCATTTCCTTCTGGTACCGCGAGATCGGTTTTCCCGAGCGACGTTCCACTCTGTCCGGAACCGTCGATTACGACATCTGTATCGTCGGCGGCGGGTACACCGGACTGTGGACCGCCTATTATCTGAAGAAGGCCGACCCCGGGCTGCGCGTCGCGCTCCTGGAACGCGAATTCTCCGGATTCGGCGCTTCGGGACGCAACGGCGGTTGGCTGTCCGCGGAGTTCGCCGGCTCGCGCGAACGCTGCGCGCGGCTGCGCGGCAAGGGAGCGATGATCGCGCTGCAGCGCGCCATGATGAATTCCGTCGACGAGGTCATGGGTGTCGCCGAAGACGAGGGGATCGACGCCGACATCGTCAAGGGGGGAATGCGCGTCGTCGCCACCAATCCGGCGCAGCGGACCCGTCTGCAGAACGAGGTCGCCTACCTGCAGGAATGGGGCTACTGGCCAGAGGACGTCTACCTGCTGGAGCACTCGCACGCGCCGCGGCTGCAGGTGGACGGGGCGGTCGTCGCCGCGCACAGCCCGCACGCCGCCCGTGTCCAGCCGGCCAAGCTCGCCGTCGGGCTGGCGAAGGTGGTCGAGGGCTTGGGTGTGGACATCTTCGAGAACACCGCCGTCACCGCGATCCACCCGCGCAGCCCGACCACCCGGCCGATGGCGGTCACCGAGCACGGCGCGGTCCGCGCCGATCACGTCATCCGGGCCACCGAGGGGTTCACCGCGGACCTGTCCGGCCAGCGGCGCGAGTGGCTGCCGATGAACAGCTCCATGATCGTGACGGAGCCGCTCACGGCCGACATGTGGCGGCACATCGGCTGGGAGAGGCGCGAGGTCCTGGGGGATGCGGCGCACGCCTACATCTACGCGCAGCGCACGGCCGATGACCGCATCGCGATCGGTGGACGGGGGATGCCCTACCGCTTCGGTTCGGCCCACGACAACAACGGCACCACCCAGCCGCAGACCATAGCCGAGCTGTGGCGCGTGCTGGCGCGGTTGTTCCCGGTGGCCTCCGAGGTCCCGATCGTCCACGCCTGGTCCGGGGTGCTCGGCGTGCCGCGCGACTGGTGTCCCAGCGTCCACCTGGACCGCGACACCGGCCTGGGCTGGGCCGGCGGTTACGTGGGCAGCGGCGTCACCACGTCCAACCTCGCCGGGCGGACCCTGCGCGACCTCGTGCTGGGGCGCGACTCCGAGCTGACCCGGCTGCCCTGGGTGGGCCGGCGGCCCCGGGGGTGGGAGCCCGAACCGCTGCGCTGGATCGGAACCCAGGTCGTTCACGGCCTCTACCGGACCGCCGATCGCCGCGAATCCGACCGGGTGTCGCACACCTCCCGTCTTGCGGGGATCGCCGGCAGAATCGCCGGCCGGTAGCGAGGCCGCCCGCGGTGTGCCCGCCAAGCGGCGGGGAGCGGTGGCCCGGCATGCCCCTGCTGTGACGCGGTGTGCCTCCCGGACGGCGGCAAGGGGAGGGGCAACGGAACGGTGGGCGACGGCTTCACGTATATAGGTTGCATACTCTTGCATTAGAGTGCATGATGGTTCAAGTAGTGTTCCGCGTACGGGAGAGCACGGGGAGACGGAGCAATGGGGTTCACGGCGGCCATCGCCGGCGCTAGCGGCTACGCGGGAGGTGAGCTGCTGCGCATCCTGATCTCGCACCCCAGCATCGAGATCGGGGCGCTCACAGCGGGCGGCAACGCCGGCACCCGCCTGGGCGAGCACCAGCCGCATCTCCTTCCGCTGGCCGACCGCGTCCTGACCGAGACCACCGCGGACACCCTCGCGGAGCACGACGTCGTCTTCCTGGCCCTGCCGCACGGCCAGTCCAAGGAGATCGCCGAGCGGCTCGGCGAGGGTGTGCTCGTCGTGGACTGCGGCGCCGACTTCCGGCTCTCCGACCCCGCTGCGTGGGAGAGGTTCTACGGTTCCCCGCACGCCGGTACCTGGCCGTACGGTCTGCCCGAACTGCCGGGGGGGCGCGAGGCGCTCGCCGCGGCCAGTCGCATCGCGGTGCCCGGGTGCCACGTCACGACGGCCACGCTCGCGCTGCTCCCGGCGCTCGCCGAGGACCTGGTCCGGCCCGATGTCGTCGTGGTCGCGGTCACCGGGACCTCCGGCGCGGGGAAGGCGCCCAAGCCGCACCTGCTCGGCAGCGAGATCATGGGGTCGGTCGCTCCGTACGGCGTTGGCGGCACGCACCGGCACAACCCGGAGATCGTGCAGAACCTCTCCGCCATCGCCGGTACCGCCGTCACGCTGTCCTTCACCCCGGTGCTGGCCCCGATGCCCCGGGGGATCCTCGCCACGTGCTCCGCGCCGGTCAATCCCGGTGTCACGGAGGACCGGGTCAGAGACGCCTACCGACGACGACTCTCGGCCGAGCCCTTCGCGCGCCTGCTGCCAGAGGGGACGTGGCCGACCACCGCCATGACCTTGGGGGCCAACACCGCGTTGATCCAGGCCACGGTGGACGAGGCCGCGGGACGTCTGGTCGCGATCGCGGCCCTCGACAACCTGACCAAAGGCACTGCGGGCGGCGCCGTGCAGAGCGCGAACATCGCGCTCGGCCTGCCCGAGACCACTGGGCTGCCCGTGGCGGGCCTCGCTCCGTAGAGCACCCCCGCGAGGCCGCCGCACGTCATTCTTGTCCGCCGATCCGCCCGGAACGGGAGGACGGCGCGAACGAAAGGTTCCACCGTGAGCGTCACCGCCCCCCTCGGATTCCGGGCCGCCGGAGTCAGCGCCGGCCTCAAGCCGGCCGGTGCCCGGGATGTCGCCGTCGTCGTCAACGACGGCCCGTCGCGCGCCGCCGCTGCCGTGTTCACCCGCAACCGGGTCAAAGCCGCCCCCGTCCTCTGGTCGGAGCAGGTCGTCAAAGGCGGCCGGGTGCGCGCCGTCGTCCTGAACTCCGGTGGCGCCAACGCCTGCACCGGCGCGCCCGGCTTCCAGGACACGCATGCCACCGCCGAGCGGGCCGGCGCGGCGCTGGAGGACTCCTCCGGCGAGGTCGTGGTCTGCTCCACGGGCCTCATCGGCGAGCGGCTGGCGATGCCGGAACTGCTGTCCGGGGTCGACGCCGCGATCGCCGCGGCCGCTCGGGACGGCGGGCTCGACGCGGCGGACGCCATCCGCACCACGGACAGCGTCGCCAAGATCGCCTTCAAACGGGAGTCCGGCAGCGGAGCCGGGTACACCGTCGGGGGGATGGCCAAAGGCGCCGGCATGCTCGCCCCGGCACTGGCCACCATGCTCTCGGTCATCACGACCGATGCCGAGCTCACACCCGAGCAGTGCGACCGCGCGCTGCGCGCCGCGGCCGCCCGCACGTTCGACCGCATCGACTCCGACGGCTGCCTCTCCACCAACGACACCGTTGTCCTGATGGCCAGCGGCGCCTCCGGTGCCGTACCCGACGAGGAGGAGTTCGGCGCGCTGCTCACCGAGGTCTGCGACGACCTCGCCCGTCAGCTCATCGCCGACGCCGAGGGCGCCTCGAAGACCATCGCGATCGAGGTCGTCGGCGCGGCCGACGAGGACGACGCCGTTACCGTGGCCCGGACGATCGCCCGCAACGCCCTGTTCAAGTGCGCGATCTACGGGCAGGATCCCAACTGGGGCAGAGTCCTCGCCGCCGTCGGAACCACCGACGCCGCGTTCGAACCCGAACAGCTCAATGTGGCCATCAACGGGGTGTGGGTCTGCCGCCGCGGCGCTGTCGGCGACGACCGCTCGAAGGTCGACTTGGGGCCGCGCGAGGTGACCGTTACCGTTGACCTCTCCGCCGGCAGTTCGGCCGCCACCGTGTGGACCACAGACCTGACGGTCGAGTACGTCCACGAGAACTCGGCCTACAGCACGTGAGCACGCGTGAGTACAGCCCTGGAGAGGAGCCCGCGATGCGGATGAGTGACGCGGAGAGCAAGGCCAACGCCCTCATCGAAGCACTCCCGTGGCTGAGCCGCTTCCACGGTAAGACGGTGGTGGTCAAGTACGGCGGCAACGCGATGACCGACCCTCGGCTCCAGTCCCGGTTCGCCGAGAACATCGTCTTCCTGCGCTACGCCGGACTGCGCCCTGTTGTCGTGCACGGCGGTGGACCGCAGATCACCGAACACCTCGATCGGCTCGGCGTGCAGAGCTCGTTCGCCGGCGGGCTGCGGGTCACGACCTCCGAGACCATGGACGTCGTCCGCATGGTTCTGGTCGGCCAGGTCAACCGGGAGATCGTCGGTCTGATCAACGCGCACGGCCCGTTCGCCGTCGGTATCTCCGGTGAGGACGCCCACCTGCTCACCGCCGAGCGCAAACCGGCCATGGTCGACGGCTCGCCCGTGGACATCGGCCTGGTCGGCGAGGTCGTCGAGGTGCAACCGGGTGTGGTGCAGACGCTGCTGGACGACGGCCGGGTCCCGGTCGTCTCCGGCATCGCCCGTTCCGATGAGGGCGTGTACAACGTCAACGCGGACACCGCGGCCGCGGCGATCGCGATCGCGCTGGACGCCGCGAAGCTCATCATGCTGACCGATGTCGAAGGGCTGTACGCCGACTACCCGGCCTGCGAGGAGCTGATCAGCATGCTCACCGCCAGCGAGCTGGAGGGGATGCTGCCCGAGCTGTCGTCGGGAATGGCGCCGAAGATGGAGGCCTGCCTGCGCGCGGTGCGGTGCGGGGTCCCCCAGGCGCACATCCTCGACGGGCGCATCCCCGACTCCATGCTGCTGGAGGTGTTCACCAACGAGGGGATCGGAACGATGGTCGTGGCCGAGGCCGATGAGCCCACCGAGCCCGTCGACATCTACGAAGGCGAGGACACGTGACGTCGGGAAGCGAACTCCGGGCGCGCTTCGAGGCGGCTCTCATGCCCAACTACGGGACGCCGCCGATCGCGCTGGCCCGCGGCGAGGGGTGCCGGGTCTGGGACACCGACGGCCGCAGCTATCTGGACCTCATCGCCGGTATCGCCGTCTCCGCGCTCGGCCACGGCCATCCGGTGCTGGTGAAGGCGGTCGCGGAGCAGGCCGCCACCCTGGCGCACACCAGCAACCTGTTCGTGCACGAGCGCGCCGTGGAACTCGCCGAGCGGCTCATCGCCCTGCTCCGGGACGGGACAGCGAGCGATCCGGGGGATATCCGGGTGTTCTTCGCCAACTCCGGAGCCGAGGCCAACGAAGCAGCGCTGAAGCTCGTCAAGCGCGCGGCCGGAGCGGGCCGGCCGACGATCGTCAGCACCGACGGCGGGTTCCACGGCCGCACCTCCGGGGCCCTCGCGCTCACCGGCAAACCCGCCTTCCGCGCCCCCTTCGGGCCGTTCGGCGTGGACGTCCGGTTCGTGCCCTACGGCGATCCCGGCGTGCTGCGCGACGCCGTGGACGACTCCTGCGCCGCGGTCTTCGTCGAACCCGTCCAGGGCGAGGCGGGCGTGCTTCCCGCGAGCGACGGCTACCTGGCCGAGGTCCGCGGTATCTGCGACGCCACGGGTGCCGCCTTCGTCCTCGACGAGGTCCAGAGTGGCATCGGGCGGACCGGCCACTGGTTCGCCCACCAGGCCGAAGGGGTGCTGCCCGACGTCCTCACCCTGGCCAAGGGACTGGGAGGCGGCCTGCCCATCGGCGCCTGCGTGGGGTTCGGCCGGTACGCGACCGCGTTCGCCAAGGGGGACCACGGCTCCACGTTCGGGGGTAACCCCGTGGCGTGCGCGGCGGCGCTGGCCGTCCTCGACACCATTGAGACCGACGGGCTCCTCGCCGCCGCCGCGGAGCTCGGAGGGCTCCTCGCCGAGGAGATCACCTCAGTGGACAGCCCGCTGGTGGCGGAGGTGCGCGGTGCCGGGCTATGGCGCGGTGTGCGGCTGTCCTCGCAGGCCGCCGCGAACGTCCAGACCCGCTCCGCGGAGCACGGCTTCCTGGTCAACGCGGTCACCCCTGATGTCCTTCGCATCGCGCCGCCCCTCACGATCTCCCGCGAGGAGATCCTCGAATTCACCGGCGCGCTGCCGGCGATCCTCGACCAGTCCGCAGCAGAGGAGACCCCAGCATGACCCCTGCGACCCGGCATTTCCTCCGAGACGACGACCTCACACCCGCGGAGCAGGCCGAGGTCCTCGACCTGGCCGAGGCATTGAAGAAGGACCGCTTCGGCCACCGGCCGCTGGAGGGGCCGCGCACCGTCGCGCTGCTGTTCGACAAGCCCTCCACGCGCACGCGCGTGTCGTTCGCGGTCGGCGTCTCCGAGCTCGGCGGGCACCCCCTCGTCATCGACGCCCAGAGTAGCCAGATGGGCCGCGGTGAACCGGTCGAGGACACGGCGCGGGTACTGGAGCGCCAGGTCGCCGCCGTCGTCTGGCGGACCTTCGAGCAGCAGCGTCTGGAAGCCATGGCGCGGGTGAGCAGGGTCCCCGTCGTCAACGCGCTCACCGACGCCTTCCACCCGTGCCAGATCCTCGCCGACCTGCAGACGGTCCGCGACTACAGGGGCCGCACGGCCGGGCTCGCCCTCGGCTACTTCGGCGACGGCGGCAACAACATGGCGCACTCCTACCTGCTGGGCGGGGCGACCGCCGGCATGCACGTCCGGGTCGCGGCACCGGCGGGGTACCGGCCCGATACCGCCGTGTTCACCCGGGCCGAGGAGATCGCCGAGCGTACGGGCGGATCGGTCCGCGTCATCGAGGACCCGGCCGAGGCGGCGCGCGGCGCCGATGTCCTCGCCACGGACGTGTGGACCTCCATGGGCCAGGAGGCCGAAGCCGCTGAACGCGACACCCCGTTCCACCCCTACACACTGGACGACACCAAGGTCGGGCTCGCCGCTCCGGACGCGATCGTGCTGCACTGCCTGCCCGCCCACCGGGGGGAGGAGATCACCGCCTCCGTCATCGACGGGGAGCACAGCGCGGTCTGGGACCAGGCGGAGAATCGCCTGCACGCGCAGAAGGCGCTGCTCGCCTTCCTGCTCGGGACGCCCGGCCGAGGGGGCGGACGAGGATGACCGTTGACGGTGACGGGGCGGCGCCCATGACCAAGGCCGCCCGCCACGCCCGCATCACCGAGGCGCTCACCAGGAACGACGTCCGTTCCCAGAGTGAGCTGGCGCGGCTGCTGGCCGACAGCGGGGTGCAGGTCACCCAGGCCACGCTTTCGCGCGACCTGGACGAACTGGGAGCGGTGAAGCTCCGTACCGTCGACGGAAGCCTGGTCTACGTCCTGCCCGGAGAGGGCGGCGAGCGTCTGCAACGGGCGCGCCCCGGCAGCTACGACCTGGAACACGTCTCCAACGCACGCCTGACCCGCCTCGCCGAGGACCTGCTGGTTTCGGCGGAGGCCTCGGGAAACATGGTCATCGTCCGCACTCCCCCCGGGGCGGCCCAGTACCTGGCATCGGCGATCGACCACACCGACATTCACGCGATCCTCGGGACCATCGCCGGCGACGACACCATCCTGGTGATCGCCCGCGCCCCCGAAGGAGGCGAGGAGCTGGCCTCGGCGCTGTTGCGCCTCGCCAACCGGCGTCCCTGAACACCGCGACCGGGCCCGGAAACGAGAACAGCCGCAAAAACGACCACAGGCGCAGAAGTCCCCGGGCCGCCCGCCCACCGGGCGGGGACGAAGGCGCACCGGCACCTGACAGACCGAATTCAAGGAGAAACTCTCATGACCGAGCGGGTGGTACTCGCGTACTCGGGGGGTCTCGACACCTCCGTCGCCATCGGATGGATCGCCGAGGAGACCGGAGCCGAGGTCGTGGCCGTGGCCATCGACTGCGGCCAGGGAGGTGAGGACCTCGACGTCATCCGGCAGCGGGCGCTCGACTGCGGCGCCGTGGAGGCCGTCGTGGCCGACGCCAAGGACGAGTTCGCCAACGAATACTGCGTCCCCGCGCTGCAGGCCAACGCCCTCTACATGGACCGCTACCCGCTGGTCTCGGCGCTCTCACGGCCCCTGATCGTCAAGCACCTGGCCGACGCGGCCCGCTATCACAACGCCACCCTGGTCTCCCACGGCTGCACGGGAAAGGGCAACGACCAGGTGCGCTTCGAGGCCGGCCTCGCCGCGCTGCACCCGGAGCTGAGGGTGCTGGCCCCCGTGCGCGACTCCGGGATGACCCGGGACAAGGCCATCGCCTTCGCCGAGGAGAAGGGCCTGCCGATCGACGTCACCAAGAAGTCGCCCTACTCCATCGACCAGAACCTCTTCGGCCGTGCGGTGGAGACCGGGTTCCTGGAGGACATCTGGAACTCTCCGGTCGAGGACGTCTACTCCTACAGCGATGACCCGGCCGTCCCGCGGGAGCCCGACGAGGTCGTGATCACCTTCACCGCCGGTGTCCCCACGGCCATCGACGGCAAGGAACTCACCCCGTTGCAGGTCATCGAGGAGATGAACCGGCGGGCCGGCGCCCACGGCGTGGGCCGGATCGACATGGTCGAGGACCGGCTGGTGGGGATCAAGAGCCGCGAGGTCTACGAGGCCCCTGGCGCGATCGCTCTGATCACCGCGCACCAGGAACTGGAGAACGTCACCGTCGAGCGGGAGCTCGCCCGCTTCAAACGGGGGGTGGACCAGCGCTGGGGCGAGCTCGTCTACGACGGCCTCTGGTACTCCCCCCTGAAGAGCGCCCTCGACGGCTTCGTCAAGGACGCCAACCGGCACGTGACGGGCGACATCCGGCTGGAGTTGAACGGCGGCCGCGCCGTCGTCACCGGGCGGCGCAGCGAGGCATCGCTGTACAACTACGAGCTCGCCACCTACGACACCGGCGACGCCTACGACCAGACCATGGCCCGCGGGTTCATCGACGTCTGGAGTATGCCCGCCAAGATCGCGAGCCTGCGCGACCAGAGGATGTCCTGACCTCCCGCACCCGCCGCCGGTCCCGGCCGAACGCGTATGGCAGCGGGCCGGGACACATGTACACGGCTGAGACCCGCATTCTCGGCACCGAAAGGACCCGACGTGCTGATGAGCCCGACACCCAGGCCACCCGGCTGTGGGGCGGCCGGTTCGCCGGCGGCCCCTCCGAGGCGCTGGCCCGGCTCTCCCTGAGCACCCACTTCGACTGGCGCCTGGCCCGCCACGACATCGCCGGCTCCCGCGCACACGCGCGCGTGCTGCACAGGGCGGGCCTGCTCACCGACGAGGAGCTCCAGCGGATGCTGGCCGGGCTGGACCGTCTGGAGGCCGACGTGGCCTCGGGGGAGTTCACCCCGGTCCTGGAGGACGAGGACGTCCACACGGCGCTGGAACGCGGGCTCCTCGAACGCGTCGGGGCGGACCTGGGCGGTCGGCTGCGGGCCGGCCGCTCCCGCAACGACCAGATCGCCACGCTCGTCCGGATGTACCTGCGCGAGCAGGCGCGCGCCATCGCGGGCGAGCTGCTGGACCTGGTATCGGCACTCGCCGACCAGGCGCAGGCGAACATCGATGTCGCCATGCCCGGCCGCACCCACCTGCAGCACGCACAGCCGGTGCTGCTCGCCCACCACCTCATGGCGCACGCGTGGCCGCTGGTCCGCGATGTGGAGCGGTTGCGCGACTGGGACGGGCGCGCCGCGGTTTCCGCGTATGGCTCCGGGGCGCTGGCCGGCTCCTCGCTGGGCCTGGACCCCGAAGCGGTCGCCGCGGAGCTGGGATTCCCCGCTGCGGCGGAGAACTCCATCGACGGCACAGCGGCCCGTGACGTGATCGCGGAGTTCGGTTTCGCCTGTGCGATGACCGGCGTGGACCTCTCGCGCCTCTCCGAGGAGATCATCATCTGGGCCACGAAGGAGTTCTCGTTCGTCACGCTGGACGACGCGTTCTCCACCGGCTCCTCGATCATGCCGCAGAAGAAGAACCCCGATATCGCCGAACTGGCCCGGGGCAAGGCGGGACGGCTCGTCGGCGACCTCACCGGCCTGCTCACGACGCTCAAAGGACTGCCGCTGGCCTACAACCGGGACCTGCAGGAGGACAAGGAGCCGGTGTTCGACGCCGTCGACAGCCTGCGGCTGCTGCTGCCCGCCTGTACCGGTATGGTCGCCACGCTGAGGTTCAACCGCGAGCGCATGGCGGAGCTGGCCCCTGAGGGCTTCTCGCTGGCCACCGACATCGCCGAGTGGCTGGTCCGGCAGCGTGTGCCCTTCCGCGAGGCCCATGAGATCGCCGGGGCGTGCGTGCGCGTCTGCGAGGAGCGCGGCATCGAACTCTCCGGTCTCACCGAGGAGGACCTCGCCGCGATCTCGCCGCGGCTGACCTCGGGGGTGCGCGACGTACTGACGGTCTCGGGCTCGCTGGAGTCCCGTTCGGGCAAGGGCGGCACGGCACCGGTACGCGTCAAGGAGCAGATGGAGCGGCTGCGCGCCACCATCGCCGACCACCGGGACTACGCGGCCGGCGCGGGCTGACTCCCGAGCCCGCGCACCGTGCGTGGACGCGTCCCGCACCACCGGGGCGGCGGCCGCGGCGCGGAGGCACAGCGCCTCCGCGCCGCGGCCCGTTGCGTTGTCCCACCCGATGGCCCGGAGCGCGGGCGGGCCCACCGGGATTTCGGTAAAAGCGCCTTCACGCTCCGGAGTGATGCTGTAGCGTCCGGAAACTGTGGGCACCATGGGTATCGTCCTCTGCACGAAGGGTACAGGGGGCGGGTCCCGTGTCATTCGGGGGAGTAACGACGGCTCGCGCGTCCATGCAATCGCGCTTCCGGGAAGTGGCGCCACTACGGTGTCTTCTCTCCGGTGGCCGAGGCGACCCCTCCGGAGACCGTCCGGGGTGTCCACGGCCGTGTCCGTGGGAGGAACTGAATGGGCCAGTCGGGCGGCACCGATCGCAGCATCAGAGCGCAGCTCAACAGGATCGTACTCATTCCCAGCGTCACCTTCCTGGTGCTGTTCGCGGTGTTGAGCACGGGGACGCTCACGCAGGCCGTCTCGCTGCGCGTGGCTACCGGCGACGGCCGGAGCAGCGTCCACCTCTACCACGCCGTCGCCGAGTTCCAGAAGGAGCGGCGGACGGCGGCCGAGTATCTCGGTTCACCTTCCGAAGAGACGTTGCAGGCGCTGCGGCGGCAGATCTCTGTCACCGACAACGCGGTACGGGAGATCGAAGCGCGCGGCGACGGTCTCCGCGGCCGTGGCGACGCCACCGCCGCCGAGGCGGCGAGCGGCTTCTTCGCCGCCCTCGACGGACGGAACGAATTACGCGATCACGTCATGTCCGGGGACTTCGACACCGGGACGGCGATCGCGGCCTACGACGGCATCGTCGACCGCGGAATCCGGGTCTACGATGCTCTGGGCCGCCTCCTGGAGGACGGTCCGTCCGCCTCGGCCAGTGCCGACGCCGTCGACCTGATGCGCGCCCAGGACCACTTCACGCGCGCTGACGCGCTGCTGAGCGGGACGATCACGGTAGGGGAGCTGGCACCGGAGGAGCAGACGCGCTTCGCCGCTCTCATCGCCGATCTCCGGCAGCGGATGGGAGCCATCGGCCCGTCCCTGCGCGGAGAGGCCGCGCGCGCTCACGAAGACCTGGTCGAAAGCGGGCATTGGGGGCGGCTGAACGACCTGGCCGACGAGGTCGTCGAGTACGACCTCGCCGCGGACGCCGAGCGGGCCGACGGCGAGGACCAGGGCGCCGGGGAGCCGCCTCCGGCTCTCGACCAGTGGCGGGCGGCCGCCGACGAAACGAACGCCGACATCACCGTGCTCACCGACTCCCAGGCCCACGAGGTCATCTCCGCCACTGACGCCGTGAGTGCGTGGATGTTCACCCTCGCCTTCGGCGGGGGCATCATCGCGCTCTTCGCGAGCACCGTCGCCTACGGCGCGGCCTCGAAGTCGGCGGCCCGGCTGACCCACCGGCTGGCACGGTTGCGTGCGGAGACCCTGGAGCTGTCCCGCGACGAGCTGCCCAGGATCGTGCGGCGGCTGGAGAACGGCGAACACGTCGATCCGGACACCGAAATGAGGCAGCTCGACCACGGGACCGACGAGGTGGGGCAGGTCGCCGACGCGTTCAATATCGCCCAGCGCACGGCAGTGGCCGCCGCGGTGAAGCAGGCGGAGGTCAGGGAGGGGGCCAACCGGGTCTTCCTGGGGATCGCGCACCGCAACCAGTCGCTGGTGCAGCGCCAACTCCGGCTGCTGGACCGGGTCGAGCGGGAAGAGGACGACCCCGATCTCCTGGAGAACCTCTTCCACCTCGACCACCTGGCCACACGAGGGCGCCGCAACGCCGAGAACCTGATCATCCTGGGCGGCCAGCAGCCCGGGCGCAAGTGGCGCAGTCCGATTCCGCTTGTGGACATCCTGCGCGGAGCGATCTCCGAGACCGAGGAGTACGCGCGGGTGAAGCTGCAGACCGTTCCGGGCCTGTCGCTGTCGGGTTCCGTCGTCGCCGACGTCATCCACCTGCTGTCCGAACTCGTGGAGAACGCCACGGCGTTCTCGCCGCCCCACACCAGCGTGCACATCCGCAGCGAGACCGTGCCCAAGGGTGTCGTTGTGGAGATCGAGGACCGCGGCCTCGGGATGAGCGAGCAGGATCTGGCCGGGGCCAACCGCACGCTGAGCGAGGTGCCCGAGTTCGACGTGATGGCGCTGAACCAGGACGCCAGGCTGGGCCTGTTCGTGGTGGCGCGGCTCGCCGCGAAGCACCGCGTCCACGTCCAGATGTGCCCCTCGCCCTATGGAGGAACCCGCGCGATCGTCCTCGTCCCCTCGGGGCTGATCGCTTCGGGCGAGGCCCCGGCCCGCACACCGGCGGAGGTCAGGGCCGCCGAGTCGGAGTCGCCGCGCGAGGAGGGCCCTGGGGACCTGCTCGCCGCGCAGCGCATGCCCGGCCGCCCCCGGGTGGCCGACCGGGCCGGCGGAGGAAGCCTCGACCGGAGCGAACCACCGGTCCGCGAGGAGTACACGGCGCCCGCTGGCCTGGCTCCTGATGGGGCGGGCGCTCGGGATGGCCGGCAGGAGGACTCCGTGACACCGCGCAATGAGTCCGCGCCGGCGGCGGAGCCTCCGCCGGGGAGAGACCCGGCCTGCCGCGGAGACGTCCCGGTGCCTCGATGACCGGGATGAGCGGTGGTGTGGAGCCGCCGGTGTCGGCGGAGGGAGGAGACCGCCCTCCTCTGCCGAAGCGCCGCAGGCAGGCCAACCTCGCACCGCAGCTCCGGAGCGACGGGGCGCACGAGGCTCCCGAGGGCGGCGCCCAGGAGCCCGCGCGTGCCCCTGAGGACGTCCGCCGGATGTTCAGCGCGTTCCAGAGCGGCACGCGGCGCGGACGTGAGAGGGAAGCCGGTCAGGAGAGCGGGACGAGCGAACGGCCGGGAGAGGACGGCTCCAGGGAGTCCGGGGAGAAGGCAGCGGAAGCGCCCCGGTGTCCGGGGGAGAACGGCGCCGAATGGCAGGTCGGCACGTTCATCGACGACGGAAACAACGCGGGGAAGCGCGATTGGAACGGCTCGGGCCCGCTCCCCGGGCGACCGGCGTACACGGCGGGTGTACGCGAGGGCCACGCAGACCGGCCGGCCGGCGATTACACGGGAGAGAGCGAGTAATGGTGGAGAAGAGCGACCTCACGGGCGACTTGAACTGGCTGCTCGACGACCTGGTCGATCGCGTCGTCGGTGCGGAGCACGCCATCGTGCTGTCCGCCGATGGGCTCCTGATCGGCCTGTCGCGGAACCTGACGGCCGAGGACGGCGAGCACCTCTCCGCGGTGGCCTCGGCGTTCCAGAGCCTGGCACGCGGCACCGGGCGGCAGTTCGGCGGCGGGGCGGTCCGTCAGACGGTTGTGGAGATGGAGCACGCCTACCTGTTCGTCACGGCGGCGGGCGCGGGCGCCTGCCTGGCCGTCCTGACCACTGAGGACGCCGATGTGGGGCTCGTGGCCTACGAGATGAACATGCGCATCAAGCGCGTCGGGCAGTTCCTCACCTCCGCGCCGCGGCTCCCCGAGTCCACCGCGATCGCGAGCGGTACGTGATCATGAAACATTCCCGAGACCAGCAACCGGCAGCGGGGTCCGAGGGAGCGCGCATCCGGCGCGACCCCCGGGCTCGCGACACGGTTGCGACCCAGGGGCTCCGCCGCCGGCAGGAGCGGCCCCCGGCGGACGGAGCCGCTTCCGGGGGCTCGAACGGTTCCGTGCCTCCGGACAGCGACACCGGGCCGCTGGTGCGGCCCTACACCATGACCGGAGGCCGGACCCGCTCAAGCGGCACCGGGCTGGACATGATCAGCATCGTCATGGCGGCGCGCGAAGGCGCCGACTGGGACTCCCTGAAACCCGAGCAGGCGGCCATCCTCCGGCTGTGCCGCCGCCCCATCTCCGTCGCGGAGATCTCCGCTCAACTGGACGTCCCCATGACCGTGGTCAGGGTGCTGCTGGGCGACCTCATCGCCGAGGGCGACGTGATCGCCCGGGACCCCATGCCTGCGGCCGACCTTCCCGAAATGAACGTACTTCAGGCGGTACTCGATGGCATCCGCAGACTCTGACGGCGGCGCTGAAGCCGGTATCCCCACGGCGGTGAAGATCCTCGTCGCGGGAGGCTTCGGCGCCGGAAAGACGACCATGGTGGGCTCGGTCAGCGAGATCACCCCGCTCAACACCGAGGAGGTCATGACCGAGGCCAGCATGGGGGTCGACGACCTCGGCGGAGTCGAGGACAAGACCACCACGACGGTGGCCCTGGACTTCGGCCGGATCACCATCGGCAAGCGGGTGGTGCTCTACCTGTTCGGCACACCCGGGCAGGGCCGGTTCTGGTTCATGTGGGACGAACTCGCGGACGGAGCGCTGGGATCGGTGGTGCTCGCCGACACCCGGCGCCTGGAAACCTGTTTCCCGGCGGTGGACTTCTTCGAACGCCGGAACATCCCGTTCGTGGTGGCGGTCAACCGCTTCGACGGCGAATGCCCCTATACGGAGCAGGAGGTGCGCGAGGCCATCGACATCGGAGCAGAGGTCCCCGTCATCATGGCCGACGCCCGGGACCGCGGCTCGGGCAAATGCGTCCTGGTGGCCCTCGTCGAACACGTCATGCGGCGGCGCAGCCCCGCCATGTCGCCGTGACCGCTACTATGCTCCGGCGGTACGTGATGACCGGTCGTGGAAGGGTTGCGTTTCACGATCGGAATCGAACAGAGGGCATGATCATCGCCGACGAGTCGTTAGCATTTCTCGCGTGAACCCTGACAGTATGCAGAACCCGGACAGACTCCCCCCGCGCGACCTTCCGCGACGTCGCTCTGGCCGGCACCGCAACCCACTGTCGTTCGACAGTTGGGTCGGCACGCCCACGCTTGTACTCGCTGTTCCCGGCGCCTCTCGGAGGGGTGCGCAGGATGGTGTGGACTCTGATGCCGAGCAGATCGGCATGGAGATGGTCAACCTCGTGCGTTCCTACCGACCAGAGGTCACGATCCGGTTCGGCTGCACCGAGGGAGAGGAACACCGTCTCGGCGACGCCCTCGCCGACCTCGCACCTGAGGAAGGGCGCCCCTTGACCGGGGTCGTGATTCCTCTGGTGACCGCCCCGCATCCGCCCACGGGCAGAGCGATCTCCGCCGCCGTGGACGAGACCGGTGCCGACGTCCGCGTGACCGACGGTCTGGGGCCGCACCCGATGCTCGCCGAAGTGCTGCACCTGCGCCTGGCCGAGGCCGGGTACGTGCGCGCCGACCGCATGCGGTTGATCAGCGTGGTCGCCCCCAGCACCAGCATGACCGACGGTGTCATCGTCGGTGCCGCGGGAGGCGAGGAGGCGGTGAACGTCGCCGGTGTTACCGCGGTACTGCTCGCCGCGCGGCTCGGCATCACCGTTCTGCCCGCCGATCTGGAGGACGAGGCAAGCCTGGAGGGCGCTCTCGCCCAGCTCAAGGAGGGCGGAGGCGTGCGGCCGGTGATCGCGCCGAGCGCACTCGGGCCCGAGTTCCCAGCCGAGCGGGTGACCGCGCTCGCGGAGAAGTACGGAGCCCGCGCCAGTGCGCCCCTCGGCGCGGGAAGCGTATTGGCCAAGATCGTGGCGCTGCGTTATGCCGAGGTACTGAATTCGCTGGGAATCGAGGAGCCGCCCACCGTCGAGGATCTGCCCGCACCCACGGGCTCCCGGCACCGCAGGGAGAGCTGACCCGGTATCGCACACACAGGTGAGGCGGCCCCGGACCCGGGGCCGCCTCACCTGTGTGCGGCCTCTCCCGCAGAAATAGGTGACCGATCGTAATTAATTCACCACATGGAGGCAGGGGAGTCCGGTAGCGTCGTTTCCCTCTGGGGCGCCGCGGTGCTCGTCCGCGAGAACCCGCGCCCGCCGTGCGCGTCCGGCCAGGTTGGGGGAACCATGGGCAGAAAACGCGGACCGGCAACGAGGCAGACCATCCGAAGGCAGTTGGCGCGGATGGTGCTGATCCCGAGTGTCAGCTTCCTTGTGCTGTGGGCGATCATGACCGCGACCGGCACCTTCCAGGCCGGGACTCTGATGCTTTCGGTGGTCAACGGCCGTGACAGTGTTGCCGTGTTCGACTCCATCGCGGCTGAGCTGCGGGAGGAACGGAGGCTCACCCAGCTCTATCTGGGAGACCCTGATGCGGAGGGAGTCCGGGGCGAGCTGGAGGAGCAGCGCGAGAGCACCGACGATTCCCTCGGTACAGCCCGTGAAAGGGCGTCCACCTTGCGCTCCAGCGACGACGACGAGGTCCGCAGCAAGGCGCGCGCCTTCCTCGAGAACGGCGGGAAGCTGGACGGTCTGCGGGCGGAGGTGGGCGAAGGGGAGACCGACCGGGACTCCTCGCTGTTCGGCTACACCACGCTGATCGAGGACATCACCCTCCTCACCTCGTCGCTGCTGCGCGGCCTGGACCACGGGGCGAGCCTCTCGGAGTCCGTGCTGGCCAGGGAACTGCTGGGCGCCCGTGAGGAGTACTCGCGGGCCGAAGCCCTCCTCGCCGGCGCCATCGCGGCGGACGGCCTCTCCTATCAGGAGACCGCGCATTTCACCTACCTCACCGCCTCCTACCGCGGCACCCTCACCGAGGCCCGGCAGGACATGAGCGGTGAGATCCGCCGGCAGTACGAGGACATGATCGGGTCGGGGAACTGGGCCAAGACCGAGCAGCTCAGTAGGAGCGTCGTCACCCGTTCGCCCATACGCCAGCCCGAGGAGCCCGGGGACGCCGCCACCTGGAACTCCGAGATTCCGGTCAGTGGAAGCGAGTGGGAGGAGGCGGCCCAAGGGGCGACGCCCGCGTTCGACGATCTCGTCTCCGCCCAGGCGGAGCTCGCCACCGACACGGCCTGGGACGCCGCGCTGTGGCGGATCGCCGCCGGTTTCGCCGGCTGCGCGGTCACGTTGGTGGCCGGGATCGTCGCCATCGTCATCGCGACCCGTTCCTCACGCCGCCTCATCGGGCGGCTGTCCCGGCTGCGCAGTGAAGCCCTGAACCTGACCGAGACCAGGCTGCCCGGCATCGTCGCCCGGGCGCAGAGCGGTCGGCGGGTGGACGTGGCCGAAGAGCTGCCGGCGCTGTCCTTCGGTGCGGACGAGATCGGGCAGGTCGCCGATGCGTTCAACACCGCCCAACGTACCGCGGTCGGCGCGGCCGTGAAGCAGGCGGAGATCAGGAAGGGGGTCAACCGGGTGTTCCTCGGCATCGCCTACCGCAACCAAACCCTGGTGCAGTGCCAACTCCGCCTGCTCGACGAGATCGAAGACAACGAAGGAGACCTCGACAAGCTGCAGAAACTCTTCCGGCTGGACCACCTGGCCACGCGCGCCCGCAGGTACGCCGACAACCTGATAATCCTCGGCGGGGCCTCGTCCGCCCGCCGCTGGCGCCGCCCGCTCCCGTTGGTGGACGTCTTGCGCGCGGCCGTTTCCGAGACCGAGGACTACGAGCGCGTCCGCCTCACCTCGGCTCCGCGGGTCTGGCTGCGGGGCCTGGCCGTTGCCGATGTCGTACACCTCATCGCCGAGCTCGTGGAGAACGCCGCCCAGTTCTCCCCGGCAGGTTCGCAGGTCGACCTGAATTGCGGGCCGGTCGCGGGCGGGATCGCGGTCGACGTCGAGGATCGGGGCATCGGTATGACCGAGGAGGGGTACGCCTCGGCCGCGCGCACACTGGCCGAGGCCCCCGAGTTCGACGTGATGGCGCTGCCGGACGAACCGCGCCTGGGATTGTTCGTCGTGGCCCGGTTGGCCGCCCGGCATGGTGTCAAGGTGCGGTTGTTCCCCTCGCCCTACGGAGGGACGCGGGCCACGGTGGTTCTGCCCCAGGAGCTGCTGGAGCCGGTGAGCACGGACGACGGCGACGTGACGGAGGAGATGATGGTGCTGCCGGGCCAGCGCCCCGCCGCCGTGCCCAGATCTCCCGGAGGTGGAACCGGTGATGGGTAGTGGAGGAGCGCACGAGAAGCCGGACGGGGCATCCCGCGAGACGCCCCGCGCGCGGACGGCGGAGCCGTTGAGGGCGGTGGAGGGCGACGGGCCGGAGGGTTTGCGGCGCGCAGCGTCTCCGTTGAGGGCGGTGGAGGGCGACGGGCCGGAGGGTTTGCGGCGCGCAGCGTCTCCGTTGAGGGCGGTGGAGGGCGACGGGCCGGGAAGCTGCTCCGCCCCTTCGCCGTCCAGATCGGGGACGAGGGAGAGAAGGGTGTTGCTCCCCTCCCAGAGCTGGAGCTGACGAGCCTGGTGACCGCCGCCCGCTCTCCGGAACCCCGGGACGTCCTGCGGCCGGAGCGGGAGAAGATCCTCGACCGTGCGCGCCGCCCGCACACCGTCGTCGAGCTCGCCGCCCACCTGGAACTGCCGATGAGCGTGACGAGGCTGCTCGCCTCCCGGATGGTCGCCGAGGGCGCCCTCGTGTTGTGCGTCCCCTCGAACGAGCCCAGCGAGGACGATCTCCTGCAGGCGGTCCTGACCGGGCTCCGTTCCCTGTGACCCGGCGCGTCCCGGAGGGAGCGCACTGCTACCTTGCGGCGCGTGGGTATCGAACGGATCGGCATTGTGGGCGCGGGGATCGTCGGCCTGGCGCTGGCGCGGTGGGTCACGGTGAACCGGCCCGGCGCGCGGGTCACCGTGCTGGAGAAAGAGGATCGGGTCGCCGCCCATCAGACCGGGCACAACAGCGGTGTCGTGCACGCAGGGCTGTACTACCGGCCGGGCTCGCTCAAGGCCACGCTGTGCCGGCGCGGGGTAGGGCTGCTGCGCGAGTACTGCGCGGAGCGCGAGTTGCCCTACGAGGAGGTCGGCAAGATCCTCGTGGCCCGGAGCGCCGACGATTCCGCGCGGCTGGACGCCATCGAACGCCGGGCCGAGGCCAACGGAGTCCCGGGTGTGCGCCGGCTCGGTCCCGAAGGGCTGCGGGAGCTCGAACCGCGCGTCCAAGGAACCGGGGGACTGCATTCTCCGCATACGGCCGTCACCGATTTCATCGCGGTCGCGGAGTCCCTCGCCGACGATGTCCGCAGGGCGGGTGGCCGGGTCCTGCTCGACAGTCCCGTGATCGCGCTGGGCCAGGACGCCGATGGCGCCGAGGTGCTCACCGGTGATCCGCGGGGTGAGCGCGTGAAGCGGTGGTTCGACACCGTCGTCCTCTGCGGGGGGCTGTACAGCGACCGGCTGGCCCGCATGGCGGGGGCGGACACCGATCCGCGCATCGTCCCTTTCCGGGGGCAGTACCACGAGCTGGTCCCGGAGCGCCGGCACCTCGTGCGCGGCCTGATCTACCCTGTCCCGGACCCGCGGTACCCGTTCCTCGGCGTGCATCTTACGCGGCACGTCCACGGAGAGGTCATGGCCGGCCCCAACGCCATCCTGGCCACCGCGCGAGAGGGGTACCGGGTCCGCGACGTTCTCCGGCGCGACCTGGCCGAGACCCTGGCCTGGCCGGGACTCTGGCGGCTGGCCCGCGCCCACTGGACGGTGGGCGCCCGCGAAATGGTGGTGTCGGCTTCCCGCGCCGCCTTCGCGCGCGAAGCCCGCAGGCTGGTTCCCGAGATCACAGCGGAGGACCTGTGCTCTGCTCCGGCGGGAGTGCGCGCCCAGGCGCTTACCCGGGACGGGACCCTTCTCGACGACTTCGCCATCGACACCCGGGGCCGGGTGGTCTGCGTCCGCAACGCCCCCTCCCCGGCGGCGACCTCCGCCCTGGCCATCGGCGAGTACCTGGGCGAGAAGGTGCTGAGCACCCGCTGACGGGTCGCGCACTACGGGGCAGGTAACGCGCACCGGCGCGCGGGCGGAACGCCCGCGCGCCGGTGCGCCCGTCAGAGGGTCAGCAGGTGGAGTCGAGAAGCTCCTCCAGTTCCCCCTCCTCCGCGGGATCGATGGTGAGGTCCCATTCGTATTTCACGTTGATCCAGCTCCTCGTGTAGTCGCAGTGGATGCCGGTCTCGGTCGGCATCCACTCGGAGGGGTCCTTGTCGCCTTTGGAGCTGTTGCTGGACGGGCTCACCGCCCACAACTGGGGGGTGTCGAGATCGTTGGCGAATTCCTCGCGCTGACTGGTGGACCAATCGCCGGCACCGGAGTCCCAGGCCTCCTTCAGCGGGACGAAATGGTCGACGCTGGCCTGTGAGGGATCGTCGGTGACCTCACCGTCGAACGGGCTGGTCCAGGAGCCGGATGTGGGGTAGCAGTTGCCTCCCACCTCGACATTGTCGCCGTCGCGCTGCAGCACCATTTCGCGTGCGTTGCAGTTGCCCTCGACCGCCGACCAGTGGGGGAAGAGGTCGCGGCTGTAGCCGGGGACGTCCTCTTCGGACGCCACGGTGAGACTGTCGAGCTGCGATCGGGCCTCCGCGAGGCTCGGCGGTGGGGGAGGGGCGGCCTGGACGGGGGAGGCCGAGCCCACCAACAGGGCGAACATCCCCAATCCGGCGGTCGACGCACCGGCGAGACGGCGGGTGGTCACTGGCATATGAGTCTCCAAGCAGAGCGGGTGCTTTCGGACTCTCCGAGAGTCGCCCACGCTTCGAGAGCGGGGGAATATGGGGCGGGTTAACAATTGATGACCGTCTCTGGCCGGATCCGGCCAGAGACGGTCATCCGGTGGAGCGCGGGGGCGGGCCGGCTTGGCGCATCCGGGGCCGGCGTTCCTGCGTACGGCGGGGAATCGGTGCGACACCGATCCGGGGCAGCGGATACCGTAGAGAAGGTTCAGCCGGTGAGCCGGATGTACCGAGGCCCCGGCGAGTCGCCGGACGGATCAGTCAGTAGTTCTCCCTACGGAAAGACCACAGTGCCCGACATCATCGACGACCTCGAATGGCGAGGCCTCCTCTCGCAGACCACGGACCTTGATGAACTCCGCAAGGCACTCGCCGATGGCCCGGTCACCCTCTATTGCGGCTTCGATCCCACCGCGGGGAGCCTGCACGTAGGCCACCTCACCCAGATCCTGACGCTGGCGCGCTTCCAGCACGCCGGGCATCGCCCGATCGCGCTGGTCGGCGGCGGGACCGGTCTTATCGGCGATCCCAAGCCCGCCGCGGAGCGCGCGCTGAACTCGGCGGAGACCGTCGAGGAGTGGGGCCGGGTCCTCGGCCGCCAGCTCTCGGCGTTTCTGCGCTTCACTCCTGGAGGCGAGCGGCCAGGCCCGACGGACGCCATTCTCGACAACAACGCCGAATGGCTTGCCGCTATGAGCGCCATCGAGTTGCTGCGCGATGTCGGAAAGCACTTCAGCGTCAACCAGATGCTCGCCCGCGAGACGGTGAGGAGCCGGCTCGACGGCGAGGGAATGAGTTACACCGAGTTCAGCTACGTGCTCCTGCAGGCGTACGACTTCGTCGAGCTCTACCGGCGGCACGGCTGCACACTGCAGATCGGCGGCAGCGACCAGTGGGGCAACATCACAGCAGGACTCGACCTGATCCGCCGAATGGACGGGAACGCCCCGCACGGCCCGGCGCACTGCCTGACCACGAACCTGCTCACCAGGAGCGACGGGACGAAGTTCGGCAAGACCGAGACGGGCAGCGTGTGGCTCGATCCCGAACTGACCACGCCCTACGCCTTCTACCAGTTCTGGTTCAACGCCAACGACCGGGACATCGTCCGTTTCCTCAAGGTCTTCAGCTTCCGCTCCAAGGATGAGATCGAGGCCCTGGAGCGGCAGACCGAGGAACGTCC
Organism: Allosalinactinospora lopnorensis; assembly: GCF_000981225.1. Taxonomy (GTDB): domain Bacteria; phylum Actinomycetota; class Actinomycetes; order Streptosporangiales; family Streptosporangiaceae; genus Allosalinactinospora; species Allosalinactinospora lopnorensis. Next base: position 58,870 of record NZ_LAJC01000031.1, read on the forward strand.
GGCCGCCCGGGCCGCCCAACGGGCGCTGGCGGAGGAACTGACCACGCTGGTGCACGGCGAGGAGGAGTGCCGCAAGGTCGTGGAGGCCAGCCGTGCCCTGTTCGGCCAGGCGGACCTGGGAGACCTCGACGCCGGCACGCTCAGCGCCGCGCTGGCGGAGGTACCGAAAGCGGAGTTGGCGGGCCCCGTCGACGAGCTGCCGCCAGTGGTCGACCTGCTCGCGGCCACCGGGCTGGTTCCGAGCAAGTCGGCGGCGCGCCGGGCGATCCAGGAGGGTGGCGCCTACCTGAACAACACGAAGGTCAGCGACGTCGAGGCCCGGGCGTCCGGGGAGGATCTGCTGCACGGGCGCTATCTTGTGCTGCGGCGAGGCAAGCGCAACATAGGTGGTGTCATCGTCACTGCGTAGCCGCGGCGGAGATTCCCGGTGCCCGCCCGGGAGCCGCAGGGCGGGCACCACGGCTCCAAAGGACGACGCGGGGCGAGAGGTCTCGTACGCTGCCGCGGATTCGTGTCCCCGAGCGTGTTTAAGCCGCATACCAGAGGGGCAGGTACACCCTTGCGAACGGAAGCTTGACGTACCGTACGGGTGTGGTGCGCGCCCGCGCGAGGTCAGGAGGCCAAGACCTGCGGAGCAGGCGCAACCGGCCAGTGGCTGGTGCAGACGCCGCGGAGTCCGGCCCGATTTGACGCACCTGAACGTGGAACCTATCGTTATCCAGTCGGTGCGGGCTGGCGAGTGACTCAGAGGAACTCGAAACCGGACCGCACATCACCCCGAAGGTTACTGACCTGGGCGGCTGTCCGGGACTGGTAATCTGGAATCTCGCGGTTCTCCTCCCGTGGGACTTTCGAGGGATTGGCTCGCCGAAACTTTTTCGGGAATGCCGATTTGGCGCTCTCGGAGGGGATTGGTAAGCTAAATGGAGAAACCGTAAAAACGGTGACG
>NZ_LAJC01000032.1 GCF_000981225.1 Allosalinactinospora lopnorensis
TCATCGACCGTCCGGCCAAGGTGCGGGTCCCAAGGACGGGGCGCCGCGGCGACAGGACCGTGGAGCGGGCTCGGCGGTCAGTCGCCGACGCCTGGCGGCCCATCGAGCACGGTGGGCACGTACCCGAGCAACTGAAGCCGACCGTCGAATGTGCGGCTGTCGACCAAGTCGAGGGCGATGTCGGGGTACGCGTCGAAGATGCGGTCCCTCCCGGTGGCGCCGGTGATGACCGGGAAGATAACCACGCGGAAGCGATCCACCACGCCGGCTTCGAGTAGAGACCGGCACAGGCTGAGACTGCCGATGGTGCGCAGCGGTCGCGCGTCGCGCCGCTTCATGTCCTGCACAGCCGCGACCGCGTCCCCGTCGACCAACTCGGTGTTGGCCCATGACAATGGCGTCTCCAAGGTCGAGGAGAACGCTACCTTGGGCATCGCGGTCAATGCGGCGAGGCCGGGCTCGTCGGGCATCTCAGCGGCGAACCCGGACATCAGCCGGTACGTCGTCGCACCCATTAGGGCGACGTGCTCGTGTTCGGCGCCTTTCTCGATCCAGGCGAGATACTCAGGCCCCTCCATGCCCCAGTAGCCGGGCCAGCCCTCCGCGGCCCCGTAACCGTCGAGTGAAATGATGAAGTCCACCATCAGGCTTGACATCGGCCTTTCCTTCCGTCGGCAGCGGTGTCGCGCTCTGGGCGCCCGCCGGTCGAGCCGCATCGGCTGAGGGGCTCGACAGTGGTGACTGACCGCAAGACAAAAACTCATCGCCTCGGACCCGAGGAACACACCCGCTGTGGGCGCCACACCGACATCCCGCGAACGGGACGGCTGCCGACGGTCCACGACGCGCGGCCGAGGAAAAGATCGCCGAGTGCGACACCAAGCTCGCCCGCTACCGCGCCGCGCCGGAGGCCGGAACGGCCCCCAAGGTCGTCGCGGAGTGGATCCGCGAGGGACCGGACACTGGCCAACGCCCAACTCGACGAAGACGAGATCGCCGCTGTGGTCGGCTACAGCCAGTCGTGTTCGCGCGCGTACCGCGCCGCCTCGTGCCGGGTCCGCGTCTGGGTCTTCTGCATCGCGTTGGAGAGGTAGTTGCGCACCGTGCCCTCGGCAAGGTGGAGTTGGGCGGCGATGTCGGCGACCGAGTACCCCCCGCCGGTCGCCCGCAGCACGTCGATCTCCCGGTCGGTGAGCGGGCAGTCGTCGATGACGGCGAGCGCGGAGACGTCCGGGTCGATCCACCGCTTGCCTGCGTGCAGAGCGGTGATGACCGAAGCGATGTGCGCCGGTTCCGCCGACTTGCTGACGAAGCCCTGGACCCGGAGTTTCAGTGCCTTGCGGAGCACGCCGGGCCTGGCATGGCGGGTCAGCATGAGGATCACCTGCTCCGGTCGCTCCCGGCGGATCGCCGCGACGGCACCGAGCCCGTCCACACCGGGCATCTCCAAGTCGATGACGAGCACGTCGGGCCGGTCGTGCAGCGTGGCTCGCACCGCTGATCCACTGTTTATTGGAGGCTCTAGTGTGTGCCGGGTCTTGTGGAGTCGGGTTTCTGGTTCTCAGGGCGGGCTGGAACGGCGCGGTTCGGAGGAGTAGTACGGGTGTCGAACTTGGTGCTCGCCAAGGTGCGCTCCGTCAGCGTAATCAGATCAAGCACCTCGCGGGCGAGGTAGGCGGTGGCGCCCCGTTCAATCGACCTGGTCCGCAGGATACCGGCCTGACGGAGTTCATCCAGGGCAGCACTCGCCGCCGGGAACGAGATATCGAGGATCTTCGACAGGGTCGTCGCGGTAACCACAGGCGCCTCGGGAAGGTGGTCGAGCAAGCGCGCAACGGCTGAATCTGCCCGCGGTGCGGCGCGTAGGCCGACGGATGTTCGATGTGTCGACAAGCGATTGGTCCAGTCAGAGCGTAGATCCTCGATCTGTTTCATGAGCGTTTTCGACTGTTCGACAGCGATGGCAGAGGCTCGAACGAAGACCGTCAGCCACTCGTTGATTGATGCACTCGCGTCTACGCTCGCAGCGGGTGCATCGTGTCGGTAGACGTTTAGCCCGGTGACGTAGGTGTCCCGCAGGGTTGCGAGTACGAGGCTGATTGGAAGGACCGCGCGTTCGGTCAGCCCGCGGCGTGCCAAAATCGTGTGGACGAGCGCACGGCCCACGCGCCCGTTGCCATCGGTGAAGGGGTGGATCGTCTCGAACTGCGCATGGACGACAGCGGCTTGGATCAAGGGAGCATGGGCGGCCCCGTTCATATAGTCGGTGAGGTCAGCCATCAGCCCGGGAACCCGGTCGGGATCTGGCGGGACGAAGTCCGCTCCGATCGGGCTCCAGTCCGAGCCACCGATCCAGTTCTGCACTTTGCGCAGGCCGTGGTGCCGGGGCTGGTCGGGAAGCAGTGACTGATGAAGTCCGACGATGTGGTCGACCGTCAAGGTCTCGACCTCGACGAGTTCGGTCGTCGACTGCCGCACGATCGTCATGTTGTTGGCCACGAACCGTGCCTGTTCGCTTACACCACGAACCGCCTCCGACTGACCGAGCTCAGCGAGGGCGACCTGCTGCGCCGACGGGGAGATGCCTTCAATCCGCGAGCTGGCGATGGCCTCGGAGCGCAGCAGGAACCGCGCAATGCCGGCCAAGTTCTCCGCCCCCAGGCTGTTGAGGGCACGGATACTTCGCTCGATCGCGGTAACCTCACGCGAGATCCCTCCGTCGATACCCAGCGCGAAGCCATCAACGGTGTCAGGGACGTACCGTTGATACAGCCCGGAACGTTGCGCAGAGCGCGGCAGGCCAGTGTCCGCGCTGGACTCCCAGTGGGCCTCTTCCCAAGTGGCCATCAGCGGATTTTCCTTTCACCGGGCTGTCCTCTATCAAAGGATAACGGTCTTAAGTTTGATAGGTGCGTGATCTGTTCAAGGATTCCTGCGAGCTTCCTGCTCGTCGCGCGACCTTGAAGGCATGCTGATGGCGGCGGAAGCACGCCGGGGAGCCGTGATATCGGACCAGCAGGCAGCTCGGCGTCGGTTGCTAGAGCTGGGACGAGCAGCCCGAAACCAAGCGGACTCTCATCAGGCGCGCTTGCGGCGCCCTTGACCGTGTGCCCTACGTTTCGCGGAGTGAGTCCAGAAGCCTGCCGGTATCGCTCACCCGCCAGAACCGCCAGCCGTTGGTGTTCGCGTTGCGCTCCGGGTTGTACCGCGTGACGACCGCGATGGCGGCCGTGCTGGGCTTAGAGAACTCCTCGCCCTCCCACGGGGATGAGTCGATGGTCACCGTCTGGGTGCCCGGGTCGTACGTCCCTTCGACGCGGACCTGTCTGTAGACGGCGTGCACCGAAACACGGCCGTCGCCTCGACCTCTTGGCTCGGGCTTCCGATTGAGCAGGCGGGTGACCACCTCTCCGATGGATATCCCTTCCCAAGTAGCGATGGCGGAGAGCTTGGCATAGGTATCGGAACTGATCTCAATGGCCGGCATGACTCGATTATAGTGTCCAAAGTACTTATAGCAATTATAGTGCTATGGCTTGCGCATGGGGACGCCTCCATAGGCCAGCATGTCGGAGGCGAAGAAAGTCACCAGACGCAGCATTTGGGGCCGGACCCGGGAGCGCGGTCGTCGTGCGAGCGCCTACCGCACCCGGACCGGTCTCGCCGTTCGCACTGCTGTGACCTGCGATGCGGGGTAATCGGGAGTGTCCGAGGGGGGTCGAACCCCCATGGTCGTGACCTGCGACTTCTCTACACGGTCATGCCAGCCCCATAAGAGAACCCCTGCTGATCGCAGGGTTCCAAGTGATGGCCTTGTGTCCGAGGGGGCCTCGAACCGATTTCCTATACCCCCTCAACCCGCCCGACCTTCTCCAACGCGCGGGTTCGCCTGAGCACCGAGCTGGATCTGACGGGACGGTGAGCTGGTATGAGTTCTTCCCGCTGGTCCCGCTGGACAACCATCGCGCGGTGCTGCTGCTGGCCGTGATCGCCGCTGTCGTCAGCTACAGCCACATGTACGAACTCGCCTTGCGCCATGGCGAGCCCGAGTAGCGGGCGGCGCTGTTTCCCCTCGTGGTGGATGGCATCATCGTCGCGTCGTCGATGACTCTGCTCAGTGACGCCCGTCAAGGGCATCGTGGTGGGCTGTTGCCGTGGACGTTGCTGATCATCGGCGGCGTCGCGTCGCTCGCGGCCGACATCGCGGTGGCCGACCCCACCGCCTGGTCGCGCATCATCCACGCCCGGCCGTCCTTCGCGCTGATCGGAGCCCATGAGCTGCTGATGCGCCAGTTCCGCGCGAATGCCGCTGGCGTACGCAACACCCACGCAGTGCGTACGCACACCGAAGATGAGAAGACAATCGGCGTTGAGGAGCGCGATGCGCCCTCAGTTGCGGAGTCGGAGAAGGCTTCAAAACCACAGGAGCGCCGTCATCTGCACGTGGTTCAGGTACAGGAGTCAGCCGGTGAGCCTCGTTGCGGAGTCCCTGAACGGCAGAGCCCCCTTTTACCTCAAGTGCAGTGCGACGCCTGGAAGTGGGCGCTGGCCAACCGGCGCGAGGACGGCTCATTGCCCAGCGGACAGGAGATCGCGGCGCAGTTTGGCCGGAAGGAGCGCTGGGGCGGTTGGTCAAGCAGTGGGGCAGCAGGGCCGCCTCGGCGCAGGCGCGTCGAGGCGGCCGATACCTGACGCTGTGCCGGGATGGGCCGGTCCGCCGCGTGCGTCTTTGGCGCTGTGTTCTCAGCCGTCCTCGGTGTGCACTGTTCCGGGTGTTCCCCCCTCGCCGGTGTCATCGGGCTCGCCGGTTGCGCTGTTGGCCACCCATTCCTCCCAGGGGCGCTGCCAGTAGCCCCAGCCGTTGTCGACTTCGAGTTCGCGGTCGGTTCCGGTGACGATCAGCGGGTCGCCCATATAGGAGTTGTCGTAAAACCACTTGGCGTCGGCGGTGGCCAGGTTGGGGCAGCCGTGGCTGAGGTTGGCCTCGCCGAGCTGGTCGTTCCACGGGGCGGCGTGGGTGAACTCGCCGCTGTCGGAGAAGCGGACCGCGTATTGGACGTCGAGCTTGTAGTACTCGGGGTCGTCCTTGGGCACACCGACGGTGGCCGAGTCCATGACGAGGTCCTCGTACTTCTCCATGGTGAGGTGGGTGCCGCTGGTGGTGGTGTACTTCTCGACGTCGGCGCGGCCGATGCTGGTGGGGAAGTCCTTGATCTGCTGGCCGTCGCGTTCGACGGTCATACGCTTGGTGTCGCTGTCGATGGTGCTGATCTGGGAGCGGCCGACCTCGAAGTTGAGCTGGTGGTTCTCGGTGCCGTACACGCCGTCGGCGGCTTGGACTCCGGCCAGGCGCAGGTTGACGGTGACTTCCTGGTCGGGCTGCCAGTACTCCTTGGGGCGGAAGACCGCGGTCTGGTCGCCGAACCAGTTCCAGGCGCCTTCCTCCGGTTCGTCGGACAGGACCTCCATCGCCGACTCCACCGGGCCTTGTTCTGCACGGGCAGGTCGAAGTTGACGACGACGGGCATGCCGACCCCGACCGTCTTCCCGCTGGTCGGGAAGTTCGACTCCAGCCCCAACCGTTGGCCCTCGGCCGCGGGCAGTGTCGTGAAGGCGCTGGTGGTCTCGCTCTCCTGCCCGTCGGGGGAGGCGGCGGTGGCGGTCACGGTGACGTCGGCGCCGGGGGGCAGCGTCCAGTCGCCGGTCCACTCGGTCTTGTCGTCGTTGAGGGAGCCGGTCATCTCGTTGGCGCCGGTGTCCTTTTGTTCGGCGGTGGCGACGTCGACGTCGGTGATGGTGCCGCCGTCGGCCTCGACGGTGACGGGAAGGTCGGGCCGGACCTTGGTGGCACCGTCCTCCGGCGAGATCCGGAGCTCGGTCGGCTGGCGGTTCTCGCCGCCGGGCTCCGCATCTGAGGCGGGTGCGCTGGAGCAGGCGGTCGCGACCAGGAGGCCGAGAGCGGCCAGGCAGACGCCGGTCGTTCTGGTCAGCGGAAAACGGCTGGTGTATGGCATTTTCGGGAGTCTTTCGAAGTCGTGCGTCTGGACTGAGGGGCCGGTGATTGCCGTGCGACGTCGGTGAAGGGAGCCACCGATCGGGGTGAGGGCCACGGTCATTGCAGCGGGCGGCAGCGTTCGTGTGCCTCGACGGGTTCGGCGTTGCGGAGCGGTCCGCACGGCGCCGGGCGAGCCAGGGCGGCCCATCCGCGCGGGAATCCCGTCAGTGCCGTGAGCGGTGCGAAGCGCGGCTTCAGCGGGCGGTCAGCCTACACCTGTAGTACACACAGGGAGACATGCAGCCGTGCCCGAAGGCGCGGCGTCTGCGGAGAAGACCGCTCTCTGCGGGGAGCGGGCCGCCGCGCCGCGGTCCACAGCACGGCGAGGGCGGCCGCGCCCAGCCCTGGCAGTGCGGCTGTTCTGATCGCGGTGGTGCGCTGGCGGACACCGAAGGCTGCACCGTTCTGGCACAGGTGGCGCTCGGTTGTCGCCTCGTGTGGCGGTGCGCTCATCTGGGATGCGGCCGAGGCGGTGGCGGGCACGTCGGCGAGTGAGTCCGCAGTGCTGCCGCCGTGGCAGGAGGCGCCCAGGACGTGGGCCAAGAGCAGCAGCGCCAGCAGCGCGGTTCCCGCGCCGAACAGCCGTCGCATCGTCGTCCGCACCACCCCATGAACCCTATCCAAACCCACACGTACCGGGGCAGGGGCGTACGCATCCGGTGCGATATCGGCGACTCCGCCCCCGGCTACCAGAGCACAAGGTGCCGACCGGCGGGACAGGCGGGCGGACGCGCGGTCCGCGCCGTGGCCCCGCGCACGGTCGCCGGAACCGGTTCAGCCGAGGCGGATGCTCACGGCAGACCGCCGCCGCTGCCAGCGGCAACCGAGCGGGGGCGGACGAAACCGGCCAGCGCGTCCATCCTGAGGAACAGCCCGGCTCAGGTGCCGAAGGGCGCCACCGGCTGCCACACGGGATCGGCCTGCGGAGAACACCCGCGGTGACAGTGCCACCGACTCGGCGGTCACCGCCCCGCCCCATTGGCGGCGCGGAGATGGCCGCCAAAAGCACCGTCGCACGACCGCCATGCCCCTCCTTGACGGCCACGGCGGCGATGGGCAGCGCGACGATCGGGTCGGTCCATGCCCGCCGAAGAGGGCGTTGGCCAGCAGGTCTGCCAGCAGGGCGGCGGAGAGGTAGGTGCACAGCAGGCTCTGCTTGGAGTCGGTCACCGCTGAGGACGAGCCGAGTCCGCGGCCCGCCGGCGCTGGGCCAGCGACAGGAACGGCATGATCACCACCGAGGTGGCGGCCAGCGCGATCCCGGGTACGGAGGTCTCGGCCTCACCGGTGCCCAGGAGCGAGCGCAGTGCTTCGAAAGTGACGTAGGCAGCCAGAGCGAAGAATGACACGGCGATGATCCGCAGCACCCCATTCTCCCGCGCCTGGCGCAAGGCGTGCTCGCGGGCGGAGAACTGCCAGGCCACTGCCGCGGCCGAGGACACCTCGATGACCGAGTCCAGGCCGAAGCCGATCAGCGCCGCCGAGGAGGCCAGCACCCCGCGGTGACGGCCAGCGGCCTTGAACCGTTCCGGGTTCGGTGGAGGGTTTGGTGTGTGCTACCGGGGATTCGTGGACACCTGTTCGGGGGCGCCGCGGGGCGGTGAATGAAAACCGCCGCATGTGCGCGTATGGCGTCACAGGACCAGCAGTAGGAACACGTGGTTGAGCTGGAAAGCCGAGGAGGTCACGCCGCTGGTGGCCACACCGGCCCCGCTGAGCAGGGCCGGCCCGGCCACACGGTTGGTCGAGGGCGCGTCGCTGAGCAAAGCTTCGACGCGCTGCACGACGTGGGAATTGGCCAGTGCCGGATGCCATGAGGTGCTGGATTTCGGGGAGGCCAGGGCGACCTGGGCGATGGTGTGGGCGACGAGCGTGCGATCGCCGACAGTCGCGGCGGCGTCCTCGTCGGCCCATCGTTCCAGTGCGAGCCGTACCGACCGGTGCACCCAGGCCAGGGGCGGAAAGATGCTCGCGGCGAATGCGCTGACCGAGCCGTAGAGGTGGTGCCGGTGCCGCAGGTGGGCGTGTTCGTGCCGGAAGACGACCTGCAGTTGTTCGCGTGTCAGCAGCCGTAGCAGACCTCTGGAGACAAGAACACCGCCGTGGTGTCCGGGCACGGCCATGGCGATGGGCTGGTCGTGATCGCTGATGCCTGAGGTGTGTTGACGTACGGTCTGCAGGTCGCGCCACCACCGGTAAGCAAGGCGTATGGTGCAGAACGCGCCCACGGCGAGTAACGCGATGGCGAGCAGTCCGGGGTAGGCGGGGATGGGCGCGTGCTCCAGCAGCAGCCTGCCCTGCGAGGTCGCCGCTACCGCCTCGGCAGGCAGTTGCCCTGCGATGAAGACGGCCGCGATGAAGGCGACGGTGGTGCTGACGGTCAAAGCCGTGGTGGTCGACAGGACGACCAGGACCCGGGCCGACCAGGCCGGGTGCAGTGACGGGGGGCGCCAGGCGAGAGTCAGGCTCAGCACCGTCAGCGCGGCGGCTGGAGCCAATGCGACTGTGCTCATGGCGACTCCTCGTTCTGGTTCCTGTTCTCGTTCAGTACTGCGCGCAGTGCTGCGGCCTCGGAGTTGTTGAGGCCGTGGGCGAACTGGCTGAGCACGTGCGAGGGGTCGCTGGCGACGCGCAGGTGGCCGAACATGCGCTCCGCGGCGATCTCGGATTCGTCGACGAGGAGGCGGTAGACGAAGGCACGTCCGCGCTGGGAGCGTTCGACCATTTTCTTGTCGAGGAGCCGGAACAGGATGGTGTTGACCGTGGTGTAGGCGGGGTCGCCGTTGAGGCGCTCGCACAGTTCACTGGTCGACAGGTAACCGTCGGCGCCGGCCAGTACCGCCAGGACCTCCGCTTCTAGTTGGCCGAGTTTTCTTCGTGACATTGGTGAACCTTTAGCGTCGTTGTCGAGTCGCCCCGTCCGCCCCATTGTCGCTGACTTTTGGCGGGGGAGGAGATGCGTCTTCGCCGCTGGTGTGTGGTTATTGTTTGAACCCGATGTGCAGGTGGTCCTCGTGCACCGTGTCGGTGAAGGTCGCGCCGCCGCTGGTGTCGAAGGCCCACGGCCCGCCCACTTCGGTGGCGCCGTTGTCCAGGGCGAGTTCCATCAGGGCGCGCGCGGTGTTGTCGGCTCCTTGGTCGCGTAGGTCGGAGACGGTGGTGCCGTCGATGGCCCAGATGTCTACAGCCCGGCCCTTGATGTGGTTGCTGACGGAGGAGCTGTCGAAGACGTTGGTCGGGTGGCCGGTGGAGAGGACGGCGACCGAGATGGTGTGCTCGGCGGAGAGCGCGAGCATCATCTGCAGGATCCGGTCATCGATCTCACCAGTCAGGATATCCCACCGGGCGGTGTCGGGCAGCTTGATCCGCTCGGACTGGAGAACGTCCTCGGCGGCATCGGAGATACCAGGGTCCTCGGTGGAGCCGCCGTCTGGCGGTTCGCCCCCGAGGGAGGCGATCCCGCTCACCTGCCACTCGTCTTCGTCGCGGCTCAGGCGCAGGTCGATGACGCGAGTGGCGGAGGAGAGTCCGGGTGTCCGTGGCGGCTTCTCCTGCAGCAGGTGTAGTTCGACCACCGCCATGATCGAGGCCTGGTCTTCGGTCAGCCCGCCCAGTTGCGGATAGATCACCTGTGCTGCGCTTGCTGCGTCCTCGGCAAGGAGGGGAAGGGCGTCATCGACGGCGGTGTCGCTCGCCTCTTCGGCGTGGAGGCGTTTGCGGGTCTTCTGTGGTGTGCCCTCGCCGACGCCGTAGGTGAAGACGGTTTCCAGAAAACGCGCAGCGGTACCTTTCACCTCGGGGGCGGGCTCGCCCTGGGCGACCTCGTAGGCCCGGACCTCGGGTAGCGTGGCCGATTCTGTGTCTGGCACGCCCCTTTCCTCCTCTCCGGCTCTCTCGACGGCACCGCATGCGCTCAGCACACAGAGTGCGCTCGCCAAAGCCATGGCGCCTGGCCTCACGTGCTTTCCGCTCTGGATTTTGGTGTGCCCCGTGGTTGGTCCTTGGCGTGGGCGCATGGATCAGTGGGCCGCCTCTAGCGCGTTGCGGCGCGCAACGAACTCATCTGCCGGAACGAAGGTCTCGATGGGGTGGCGGATCATGGCCACATTTTCCTGCCAATTATCGGTAACGGGCGGCTGGTGCGTGTCCAGTGCTTGGGCGAGCAGCCCGTTGATCTCGTCGATCCCTGCGGCGGTGGTCAGGGCGGAGCTTCCGGAGAAGCGCGGGTTGATCTCGAAGACCTGCGGAGCGCCCAATGAGTCAAGGCGGAGCTGGACGTTGAAGGGCCCATCGGCGTCAAGGGCGTGGGCGGTCTCGATGCAGATCTCGGTGATAGCGGGGTTGCGGCGGCTGATCGCGTAGCGTGAGCTGCCCTCCTTCAGCACGACCTCTTTGGGAACGACCGCTTGGACTTGGCCGTCGCGCCAGGCCACAACGGAGACGGAGAACTCCGGTCCCTCGACGTACTCCTGGATGATCCACTGGCCGAGGTCGCCGGCCCGTGCCAGGATGTCGCGGAGTTCACGGCGATTGCGGGCGATGGCGATCCCCCGGCCGCCGCGCCCCGCGCGGGGTTTGACGATCAGGGGATAGGCAAGGCTGCCGGCCCCGAACGTGGCCAGACGAGTGTGCGGCACGGTGACCTTCGCCTCGGCCAGGGTCTCCATCAAAACCAGCTTGTCCAGGCAGAGCGCGACCATCTCGGCGTGCGGAAGCAGGATCTCGACGCCCTCGGCCGCCAGCTCCCACACCGGGAGAAGCTCCTCATCGACCAGCGGAACGATGGCCTGGATGTTTTCGGATGCGCAGATGCGCCGCATCCGTCCAAGGAACGCCGGGCTCGTCCCCCCGGGGACCGTGAAGGCGGCATCGGCCAGGTAGAGGCCAGCCGAACGCGGATCGCAGTCGGTGGCGACGACCCGGTGGCCATGCTGACGCAAACCGAGGATCTTTCCGGCCGTGCCCACCGCACCCGCCGTTGTGACCAGGACGTTCGCGCGTTTCTCCGTCATGGGCCGTTCCCCCTCTTCGAAATGTCCGCAACCTCGTTGCTACTACAGTGTTAGTAGATGGTTGTGCGGTGCGCCGCTGGGGCGGCCGCGAGCGATGAATCCGGCCGCAGTAGGCCGGGTTGCCCTGGGGCGTCGGAGTGGTGATGCATCTATTACAAGTGTAGTAGCTTGTGGGCATGTCATCCACCTCGCCTATGGAGACGCCCGCGGTGTCACTGCGCGTCATGGAACTCGGTGATGTCCCCACGGTGGTACGGCTGCACCGTGCGAACCTGCCCGCCGGGTTCTTCGTCGAGCTCGGCGACCGTTTCCTCGGCCGGTACTACCGCACCTTTTTGACCAGCCCCGCGGCGGTGGCCCTCATCGCCGAGGTCGAAGGCACCGCCGTGGGCTTCCTGGTGGGAGCCACCGACGAGGTGGTCCACCACCGCCACGTCATGCACCTCAACAGGTGGGACCTGGCACGCTGCGGCATGGCGTCGCTACTCGTGCGCCCCGAACTGACCGCCCGCTTCGTGCGCACCCGAGCCCGACGCTACCTGCGCGGCATGCGGCGGCGCCGTTCCGCTGGGTCCGCTCAGGAGGAGTGGGGCCGGACCGGGGTGCTGAGCCACATCGCGGTGCAGACCCGCCTCCGCGGCGCGGGGGTGGGCGCGGCGCTCGTAGGCGGTTTCGTGGAGATCGCGAAGGTCCACGGTGTGGAACGGCTGCGCCTGTTCACGTCCTGTGACAACGAGCCAGCTCAGCGTTTCTACAAGCGCCTGGGCTGGCAGACCCGGCCCGAGCAGTGCGACGCGGACGGCAAGCGCTGGGTGCCTTTCACCCTCGACCTGTAAGGCGAACACCGCGACCGCGGCCGATCATCGAGTCCGTAGCGCAGTGCCTCGCCGCCCAAGCGGCGCCGGAGCGGGGTCACTGGCATGGGCTCCATGCACCACGAACTCTGAAGGGAGATCGAGCCAGTGGCCGGCGACATCACCACCAGTGGCACCACCGAGGACGAACGCGCCCCCACCACGGAACGCGCTCACCGTGAGCGCGTACCACCCGCCGGAGGCCCCCCGGAGGACGCGGGTCCGAGCCTGGCCAGATCGAGCGCGGTCATGGCCACCGGCACACTGGTCTCCCGCGTCACCGGGTTCGGTCGCACTGTGGTGCTGGCCGCGGCGCTGGGAACCCAGCTGCTCGGCGACGCCTACAACACCGCCAACACCATCCCCTTCATCGTCTATGACCTGCTCATCGGCGGGCTGATGGCCAGCGTGATCGTCCCGTTCCTGGTCAAGCGCCGCAAGGCCGATGCCGATGGCGGGCAGGCCACCGAGAACCGGCTCTTCACGGTGGCGGTGCTGCTGCTGGCCGCGCTGACAGCCGCGGCCGTCCTGGCGGCCGAGCCGCTCATCCGCCTCTACGCCGACCGGTTCACCGATCCCCAGTTCGAGGTCGCGGTCCTCTTCGCCCGCTACCTGCTGGCGCAGATCTTCTTCATCGGGGTGAGCGGCTTGTCGAGCGCGATGCTGAACACCCGCGGCCGGTTCGGCGCACCGGTCTGGGCACCCGTTGTGAACAACCTGGTGATCATCAGCGTGGGCGCGGCCTTCCTGGCCGTCGCCGGCCCGGGAAGCACCCCGGACTCAATCACCGACCACCAGATCCTGCTGCTCGGCGCCGGTACCGCATGCGGCATGGTGCTGCAGGCCACCGTGCTGCAGTGCGCCCTGTGGGCGACGGGCTTCCGCTGGCGTCCCCGCCTGGACCTGCGCGGCTCCGGTCTTGGAGAGGCCCTGCGCGCGGCCGGGTGGATGTTCGTGCTGGTCTGCACGATGCAGCTCGGCCTGCTCATCACGGCCAACCTGGCCAACCGGGCGGGGGTGGAAGCAGCCCAGGAAGCCGGGGTCGGCGCCGGCCTCACCGCCTACAACTACGCCTACCAGCTGTTCCAGCTGCCTTATGCCATCATCGCGGTCTCCGTGATCACCGTCCTGCTGCCCCGCATGAGCGCCCACGCCGCGGACCGGGACTGGGCGGAGGTCCGAGCGGACTTCTCCCGGGGACTGCGCGTCTCATCAGCCATCCTGGTGCCGCTGGCCCTGCTGCTGGCCGTCTTCGCCACCCAGGTGTGTGTCCTGGTGTTCGCCCGCGGCACCACCTCGACGGAGGACGCCCGAGCCATCGGCCACGTACTGACCGCCTTCGCCCTCGGGCTGATCCCCTTCACCATCTACCAACTGATGCTGCGGGTCTTCTACGCCACCGGCGACACCCGGACACCGGCGCTCATCAGCATCGCCAACGTCACGGCGCACGGCGCCATCGGGGTGGCCTGCTACTGGCTGCTGCCGGCTCCCCAGGTCGTCATCGGGATCGCGGGCGGCTTCATGTTCTCCTACGTCCTCGGCTCCACCATCGCAGGACTGGTTCTAAGCCGTCGTCTGGGCGGGTTCGACGGGCGACGGATCGCCACCACCCTGGCGCGATTGCACATCGCGGCACTGCCCGGTGTCGCCGCAGCGCTGGGAGCGCAAGAACTCCTGGCCGCCCGATTCCCCGACGGCCCGGCCACACTCGCCGGTCTCCCCGCGGTCGGCTGCCTGGCCGGCGGGCTGCTGTTTTTGGCAGCCGCCCGGTTGCTGCGGATCGAAGAGACACGCGAACTGCTGGGACTGGCCCGCACCCGGGTACTCCGCCGCGGTTGACCGAGGGCTCAGGGATCCGGAGCAGATACACGATGTCGCGGTCGCGACCCTCCACGTGACCCTCCAATGGAGGGCCGCATCGGACACCACCAGCACCACGACAGCGGTGCGCGGCGCAGGATGTGCGATCGCCGACCTGAGATTCACAGCGCGGTCTGCGCCGAGGCGGCAACTGAAACGGCACCGGAGTCCTCGGGGCGCATGATCTGCCCGCAGCGCAACGGTGGAGCCGCTGCACGCCCACAGCCCGGACCCGGTACCGATCGCGGGGGCACCGGAAGCCCCAGCACAACAGGGCCCCGCATGGCCGAACCGCCAGCACGCCGACGATCCGGCCACCCGGTTGGCTGGAAGCCCGCGGCGCGCAGCCGTCCGCCCGACCCCTGGGCAGACACCACCTCCCCGATGGCCTCTCCCCGCTGACCGGGTCGAAGGCGCTGGCGGCCACGGCTTCGACGCCGGTTACTCACCGGCGTGGTAGAGACCCAGGATCCATGCCGTCAACAGTAGGTGCGCCGCACCCGATGGGGTCCGCGCGTCTCTTTATGTCACTTGAGTGCATACATGCGCACATGAGTGCTATGTTTGCGTGACTGTGGTGGAGCGAGAGCCTGTCGCCGATCGGAAGGGAGAGGTCCGGGCGTGCTGGGGGTGCTCAAAGACCGGACCTACCGGCATCTGTTCGCGGCCCAGCTTGTGGCGCTGGTGGGGACGGGGCTGGCGACGGTGGCGCTGGGGCTGTTGGCTTACGACATCGCCGGCGCCTCCGCGGGTGCGGTGCTCGGCGCGGCGATGACGATCAAGATGGTGGCCTATGTCGGTGTCTCCCCGCTCGTCGGAGCGGTGGCCGATCGGCTGCCCCGGCGTGCCTTCCTCGTGTCGACGGATCTGCTCCGCGCGGGGGTCGCGCTGTGCCTGCCGTTCGTCGACTCGGTCTGGCAGGTCTATGTGCTGATCTTCCTGCTCCAGGCGGCCTCGGCATCGTTCACACCGACCTTCCAGGCCACCATCCCCGACGTGCTGCCGGACGAGCGCGACTACACACGGGCGCTGTCGTTGTCGCGGTTGGCCTATGACCTGGAGAGTCTGCTCAGTCCGGTTCTGGCCGCGGCCCTGCTGACCCTGGTGACCTACCAGGGGCTGTTCACCGCGACGACGCTGGGGTTCCTCGCGTCAGCGGCCCTGGTGGTCTCGGTGCTGCTGCCCAAAGCGGCTCCGAGCGGCCGTCGGGACGGGGTGTGGCGACGTATCACGCTGGGCGCGCGTGTCTTTCTCGCCACTCCGCGCCTGCGCGCGCTGCTGGCGATGAACGTGGTCGTCGCGGCCGCGAGCGCCGTCGTGATCGTCAACACCGTCGTCATCGTGCGCGGCGTGCTGGGCCGCGGCGAGGTGGAGGTGGCGATCGCGCTGGGGTGTTACGGCGCGGGGTCCATGGCGGTGGCGCTGAGGCTGCCGCGCCTGCTCGACCGGCTCGGCGACCGGCCGGTGATGCTGCCCGCGGGTTTCCTCCTCACGGCCGTCCTCGCCGGAGCGGCGGCGATCATGGCGCTCGCTCCCGCGACCGCTTGGCCGCTCCTGCTGTTCACCTGGCTGCTGCTCGGCGCGGGCACCGCGCTGATCCTCACGCCCGGCGGGCGGCTGCTGCGCCGCTCCTGCGACCAGGCGGACCGCCCGGCCCTTTTCGCCGCGCAGTTCTCCCTCTCCCACGCCTGCTTCCTGGGCACCTATCCGCTCGCGGGCTGGCTCGGCGCCGCGGCCGGGATGGGAACCACCCTGCTGGCGTTCGCCGGTCTGACCCTGGCCGCGGCCCTACTCGCGGTGTGTGCCTGGCCGGCGGGCGATCCACGTACGCTCACCCATGTCCACGCCGATCTGCACCCGGGTCACCCGCACCTGCACGACGCCGAAACGGTCGGCGCGGGCTGGTGGGGGCACAGGCATGAGTTCGTCATCGACCGCCTGCACACCCGGTGGCCGCAGCGAGAGACCGAACCGGTCGATACACGGTGATGGCCGCACAGCGCACGCGGCATACGATGCGCGGAATCGCGGAATACACTGCGCACATGAGCACCCGCGAGTCGCCGCCGGCCGCTGAACCGAGCCTCGTGCACGAGGCGCCGCCCAGCACGGACCAGCTCGGCGTGGCCGCCGGGGTCTTCCAGTTGCTCTCCGATGCCACCCGGCTGCACCTGCTGTGGGTGCTGGCCCAGCACGACGCCGACGTCGGCCAGCTCACCCAGGCATGCGGCGCCTCACGCACCGCGGTCTCCCAGCACCTGGCCAAGCTTCGACTCGCCGGTCTGGTGGAGGCACGCAAGCAGGCGCGCCACTCGGTCTACCGGCTGCGCGACGGCCACCTGCGGCGCCTGGTCCTCGAAGCCCTCAACCACGCCGACCACACCGTCACCGGCGAACCACCCCACGCCTGAGACGCCCCGAGGCCGCGGGTGAGACCCGTGTCCATTCTGTGCCGTTTGAGAACGCGACCTGGGGTGGCCTGGGCAGTCCCCGGCGGTGGCGTCGCCGGTCTGGGTGAACCGCTCCGACTTCAGCGGAGAGCTTGGTCTGCCCTGACGTGATTTTGGCCCCTACGGACTGGGTGTATGGGTGGTCTGGCCCGTCTTGGGATGTTCCACGGATCAAGGCACCTCAGTTGTCCCTCTGACCGAGGTTATGCGTGCCTGGATCCCACGGTGTGGCCTATGCCGGCGAACTGCGGCCGGTGCCGACCGGGCGACCGGCACCGGGCCGTAACCGGCGGTGCCTCAGCCCGCAGCCGTGATCGCGGCTGCGGCCGGAGGCGCCGACCGGGAGGCGGGATCAGGGGCGGACCGCTCCGACGAAGTGCTGGTCCCAGTAGTCGGCGAGGTTGACTTCGGACACGGTCTTGCCGCTGCTGGGCGCGTGCACCATTCTGCCGTTACCGGCGTACATGCCGTTGTGGCCGAGGTCGTCGAAGAAGAACATGATGTCGCCGGGTTGTAGGTCAGCCCGGGAGACCTTGTTCGGCATCTCGAACTGGGAGTAGGTCGTGCGGGGGATGCCGGCTCCCGCAGCGCCCCAGGCGGCCTGCATCAGTCCGGAGCAGTCGTAGCCGTCGGGACCGGTACCGCCCCACTGGTAGGGGGTGCCGATCTTGCTGTAGGCGAAGTCCAGCGCAGCGCGGGCGTCGCCGGAAGCCGAGCCGTTGTAGGAGGCCCCGGCCGCGGAGCCCTGTGCCGCGCCGCTGGCCGACGAACCGGCTTCCTCAAGTTCGGCGAGCAGTTCTTCCTGCTCGGCGAGCTTGTCCTCGACGTCGTTCTTCTGGTTTTCGAGTTCGTCGCTCTTCTCCTTGGCCTTGTCGCGGCTGTCCTCGGCCTCCTTCTTGAGGTTGATGAGGCGCTCGGAGGAGCCTGCGAACTCGTCGAGTTCGGCTTTCTGGTTCTCCGAGAGGTAGGACACGTCCGCGGACTGGTCGAGAAGGTCCTCGGGATCCTCCACGCTCATGATCGTCGTGGTGGCGTCGAGATCGGCGGACCTGTAGGCGGCGCTGGCGTACTGGGCGACCTCTCCGCGCAGCTCCTCGTAGCGATCCTCCTCGTCGCCGATCTTCTCCTCAAGGTCCTCGATGCGCTTCCCTGTGGCGTCGAGCTCCTCTTCGGCTTCGTTGTAGTCCTGGACGAGGGTGCTCGACTCCTCAGTGAGTTCGTCGATGCGTTCCTCGACCTCTTCGGGCTCCGGCTCGGCATGGGCCACAGCAGTGGGCAGCACGAGGCTTGTGACGGCGAAGGCGCCCAGACCTGCGGTGATCCGCTTCATTTTCCGCTGTTGTGCGTGATCGCTCATAGGGTACTCCTCGGACTCGTAGATGTCTGGAGCTGGGAAACAGGTCTCTGGAAAAGGGGGAAGAGGGCCTTATTGCAAAGGCCGGAGGTGCAGAAAAGGGCGTCGGCGCTGAATGCGTCCGAATGGGAGTCTGCGGAGAGCGGCGGCAGGGCAAGAGGAGGCCAGGACCGCCGAAACAGCCGGGACCACCGGATGCGATGAACCCGGCAGCGTTCGACCCCGGGAAAAGGAAACGTCGGACGCGAGTCCTCACCTGCTAGGTGCAGAACATTCCCGAAAAAGCCGCAGGATGGGGGATCTCATCCGCACGCTGCAGACGCGGTCGACGCGGCGCCTACCGCTGGTCTAGACCCGCCTGATGCAGAGTGAGAGGAGCAAACGCGTGCCGCTCCGCAGACTTACGCGCGTTCGCGGAGACGTGAACCATGCATGAACCTGCTGGAGGACCGACCACAGCGCCGAAGCGGGAATCGTGCCGAGGGCGAGCAGCATGACGGAACTCGCCGTTCCAGGACGGTTGTCAGCACTGAGAAGGCCGCTGTCATCACAGCCACCGTGGTCGTCGGTCTCCTCGCGGTCCCCGGCGGGCGTCGTATGCGCGGGTTCGCTGGTTTGCGCGGCTGCCTGGGCTTCTGCTCCGGCCGTGCCCCCTCCGAGCGGGGTGGGATGGCAGATCGAGCAGAAGAGGTAGGCGCCCAGCAGGAACGCCAACAGCAGCCCTGCCCCCAGGGGGTGGCGCGCCACTGTTGCCGTTCGTCCGAACACGCCAGGAAGAATACACAATGGGCAGGTATGGCGGGAGTTCCGGCCGATGTCCAACCCGGCGGAGAAGCGGCACCGCGACAAGGACAACCACCGGACCGGTGATCCGGTGGTCCGCCGCGCCAGGCGACACGTCCGGGACGTAGCGCCTCGGCCTCTCAGATCGTACGGCGAAGGCGCTCAAAGCCGCGAACGGCGAGTGTCACCACGCTTCGAAGGTGGCGCCTTCATCGGTGGAGCGGCTCACGCGGTGATCGGCGACCACGATGAGCTGGTCGGCATCGGCGTGCAGCGCCTCGGGCTCCCCCTCCACCGTGCCGGTCGGCGCCCACGTCGCACCGCCGTCCTCACTGCGGTGGACCTGGCCGTCCACAGAGATCCCATAGACGGAGTCCATGCCCGCTACCCAGTCGATGAGGACCAGGGCCGGCGCCTCCGGAACGGCTGTGAAGCTACTCCCGCCATCGGTGGAGCGCCTCAGTCCTTGCCGGGCCGCGGCGAGGACGGTCTCGCCGTCGTCGGAAACAGCCAGGGAGAACGGTTCGATGGCGCTGTCGAGGTCCTCCCATGTGCTGCCGTCCTCAGTGGCGCGCAGGCGGCCGTCGAAACCGATCACGCGTTCTTCGCCGGTGGCAAGGGCGTGGAAGTCCGACTCCCCCTGCAGGGACAGCGGCTCCCAGCGCTGCCCGCCATCGCGTGATTCGATCAGTCCGACCGGATCGGGCAGGTCGGTGCCTGGCCCAGGGTGCCCGCTGGCCACGAAGCGGCCGGAGCCCGCGATGCTGAAACCCATCAGGTCGATCGCCGGGCCGACCATCTCCGGTACCGCGTCCCCGCCGGTTGCGTTTTCGGGAGCGTGGATACGGAACAGTCCTGCGTGCGTGGCCACGAATACTTCACCGGTGTCGGGGTCGGCCCCAACACCGTGAATGTGGGAGGTCTCATCGGGCAGGCGCAGGCCCACCCCACCGCTTTGCGTCGATCCGTTCTCGGATGAATCGGCTCCGCAGGCGGACAGCAGAACGGCCGATACGGCGAACGCGCTGATACGAAGCGCTGCAGGGGCGCGCGACAGGCGGTGGGAGACCTCGGCCGCGCCCGCCGGTGTCGTGCTGTTCCTCGTCATTGGCACTGCTGTGGCTTCCTTTGCTGGAGCTGGCTGGGACCGCACCGGTCGACAGGCCGTCCTCACTGTTGGAGGTGTCGTCATTCACGGTGGCGCAGGCTTCACTGCGCTTGGCCCTGATTATGGCCTCACCGTATTCGCCGCCCACCGCCTGTGCCGCGAAGCGCCCGGTACGTGCGCGGTCGCCTTCGGAAGGGCCGTTCCAATGACGGGCCAAGACGCATTCGCCTCGCGGGTCAGCCGCTGTCGCCAAGGAAGCCGTGCCGCTGTGGCCGCTGGGAGAAGAGCGCACCCGCGTTCTCCGGAACACGTAGGCTATAGGTGTGGCCACGGCGACTCAGCGGACCCCCCGACACACCGCACTGATGTGGGTGCTACTGCTGTCGCTGCTGATCGGTGTGGGGGCGATGCACACGCTCGGGCACGCGCCGGACAGTACGCACGGTGCCGCCGCGGTGACCGGACCCGCCGATCCAGGTCCGATGCACGAAGAGCCCGGGCTTCCGGTCCTGGACCCGACCTCGGTGTGCCTGGCGATCGGCGGATTCGTGATCGCGCTGCTTGGCGTGGCCGCTGTGGCCTTGGCCCACTGGCCGGGAGCGCTCGTTCGGTCGCCCTCGTGGGTGCGGCGGTGGGCGCTGCGTATCACGTCGCCTCCTGAACCGCCTTCTCTGGCGAAACTGCAGGTGTTACGGATCTAGATGCCTTTCCCGGGGAGGAGCGCCCTCACGTCGCTACCCCCGGCTCTGGACCTTTCACCTAACGTCACGCATCGGCATTCGTGCGTCGTGCGTGAGCCAAGACCGAGAAGGACCGATCGACCATGACCACCAACACTCGTAAGCGCCTGTTCCCGCTGTTCTCCGCCGCTGTGGCGACTACGTTGTTCCTTACCGCCTGCGGCGGCGGGGAGGAGACCGAGCAGCCCGCCACTGATCAGGCCGAGGAGCAGGAAACCGCGGAGTCCAACGACGCCGACGTGATGTTCGCCCAGATGATGATCCCGCATCACGAGCAGGCCGTCGAGATGTCGCAACTGGCCGAGGACCGTGCCGCCGGTGACGACGTCAAGGAGCTCGCCACCGAAATCGAGGCCGCCCAGGGCCCGGAGATCGAACAACTCACCCGGATGCTCGAATCCTGGGGTGAGGAGCTCATGGCGGACATGGACGGCATGGACCACGACATGGACGGCATGGGCGGCGGCATGGAAGGGATGATGACCGGGGAGCAGATGGCCGAGCTGGAGCAGGCCGAGGGTGAAGGGTTCGACACGATGTTCCTGGAGATGATGATCGACCACCACGAGGGGGCGATCGATATGGCCCGGACCGAACTCGACGAAGGCGCCAACCCTGAGGCCACGGAGCTCGCCCAGGAGATAGTGGATGTTCAGGAAGCCGAGATCGAGCAAATGAGCGACATGCTCGGCGAACGACAGTGACGGAAACGGAAAGCGCCGCCGAGTAGAGCGGGAACCGCCCTCTGCGGCGGCCGCTATCCGCGTCGAGGGGCGCCGAGCCCGGCTCGGCGCCCCTCATCATGCGCCACCAAATCCTCGTAGCCGCGCTTTCTGCGGTCACAGGATCTCGTAGCAGCGCCGGTCACCGAAGCCTCGCATCGCCGCGGAATCCCGTCCTGCTATGCCTGGGCTGGACCGCAGGCGTCCGCCCGGCCCGCGCGTTGATCGCGGTGGACGCCGCCGTAAGGGCAGGCGCGGTGCCGCCGAACCGTCCGCCCACCAGCGGCCGCCCGGTCCTGGCGCATCGATGCTCCGAGCCGCACCTCCTCTACTCTCTATTCCGATTCCACCGGTCAGAAGCACTGCCGTATGGTGCCGCGAGTACCTGTTCTCCATCGGAGCGCCAGAGACCGAGGCGCGGCGGCTCTCCCGACCGACACCGCCGAGGCTCCGGGCATCCCCGCCGACCGCATCCGTCCCCGGCTGCAGGATTCTGCGCGAGACCCGCTGGGCGCGGCCCGAGGTATGTGGTCATGCGGGAGGGCGCTCCACACCCTCAAGCCGACGTGTGTACGCGCCGACCAGGCGGCTTGCGAGCAGAAGCAGGAAGAAGAGCCCAAGAGGGAGCAGGAATCCCGGCGACAGCGGATCGCTGACCGTGTCTCCGAGCACGACCAGGGCGGCGGTCGCCGGCAGGCTCCCCAGGACGGTCCCCGCAACGAACGGGACGACGCCCAGCCTTGTCAGGCCCAGCCCGTAGTTGACCGCGGCGAAAGGCACGACGGGAAGCAGCCGCAACTGGATCACCGCCAGTACGCCGTGCCGCCGGACAACGCGGTCGATGCGCGCGGCGATCGCAGACGGCGGCCGTGCCGCGACGAAGCCGTGGGCGAGGAAGCGCGCCAGGCCGAACTGGACCAGAGCGGCGGTGAGCCCTCCGGCGAGCGCGGCCGCAACACCCAGCCAGGCAGTGAAGGCAACGCCTGCCATCGCGTTCAACACCGGACGGGGAACGAACACGAGGGAGGCGGCGACATACCCGGCGAGGTACACCACCAGTGCGGCCGGGCCGGCCGCACCGATCCAGTGCCGCAGCGCGGCGAGATCTGGCGCAAGGCCACCGATCACGGCGACGGCCACCAGCCACGACGCGAAGACCGCCGCCCGTACTCCTGGCCGCTCCGTCACGCGCACTCCTCGCCGTTGTCTTCTCCCACCGGAGCCCCCGGTCTTCGGTGTCCTCGGTCGGTTCCAGGACGACCGCGGTCCGAGGCGCAGCCCGTGGTACTCAGTAGGGTCGAGCGCGTTCACACGGTGCGGTGGAGGAAGCGCCGATGCGAATGAACCATTCGCCCAGCGCTGTACTCCTTCGTATGTCGACCAGCCCGGAGGCCATGGCGGTCCGGCAGCATAGCCGGGCCGTCACCTACGCCGTGTCCGGTCTCGTGTCCTGTGTGGGCCGCTCCGTGGCTGGGACGTGCTGCCCATGGTCGCCATGATCGTGCATCGCCGCGGTCGTCTCGTCTCTATCCATTTCACCTGGGGCCCAGCGCGGTCGCGGATGCGTTTCCCGGGCGCGCCACCGTGTGCTCTTCGCGAAGCGCCTTGGCTGCCCGTACCGGGGTCCGTCGCGGCACGGGTTTGCCGGGATCATTCGCTTGCACTGTGCTCGCGATCGTCCGGAGGTTTTGGTCCGTGGCGGATCCCGTGTCTGTCGGTGCCGGCCAGTGTGAGCAGCTCAGTCCGGCGGTTTAGCCTCTTCCTCGGGGATAGCCGAGTGGCCATAGGGCGCCTTCCGCCGGCAGCGGTCGGTGAACCGGAGTCGAAGTTCGCAAAGGGGGCTCGCCATGAGCGTGACCGGGCAGATGATCGAGACCTACCCCAAGGACCTGGGCGGTGTGGACCGGGACAAGATGCGGGCCTGCATCGAGGCCTGCTACGAGTGCTCCCAGGCCTGTACCGCGTGCGCGGACGCCTGTCTGAGCGAGGAGACGGTCGCGGAACTGGCGAAGTGTATCCGCACCAACCTCGACTGCGCCGATCAGTGCGACGTCACCGGGCGGGTGCTGTCCCGGCACACCGGATACGACGCGAATCTCACTCGCTCGGTGCTGGAGGCGTGTGCCCAAGCCTGCAAGACCTGCGGGGACGAGTGCGAGCGGCATGCCGCCCACCATGAGCACTGCCGCGTGTGCGCCGAGGCGTGCCGCCGCTGCGAGCAGGCCTGCCGCGAGCTGATCGCGGCCCTGTGACCGCAGGCTGAATCCGCCGGCGCCGACCGGCCCGAGCCTCTGTGCCACCCGTCGGCTCCAAGCCGGTGGCCGGATCACCGCGGCGGCGACAATGCTGGCGGTGTCGCCGCGCGGGATAGCGTCGCGGATCATGGCGCCGACGACCTCGGGGAACGTCGCCAGGATCGGTTCCCACGCCGCGTGCAGCCCCTGCGATGCGGCGCGTGCCGCGAACGCGTCGAGGAACGCGCTCTCCTCGGCTTAGGCCTCGTCATCCTCAATGTCCTCGACCCCGATCACGACCACTCCCGCGATCCGCTCGGGCCCGTGTACGACGGCGCGCAGCGAGATCGTCGAACCCAGCCCCGCCCCGCCGGGCGGGGTGCCGCGCGTCTACGGCGCGGGTGCCGCGCGCCGCTCATGCTGCCCGCGCCGCCCGTATCGGGTCCTGCCCCGCGGTTTGTACACCGCCAGGACCGTGTTCATGAACAGCACCAGCAGGCCGCCGCCGGCGTGGAGCGCGAGCGGGGCCCCCAGCTCGCCGAGGTCGGCACCGGATGGTGCGGCCTGTGCCGCCACGCCTGCCATGTGGTCGATCGTCTGCGTATACATCAGCAAGACAGCGGTGGCGAACACGGTGAGCAGGAGTTTGAACACCACCCAGTAATGCCGGAACAGGCCCCACGCGGTGCCCAGCGCCTGGACGATCCCGCTCAGCAGCGAAGCGAAGGCCAACGGGAGGACGGCGAACCAGGTGATCGGCTCTACCGCGGCATAGACGGCACGCACCCTCTGAACGTCCGGGCTGGCCAGGCCGGCGATGGCGAGGACCAGGACGGCGGCGACCGCGCCGAACCAGCCGACCGAGAAGGTGACGTGCAGGGTGAGCGCGAACCTGCGCAGGCGGGGCGGCATGGTCATCCGCGACCACCCGCGAACGGAGCCCTGGGCTCAAGCGCACCCTGCTCGGTCCGCTCGGCGGCCCCGTCCCCGGACGTGTGGCGGTCCGGGCCGTGGTTCCCCAGACCCCCGCCGATGAGCGCCATGACGACCACCAGCAGGACCAGGACACCGACGATGACCCCCGCCACCTTCACCCAGCGTGGGACGCCGGTGTCGGGGGGCTGGTCAGCCATGCGCGCCTCCTCCGCCGTGTACACCCCGAGATTTTCATAGACAAAATGTCGCTGTCAATTCAAAGTGTCACTGTAGCGTCGCCCCGTATGCTGGGATGGTGCCGAAGCTGTGGAACGAGACGATCGAGGAACACCGCCGCGCGGTACGCGAGGCGATCCTGGACACCACGTGGACGCTGGTGACCGAGCGCGGGCTGGCGTCGGTGACGATGTCGCAGATCGCCGAGAAGGCCGGCATCGGGCGCGCGACCCTGTACAAGTACTTCCCGGATGTCGAGGCGATCCTCTTCGCCTGGCACGAACGCCAGATCACCCGCCACCTCGAACACCTCGCCGCGCTCCGGGGCCAGCCCGGCGAGGCCGGCGAGCGGCTCGAAGCGGTGCTGGAGGCCTTCGCGCTCGTTTCCCACCGCCGGGGGAGCCACGGAGTCGAACTCTCGGCGCTGCTGCATCGAGACGAGCGCGTCGCCCAGGCGCAGCAGCAGCTCCTCGACCTGATCCGTGACCTGCTGGCCGAGGTCGCCCAGACCGGCGACCTGCGCGATGATGTCACGCCTGAGGAGCTCGCGAACTACTGCCTGCACGCCCTGACCGCGGCCGGCAACCTGCCGTCCACGGACGCGGTCCGCCGGCTCGTCACGGTCACCCTGGCCGGACTGCGCCCCCAGCGCTGACGTTGTGACGCCCCGGCACCGGATCCCTCCTTCCGGAGGCCGCGGCCTGCACCCAACGGTGTTGCCCGCCTGCGCGGTGCTGGTAACGACGCTGCCAGGCGACCATCGACGCGCCGACCTCCAAGCCGAGCGCAGGGGATGACGACGGTCCGGGGCAGAGCGTTGCTCCACGGTGACGGTGGCGGAAGTAAGTCCAGGGAGGCGTCGCCGACACGGTGTCCATGGCCGCACTCGCCGTCGCTCCGAAGGTCGTGGATGCCGTCGAAGACCACATTCCTGCCCACCGTCACGCCGGCCCGCCGTTCCCGGCGGGTGCCTCGTCCGGAACCGGCCCCAGAGCATCGACGACCCTGCCGGACATGCGTTTGAATGCCGCCCGCCGGGCGAGGGCGGGGGGCTGAGAAGAGGCGCTGTCCGCGATCGAGGAGGCGATTCACGAGGACCTACCCGTATCATACTAGACGGTCTAGTATGATAACTACTGTGGGAACCCAGAAGACATCCCGATCGAGCCCGAAGCCGGCTGCGATCCGCTCCGCCGCCCAGCGCCTGTTCCTGGCCCGCGGGATGCGGCAGACCTCGATGGACGCGGTGGCGGCCGAGGCGGGCGTCACCAAGCAGACGGTGTACCGCTACTTCGGCAGCAAAGAGCAGCTCTTCGTCGCCGTGCTGCGCAGCCTGGTGGTGGAACGCCTCCAGCCCGACATCGCCGCGGCCGCACACCAGGCCACGCGCTCGGGCGAAGAACTTGAGGACACGCTGCTGGCCGTGGCCAGCCGGATCCTCGACCGCGTCCTCGACCCGGTCTACCTCGACCTGATCCGCGTCCTCATCGCCGAGGGCCGGCAGTACCCCGAACTTGTGGACCTGTTCCGGACCGCCGCGGTCGGCCCCATGGCCGCCGCCCTCAGTGAGGTCCTGGGAGTCCGCCCGCCGGAGCACAGCAGCGGCGCCGAGGCGGTCCCCCCGGCGCTGCGGCTGTTCATCGCTCCGATCCTCGCCTACGAGGTGGAGGGCATGCTCGGCAATCCCAGCGAGGTGCGTGCGCGGGCCCGAGCCGAGTTGCCCGGTCTGGTCAGGCTGCTTGCGGCGGCTATCTCCGCCGACACCGGGAGGCGGCCATGACCTTTCAACTACTGCTGGCCTGCCACGTCTTGGCCGGCATCACCGCCACGCTCGCCGGGGCCGCGGCCATGCTGGTACGCAAACGCCGGGGCCGACACACCTGGCCGGGTACCGTCTACCTCGCAGCCCTGCTCGTCATCGTCGTCACCGCGTCTGGCATGGGCGCGCTGCACTGGCCGCGCGTCAACCATCTGCTCATTCTCGCCGGCATCGCGCTCGCCGGCGCCACCCTAGGTTATGCGGCACGCCGCGTCGCCTGGCGCGGCTGGCTGCCCTACCACATCACCGGTATGGGGATCTCCTACATCGCCATGCTCACCGCGTTCTACGTCGACAGTGGGCCCAACCTGCCGCTGTGGCGCCTGCTCCCACCCATCGCCTTCTGGTTCCTGCCCGCCGCCGTCGGTCTGCCGATCCTGGTCCACGCCCTGATCCGCCACCGCCCCGGCCGGCGCACACCAGCGCCTCCCCGGAGCTAGACGGCGGGGTTCCTCGCTCTCGGCAGGTCTCGCACCCCAGGCACTCGACCTTCCCGCCTTCGCCACAGTCGATTACACCCCGGCGGATAGCCTCAACCAGTCCTCTGGAAGTCGAAAGCTGCGCTGACCTGGGTGGGCGTGGTCTCTTCGACGATTCCGCGGTGCGGTGCGCCGGCGTTGTTGACCAGTACGCCGATGGCGTCGTTGCGGGCGAGCGTATGGTCGGCCGGACGCCGGGTCCACACCATCGTGTAGCGGGGGCCGTAGAGGTTCAGGACACGTCCGTGATGGCTTGGACGAGCTGGTCGACGGTCGGAGCGCCGTCAAGGCCCTCGGGGGTCGCGTAGACGCGGCAGCTCATACCGTGCGTGCGGTCCGGCGAGGGGAAGGGGTCGCGGCCGTTGAGGCGGATCGTTGGCGATCCGGGAAAGCGCAGGGTCTGCGCCTCTTCATCGGTTTCCACTGCTGTGAGCGTGATCTGCCGGCCGGGATGTCCCGCGATCCGCAGTGCCTCGGTCAGGCGTTCCCTGGCGAGACGCCAGTTCGGGCATCCGGCGAAGTACAGCAGTTCGGCGTCCATGTCTCCATGATGGGCCGGACCACAGCCAGGGACACACGCTGATCCCGCTTGAGAGGGACATTGCAATGCCTCGAACCTGATCCAGCACGTCGAAAAGGAGTGCCCTGGGACTCCGATGGTGCCGGCCGAGCCGCCTCGGTTCGGGCGGTCGCCGTTCCTACCGTCCTGACCCGCGACATGGGGCAAACGACAGCGTCCGAGGGGGAGGAAAACCCCCATGGCCGTGACCTAATTCCTCACCGGAATCTGTGGCACCAACAAGAAAACCCCTGGTCAAGCCAGGGGTCTCATGATCACTTTGGTGTCCGAGGGGGGACCCGGCCCTTACGTACATGTCCTTGACCCTGTCCGCGGACCTCGCGCTGGACGGGCGGTGGACTGCGATGAATTCTTCCCGCTGGTCCCGCTGGACAACCATCGCCGCGGTCCTGCTGTTGGCCGTCATCGCCGCTGTCGTCAGCTACAGCCACATGTTCGAGCTGGCGCTGCGCCACGGCGAACCCGCCTGGCGTGCGGCGCTGTTCCCACTGTCCGTAGACGGGATGATCGTCTCCTCCTCCATGGCGCTACTGGCTGATGCCCGCCACGGCCGGCGCGGCGGCCTGCTGCCGTGGACGTTGTTGATCATTGGCAGTGTCGCGTCTCTCGCTGCGAACATCGCGGTGGCTGACCCCACCATGTGGTCGCGCATCATCCACGCCTGACCCTCCTTTGCACTGATCGGCGCGTATGAGCTGCTGATGCGCCACTTTCGCGCGAACGCGGCTGGCGTACGCCCGCAGTACTCCGG
This sequence comes from Allosalinactinospora lopnorensis, assembly GCF_000981225.1. Taxonomy (GTDB): domain Bacteria; phylum Actinomycetota; class Actinomycetes; order Streptosporangiales; family Streptosporangiaceae; genus Allosalinactinospora; species Allosalinactinospora lopnorensis. Next base: position 27,957 of record NZ_LAJC01000032.1, read on the forward strand.
GCGTACGCAATCCTGGGGCGATTCGGCAAGCGACGCCGAGGAAAGCGCAGTGCACTCGGCGCCGGAGTCTGAGGATGCTCCAGGCGGGGAGGAACGACCTCATTTGCGAGTAGTCCAGACACGGACGGCTTCATCGAAGGCGGAAGTCGTCGAGCCCGTCGACGCAGAGGTATCACCGCCCCAGATTCAACGCGAGGCCTGGGCGTGGGCATTGGATAACCGCCGCGAGGATGGCTCCTTGCCTACCGGTCAGGAGTTGGCCAAGCAGTTCGGCCGGAAGCCCCGCTGGGGGCGGCTCGTGAAGCAGAAAGGTGAGCAGGGTTATCTGGGCCAAAGCCCAAAGGTAAAACTTTCCCTGGCTAGGGAACCGCGTGCTGCTGCAGCACCTGACTCCGGGACGGGCTGAAGAAACTGTTCGGTGAATCCCGGTGATCGCCGATACATCGTAAGAAGCTCCCGAACAACGCGTACAAGGGTCCCTGACGCTGCGCTTTCTTCCACAGAAGACCCCGTGTGGGGGTGGGAAGGCTCGTTACTGGAGCAGGCTGAGGGTCGGGCCGGCTGCCAGGCCGAGCAGGAGGACCAGGACGCCTGCTGCCAGGGCGACGGTGGTGCTCCGGCGTTGCGGCGTTTCGGGACCGGATTCGTTGGCCGGGGTGCCGGCTCTGGTCTGGAACAGGGGGAGTATCCAGCGCAGGTAGTAGAAGAGGCTGGCGACGGTGTTGATGATGGCCAGCACCACGAGCCAGGCCAGGCCCGCGTCCACGGCGGTGGTGAAGACGGTGAGCTTGCCGACGAAGACCGCGGTCGGCGGTGTTCCGACCAGGCTCAGCAGACTGACGACGAGGCTGAGCGACAGCCACGGGTGGTGGCGGAAGAGGCCGGTGTAGTCGTCCAACATTCGTGTGCGCGGGAGCGCGCACACGACGGCGAACGCCGCGAGGTTGCTCACCGCGTAACCGGCCAGGTAGAAGAGCAGGCTTGGCAGCGCCAAAGCGGATCCACCACCGGCGGCGGCCACCGCCATCAGCAGGTAGCCGACCTGGCTGATGGTGGAGTAGGCGAGCAGGCGTCGTACATTGCGTTGGAAGAACGCGGCCAGGTTGCCCAGGGTCATCGACGCGGCGGCCAAGAGCGCGGCGACCAGTGTCCAGTCGAGTGGGGCCGCTACGACGACCTGGTCCCCCAGCCGGTAGAGAGCGACGAGCGCCCCGATCTTGGGGACGGTGGTGACGAACGCGGCCACGGGCGCCGACGCCCCTTCGGTGACATCGGGCACCCAGAAATGAGCCGGTACGCCCCCAGCCTTGAACAGCAGGCCGGCCAGGACCGCTGTGACGCCGACCGCCACCACGGTGCGCGGCGCGGCCGGCAACGTCTGCGCCAGCACCGTGTAGTCGGTGGCCCCGCCCGCCCCGAGCAGCAGGGTGGCCCCGGTCAGCAGCAGCACGCCCAGGAGCGCGCCCAGGAGATAGTACTTGAGGGTGGCCTCGGTGCCGGGCGGGTCCTTGGCGAAACCGGCCAGCGCGTACAGCGGGATGCTGGCCAACAGGTAGGCCACAGCGAGCACCAGGAGGTCGTTGGCTCCGGCCAAGGTGATGGTGCCGAGGGCGGCGAGCACCAGCAGGACATAGAACTCTGACTCGCGCGGGTGTCCGGCGACCGAGTCGGCGGCCAGCGGCACCGTCAGCAGCAGAGCGGCGAGTACCACCGCGCGGGCGGCGTGCGTGCCGAGGTCCACCACGTACCCGCCGGTGAGAAGGGTGTCGCCCGGCCAGACCATGGCCCCGATCGTGATGATGAGCCCGCCGGCTACGGCGACAGCGACGCCCGTCCGCACGATCCATTGCCGCCGCCGGGGCATCCAACTTCCCACGAGCAGCCCGGCGACCGCGGTCAGCGCGAGAGCGGCTTCGGGCGCGAGCGCGACCAGTTTCATCTCAGCCATGGCGCTCATCGGGTCACCAGGGCGACAAGGAGCTGGGAGGCCGGTTCGATGACGTCGAGGAGGAACCTGGGCAGCACTCCGATGACGACGGCGAGCGCCACCAGTGGCGCGATCGCGGTGAGCTCACTGGCGAAGAGGTCGGTGACGTGTGCCTTCGGTGGGATTCGCCGGTGGCCGAGAAACACGCGGTTCAGGGCGCGCAGGAACAGAGCGGCGACGATGAGGATGCCGGGCAGCGCCAGCGCTGCGGCGATCGGCACGATGCCCAGACTTCCGGTGAAGATCTGGAACTCGGCGATGAAGCCGGACAGGCCCGGTAGGCCGAGGGAGCCGAACGCCGCTACCGCGGTCAGGGCTGCGAAGCGTGGTGTGAGGCCGGCGAGCCCACCGTAGGAATCCATCGCATATGTGTCGCCCCGGTCGTGGAGTACCCCCACCAACAGGAACAGCGCTCCGGTGAGCAGCCCATGGCTGACCATCTGGGTGAGGCCTCCGGTCACGGCCAGGCTCGCGGCCTGGGCCTGGTCGCTCGTTGCCAGGCCGGCGGCCCCCAGCCCGAGGAGGATGTAGCCCATGTGGTTGACCGAGGTGTAGGCGACCATCCGCTTGAAGTCGGTCTGGGCGAGCGCGAGCAGCGCGCCGTAGAGCACGGAGACCACCCCGACGACCACGAACACCATGGCGTAGTCGCGCCACGCGTGCGGCAGGATCGGCATAGTGATGCGGACGAACCCGTAGGTGCCCATTTTCAGCAGCACACCGGCGAGGATCGCGGACCCCGCCGCCGGGGCGTCGGTGTGCGCGGGCGGCAGCCAGGTGTGGAACGGCACGGTGGGGGTCTTGATGGCCAGGCCGATACCGACGGCCAGCAGCACCAGGCCGCCCGCGAGCCCGTGCCCTTCCAACGGGGATTGGGTCGCGAGTTCGACCATGTCGAAGGTGTGCGGCTCGGCGGCGAGGTACAGCCCGATGAACCCCAGCAGCAGGGCGAGCGAGCGAGAAAGGTGTAGAGGAAGAACTGCAGCGCCGAGCGGACGGGATCGCGGTGGCCCCACCCGGCGATGACAAAGTACATACCGACGATGGACAGGTCGAAGAAGACGAAGAACAGGATCAGGTCGAGGGCGACGAACAGGCCCAGCGACACCGTCTGCAGGAAGAGGAACACAACGGCGTAGGAGCGCACGCGCCGCTTCTCGCGCAGCGAATAGAGCGCGCAGGCCAAGAAGAGCACCGCCGTCATGGCGAGCAGCGGCAGCGAGAACCCGTCGACACCGATGTGGTAGCCGACCCCGACATTGGGGATCCAGCGCAGATTGGTCTCATAACCGATCGGTCCGGTGATCCCGTCGCCGGTGGGGCGCGTGCCGCGCACATAGCCGACCCACAGTGTGACGACCAGCGCCAGGTCCAGCGCCGCCACCGCGATCCAGGTCCACAGCACCGTGGCGTCGCGCGGGCACGGCACGGCGAGCAGCGCGACGCCCGCGATGAGCGGCAGGAAGACGACCAGGGAGAGCACGCCTCACCTCGACAACACGACGACGATGGCCAGCAGAATGAACGCGGCGACGGCTTGGGCGTAGTACTGGTGCAGTAACCCCGTCTGCAGGCGCCACGACCACATCGCCAGCACGCGCGCGCCCGCGGCGATGGCCCGCACCGCCCGATCGACCCGGATCTCCACACGCGCCTCGGCCTGCTGGGCGCCCCACACGCCAAGGGCCGCGCATGCCCGCACTCCGCCCGCGATCACCCGGTCGTCGAACGCGGCGAGGCCGTGCGACAGTGCCGACACCGGCCGGACAACGCTGGCGTGTATACCCCGTTCGATCGCGAGCCAGTCACCCAGCAACCGCCCGCCCGGAACGGTCTCCGATACCGCCGGGGAACCGCGCCGGACACTGACCCATGCGGTGCCGGCGAGGGTCACGACGCTCAACGTGCCGGAGACCGCGATCTCCCAGCCCACGGGGCTGGGCTCACCCGCCGTTCCCACCGTCGAGTACCACCACGGCGCGAGCACCGGCAGGGCGAGAATCCCGACGGCGGCCGCGGTCGCGGCGAGGACGGGCAGCGGGAGTCCCTCGGCCGGGGAGACGCGCGCGGTGGCACGCTCCCGGGTGGCGTCGGGCGTCCGCGGCCCCGGTGGGGACCAGACGGCGACCAGCGCCTTGGCGGCATAGGCGGCGCTGACCACTGAGGCCGCCAGGCCGGTGACGTACAGGGCGGGTGAGGCGTGCAGCGCACTGGCCAGTACTTCGTCCTTGGCCACCCAGACGGACAGCGGCGGCAGCCCTCCGATGGCCAGCGCCCCGACCGAGAACGCCGCGCCGACGAGCGGGTGGTGGCGCGCGGCTCCCCGCAAGGCTGTGAGGTGCTGGGTGCCCACGGCGAGCAGCCAAACTCCCGCGCACAGGAAGAGCAGGCTCTTCGCGGCCGCGTGCGCGACAAACTGCAGCGCGCCGCCCGCGATGCCGCCCGTACCCGCCGCCAGCACGATGAACCCGATCTGCGAGCAGGTTGAGGCGGCCAGCAGCTGCTTCAGGTCGGTTTGGGCGAAGGCGACCGCCCCGAGCAGCAGGGCGGTGAGCACACCGATCCAGGCCACGGCCGCATCGGCCCAGGCGGTGGCGGCCAGCGCGGGTTCGAGCCGCAGCAGCAGGTAGCCGCCGGCCGCGACCATCGTCGCCGAGTGCAGCAGCGCCGAGACCGGAGTCGGGCCGGCCATGGCGTGCGAGAGCCAGAAGCTGAGCGGCAGCTGTGCGGACTTGCCCAGGGCGGCGACGACGAGACCGGCGACGGCCGCGTCACGCCAGGCGCTGTCGAGGCCCGCCAGGCCGGACAGTTCCAGCGCGGTCGCGCCTCCGGCCAGGGCGGCCCCGGCCGCGAAGTACATCCCCAGATCGGCGGTTCGAGTGGTGACGAAGGCGAGCGTGGCCGAGTGGACCCGGTGGGGCTCACGCCACCAGTAGGCGATGAGCGCATACGAGGTGGCGCCCATGATCTCCCACGCGGCGAGCAGCGCCAGCAGGTCGGTCGCGGTCACGGTGATGAGCATCGCCGCGGCGAACAGCGACATCAGCCCGAAGAAGCGGGCGCGCGCCTGTGCCGGATCCAGCTCACCGGTCGCGAACACGATGACCGCCAGAAACACAGCGGAAACGGTGATGACCATGGCCGCGGACAATCCGTCCACGGCCAGGCCCGCGGGGATACCGGCCAGCATGGGCGCCGAAACCTCGGGGCGGCCAACGGCGACGGTGGCGCCCAGCACGAGCCCGGCCGTCGCCACGGCCACGGCGCACGGAGCGGCGATCGGGTCGGCGCGCCTGCCGACCACCAGCAATGCCAGCCCGGCCAGGGCGGGTAACCCCACCAGTGACCACAGCGCGGCCGTCATCAAGGCGCGTCCTTCAGGTCGCCGGCCGAATCCACCACGTCGACGTCACGTGAACGGAAGATCGCGGTGGTCACGGCGAAGCCCATGGCCATCTCCACCGCCATCGCGGTGATCGCGACCAGCACCAGTACCTGCCCGTCGGGACGATCCGCGGAGGTGTAGAACCAGAAGGCCGCCGCCGCCACGATGATCGCGTTGATCATCAGCTCCAGGCCCATCATGATCATGACGATGGACTGCTGGCTCAGCGCCCCGAACAGACCCACCGCGAACAGCGCGGCGGCCAACAGCAGGAACAGCTCCAGGATCACCGGCCCACCCCGCCGCGAATCGGATCATCGGGGTGCTTGCGCCGCAGGTCATCGCCGTAGCGGGCATAGCGCCCGCGGTGCGTGGCGAGCACGATCGATGCGACCATCGTCGCGAACAGCACCATGCCGACGAGCATCATCACGAGCATCTTCTCGCCCATGATCGCCTCGCCGAGCGCCAATGTGGGATCGGCCGGAGGGGCGGCGGTGCTGGTCGGCCATGGGACGAGGAGGACACCGGCCGCGAGCGCGACGAACGTGCCGACGGAGATGGCCAGGGCACCGGCCTTGTTGTGCACCATGGTCATCGGCATCAACCCGGCCGGGTTCATCATGTACATGACCATGAAGATCACCATGATCATCATCTCCATGACCATCATCAGCACGACCAGCACGCCGAGGTAGGACAGGCCCAGCAGCAGGATCGGCACCGCCGTGAAGACGAACGAGGCCAGCAACGCGAAGGTCGCCCGAGCCATGGAGTCCACCACGAACACCGCGATGCCACTGGCCACCGCGCTCGCGGCGCAGATCGCGAATACCACCAGTTCCGCCACGCGTTCCCCTAACCCAGCAGCACGAAGATCGCGACGAGCAACGCCTGCAACAACGTCGCCGGAATCAGCACCACCCAGCCGATCTCGGTGAACCGCTCCATGCGCACCGTAGGCAGCCGGTGCCCGAGCCATACCAGCAAAGCGAGCACAGCGGCCGTCTTAACCAGCGACCACGCCCAAGCGGGAAGCAGCAGGCCGGCGCCACCGCCGAGGAACAACGGCACCGCCATGGCCGCGACGACACTGAGCAACACGTAGCGACCGGCTCCCACGACGAGACGGTCCACGCCGGACAGCTCCGCCAACGCGCCGCCGGCGAGGTCACGCCCCACGGGCTGGTCGAACGGCCCCCAGAACGCCATGGCCAGTGCCGAGACCAGATAGGCCACGAAAGCCACCGGCATCAGCACGGCGAACCACAGGCCCTGCTGCGCCGCGGCGATGTCGGTGACGCGCAGCGAACCGGCGCCCAGCGCGGCGGTGATCAGCGCGAACATGTGCGGCAACTCGTAGGCCACACCCTGGACCAAAAAGCGGTAGCCACCGATCAGACCCCAGACCGAGTTGGCCCCCCACCCGAGCATCCACACCGCCGCCCAGATCACCACCTCCATCGCGTTGAACCACACAACACCGACCGACAGGTCACTGACCACGAACCCGCCCAGCGGGATCACCAGCGCCGACAGGGCCGCGGCCACCGGAACGAGCGTCCCGCCCAGCCGCAACAGCAAGGCGTCCGTGCCCAGAACGACGCGGCGCCGCTGCACCAGCAGCCGCGCCGCCGACCGCGCGGGAGCGGCGATGCCCGAGGCGCGTGGGGTGCCGGCGGCATGGGCCCGCAGCGTGGCCGACCCCGCCGCGGCCCCGTAGGCGAAGACACCAAGGAGCACGGGGATGACGAGGACACTCCACAGTGGTGCCGGATCACCCATGGGAGCCCTCCCGGTCTCCCGCGGTGAGTGTCCCGAGATCCGGATCCACAGACGCTACGATCAACCGCACCGCGGCCAGCTCCTGGCCGATCAGCAGCGACGGCAGCAGTCGCAGCGCCGCGCGCGTGCTCTGCGCGCGCAGCGCCGCGGAGGCGCGCGGATCCGGCGGTGGGGCGGCGCCACCACCTTCGGCGACCGCCGCGAACTCGACCTCGTCGAGCCATCGTGACCAGCGGTCAGTGGCATCACCGCGCATCCACGCCGCCGTGTCGCCCGTGATCTCGCCGAGCCCATTGGTGGACCACCGCAGCATGCGGGAACGGCGCACCCTTCGCAGCCAGCGCACCAGGTCCCGGGGCGGCAGGGTTTGCGGATCCGTGCTCAGCAACGCGTCGCGCAGGCGGCGCCCGGAGAGCGCCGCGGAGGGCCAACCGGCGACCGAGAGGAGCCGCTGCATACTGTCCAAGGCGCCCGCCGCCCGGGCCCGAAGCGAGTCGGGGTGCCCGTCAGCATCCACGACCGGTGCGTCCCAGTAGGCGACCGTGGCCTCTGTGGGTTCACCAACGGTCGAGGCCTCGGCGTCCTGGACCACGTCGCCCTGAATCACCAGCCGAAGCGACAACCCGCTCGGCCAGTCGGGCAACGCCGGGCCCAGCGCGATGTGGAGCTGATCGAGCATGAGGCCATCGCGGTCCTCGGCCCGATCGGCCATCGGCACACCACCCGGCATCATCATGTCGCCGTTGTGCCCTGAGGCTGTCGGAGAGGCCGAATGCGTCGCTCGATCACGTTGCTCGGCGTCGCGGCGCTGCCGGGCGACGTCACGTAGTTCGGCGCGGGCCTCGTCAAGCCGGCGGGCAGCCACCTCCGGGGCGTCGACCCGGACGCGCGCACGCGGACCGGGCAGCTGATCCCACACCCGGTCCACGGGGCCCACCAGATCCCGATGGCGGGGGCCGCAGACCATGAGAAGGTCGGCCTCGGCCGGCGCCAGCGCCTGCGCCCAGCCACGCTCGCGCAGCACGCGCTCGACCGCCAGCCGGGCGCCCGTGCCGCCAACAGCGGTGACGACGAAGGCACTCGGCGCCGCCCGACGCAGCAGCCACCGCGTCAGGTCCACCGGAACACCCCCTCCCGCCAGCCGTAGATCACCGCTGCGACCAGGACCGCCAGAAACACGAACATCTCGACGACCGCCACCGCTCCCATGTCGGCCACCACGAGCACCCACGGGTACATGAAGACCATCTCCATGTCGAAGGCGAGGAAGAGCAGCGTCACCGCATACCAACGCACGTGATAGCGCGAGACCGCGTGCTCGGTCACGGGAACCCCGGACAGGAAGGGTTCGCAGACCATTGGCGCGCGCCTGATCCGGACCATCGCGGAAAGCCCGTAGGCGCCGATGAGAAGCGCGATCAGCGCGCCGAGCAACACCAGCGCGGGTCCGAACGCCTCCAAGCCCTCCTCCTCGACGGCCGTAGCTCCCTCCGCCGTAGCGACTGCCCAAAGGACGCGGCGTTACACGGCCCATAGGGACGCGGGGTATCAGCCTCATGGTCGGTATCGACGGCGAATCCCGCCCCCTGCTTCGAGCTCCAGGTTGGCGAGCAGGAAGATCTGCCCCTGATCGGCACTGACCGGGAGACGAAACCGAACCGCGTGACGTCGTTTCGTCCTCGACCGTCACGGTCACCAATTCGTCTGGCTTAGCGGCCGCACGTCGCCGACCAGGTCGCCGGGATGCGGAAAGGGGAGCTCCGGAAGAGGGGACGGGCGGTCACGCTGGATCGGCTTTCCCGTTGTCCTCGCCGAGAACCGTTTCGACGAGGTCGGTCAGTTGGTTGTAGGTGGTCGCGCCCACGACGCGGGCGGCGACGCGGCCCTCACGGTCGACGATGATCGTGCTCGGGATGGCCTGGGGCGGAACGGTGTCGCGGAACGTCATCAGGACCGCGCCGGGCTGATCGCGGATGCTCGGGTAGGTCACGCCCAGGTTCCTCTCGAACGCCTTGGCGGCGGTCCTATCGTCCTTGATGTCGAGGCCGAGGAACTCCACGCCCTCGTCTTTGTGCTCCTGGTAGACCTCGCTCAGCACCGGCATCTCCTCGCGACACGGTGTGCACCAGATCGCCCAGACGTCGACCGCGAGGATTGTGCCTTCGTAGTCCGCCAGGCTCATGGGATCACCGTCGAGGGTCTCGCCGCTGAACTCGGGGGCCGGCCGGCGTTCCTCCGGCGCTTAGGAGGCGGCGGATCAGTCGCTGATGATGTTGAACTGATCTTCCTCTCCGGCTTGGGCGTCCGTGTCTTCCGTTTTCTGGGCGCAGCCGACGAGGGCGGCCGTCACCGCGAGAGCGACAGCGCCATGCAGTGCCGCGCGTCTACGGATTCCGGGGTGGCCGACGGGCCGTGTCAAAGGTCCCGAATGCGGAGATGAGCCAAGCATCGTATCCCCTGAGCCGCCGGAAGAGGGGCCATGGTGGTCAGGCTCGCCCAGTTCGTCGCGCCGGTTGTGTAGTGCGGTGCTCCGGGGCGCTGTTGCCTCTTCGGGCTTTGAATGGTGGCGAGAATCGGTCGGTGCTGCCCGGAAAACGCCACAGGATTCACCGATGAAACTAAGTCGCTTAGGTATGAGACATCGTGTGCCTGGCTTCCGCGTGGCCCTCGCAACAACACCGCCGTGGTCACCGTGGGAGGTCATGGAACCAGTCGAGGCGGGCCCGAGTACTCGTGCGCCTTGTGATCGACGAAGCCAGTTAGGTGCACGGGGTGGTGGGTAGGGGCGCTTCCGTACGGGCGGAGCGGTTATCGCTTCGGTCTCCGCGGTCGCCCGTGAGTGGGTAGACCAGCAGTAGGATCCGGGTGGGAAGCGGTTCGCAATGGTCGAGAACAAGACGGAGAGGTCGCGGGCGCTGTGGGATCGGTTCGCGCGGCGCTACGACCGCAGCATCCGGCCCACGGAGGTACTGCTGCTGGAGGACGGGCGGCGATGGGCATGTTCGCAGGCGCGGGGCCGCACACTTGAGGTCGGCATCGGCACCGGCCGCAACGTGGCGGAGTACCCCGACGGCGTCGAATTGCTCGGGGTGGACCTCAGCCCGTGGATGCTGTCGATCGCCCGGCGGCGGGCGACGGAGCTGGGGCGGGACGTGGAGCTGCGCCAGGGGGACGCCATGCGGTTGCCATGGCCGCGGGCGAGCTTCGACTCCGTTGTCGTCACCCTGACCCTGTGCAGCGTGCCCGACGACGCGGCCGTGGTCGATGAGATGGCGCGGGTGCTCGTTCCCGAAGGCCGCCTGATCGTCCTAGAACACGTCGGCAGCCACCAGAAGTTCCCGCGCATGGTGGAGCGGCTGTTCGATCCGCTGACCCGTCGCCTGATGGAGGACCATCTGCTGCGTGAGCCCGAACCTCACCTGGATGCGGCCGGCTTGCGGATTACGCACGCCGAACGCCGCAAACTCGGAACCATCGCCCGCGTCGTGGCGGAGAAACCACGGGCTCAGACGGGTTGATCCAAAGACAACTCGACGCGTCTTCGCGGTTAGTGGCCAGGTAGGCCAGAGGAGTTGGTCGCCATGATGGATGGCTGGGGAATAGGCGTGATATGGATGCTGCTGGGGGGCCTGATTGGGTTGGCCCTGCTGGTGCTCATCGTGCTGGGGAGTGTCTGGCTGGTCCAGCAGCTCACCGTCAACTCGGCGCCAGGGCCGGTGGCGAGCGCCCCGGCGCGCCACGAACTCGACCGGCGCCTGGCCGCCGGCGAAATCGACCAGGAGGAGTACCGGCGTCTGCGATCCGAGATCGAGGGACGCTGACGCAGGGGGCGCTCACGGTGAGGGCTACAGCGGTAGTTGGTAGCCGTCCGCCCACCGCTGCATCACCAGGACGAAATCGGTCCACAACCCGGTGCTCTGGGTCAGCCCGACCAGCACGAGCATTACTCAGCCCACGCGGGTGATGGTGTGGGCGTGCAGGCGGGTCCAGCCCATTACACGCATCGTCTTGGTCAGGGCGACCGCGGAGATGAGGAAGGGCAGCCCCACGCCGAGGCCGTAGACGAAGGCGAGGAAGGCCCGCGCCCCGCGCTGCCCGAGGCTGTGGACATCGCCAGTACCGCGGCAAGGGCCGGCCCCATGCAGGGAGTCCAGCCCAGGCCGAACAACACGCCCAACAGCGGGGCGCCGGCCACGCCGCTGCGCGGCTGCAAACGCGGCTTCAGGCTGCGGCCGGTCCAGGGGAGCCACCGCAGCGCCCCCATGAACATCAGCCCCAGGACGAGGTGAGGCCGCCGAGGATGCGGATCAGGATGTCCTGGTAGTCGAACAACAGGGCGCGCCCAGGCTGCCGGAGAAGGCCCCGTAGGCGGCGAACAGGCCGGAGAAGCCGACCATGAACAGCAGGGTGCCCAGCACCGTGCGCCCACGTAGGACGCTGCCGCGTGCGGGGTGCTGGCCTTCCGTGCCCGACATGCCGGTGATGAAGGAGAGGTAGCCGGGCACCAGCGGCAGGCAGTACGGCGACAGGAACGTGATGCCCCCGGCCGCCAGCGCGAGCGGGATGGCCAGCAGCATCGGGCCGGCGGTGACGATGTGCGGGATATCCATCGACCGAGCGCAGTCTTCAGTGGGGCGCAGGCGGAGATCGCGCGAGTGCCCTGAGCACACGCACACCTAAATAACTAGATTGCTTAGGCGTACCCTGTCATCCTCCTCAGCCTGGAGCGCACCGGGGTGCGGAACTGGGAATGTGCCCGTGCGCCCGACGTGGTGGAAACTCCAATGCGCCATTCGCTGCTGTTCGGGGGCGGTGGGACCGAGCTGCGGCTGCCGATGCCCGGCGGTAGCGTGCCGACCGTCGGCATGGGCTCGATCTTTGCGCTGGCGTGTCCGGGATCGTCAGCGCGTGCATCCGCATGGGCGGCTACCGGTACGTGCTCCCGGTCGGCAACGCCCGAGGCTGCGTTGCGACCGGGAGACGGAAACAGTCGGCCGTGCCCATCCCGATGGGCACGATGATCACGGCGATTCCGGCCGCGAACACCAGGGCCCTCCATCGCGCGCCCGGGCGTGCGAGAAGAAGTAGGTGCTGCTGGCCGCATGGGCGTGGCCACCCTGGTCGCGGCCGTCAACGGGCCGGGACCGCCCAATAAATGGCTGGCGGGTCCAGATGTTCGGGCAGTCGCAGCATTTCGCATCGCTGACGACCGACGCGCTGTCCTGGCTTCCGGGCATCGCGTTCGGCCTGCTGCTCTTGGCCGTGACCGGTCAAAGCCTCTCTCGCCGGGGGCGGTTCCAGGCCTGGCGTTACGAATTAAAACGCACACCCGACCGATCCCGCGGGGCGGTCCACGGCCACACACGCGATTGCGTCCCTGGCTACTCTCGTCCGCGTCAGCGCCCGCTTCGAGGGAACGAACGCGTCGAACGCCCCACCGAGTGTCCCTGGCTCGACGGCTTGGCGGGACGCCGTGCAGGCCGAGGAGCCGCTGCCTCAGTGCTCGTGGTCGTGGCCGTCGTCAGTGTGCCCGTCGCCGGGTTCCGAAGACGCCGATGACGATGGCGTGCCCGTCTCGGAGGCGTCCTCGCACTGCTGCGATTCACCCCCGGAGGCGTCCATGCCCGCGCCCTCGTGAGCGCCTCCGCCGTGCCCTTCCGCCTCCGTGCCGTGAGAGTGCTCATCCGCGTCGCTCACCGCGGCCGCGGTGGAGAACGCCACCGCCAAAGCCGCGACGGTGACGGCGCCGATCACTCCCTTGCCCGATTCGGCTCTGGCTTCCCGGCCGCGCACCGCCCAGAGCGCGCCGGCCACAACGCCCCCTTCGAGGGCGACGGTGACGAGATCCGCCAGCCCGACGGGTTCGGGCATCCAGGCATGAGGCCCGAAGGGGATCCCGTAGAGGCGGCTGAGCGCCACATTCCGATGGACACCAGGTTCAGCACCGCGCCGAGGAACATCAGTACAGGTTCGCTCCGCCACAGGGCCAGAACGGCCCATACCGCCTGGAAGATCCCTATGACAACGAAAAACAACCCGGACGGCCACCACTCCTGCCAGTGGACGGGCGACATGACCAGATGGATCTCGGCCGCTCCGGCGGATGCCGACACGGCGACGAACCGGGCGAGATCACTACCGTGCCTCGGTGCGAGGCGACGACGACTACGACTCATGAAAGAACTCCCGAATACATGTGCATGTTTGACGACGGCATCACCGCACCGCGATCCGCGCACCACCCGCCGGAATGGGGAGGCCGCAACGCCACTTCGCGCGGGGCATGGTCCGCGTCCAGACGCCGGATTCGACGTCGATGTCCGCATGTCCCGCCGTAGGCGGAGAGACCGGCACTGTGCAGGCGGAAGACGCTACGGCACGGTGGGGAAACGGTGGACACTCGTGCTCGCGCGAGCCGAAGGAACGGTCCCACGCGAGGCCGCGGGCATCTAGATCCGCAGTACTGACAGTTCCGCGATTAACCGGTGGCGGGGGCGGCGAGGCCCTGATCCCCGCCCGATCCACGACGGAAGGACCGACCCCCTGTCTCTGGGGACGGCAACCGGGCCCAGGGAGGCCGGCGGACACACCAGGAGGAGAAACAGCGCGAAAATGGGGGCCATGCTCGGATAGTCCGTGTGCTGATGAGGCTGCGGCTTTTCCGAGACCATTGCTTCAGTCGCGGGCTCCTCCACCTCCCCGGCCGTTTCCGCCCCGATGGCATGGTGGACCTGGTGAAAGAGGTATGGATGGTCCTCGTGTGCGGCCGCTGTGCCGTGCGCAGCGTCACGAGGCAGATGCGTGAAGGCGCCTTCGACTCCATGGACGAACAGGACCGAGAAGAGCGCGCAGAACAGCATGAGCCACCACCGCGCCGGACCGTGCCCGGTAGCGTGACCCATGGACATACGAAATTCCCCTCATACCTTCCGGGCCAGAGAGCACGATTCGATCCTGGGGGATCGCGCTGGCCAGCCAGCGACTCTACCCCTCCTTCCGTGTGGCGTGAAGCGCTGATTGACGTGGAGTGGCACGAGGGGCCGACGTGATCATCGTGCTGTCACCAGGGTCTACGGTGTGCTACTAGCCATGGTGTCCCGATGGGGTAGAGGGCGCCCCTGCCACGGGGCTGCGCCTACTCCGAGGAGTCCTTTTCGCCTTCACTGCTGCTTGTCCAGGAACCGGGAGTAGTCCTCGCGCGGGTCGCCGATCCGGGGTGCTCGGCGTCCACAGCAGCCACCCCTCATCATGGGTGTTGAACCCGATGACGTGTGAGCCGTGGTCGGTGGTGTAGCCGCCGGGGCGCGGGCCCGGGCGAGGAGGCCGGTTCGGGCGCGCGCCCGAGTTCCCGGTAGCCGGCCCAGCCTCTGACCACGGCGGTGACAACTGCCACGGCGACGGCGATGGCGTTCGGCGCGCCCTTGGCATGTCCGTGCCTTCCCCTGCTTCCTTTGGCGCTCCCCTGGCCACCTTCCACCTAACAACCTTAGTTTCATCGGTGGCGGGGGAGGCCACCGCCCCGGGAAACCACCGGTGGCACGGTGGATGGCCGGGACCGGTCCGCGTCCTTCCGCGGGCTCGCCACCGCCGTCAGGTGGCGAACAGCAGGGTGAGCCCGCCGATGGTGTAGGCGACCATGAGCACGAGCAGCGGGATCTGTGTGAGCACGGCCCGCCGGCGGGGAAAGAGGCGCAGCGCGCGGTCGTGCGCAGCGATGACACCGAGGACATGGCCGGTCATGACCGCGATCACCTGCACCAGGGCGATCGTCGCCGGGGTGACGATCGTGAAGTCCACTCCGTGGTCGGCGGTGCCGAACAGGTCCGCGCCGGTGCCCAGCGGATCGGAGGCGAGCACGAGCGTGCGCTGGCCCTCGAACAGCAGCAGCGAGAAGTAGTGCGCCACCAGGTAGCCCACAGTCACCGGGATGACGGAGTGCGCGAAGGCTGTCGGCAACCCGGCGCGCGGCGCACCGCCGATGGCGTCCGCGGCCCTCGCCCCGGCGGCTAGCAACGCGGCGACCAGCAGTACAGCACCCACGAGCCCGAGCGTGCCGCCGGCCACGTCGGACAGCGGGCCCGATTGGAGGAATCCGGTCCACCAAGGGGCGTTGGACAGGCTGTCGTAGGCGGTGCTGCCCAGCAGCACCGCCACTGTGGCCGCGAGCCCGGACATCGGCGCCAACCCGTCGAGGCCGTTGAACGGATTGCGGAGCACAAGCCGTCCATCGGTGCGCCGCCCCAAGGCAGACAGCCGCCCGATGAGTGAGGAGTAGGCCTCGAAGGCATCGCCGTGGTCGAACCAGCGGCCGCCGAAGGCCAGCGCTCCCAGTAACTGGACCGCCGCATAGCCGGCGAACCACACCCGCAGGCTGACCAGATCGGTGCTGTGCGGCCAGACCAGCTCCAGCCAGGTGAAAGCGAACAGCCCGGCCGCGGCCGGCCAGTAGCCCAGCCACGCGGGGTAGGGCCACAGCCCTCGATCCGGGGCGGTGCGGGCCAGCCGGGCCAGGCACGAATGAATCGTGCGCAGCGGGTTGAGCAGCCGCCATACCGGACCGAACAGCAACGACGCCGGGACCAGGCCCACCCAGAACAGGACGTAGACAACCCCGGGTGTGGGGTTGAGCGTGTCATTGGGACCGAACACCGCGGCCACGGCGACGAACACCGTTACCGCCAGGCCGGCCGCACGCAGCGCCCAGCGCACCGCAGGACCATCGAGCACGGCTTGAAGGCGGCGCGGCAGGGGACGCCCGGCGGCGTCGCCGGACAGTCGCGGACGGCGCCAGGCCAGGCCGAGCGCAGCGAAGGAGACCACGAGCGCGATCGCAGCGCCGGTCAGCGCGTACGGGAACGGCAGCGGCAGATCCTCGCGCCCGCCGACCCCGTGCGCCAGGATGAGTGTCGCATTCATTCGACGGCAATCTGAGTAAGCAGCGTGCCGGACTCGTGCGTCTCCAGTTCAAAGAGTCCGGTCTGGTCGGCGGTGAAGCTGAGGGTGGCGGGCTCGCCCGGGCCGACCGGCTCTTCGATGTCATAGCCGTGCAGATGCACGGTGTCACTGCTGTCGCTGTCCACCGTGAGGCGTACGCTCTGGCCCTGTTCGACCTCCATTCGGCCGGGTTCCGGCGACACCGTGACGTCCTGCACGCTGATCTCCGCCGTGACATCGGCGGCACCGGTGTCCTGGGAGCCGGCGTCTTGGGAGGCGTGGGAATGGTCCCCATCGCCACCGCTGCCGGTAATCGTGGTGCTGTCGCTGATCGGCTCACCGTCGACTGCCCAGGAGCTGTGGTCGTTAGCCGATAGGTGCACCGATAGGGTGTGCCCCCCCTCGGGCACCACCGAGGCGGGCAGATGATGCCAGGGAGCATACACCCGCGCGACCTTCTCGCCATCGACATACAGATGCGCGTGCCCCTCGCCCTCGCGGGCCTTCTCCCCGACCTGCCTCGGGGTGAACTCGAAGTCCTCGGCCTGCACATGGACGTTCCATCCGGAGTCGGTGTCCTCGGCCACCTCCATGCTCACCGAGGATGCGCCATCGCCATCGACCTCCCGCAGCTCGTGATCGTGCTCGGGGGCCGAAGCAGACGGACTGGACGGATTGGGGCTGGCGTCCTGGGTGCCGCTGGCACAGCCCGCGACGACGAACACGAGCACCGCACCGGCGAGTGCGGCACAACCACGCACTGGCATACATCTCCTCTGCGCATCAGCGCTTGTCCGCTGAGGGGGAGCGCTCGGGCACCTCGATGGACACGGTAACCTATTCACCTAAGTCGCATAGGTATATTTAGGGTCCCCCCAAGCACCGGTCGAGAGGTTCCAGATCGTGTCATCGCGCCAGAGCAAAGGGGCGGCCGCGTCCAGTCGGTCCCCGTCGAAGGAACAGCCGAGGCGAGGCACAGCGCAGAAGGTCGCCGCCATGCGCCAAGAGCAGGCTCGCAGCGAACGCCGGCGCCGGGTCCTGCTCATGAGCGCGGTCGGGGCCGTCCTGGTCGTGGTGGTGGGGCTGGCCGGATGGGGACTCACCAACCTGCCGGGCGGCGAGGAAACGGAAGCCGCCCTACCGGAACCGGTGAGTGGCGAGAGCACCGCCATGCCGCCGTGGTCGCTGCCCGAGGACCCGGTTCCCTTGGCGGAGCAGGCCGGGTTGCGGGTGGAGCCGATGGAGGGCACCGCGAAGCACTTCCACGCCCACCTCGACATCATCGTCGACGGTGAGCCGGTCACCGTACCCCCCAATCTGGGAATCCACCCCGCGGGCACCGCTATGTCGGAGCTACACACCCACGACGAACGCGGCGTTCTGCACGTCGAGGCCCCCACCGATGACCAGCGCTACAACCTCGGCCAGGTCTTCGCCCAATGGGACGTGCGCCTCGACGAAACCACCCTCGGCGGACTGGAAGCCGACGGCGGCAACACGCTGCGCGCCTACGTCGACGGCGAACTCCACGAGGGAAACCCCGCCGCCATCCAACTCACCGAGCACCGCCAGATCGCCCTGGTCTACGGGCCCGAGGACGCCGACGTCGACGTCCCCGACGACTTCGACTTCGAGCCCGGCGAGTAACCTCGGTGCGCACCGCCCGCCCCCGGTGCCCGGCGCGGGCACCACGACGAATGATGAGGGACCATGCCTGCCTGGCGCTCACCGGTCGAGTTCCGCGTCGAAGCGCGCGACCGCCATCCCTGGTTCGCGCTCGCAGCCCTTGGCGGCCTCGTCCTCGGCGGGCTCATGGCGGTTTTCGGCCTGCCGCCGATCGATATCCACGGCCCGCTGCACTACCTGGGGATCATGGACCCCGGGTGTGGGGGAACCCGGTCGGTGTGGGCGGCGATGCGGGGCGACCTGGCGATGTCGTGGCGCTACAACCCGATCGGTATCCCCCTGGTGGTCGGCGCCGTGGCCACGCTGCTGCGCCTCCTGGTCGGCGTGGCGACCGGCAGGTGGCTCAACGCTACGTGCGCTCCCTGACGCCACTTGCCGTGACCGGCGGCGCGCTGTTCGGCCTGCTGACCGTCAACCAGCAACTCAACGCCGAGCTGCTGCGCACCCCGCCGGAGGACTTCTCCCCCTTGGGTCCGTTGCTCAACGCGCTTCCGATCCTGGGCCTGTGCGTGGTGCTGCTCATCCGCAACCGCAGGATCGCGCGCCGGGCCGCGGGCCGATGACCACGGTATCCAGGCGGTTGAGTATGTCGTGGAGAGCCGCGAGGGCCGGGGCGCTCACATGGTGCCCGTGCACATCTGTTGGACGAGCAGGGCCGCGTTGGCCGCACCGGCGAGTACGACCGCCGCGATCATCGCGCTGACCAGCCACGAGCGGCGCGGAATGGGCGGCAGCGGCGGTTCGCTACCCGTTTCGAGCTGGGTGATGCGGGCGTCTACTGTGGTGGCGCCAGCCATCGCGGCGGCTGGGGAGGCGGCCCAGGCCGGAGGGCTCAGCACGCGCAGGAGGGCGCCCGCCAGGGGCCGGGTGCCGCAGCGGGTAATGGCCCGCCGGTCGGCGGCCAGCTCCCGGCCGGCGACGAAGCGCTCCGAGAGATGCCGCAGCGCCGGCAGGTAGAACTCACGCGCGAGCAACACGCGGATCGCCAGGATCCAGTGGGTCGCGGCTACGGGCATGTGCGGACTCGTGGGCGAGAATCGCGGCGAGTTCGGCGGCTGGCGCCATGCGGACGAGGCCGCTGCTCACCGCGACCCGCGGGATCCACAACCCATAGGTGAAGGCGAAGGGTTCCTCGGCCTGCGCCACGCTGACCCGTCCCGACAGCCCGTAGGGGCCCACGATCCGATCGAGGTCGGCGGCCGGGGCCGTGACACGGGCCCGCACCTTTCCGCGCCGTGCGTGATCCGCGCGCAGTTCCCCAGCCAGGCGGATCACGGCCGTGCCCGTCGAGACGAGCAGGAGAGCGGCCAGCGCAGCGAGCGCCAGCATCCGCCACCCTCCTGCCCACAGCGCCGCCGGGCCCAGCGTCCACAGATGGACAGCCACGACGCAGATCGCGCAGCAGGCCAGGGCCGTGAGAACACCACGAAAGCCCAGAGCCAGGACCAGCAGCAGCGACAGGGCCCGGTTGCCGCTGTCCAGGCGCGCCAATGCCTGAGGACTCACGGCGAGGTCTCCGGTGGCGAATCGTGGAGCAGCCGCCGCAATCGGTCTCGTGCCTCAGGGTCGGCTTCGATCTGGTCCACGAAGTGGGCGACGGCCGCCTGGCCGTGCTCGGCGAGTACCGTGCGCACGGCCAGCGCCGCCGGGTCCGACCCAGCGGGACGATAGGCGAACCCCCGCCCGCGCGCCTTCCGGATTACCGCGTCCTTTTCCGCCAGCCGCGCCAGCACGGTCATCACCGTTGTGTAGGCCAGCGGCGAATGGCGATCGCGATTGAGCTCGCCACGGACCTCGCGGACCGTCATCGGTCCCTCGGCTTGCCACAGCACCTCCATCACTGCGGTCTCCAGCGGCCCCAGCGCCACCATCAATTCCCCCCGGAGCCGCCGCGCCCCTCGGCGCGCAGGAGATCGCTCAGGATCCGCTCAAGGGTGGCGTGGTCGATGTCGCCGCGGGCGTAACGCTCCTTGGCCAGCACCACCGCACCGGAATCCTTCGAGTCCGTGCGAGGTCCCGAGGCGGTGAGGGCAGGGACACGCGATTGTGCGAGTGCCAGGAGCAGCGCGAACGCGACCACCCCGGCCAGCAGCGCGCTTAATACGGGAAACGCCAAGGTCGGCCCCGGCATCCCCATCGATTCCATCATCGAGCCACACATACGGTCCTCACCTCCAGGGGCAGAACGCGCGAAGTACCACACACCCACAGTAAAAACGCGGCCCGGCTTCCTGATGGGGCGACGCCGCGGAGTCGTGGCGGCCTGGGTAGGTCTTCGCCCACACATTTTACTATCCCAGCGTAGTAATAACTACGATTATGTAGTAGAAAGGTGGTGTGAACTCCCGAAAGCTGAGATCCGCGATGCGATCGTCACGACGCGCCAGGCACATCGAGATCACCGACCAGATACGGCGACACTGGGATCGCCAGGCACCGCGATACGACCGAATGATGGACCGGATGGAGCGGCTCTTCCTCGACGGCAGCCGCGAGTGGTTGTGCTCCAAGGCCGGCGGGAACACCCTTGAGGTCGCGATCGGAACCGGCCGTAACCTGCCGCACTACCCGGACCAGGTGAACCTGACCGGCATCGACCTCAGCCCTCGCATGCTGGAGATTGCCCGGGAACGCGCTCACACACTCGGCGTACAGGTGGATCTGCGCGAGGCCGACGCCCAACACCTCCCCTTCGCCGATGCCTCCTTTGACACCGTGGTCTGTGCCCTGTCGCTATGCGCCGTGCCCGACCTGGACGCCACCGTCACTGAGATGCGCCGCGTGTTGCGCCCCGGTGGCCAGCTCCTGCTCCTGGACCACGTGCGCCCCACCTTCCTGCCCGTGCGCTGGCTGCTGCTCACCATCCAGGGCCTGATGAACGTGTTCGACCCCGGCAACGGCGAGCAGATGATGCGCCGCCCACTGCTGACCGTGCGGGAACACGGCTTCACCGTGGAACAACGCGACAGGTTCAAGGCCGGCGTCATCGAACGCCTCGCGGCCCGCAAACCCGACTAGAGGGGAAAGGCGTACCGGGAGGGGCGCGCCGTGAGCGTCGTCAGCGGATGTCAGCTGCGCCCGTTCCCGCTCGCGGCTGTGAGATCGGTATGACCTAAGCTGATTGGGTGCATTGGCCGGGCGGATCGTCAAATAGCGTTGCGCGGTCTGTAACGGCCACTACGCCCAGGTGTTATCACCCCCAGAAAGTGGAATGGCGAAGGAGTCCGATGCCGCAGTTCGGCGAGCTGGAGGCCGCGATCATGCGCTCGGTGTGGGCGAGCGATGCGCCGATGCGGGTGCGCGATGTGCTGGACGACCTGCGACGCGACCGCGACATCGCCTTTACCACGGTGCAGACGGTGATGGAGATCCTGTACCGCAAGGGATGGCTGCAGCGCACCAAACAGGGGCGCGCCTATTACTACTGGGCGGCGGCCTCGCAGGAGGACTACATCACCGGCCTGGTCGAGGAGGCGCTGGAAACGGCGCCCGACCAAGCGGCTATCCTCTCCCGCCTGGTGTCACGGTTGCCCAGCGACGAGGTCGCCGGGCTGCGCGAGGCGTTGGACGAGGCCAAGCGGCGCGAGGGTCTGGCGTGATCGTCGCGACACTGCTGCTGGCCTATGCCCTGCTCCTGGCCGCGGTCGGCCCGTATGTCGTACGGCGCTCGCGCTGGGTGGAGCGCGCACCCCGGCTGGGCATCGCCGCCTGGCAGGTGCTGAGCCTGGCCTTCATTGTCTCGCTGGTGCTCGGTGGGCTCGCGTTGAGCGTGCCGAGCCTGCGCCTGGGCATGGACCTCGCCCAGGTGCTGCAGGCGTGCCTGGTGGCCCTGCGCGCGCAGTACGCCACCCCCGGCGGTACGGTGATCGGCACGAGCGGTGTGGGGCTGGCTGTCCTGGTGCTCACGCGCTGCGGTTGGGGCGTGGCCGCCACGCTGTGGCGGGCGATCGCCGATCGCCGCCGCCACCTGGAGATGCTTGAGCTGCTTGGCCGGCACGACCGGGACACCGGAGCGGTGGTGCTTGAGCATTCAGTGCCCGCCGCCTACTGCGTGCCGGGCGTGCGCCGGCGGATCGTGCTGACCAGCGGCGCCCTCGAAACGCTCAATGCTGAGCAGCTCCAAGCGGTGCTCGCGCACGAACGCGCCCACCTGCGCGCCCGCCACGACCTCGTGGCCGCGGTCGCGAGCGGACTGGCCGCGGCGTTTCCGCGGCTCCCCCTGTTCCAGGTGATCAGGGACGAGACCGCGCGGCTGATGGAGTTGGCCGCCGACGATTCGGCCGCCCGCGTTACCCACCGCCTCCTGGCCGCCGAAGCGTTGCTGAACGTCGCGGGCCAGCGCGGCCCGGCCGGCGCGCTGGCCGCCGGTGGGACGGGGGCCGCCGATCGGGTACGGCGCCTGATCACCGGAGTGCGGCCATTCGGCCGGGCGCGCGTCGTGCTGGCCGGTGGCCTGTTGACCGTGCTACTCGCCCTACCGGTCGCGATCTTCGCCGGCCCCGCCGCCATGTTGTTCGATTCGGCGTGCTGTCCCACCGACTCGGCCATGTTCAACCACGCGGAGGTGTGCCAGGCGATGCCGACGACACGCTACTGCGCACCGAGCTGACCAACTGCTATGGCGGGTCGAAAACCCGGCCGTCGGTTATCGCTCCATGTCGATCTTGCGCTGCAGGAATTCCTCCGGTCGATCTCGCCCGCGGCGTAGCGGCGCTGCAACTCGGTCTCGGCCGGATCCGAGTCCAGCGGCGGGGTGGTCGCGTTCCTGTGCGCCAGTGAGCGGCTCCACAGAACCCGGCACACACCACCTCCATCACACCCGGTACAGGACAAGAGGATGGGGCCGATTCGCCGGATCGTCCAACAGTTGGACATCCACCCCGAGGCGCTGCGGTCATGGGTCAAGCGGGCCGAGGTCGACGTCGGCCGGGCGCCGGCCCCTGCTGCCGCGCTTAGCGCGGTTGGCGGCCTGGTTGGCCTTCTCTGGGATCACCGCCTTGATGTTGCGTCTGCGTAGGTAGGAGCTGGTTGGCGCGGGAGGAGTAGGCCTTGTCGGCGGCGACCGCGTCCGGCCGGGTGCGCGGCTGACCGGCCGGGCCACGAACCCGGACTTCCTCCAGCACGGGGATGAACCGAGGGCAGTCCGCTGCCTGCCCGTCGCTGGCCTGGAGGGCCAGCGGACGGCACCGCCGATCCGCCGCCAGGTGGACCTTGCTGGTCAGCCCGCCCCGTGAGCGCCCCGGAGAAGCCGCTTTCAGCCGCGCGCGGCGCCGACGCCTCACGGTGCATGTGCCCCGGCGCTGGGCCTGGCAGGAAGCTTGGAGGCGGTTGTCCGACACCACCCACCCGCCCCGCAATCCCCAAAAGACCACTTCAGAAGTCGATCGGTGGATCGAGACTTATGTGGTGTGGAGTGGTAGCGCGGTGCCCGCAATGGCGCCGCCGTCGATCACGAACTCACTTCCCGTCGAGTATGTCGCCTCCGTGAGGAGGAAGTAGACCATGCGGGCGACCTCCTCGGGGTTACCGAACCGCGGGATAGGCTGGCCGGCGACGACAGAGTCGTCCATTTCGGCGGTCATGGGCGTGCGGATCGGACCCGGGTGGACCGAGCACACGCGAACTCTGTCTGTGGCGAACTCCAGCGCCGCCGTCTTGGTAAGCCCGCGGATAGCCCACTTGCTGGCAACATAGGCGCCGATCCCGGCGTATCCCTGCATGCCCGCGGTCGAGGAAAGGTTGACGATACTTCCCCCGCCGGATCGCCGCAGGGAAGGGAGAGCGGCACGCATGCCAAGCCAGGTGCCGAACAGGTTCACGTCGAGAATCCGGCGGAAGTTCTCAGCGGGTTGTGTCTCGATTGGCCCGATGTCGAGGATCCCGGCGTTGTTCACCAGGGATGTTAGCGGGCCAGCCATGCGTTCAGCCACAGCTATCGCGTCCGTCCAGTCTTCGGCGCTCGTCACGTCCAGGTGGACGTAGTGTGCACGGTCGTCAAGCTCCTTCGCGAGCTGCTCGCCCTTCTCGTCCAGAATGTCGGCGATGATCACGGATGGGCCCGCATCGTGAACTGCGCGGACCACAGCCGCCCCAATACCTCGAGCGCCCCCTGTAACCAGCACCGTGAAGGTGTCTCGTTCATTCATCACTGGCTCCATTCGAATTCCTTGGTCTCACACTTCTCGTCGAATCGACCCGTGAACAGTGCCTTCGGCCCCGAGGCAGGCAGACCTTCGGGTCGGTCGAGAGAGGGACCATGCCCCGGACGCAGGTGCTGCGGGGCTCAAGCTGTTGCTCTTTCGGGGGGCTGCACCGATGGTGCGCGTTCGGCGGCCAGTGCGACGCGTATGTGCTCAGCCAGTTCCGAACGGAGGTGGTGGGCGTTCGTCTTTAGGATCAGCTCCGATCCCCATGGCGCCGAGGAAGTCAGTCTCGGGCGTGGCAGGGTCGTTTCGTGTTCTGGGAGAGTCGGTAGTGGCCGTGCTGCGTGTAGGGCCGAGAACCCTGAGCCGCTGGCGGATATACGGGAAAACCCTTGTTCTCCCGGCAGTGTCTGGGATGGGCGACGATCGCTTTGAACGTTCTGGTGTCCAGTACATCGGAGGAGGATGCGGCCTGTTAGGGGCCAATGATGGGACCGTGGAAGGCAGAGCTCCCGGCTTGCCGCTCTGTCGGGAGAGAGTGAGCTAGGCACTGGGGCGGCTTCCCACGGACCGGTACTTTCGGCCCCTGAAGGGACGGCTTAGGCCTGGTGACCGACGCCGAGACGATCGCCGAGACTGGCGGTAAGGAGGCGGCAACGGTTCGCCCACCCGCGTGACCAGGCAGTGGGGGAGCAGCATGGACAGGGTATACGAGGCCGGCTACGAAGCCGGATGGGGCGGCAAGACCCGGGGGGATCTGGGGCGGCGGGCGGCGCGGCGCCGCGCCGAGCTCGGGCTCTCGGTGGAGGAGGTCGCGCGGCGCGCCGGTATGGCGCCCGGGTATGTGGCCTACCTGGAGGAGCACCCGCCCAACCTCAGTCGTCGGGCGCTTGCGTGGCTGGCCGGGGCGCTGGAGACCACCCCGGGCGCACTGCTTGGCGCGGACGTCGACGTGCCGCCGGGCCGCAACCCCACCGGCCGCGCCGCCTTGTTGCAGACACTGGACGCTGAGGAGTGCATGGACCTCATCAGGCCGGGAGGTGTGGGGCGGATCGCGTTTCCCGTCGAGAGCGAGGCCGGCCCCACGGTGCTGCCGGTGAACTTCGCGGTCGTCGACGGCAACATCGTCTTCCGCGTCGAAGAGGGTGGCATCATCGCCAAGCATGCCACTGGATACGTGAGCTTCCAGATGGATCGGATCGATCAGGTGATGAGCGAGGGCTGGAGCGTGCTGGTCAAAGGGCGGGCGCGGCTGGTGCGTGACCCGGGGGAGGTGGATGACCTCGGGGCTGTGCAGGTTCGCCCGTGGGCCGGCGGCGATCGCGAAGCTTATGTGACGATTACACCAATCGCCATCAGTGGACGCCGCGCCAGCGCCGGCGAAATACGTTGACGATTCATCCTCGCAGAAGAGAGGGGCACCACCTTTGGCCTGCGGTTCAAAATCTGTGTGGCCTGGCGCTATGGCACTGCTGACGGCAGTGGCGCGCCCGTAGCGGGGGCACGCACCAAACCTGAGGGGGAGCTCATATGAATAGGACCGTCCGCGACGTGATGACCCCCGACGTGGTTTCCACTAGTTCAGAGACTCCGATCAAGGACATCGCGCGATTGATGCTCTGGCGGGATGTCTCTGCCCTGCCTGTCGTCGAGGGCGGCCGTGTCGTCGGGATCGTTTCCGAGACCGACCTGGTGCACCATGAAGAGTTCGCTCCTGAGCGCCCTGGCGACGAGTACCACGAACCGATGCGGGCCCGGCTGCGCCGTACCCTGGGCAGCCGGGGCAGCGCGCAGAGGAAGGCGCGCGCTGAGAATGCCAGGGAGCTAATGACTCGGGACGTGGTCACCGTGGGTCCTGAGGAGACCGTCGTTGCCGCGGCGCGGGTGATGGCTCGCCACGACGTCAAGCAGCTGCCCATCGTCGACGAGCGCGGTCACCTAGCGGGGATGCTCAGCCGGCGCGATTTGCTTCGGGTCTTCGTGCGCCCCGATGGGGATATCGCGCGCGACATCGGTGCGGCGTTCGCTGTTGCTCCTGCCTGGCTCGATCCCGGGCGTATCCGATTCAGCGTGGATGATGGCGTGGTCAGCCTCGAAGGGCGCGTGGAGCAGCACAGCCACTGCGCGATACTTGCACAACTTACCCGTGGGGTGGATGGCGTGGTGGGGGTACACAGCAAGCTCACCTGGGATGTGGACGACATGCTGCCGCCGAGAATGCCCTACACCCCATAGCACCGACACCCGGTGGTCAGCAGACTCCTGGCAATTTCCGGCTCTCGTTACCACGAGTATCGACCACTGTGCGCTGCCAGGTCAGCGAATTCGGGTCCGGCCGCGCTGGCGTGGGAGTTGGGAGCAGGTGCCGATCGCTGCCAACCGGGAGCCCGGCAGTATCTCATCGAGGGGTGTCTTCTCGGTCCATTCCTCGTGGCCTGTGCTGTGGTCCACTGGCCCACTGCCGCGCACGCTGCGATTTTCCCCGCTTAGAAGATCCGACCCGGCGTCTTTTCGGCGAGGAAGCTCACCGCGGGAGCGATGATCCGGAAACCGCTTCGCCGGAGGCGTTTCTGCGCACCGCGTGCCGCCGAACCGGGAAGACGGGGCCTCCTCACCCGGGTGTCGAACGCCGCGGCGTTGACATCGGGGGATTCTCCGCTCAGGGAGTCCAGCCACTCGCGTACTCCCTGCCCGGTCGATACCGGTTCCCTGCCCGCCTGCTCCGCGGCCGACTCCCGGGGCGCGCACGGGTCATGCCGAAGGCGTGGGTCGGGCCTCCCACGATGAGCAGCCCGACATCACCGCCGAGGGAACGGGGCGCGCTCGAGACCTCCGCGACGTCCACACCGAGCCGGGTCGCCACCCCCGCCGCGATCTCCTCCGCGACCGTCTCCGCGTTGCCGAACATGGATTCGTACACCACCAACGCACGCATTCTGTCCTCCGATCGAACCCCTCACCACCGTGTTCGCCGAAGTTCTCCGAATCGTGCCCGCACCGGGGCCGAAGAGCCGCCGGACTCCGCGGAACGGTTCAGCCGCGTGCACGCAGTTTCTTGTGCGCGGTGTCTGCGAGCCATACGACCGGGATCGCCAGTGCGGCCATGGCCCAGCCCAGCGGGCTCGGGAGGGTGCCGCCGAGCAGTCCCGGCAGCGGCGGGAGGAGCAGGAACACCGCGAGTATGCCCACTTCGAAGGCGACGGCGTAGAGCAGCAACCGGTTACCGCCGACCCCGGTGCCTGCGACCCAGCGGGACTCGCTGCGGCAGGCGAAGGCGTTCGCCAGCTGTCCGAGCACGATCGCGGTGAACAGGGTCCCAGAGGCCGTCGCCAGCAGCGCCGGGTCGGGCATGGCCCCGGGCGCCCAGCCGCCCGCCAGCAAGACCACCACGAACGCCAGCATCGCCGCTGCCGCCTCCGCGGGCCCCAGCACGCCGAACGCTCGGCGTGCCACCCGCGCGTCGATGAGCCCGCCGGTGCGCATCGGTCCTTGCATCGTCCTCGGGTTGGGCGGTTCGGCACCCAGGGCCAAGGCGGGCAGCAGGTCTGTTCCTATGTCCAGCGCGAGCACCTGCAGCACCGTCAGGCCCAGCGGGATAGTGCCGGCTGACAGAGCCCACACCACGAACGGGGTCAGCTCGGCTACGTTGTCGGTGAGGTGGTAGGTGAGGAACCGCCGGATGTTGACGAAGGTCGCCCGGCCGAGCTCGACCGCGGAGACGATCGTGGCGAAATGGTCATCGAGCAGCACAAGGTCGGCCGCCTCCCTGGCCACGTCGGTGCCGGAAGCCCCCATCGCCACCCCGATGTCCGCGGTACGCAGGGCGGGACCGTCGTTGACGCCATCGCCGGTCATCGCCACCACATGACCGCGGGCCTGCAGCACGCGCGCGATGCGCAGCTTGTCCTCCGGGGTGACCCTCGCCACCACCACCCCATCGCAGTCAAGGAGCTCCCCCAGCGCGGCGTCATCAGCGGGCAGGTCCCTGCCCTGCACAACGAGCCCGTCCGCGCTCAGCAGTCCCACCTCAGAAGCGATCGCGGTCCCGGTACCCGGGTGATCGCCCGTCACCATGGCCAGCCGGATGCCGGCGCGACGGCAGGAGGTGATCGCCTTGGCGATGTCGGGGCGGGGCGGGTCCTCCAACCCGACCAACCCCAGCAACTCAAGATCACGCTCGGCCGCCCACGCGTTACTCGTCGACGACACGCCTCGGCGATGGGCCACGGCGAGTACACGCAGCCCTCGGCCGCTCATCGCGGCTACCGCGCGGTCGGCATCGGAGGATGTGTCTTGGCACAGAGGAAGCACCGAGTCGGGAGCGCCGGTCACATGGAGGCCATCGGTGTCAATGACCGACGAGCGGCGCCTGCGGGGGTCGAACGGGTGCCGCACCACAGGAGCGGGCGGCTGGGAGGCTTGGGCGCGCGCGGCCAGTACGTGGAGGGCGACCTCCATCGGGTCGCCGACCGGGCGCCACCGGCCCTTCCGTTCCACAACGCGAGCGTCCGGCGAGCACCGCGCTGCGCTGTCGGCGAGTCTCCTCGCCCACCTTACCGCGCTCGGATCACCGGCGAGCTGGCCCGCCGGATCGTACCCCTCGCCCTCGACATCCACCTGGCCCGCGGGCGTCCACACCGTGACGACCGACATCTCGTTGCGTGTGATCGTGCCTGTCTTGTCGGTACAGATGAATGTCGTCGCCCCCAGGGTCTCCACTGACTCCAGCCTGCGTACCAGGGCACTACGGGACGCCATCCGCTGGCCGGCCCGTGCCAGCGACAGGGTGACGGTCGGCAGCAGCCCTTCAGGCACCAGGGCGACTGTCACACCAATAGCGAACAGGAGGCTCTCCGAACCGGCCCTTCCCAGCGTCACGGCGGCGAGGAAGAAGAGTACTCCCACGGCTACGGCGATCAGCGCGATAGTGCGCACCACTCGATGTAGGTGGGTCGCCAGTGGGCTGCGCGGTCTGCTCGCTCTTTCGGTCACCTTGGCGATGCCGGCCAGCCGGGTGTCCGTACCGGTTCGGCCCACCACCGCGGCGCCATGGCCTTCGACTACGTAGGTGCCCGCGTACAGGGTGGCCCCGGGGTCTGGTGACACGGGGACGCTCTCGCCGGTCAGCATCGACTCGTCGACCAGTAATCGCGTGGTGGAGGCCAGGTTCAGGTCGGCGCTGATCCGGTCGCCTGCTTCCAACAGTGCCACATCGCCGGTAACCAGCTCGGTCGCGTCGATGACCGTTGCACGCCCGTCCCGACGAACCGTGGCGCGGGCGGGCAGTAGGTCGCGTAATCTCTCCGCGGCGCGGTCAGCACGGTGTTCCTGCACGAAGGAGAACGCGCCGTTGAGCACGACTACTACGGCGATGGCCACGGCCAAGGCGGGCATTCCCGCGAACAGGGCGAGACCTGCCGCGCACCAGAGCATGACCGCGAAGAAATGCATCATCTGCCCTGCGAGTACAAGCAGGGCAGGCCGTCGAGGCGCACTGGGAAGCTGGTTGGGGCCCTCCCTGCGCAGCAACTCGGCTGCCTCGGTACTGGTGAGCCCTCTGTCTAGAGGCGTGTCCTGGGCGGTGCCCGAGCGCGGTTCATCCTTCCCCTTCATCTGAACCCCCTGGAATGTCCTGTGACTCGCAACGGTGCGCGACCGTGGCCTTCAGCGCATCGGGGGATGGGTAAGGACGCCCTCCAGGAAGCGCGCTCCAAGGTGCGCCCTGGCGCGGTGGTCAAAAGAGGGGAACCCGGAGGGCTGCCGTTCGCTCGCGTCCCTCATGGTGCAAGGGAGCCGCCGCGAGGGCCTCTGGTTCTGCTTCGGCCCCCGGAGCTCGGTTGCCCGGCCCCGGGCTTCCGGCGATGAGAGCCAACAACCGGGTGATGACCGCTGTGTCTATCACGAGCGAGAGGGGCCTAGTTCGAACGCCACCTCTGTTCGTGTGTGCCGGCGCGACGGTGGCCGTATGGATCTGGGACTCTCCGGCCCCATAAGAAGCACCTACCACACCATTCTGATGTGAATCATGGCCCGACCACTGGACGTGGTTCTTGTTCACAGCCCCGGAAGTCCGCCGGAACTCTGGCGCGTTCCGCTATTTCGGGCGGCAGTCGATTCTCGGGGCTTCCGCGTCGCGGGAAGGAGGCGACAGCGTGCGTCGCCACGAGAAGCGCTGCCGATCATGGCCGCGGTACGT
>NZ_LAJC01000033.1 GCF_000981225.1 Allosalinactinospora lopnorensis
GCGGCGGCCACCGGGCGAGGCGCAGGCGGGCAGCGGCGGGTATCCCCGTCCGGGCGGCGGGATGGCCGGAAGCGGCCAGTGGCCGATGGCAGGTGGTCCCCCTCGTCCCATGGGGCCGGCGGGGCCGGGGATGCCGGGCCTCCCCGGGGGACCCGGGCACGGCCCTGCCGGGGCGCCGGTTCCGGGAAACCCCGGCGGGCCGAAACGCCGCCGAGCTGTGCCGCTGTGGGCAGTACTCGTCAGCCTGTCGGTGGTCGCGGTGGTATCGGCCGGTGTAGGCGGAGTCGCCGGCGGTTTCGTCGGCGCGGAGAACGGCGCCGCGGCCGATGAGGACGCCCCGGACCTCAACAACGAAGTGCCCAGCGGAACCCCGAGCCGGGAGCCGGACACCATCGCCGGCGTCGCACAGCGGGTCAGCCCGAGCGTGGTCTCCATCCACGGCGACGGCGGCGCCGGCGGCAACGGTTCCGGGTTCATCATCCAGAACAACTACGTGGTCACCAACGCCCATGTCACCGACGCGCTCGAAGGCGGCGGCATCGAGGTGGCCTACAGCGACGGGCACACCAGTGCCGCTTCGGTCGTCGGGCAGGCGGTCAGCTCCGACCTGGCCGTCCTGGAACTGGACGACCCCCTCAGCGTGAAGGCGCTGGAGTTCGGCGATTCCGAGGACGTCACGGTGGGGGACTCGGTCATCGCGATCGGTGCTCCGCTCGGCCTGGCGGGCACCGTGACCACAGGCATCATCAGCGCGGTGGACCGCCCCGTCTCGACCGGCGAACAGGGCGAGGCCTTCATCGAGGCGCTGCAGACCGACGCCGCCATCAACCCCGGCAACTCGGGAGGGCCGCTGGTCGACGCGCAGGGGCGGGTCATCGGGGTCAATTCCGCGATCGCGACCATGGGCACCCTGCCGGGAGAGCAGAGCGGCAGCATCGGCCTGGGCTTCGCGATCCCCTCGGAGGAGGCCGAGGGCGTCGTCAGCCATCTGATCGAGACCGGGGAGGATCCCCAGGCCGACATCGGCGCCGATCTCGTCCTGCAGCACCAGCAGCCGGGGGCGCTGATCGAGGACGGCCGCGGGGCCGTGGAGTCGGGAGGTCCGGCGGACGAGGCGGGCCTGGAACCCGGCGACCTGATCGTGGAGTTCGACGGCTCCCCGATACGCGACACCCCCGCCCTCCTGGAGCTTCTCGGGGAGAAGGCCCCCAACGACGAGGTGCGGATCAGTTACGAGCGCGACGGCGGCGAGGAGACGGCCACCCTTACGCTCGGCTCGGCCTCGGACTGACCCGTTCCCGGCCCGGCGCGGATCCGCCCCGGCCTGGGCCCGCGTCGCGGCCGGCGCGGGTTCAGGGGTCGCCGTCCCCGCCGATGTCCTCGTGCCAGAGACCGGGATCGACTTCGATGAACGAACTCATCAGCCGGACGCACTCCGGGTCGTCGAGCAATATGATCTCCACCCCGTTCTCCGCGAGCCACTCGTGCCCGCCGGAGAAGGTCCGCGCCTCACCGATCACCACGCGGGGGATCCCGAACTGCCGGACCAGGCCGCTGCAGTACCAGCAGGGCGAGAGTGTGGTCACCATCGTCGTGCCGGCGTAGGAGCGCTGCCGGCCCGCGTTCCGGAACGCCGCGGTCTCCCCGTGGGCGGACGGGTCGCCGTCCTGGACGCGGCGGTTGTGCCCGCGGCCGAGCACCCGGCCGTCGCCGCCGATCAGCGCCGCTCCGATGGGGAGGCCGCCGCTCGCGAGCCCGGCCTCGGCCTCCTCGACGGCGATCCGCAGCCACTCCTGGTAACGCCCGGGGCCGGCCCCGGGCGCCGATACCGGAGTCAGCGGCCCACCGGGGTGACGCCGAGCTGCATGCCGGACAACCCGCGCGGCTTGCCCACGAGGTCGTCGGCGATCTGGAGGAGCGTCTGGCTCGCCGCGGCCTCCGGGTCGGTCAGCACGAAGGGCTTTCCTTCGTCGCTGGCCTCGCGCAGCCGGATGTCGATGGGGACCTGGCCGAGCAGCGGTACCCGCGCGCCTAGCGCCTTGGTCAGGCCGTCGGCGACCACCTGGCCGCCGCCCTCGCCGAACAGGTACGTGCGCTCCTCGGAACCGGGAGCGATGTAGTACGACATGTTCTCGATGACGCCGCTCACCCGCTGATGGGTCTGTGCGGAGATCGCGCCCGCGCGTTCGGCGACCTCGGCGGCGGCCTGCTGCGGGGTGGTGACCACCAGGATCTCGGCGTTCGGGACCAGTTGGGCGACGGAGATCGCGATGTCGCCGGTGCCCGGCGGCAGGTCCAGCAGCAGGACGTCGAGGTCGCCCCAGAAGACGTCGGAGAGGAACTGCTGCAGCGCCCGGTGCAGCATCGGACCCCGCCACACGACCGGCTGGTTGCCCTGGGTGAACATCCCCACGGAGATGACCTTGACCTCGTGCGCCGTGGGCGGAAGGATCATGTCCTCGACCTTGGTGGGGTGCGTGGAGACCCCGAGCATCCGCGGCACGGAGTGGCCGTAGATGTCGGCGTCGACCACGCCGACCTTGTGCCCCTGCTCGGCCATGGCCGCGGCGAGGTTCACCGTGACCGACGACTTGCCGACACCCCCCTTGCCCGAGGCGACGGCGAAAACCTTGGTGAGCGAATTGGGCTTGGCGAAGGGGATCTCCTTCTCCGCCTGGCCGCCGCGCAGCTTGGTCTGCAGCGCCTTGCGCTGCTCATCGCTCATGACGTCGAGCTCGACGGCGACCCGGGTGACTCCGGCCACCTTCGAGACGGCCTCGGTGACATCCTTCTCGATGCGCCCCTTCATGGGACAACCGGCCACCGTTAGGTAGATGCCGACGTTCACGAGACCGCCGTCGGCGATCTCGACGCTCTTGACCATGTCGAGATCGGTGATCGGGCGATGGATCTCGGGGTCCTGGACGGTCGCCAGGGCCGCGTTCACCTGCTCGGTGGTGGGTGTGGAGGCCATACATCCATGGTACGGAAAGCCTGAGGCGGGAGAACACCGCAGGGGCGCCGGGTTTTCCCCTCCGGCCGGAACGGTGCGCGGTTCTCCCTTCCGCCACGCCGCCGCTTTGCCGGGACCACGGCAGGGCCATGGCCCGCGAGACGCGCATCCTGCTGACCAATCCGGCCGCGAAGGCCGGCGTGTCCCGCTGGAACCGGGGACTGCTGTTCAGCGTGTCCTGCGACATGCCGGGCAGCGTCGCCGCCCGAAGAACCATCTGATCGGAGTGTGGTGAATGTCACGTTGGTCGACTGCGTGCGGTGCGCGGCAGGCGGGAGCCCCGCGTCGGCCCAGGACTCCCCGAACCGCTGCTGACCGGGCCGGATGTGGCGAACGGGGCCGCGGGCGCCGCGTCCGTCTCGCTCGCGATGCCGGTCGCGCTGGAGTCCCTGGGGCCGATCGGGTAGGCGGTCTTCGTGCTCCGCGAGATGTTCGGCATGCCGCACAGCGAGGGTCTGGGGGTCAGCGGCGACCGGATCATCCAGGTGCTCATCGTCCGCAACACCGCCAAGCTGCGCGGCCCTCCCGACGCAGACACTCTGATGACAGCCTGTGACCTTGGATGATGGGGCGGTAGCGAGAGAATCTTAACGCTGTCAATACACGGGCGGATAGTAATCTCTGCAAACGATGGGAAATGCGCCGCCACCGCCTGGTTCGTCCTGGCCACCCGAGCCCTGCGGACCGGGAGACCCGAAGCAGTCGCCGAGTCCGCGGGACCAGGCGTGGGCCTGGCCTCCCGGAACGCCGTCGCCAGGGGGGCAGGCGGCACCGGCGTGGGCCTGGCCGCCTCCGGCCCGGCCCCGGCCGCTGAGGTCGGGGATCGCCCGCCCGTGGCCGGGGACTCCCTACCATCGTATGGCGCGCACATGGCGCTACCGATGGTGGGTGCCGCTGCTCTCGGTGCTCTGCGCGGTGGTGCTGATCGTGCTGGTGCAGATCGCCATGGGGATCGCGGCCCTGCTCACGGCGCTGGTCGCCGGGCTCACCCCGGATCCCGAGGCGGATTCCATTTTCGGTGCACCGCTGCCCGACCTCGCCTTCACTCTCATCGCCCTGAGTACGATGACCCCGCTGGTCATGTTCGTCGTCCGGTTCGTGCAGCGGCGCCCGGTGGGCACACTCTTCTCGGTGGAGGGGCGGCTGCGCTGGCGGTGGATGCTGATCTGCGGTGCGGTCTCCGCCGTGCCGCTGGCGGTCTCGTTCGCCGTGATGTACGGGCTGCAACGGGCCACGGCTCCGGAGTCGGAGTTCGTCGGCGCCTTCAACCCGGAATCGGGGTTCGCGCTCGCCCTGCTGGTGATCCTGCTACTGGTGCCCTTCCAGGCATCGGCGGAAGAGTTCGCGCTGCGCGGCTTTTTGATGCAGGCGATCGGAGCCTACGGTGCCGGCCCGGGGGAGCGGCGCGGTAGCGGGGTCGTCGCCCGCGTACTGCGAAGTCCGGTTCCCGGCATCCTCGTCAGCGGCAGCGTGTTCACGCTGATGCACGAGTACACCGACTGGGCGATGCTCGACGTCGCCGTCTTCGGTATCGCCATGGCCTGGCTCACCTGGTATACGGGCGGGCTTGAGGCGGCGGTCGCCCTACATGTGCTGCACAACCTCGTTGTCTTCACCATCACCGCCTACGAAGGAAGGCTGGAGGACGCCGCTACGGGCAGCGGGTCCTGGCAGGGGGTGAGCGGAACCTTCGTCGAGGTGGTCCTCTACTCCTTCATTGTGGTCTGGCTGGCCCGGCGCATGGGGGTTCGCCGGACCGTCCCGGACGAGGCGGCGGACCATGAGGAACCCCCTCCGCAGACCCCGCTGCCCGCGTGGGCCTCACAGCCTTCCCCCTACCCCTATGGGCAGTACGGCCGGCAGCGGGCCGCGCCGCAGTACGATCCGTACCACGAGCGATGGCCCTCCGCCCGGCAGCCCGTCCAGCAGCGGTACGAAACGGGGGCCCCGGCACCCGGAGGCTGGGTGCAGCCCCCTGCGAACGGGCCGCACTCACCGCCCTCATCGTAAAAGTGAGTTTCCGCACAGGGCACGGGGGTACCACTTCGGGCAATTATGAGATCGGACCCCACGTGTCCCCGTTGCGGACGTGCGATCCACGCGCCGAACCTGTGGTCGAGCGCGTGGCAGTGCGACGCGCACGGCCCAGTGGCTCCGCTGTACCCGGTGCGCAACCCCACCCTCACCTCGCTTGAGCTGCTGATCGACTCCGCACAGGTACCGATCTGGCTGCCGTGGCCGCTGCCCGCCGGATGGGTCGTCACCGGCTTCGCCGACGGCGGCGACGACCGCAGCGGAGCGGTCGCGGTCGCGGTCGCCCTGTCCGGACCGGCGCCCTTGGGCGGCATCGGGGAGATGGTGATCGTCGCTGAGGACCCCGGGGTCGGCCTCGGTGCGCGCCTCGCCGGACTGCGCGGTCCCGACCCCGGGGCCGGGTTCGATTCCGGAGTGGTGCACAGCAAGCTCCGTTACGCCGGGCACGACATCCCCCTATGGAGTATCCAGGGAGGGAAGGAGCGGGCGGTCTATGTCGGTGAGGCGTTGGCGAAATGGATGTGGTTCGTCCTCAGTCCCGCCGACACCGGTGTGCTGATGTACGAACTCACCAGTATGCGCGACCTGCGCGACCGCCACGACGGCGGTTCGACGCTGGAACCCCCGTTCGGTGCGCTCTCCCCGTTCTTGACCTCTGCGCTGCGGGCGTTCCCCACCTGACGGGCGAAGGAGTGGCCATCGTCCGCCTCGACCGTAGAATCGTCTGATCATGCGTATCGACCTGCATGCCCACAGCTCCGTATCGGACGGTACCGACACACCGGAACAGGTCGTCGAATATGCGGTCGCCGCTGAACTCGACGTGCTGGCCCTGACCGACCACGACACGGTCGGCGGGCTGGCGGCCGCCGCCGCGCGCGTTCCCCCGCGGTTCACTCTCGTTCCCGGCATGGAGCTGTCCTGCTCGCACGACGGGGCCAGCGTCCACCTGCTGGCCTACCTCTTCGACGCGGAGCATCCCGGACTCGCCGCCGAACTGCGGCGGATCCGCGCCGACCGCGTCGTCCGGGCCCAGAAGACGGTGGAGCGGTTGCGGGACGAGAGCATCGCCGTCACGTGGGAGCGGGTCAGGGAGATCGCGAGCGCGGATCCCGGTGCGCGGCCGGCGCCCATGGGCGGGGAGGAGGTCGTGGGACGCCCGCACATCGCCCGTGCGATCGTGGAGGCCGGGGCGGCGCGGGACGTCCAGGACGCCTTCGACCGGTGGATCGGGGCGGGCCGTCCCGCTTACCTCGCGCGCTACGCACCGGACCCGGTGCGGGCCGTGGCCCTGGTGCGGGAAGCCGGCGGGGTTTGCGCGCTCGCCCACCCGGCGCGGGGCGAGGGCGCCGTTTCGGGAGCGGTCCCCGACTTCCTTGTCGAGCGCATGGTGGGAGCCGGTCTCGGCGGGATCGAGGCGGACCACCCCTCACATGACGAAGCGGAGCAGGCGTACTGGCGCTCGCGGGCAACCGAGCTCGCCGTGGTCGTCACGGGCTCCAGCGACGACCACGGCGAACTGACCGGCCGCCGCCTTGGTTACCGGACAACGGCCCCTGAGGCGTTCAGCCGGCTGATCGAACCGGCGACCGGAGCCGCGCTCATCACCGGCGGCACAGGCCCCGGCAGGGCGGTCGGGAGCGGATGAGGAGCCCAGCGCGTCGCTGCCGTCGCGGCGGGGCGGAACCGTTCCGAGGCACGGGAACGTGTACCCAACCACGGCGCGGGAGCGGAACAATGGTCCCGCACAATGTTTTTGAATCCGGACGTGAAGCGAAGGGTCGGCACCGTGTTCTGGAAGTGGAAGGGCAAGAAGAAGGACAGCGACGAGCCCGGCAACGGGGAGGCGGAGTCCTCGGCGGTGACGACGAAGACCGAGGACGACTCCGCCGAGGAGCCCGGGCCCGGAACCGCCGATGACCGGGAGACCGCCGCCGGTGCCGACGCGGAGGACACCGCTGCCACGGAGGCCGGCGGCACCTCCGCGGAGGACGCCGACGACGAAGAGGAGGCCGGCGACAAGGACACCGCGAGCGTCTCGGGCGACGACGGCCAGGACGACGCCGAGGCGGAGGTTCCCGGCACCGACACCCCCGACCGCGACCGCATCCAGTGCGTCCGCACCGCGGGCGTGCTCAAGGTCGACGACGAGGAGTTCGACGTCGTCAGCAACACCTGGGTCGTCGAAGCCGACGACGACGGCGTCATCGTGATCGACCCGGCCCACGATTCCAAGGCCATTCTGGAGGCGGTCGGGGATCGCGAGGTCTACCTGGTGGCGTGCACCAACGGGTACAACACGCACGTTTCCGCCGCCGTCGAGGTCGCCGAGCGCGACGACGCCCCCATCGCCCTGCACCCTCGGGAGCTGCGCTCCTGGCGCAAGGCGCATGGTGTGGAGCGCCGACCCGACCACGAGATCGAGGGCGGCGGGACGCTCCAGGTCGGCGACCTGGAGGTGGACGTCCTCGCGATCCCCGGTACCTCGACGGGGAGCGTCGGCTTCTACATCTCCGAGCGCGGCGCGGTCTTCAGCGGCGACACCCTCCGCAAGGGGGAGCTCGGCACCGTCGGGGAGGGCTACATCGACTACACCCGCCAGCTCCACTCCGTGGGCGAGGTGCTGCTGTCGCTGCCCCCCGACACCCGGGTCCTCCCCGACAGCGGCCCGGAGACTATGGTCGAAGCGGAATCCAAGAACTTCGACTCGTGGGTCTCCACGAGCTGACGTGTTCCGAGCCGCCCGCCCGCGCTCACGCGGCCGGACGGCTCGGCGCGCGCTGATCCCCGGGAAGCCACCCGCCCCTGGGCGAGAACTCCGGCCGTTCAGAGGTCGCCGGTGCGGTCGGGGGTCTCCGCCTGGGTCCAGAACTCGGTCAGCGCCCTCGCGGTGGTCTCGGGGGCCTCGACGTTGGGGGAGTGGGCGGCTCCCGGGATCACCACGCGCTCGGCGCCGAGGTACTTGGCCATGGTGGCCTGCACCTCCGGGGGCCAGGCGTCGTCGTTCTCGCCGTAGAGGACCAGCTTCGGCAGGTCCGCGACCGCCGTGAGCTCAGTGGTGCGGTCGGGAGCGGTGAGGAGTTCCTCGGCCATGCGCACCAGCCCTTCCGGATCGTTGGCGAGCATGCGCTCGCGCAGGAAGGCGTGGATCTCCTCCGGAACTCCGCTCGCGCGCGCGGGCTCGTCGAGGTGCTCGGTCCAGACCTCCCGGACCCGGTCGCGTGTCGGCTCGGGCCCGAGCGCCGCCACGAGTCGGCGGGCGTCGCCGGCGCGTACACCCTCGATACCGGAGGGGCCCGAACTCATCATGGTCAGCGAGAGCAGGGGTGCTTCGTTCGCGAGTACGGTCTCGCGCGCCAGCAGGCCGCCGAAGGAGTGGCCCAGCAGGTGGACGGGGCCGTGGCCGAGGGCGGCGATCAGTTCGCCGATGACCTGACCGAGGGCCGCGCGGGTATAGTCCCCGACGCGTTCGAGCCCGGGGGATTGGTACTGCCCGGGCAGGTCGATCGCGATCACTGGCCGCCCGGCTTGGGCCAGTGTCTGCAGTATCGCCAGGAAGTCCTCTTTGCTGCCGGTGTATCCCGGTACCAGGACCGCCGCCTGCAGTTCACATCCGCCGGAGGTCGGCATGGCCTGCAGTGCGGCGATCGTCCCGCGTGCCGTCGCGATGTCGGTTCGCCGCACGCCGGGCGGGAGTTCCAGAAACCGAGGTGTACTCACGACGGTTCACCATAGACGATCGGGTGGCGGGTGAGGTTCGGGGACGGGCCGGTTTCCGTGAAGGCGGCGCATCGTCGGCCGGGCGGTGAGGCGCGTCCGCTACCGGTCTGTTGGAAGGGGCCGGCGCGGGCCACCGGGCGGCGCCGGGGGTGTGGCGCCACGGAGATCCGGAGGGGGAGCGGCGCCGGCGAGCGCACCGGAACCGTGCGCTCGCTCGTGACGGGGCCGAAGTCACCGGGGTCCGGTGCGCCTATGGCCCCGTCCTCAGGCATGTGCTCAGTCCTGGTCCTTCTTTACCTCTGCACCGTTGCGGGTGCGGCGACGACGCCGGCGAGCGGGTTTGTCGTGGCCTTCGCCCCGCGCGGTGTTCGCGGACTCGGCGGACTGTTCGGCGCCGGCGGGCTTCTTCCCGCCGCGGGTGCGCCGCCGGTTGCGTGAACGGCCATGGGCGCGGCTGCCGCCACGCTGGTCGCCCTCATCGCGCTGGCGTCCGGTGTCGCCTATGTCCTCGACCTCTTCGGCTTCCAGGCCCGCACGTTCGCGGTGCTCCTTGGCCAGGGTCCCCCTGGTGCCCTGGGGGATTCCCAGCGCCTCGAAGAAGTGGTCAGAGGTCGAGTAGGTCTCCTCCGGCTCGGAGTGCGGCAGGTCGAGCGCTGTGTTGATGAGCTTCCAGCGTGCGGTCTCCTGCCAGTCGACGAAGGTCACCGCCGTCCCCGAGCGCCCGGCGCGGCCGGTGCGCCCAATACGGTGGGTGTAGGTCTTCTCGTCCTCCGGGCACTCGTAGTTGACGACGTGGGTGACGTCGTCGACGTCGAGTCCGCGCGCGGCCACATCGGTGGCCACCAGTACGTCGATCTTGCCGTTGCGGAAGGCGCGCAGCGCGCGTTCCCGCTGGCTCTGGCCGAGGTCGCCGTGGACGGCGGCGGCCGCGAATCCGCGCCCCTTGAGCGCCGTGGCGACCTGGTCGCAGGTCCGCTTGGTCTGGCAGAACACCATGCTCAGCCCGCGTCCTTCGGCCTGGAGCAGCCGCGCCAGCATCTCCAGCCTGTCCATGGGGTGCGTCCGGAACACGTGCTGGTGGATCTGGCTGTTGCGGCTCTCGTCGACGTCATCGTCGTCGCCCGCGCGGACATGAGTGGGCCGGCGAAGGTAGTTGCGCGACAGTGACACGATTTCGCTCGGCATGGTCGCCGAGAAGAGCATGACCTGGCGCTCGTCGGGGATCATCGTCAGGATCCGCTCGATGTCGGGCAGGAATCCGAGGTCGAGCATCTTGTCGGCTTCGTCCAGCACCACGGCGCTGACGCCGGCGAGGCTCAGGTGCTTCTGCTTCTGCAGGTCCAGCAGCCGCCCCGGCGTGCCGACGACGATGTCGACTCCGTTCTGCAGGCCCTCGATCTGCGGTTCGTAGGCCCGACCTCCGTAGACGGTCAGGATGCGGCCGCCGGTGCGCTTGCCCGCTGTCGTGAGGTCCGCCGCCACCTGGATGGCGAGCTCGCGGGTGGGCACCACGACAAGCGAGCACGGGCGCCTGGCCTCGCCCGGCGTTCTCCGCGCGCGCTGCAGCAGGGGGAGGCCGAAGGCGAAGGTCTTACCAGTGCCGGTGCGGGCCTGCCCGATGATGTCGGTCCCGCTCAGCGCCAGTGGGAGAGCCAGGGATTGGATGGGGAAGGGATCGACGATCCCCTCCGCTTCAAGGGCGTCCGCGATCTCGTCGTTGACACCGAGATCGCGGAAGGTCGTTCGGGGTTCGTGGGTCGTATCTGTGCTTGTCAGGGCTGTTGCCTCCATCTGGGTCGACCGCATTCGCATATGCGGCCTCAAGTCGTGGTCGCTGGACGGACCCGTGCTGCGTCGGGCTCGACGCCCTTCACGGAGCGGCGTCCCGCCTTGCTCGTTCTCGTCGGCGGGACATGCCGGGCGCGGCTCAAGACCGACACGCTCTCGGGCCGT
Source organism: Allosalinactinospora lopnorensis (assembly GCF_000981225.1). Taxonomy (GTDB): domain Bacteria; phylum Actinomycetota; class Actinomycetes; order Streptosporangiales; family Streptosporangiaceae; genus Allosalinactinospora; species Allosalinactinospora lopnorensis. Next base: position 10,721 of record NZ_LAJC01000033.1, read on the forward strand.
GGCGCGGCCCGGTACGTCAGCGCTGCCCGACGCGGATCCGCGGCCGGCGCATGAGGGCCGTTCCTCCGGAGTCCTCACGTCTGCGCCGCTGTTGTCTTGAGTTCCCGTTCCCCGCTCCCTGTGTCGGCGCGGGGATCCGGTGCGGCACCGGCGGCTTCGCTCGCGTCGGTGTTTCTCTTGTCAAGCCGGCCAGGGCGGCTCACCTGCTAGTGCGCTCGTGTTCCTGACCGGTCGTGCGGGTTTCCGCGCGTTCCCCTGTCCGTCGGTCCGCGCTCGGCGGATCCGCCCAGCGGATGCCGACCCCGGTAGGGGGTCCGCGGTTCCCGCGCGCGAAGGGGGTGCTCGCGCCAGTGGCCGGCGGGTGCCGACCACGGACAGAGTCTATCTTGTAGCTTCGCCGCTGGATACGCTGTGTGTACCACAGATTCGGGGCGTTCGCGCACTCCCGGTGAGTACAACGCGGAGTACCGCCCCGATTAGTCCCCGGCTCGTTCCCACCGCCGTGAGGGCTAATCTTTGCAGCATGACGTACGGTTCCGCTGACTCCGCGCCCGATTCCCCGGCGCCCGCCGCTGGACACCCCTCTGCGGTGCTCGACCTGCTCGGCCTGCTGGCCTACGCCGAACTCGTCGCCTTCTTCCGGTTGACCGACAACGCCGAGCTCGCTCCGACGCTCGCGGCCAAGGGCGAGCTCGCCGGACTGGCCGCCACCGAGTACGCGCATTACAAGCGGGTGCACGGCCGCCTGGCGGAGCTTGGTGCGGACCCGGAGGAGGCCATGGGGCCGTTCGTCGAGCCGCTGGATGCCTGGCACGCCCGCACCAGGCCGCAGAGCTGGCTGGAGAGTCTGGTCAAGGCATACGTCGGCGACGGGATCGCCGGGGACTTCTACCGGAAGGTCGCCGAGCGCGCCGACGACGACACCCGTGCCTTGGCGCAGACCGTGCTCTCGGAGAGCGACCGCGGCGAGTTCATCGCGGCTCACGTCCGCGCCGCTGTCGCCGAGGATCCGGCCCTGGCCGGACGCCTGTCCCTGTGGGCGCGCCGCCTGGTGGGCGAGGCGCTGAGCCAGGCTCAGGTCGTCGCGACGGCGCGGGTCGAGCTCGCGTCCCTGCTCACCGCGGAGGAGGGGGAGACCGAGTCGGAGCCGGGGGATCTGGCGGCGGTCAGCCGGATGTTCGCCAAGTTGACCGACACCCACAACGCGCGGCTGGAGGCCATGGGGCTGAGCGGATGAGGCTCCGCCCCTGGGAGAATCACGCACGGCCTGCGGCGCGAGGGGAACTTACCCATGAGTAGATGCGTCTCTTTGATAAAGCGCCCGCAGGGCATTCCCTCCTTGGCTTTAAGAGGACTTGTGTCGTCTTCGACACATTCATCACGTCTTCTTTGCCTGTCCGTATATAGTGTGCTCCGTTCCCGTCGTTTCCTTGCCAGAGGTACGTATCCATGCGCAATGGGTTCTTCACCGACTGCCCGCTGACGCGGCTCTCCCGCGGCTTCGACCTGTTCGGGCCGCTGAACATCTCGGAGGACCCCGCGCTGACGGCCCAACTGGATCAGCACGCCGCTGCTGTCCGCGACTCGATCTCCGGCGACGGAATCGAGGTGACCCGCCGCAGCCTCGCGCACTACCTGCAGGGATTCATGGACGGCTGTCGAGAACGGGGATGGGACTCCAGCTCGGTCGACTATGACTGGGAGACCCTGCGCGTGCTGGCGATCTGCCGCATGGCCAAGGAATACGGGTTCGTCCGCTAGATTAGCCATGTCCGCGCGAGATCCGTCGGAGCCGCGCGCACAGGACCGTCCGGTAAGTCCTCCGGAGCTCCCCCACCGGGCGTACGCTTAAGCCCTGTCCGGGATCCGCTCGAACCCTCCGCGCCTCTCCGCGCGGACGGGGGGTCCTGGACCGGGGAACCGCGGTTGGTGTTCCGCTTCCGTCGGATCTGCCAGAGGACTCGCCCCGTGACCGATGATGCGGCCGGTCGAGTGCCGCGAGAAAGGAAAAGCGCATGAGGAGCGGCCGACATGGGGCGGCACGTCCACCGATCGGCGTCCTGATCCGCAGAGAACGCTTTGACTTCTGCCTCTTCGGCCTGATCATCATGGTCGCCGCGGCTGTCATGGTGTTGAGCGGATGGACCGACCCCGCCTTTTGGCTCGCTGTCGTGCCGGTTTTCGCCAGCCTGGTGCTCGCCGTGCGCCGTATCGGCCGACTCGCCCGCGACGAGGTCATCCGAGACGAGGAACTCCTGTAAGAGGCGCTGCGCTTCGGGATCATGCGCCCGGAGACGGGAAAGGGGCGGGGCCGCGCGGCCCCGCCCCTTTCCCGTCTCCGGGCGAACGGTCACTCCTCGGAAGCGCGCCTTTCCCGGTCGCCGGGGCCGGCTGTCGGTGTGCGCTGCGCGGCGTGTTCCGCGGACTCCTGCTGCCGCTGCTGCTTGGTCGGCTGCCGTTCCGCGGTCGGCTGCCGTATCGCGTCGGAGCGCCCGGCTTGGTAACTCTCGTCCTCGCGCATCCGGGCGGTCTCGCGCTCGGCCGCCTCCAGCCAGCGCCCCCAGCGCTGCTGCATCGGGCGGATCATGCCACCGCCGACACCGACCACCAGGATCCCGCCGATGGTGGCGAGAACGGCGATGAGGACCGGCTGGGTGACGGTCGTGGCGACGCCGATCTGGTTCAGGGCGGCGATCACACCGAGCGCCAGGATGAAGATCCCGACCAGATTCGCCAGGACGCGTCCGTAGGTGAGCCCGCCGAGAGCCCCGGCGACGATGTCGCGGGCGGCTTTCGCGATGATGCCGGCCACCACGATGATGATCAGCGCGACGATCGCGTGCGGGATCCACGCGATGATGCCGCTGATCAGCTCGCTGATCGGGTTCGGCCCGAACACGCTGAACGCGAGCTGCAGGACGAGCAGCACACCGGCGTAGTAGATGATCTTTCCGCTGAGTTCGCTCGCGTTGTAGCGGCTGCGCTGGAAGTACCCCCCGACGCCACTGCGGTCCAGAGCGCGGTCGAGACCGAGCCGGGCGAGGGCCTTGCCAATCAGCGTGCCGATGAGCTTGGCGAGCAGCCAGCCCAGGATGAGGATGATCAGGAAGGCTGCGAGTCGTGGCGCGAAGCCACTACAGCGTTCCACGTTTCTGTCAGGCCTTGCCCGATGTCCATAGGCGTTTCCCCCCGAAGACGCCTCGCCGCAGCCGGGAGCCCGCCCCCACCCTGTATCCGGCGAAACCGGTATGAATCGTTCCTACTGTGCGGCTACCCGTTACGGAAGCTTTGAACCGCCATAAAGTAACGAGCGGCTGCGAATAGTAAGAATTGGGGCGCGCTTTACCGGGGCAGTGCGGCACCGCGCACCCCGTGGAGGGAAACGCGGGGAGTTAGCTGCGGGTCAGGTCCCAGCCGCTGATTCCGCGCCACGCCAAGCGGGCGACGAGGAGTTCCGCGGCCTCCTTGGGGATCGCGCCGTGTCTGCTGAGCCAGTGCCGGGCGCTGGTCTCGGCCATGCCCACCAGCGCGACACTGAGCAGGTGCGCCTCTTCGTCCGAGATGCTGGTGTCCTGCCGGATGACCTCGCCGATGAGTTCGGCGCAGCGCTGCTGGGTCTCCTCGGTCTTCTCCCGGACAGCGGGCAGGTTGCGCAGGTCGGATTCGAAGACGAGCCGGAACGCCTCGCCCTCGCCCGCTACGAAGTCGAAGTAGGCCTGGAAGCTGGCGGTCACCCGCTGCCGGTTGTCGGTCGTGCTCTCCAGCGCTTCGCGCTGCTTCTCGACCAGGATTTCCGAATGCTGCTCCAGCAGAGCGAGGTAGAGCTCCAGCTTGCCCGGGAAATGCTGGTAGAGCACGGGCTTGCTGACGCCCGCGCGTTCGGCGATCTCGTCCATCGCCGCGGCGTGGTACCCCTGGGCAACGAAGACTTCCTGCGCCGCGGTCAGCAGTTGGCGCCGTCGTGCGAGCCGGGGCAGCCGGGTCCCGCGCGGGCGGGCGTCTGAAGGAGCTGTCACACCCACACCCTCCGAACTCATCGCGGCGCGATCGGGGCGCCACGCTCGATGACGTGTGTTCCTGGAACGTGCCACCAGAGGTGGAAAGACGAGCACTCCACTCCCGGCGCAGTGCTCCCATCTTACTTCGACGTAGGTTAGGCGCCGCCAGGGTCCGGAGGACCCGGATGTATCGATCTCGTGACCAGTGCGTTCCCGTACTCGGGGGCGGTCCGCGCCGCGGTGTCAGCGGTAGTCGTCCTCGTCGACCTCCACTTCCTGGAGCTGCTCCACTGCATCGGCCTCGGAGACCTCGCCCTCGGTGCCGGAGTACCCGCTCCACATCCAGTCCCGGCCGTCCCCGGTCACGGCAGTGCGCTGCTCCGCGGAGTCGGCCTCCGGGGACTCCAGCGCGGATTCCGGGTTCTCTTCCTCGGCTGATTCGCCTTGCTGCGGGTGGGAAGTCACAGGACCCTCCTGCATCGTCGCGGCTCCCTCCCCACGCTACTCCGCCTCGAGCGACGCAGGAGGCAGGGGTGCCGCGGACTGAGGGGCGCTCACCCGGCCGCAGAGGCAATAGAGTGCACAGCAGAACGGACCGGACGGCAGGGCGCCATCGCCGCACCCGGCCCTCTCGGGCCGCCTGACACCTTACGGAGGGGCCATGGGAGAGACGATCCCATTGTGGCCGGGCGAGTTCCGCGAACCCGGTGGCCGCAGGATCTTCGTTCGCCGTGACGACTCCGGCGGGGCGCCGTCCCATGGGCGCATTGTCTACGTGCACGGTCTGGCCGGGGCTTCCACCGACTGGACCGATCTCATGGGGGCGTTGTCACCCGAGTTCACCGGAGAGGCGCCCGACCTGCCCGGTTTCGGCAAGTCACCGCCACCGCCCGATGGCGACTACAGCCTGGACGCGCACGCCGCGGCCGTCGCCGATCTCATCCGGGAGGGCGAGCACCCGGTCCACCTTGTCGGCAACTCCATGGGCGGAGCCGCCGCCGTACGCGTCGCGGCGGACTATCCGCGGCTGGTGCGTACCCTGACTCTCATCTCGCCCGCTCTGCCGGACCTGTGGCCGCGGCTCATCCCGTACCAGATGAGCGGTGCGCTGATCCCGGTGGTGGGGCCAGCGGTCTACGCGCGGATCCAGAGCCGCCCGGCCGAGGTCCGGGTGCAGGGAACGCTGGACGCCACTTTCTACGACCCGTCCGCCGCCTCCGCCCAGCGCGTACTGGACGCTCTGGAAGCCGAGCGCGAACGCGATCTGTGCGACTACGCGCACACGGCCGTGCTGGAATCACTGCGCGGTCTGGTCGCCGAGTACCTGCGTATCGGGCGGCGCTCGCTGTGGCGGCAGGCCGCGGGGATCAGCAGCCCCACGCTGCTCGTCTACGCCGACAACGACAAGTTCGTGAACCCGCGCCTGTCCCGCAGGGCCGCACGCACCTTTCCGCGGAACCGCCTGGTACTGCTGCCCAAGAGCGGGCACGTCCCCATGATGGAGCACCCGGAGCGGGTGGCGCGCGAGCTGCGGCCGTTCGTGCGGGCGGCGTCGCCGGCCGGGCCGGGCGGCGGCACCGTGTCCTGAGGGGAACGGAGGCGGCGCCGACCACCGCTGCAGATCGGCGCGGATGGCTTCCCCGCGATGGGAATGCAAAACCCCACCCCGTAGGTTGGGTATGAGAGGAAGCTCGTCACGCACCCCGTACCTTCCGGCGCCGCCCGAGGCGCCCCCCTTGAGGGGCGTGACGTCATCGAGGAAGTTGAGGAGCTGCTGTGTCGCTGCCGCCGCTGGTCGAACCGGCTGCCGAGCTGACCGTTGACGAGGTACGCCGCTACTCCCGTCACCTGATCATCCCCGATGTGGGCATGGACGGCCAGAAGCGCCTGAAGAACGCCAAGGTACTGGTCGTGGGTGCCGGCGGGCTCGGCTCGCCCGCCCTGCTGTACCTGGCCGCCGCCGGTGTGGGCACCCTGGGCATTATCGACTTCGACGTCGTGGACGAGTCCAACCTGCAGCGGCAGGTGATCCACGGGCAGAGCGACGTCGGCAAGCCGAAGGCGGAGTCCGCGCGCGAGAGCATCGAGGAGGTCAACCCCTACACCAAGGTCGTGCTGCACAAGGAGCGGCTCGACTCCTCCAACGCGCTGGAGGTCTTCGAGGGGTACGACCTCGTCCTCGACGGCACGGACAACTTCGCCACCCGTTACCTGGTCAACGACGCCTGCGTGCTGTCGAACATCCCCTACGTCTGGGGCTCCATCTTCCGGTTCGACGGTCAGGTCAGCGTCTTCTGGAACGAGTACGGGCCGAACTACCGCGACCTCTACCCCGAGCCGCCGCCGCCCGGAATGGTCCCCTCCTGCGCCGAAGGCGGCGTCCTGGGCGTGCTCTGCGCCTCCATCGGGTCGGTGATGGTCAACGAGGCCATCAAGCTCATCACGGGCATCGGCGACCCCCTCGTCGGCCGGCTGATGATCTTCGACGCGCTGGAGATGACCTGGAAGACGGTCAAGGTCCGCAAGGACCCCGAGGGAGAGCCGATCACCGAGCTGATCGACTACGAGGAGTTCTGCGGCGCGGTCTCCGAGGACGCCCAGGAGGCCGCCGCCGACTCCACGATCACCGCGCGGGAGCTCAAGGAGAAGATGGACAGCGGCGAGGACTTCCACCTCGTCGACGTGCGGGAGAAGAACGAGTACGAGATCGTCAGCATCCCGGGCGCCACTCTCATCCCCAAGGGGGAGTTCCTGACCGGTGAGGCGTTCAGCAAGCTGCCCCAGGACAAGCAGATCGTGCTGCACTGCAAGTCCGGGGGGCGCTCGGCCGAGGCGCTGTCCGCGCTCAAGGGAGCCGGGTTCAGCGACGCCGTGCACGTGGGCGGCGGCGTGCTGGCCTGGGTCAACCAGGTCGACCCCAGCCTGCCGACCTACTGATCCCGGCCGCTCCACCCGGCGCGGGCCACGAGGGGGCCGCCGCGGTACGCCGCGACGGCCCCCATCGCCTGTCATCCGGGGTTTCCCACTCGTGGTTCCGGGTTCACCGGAACCGCATTATGGGTACAAATCCAGTAATTACCTGGGATTCCGGGCGGGGGAGGTGCGCTATGAATATGAAGGGGCGTTGGGAGGACTGGGTGGCCATAGTCGCGGGTGTGGCTGCGGCCATCAGCTGGATCTGGACCGGCATGCTCGGGATCGGGATGGCGACTCTGCTCATCCTCGGTGTGCTCACCGTGCTCGCGGCGGTCATCTCGATTACCAGGCCCGGGCTGATCGCCACGGAGGCGGTCATCTTCGTGCTGGGTGTTCTGATGTTCATATCGCCCTGGGTGCTGGCGTTCACCGGCACCATGGCGGCGGCGTGGACGGCGTGGATCGCCGGTGCCGTGATCGCCGTGATGGGGCTCGTCGGGATGCCCCTCGCGAACACGGTGCACCGCCGTGCCGCTCCGCGCTGACCAACGGGCATAAGCGGTCACCGGCCGGTTCCTTCCCCGGGACCGGCTTTTCGCTGCCGTTAGGCTCTGGCCGTGCTCTTCTTCGCGCTCCCGCTCCTTCTCTGCGCCACCGCCGGCGGCCCCGCCGGGTCGGGCGCCTCCCCGCCGGAGACCGAGCATCACCCCGGTGACTTCGTTGAGCGCGTGCTCGATGTGGTGGAGCGCATCCCGCCGGGCCGGGTGATGTCCTACGGCGACATCGCGGAGTACCTGGGCGAGGGCGGGCCGCGCCAGGTGGGGACGGTCATGTCCACGTGGGGCGGCGCGGTCCCGTGGTGGCGGGTGATCCGCGCCGACGGAAGCCCGCCCCCCGGCCTGGAGGTCGAGGCGATGGAGCGCTACGCGGCCGAGGCCACTCCACTGCGCCTTGGCGCCTCGCGCGTCGATATGCGTCGTGCCAGGTGGGACGGCACATAGGGGAGCGTCCCGCTACGAGGGCCCATCCCCGCCCCGGCTCGTTCCGCGAGGTGGGGCGGGGGTTGTTCTGTCGCAGGGATCTGGTGGACTATGGCGGGTGAGCTCACCCCCCTATCGCCTTGTGCGGCGTTCACGTCCGGACACGCCGCCCCCGGTACTGGACGAGAACCAGCGCCGTGTGGTTGAGCACAAGGGCGGCCCGCTGCTGGTGCTGGCCGGACCGGGGACGGGCAAGACCACGACGATCGTCGAAGCCGTCGTCGACCGGATCGAGAACCGGGGGATCGACCCCTCGCGGGTGCTGGTCCTCACGTTCAGCCGCAAGGCCGCCCAGGAACTGCGCGAGCGCATCACGGCGCGGCTGCGGCGCACCACGCGCGAACCCCTGGCGCTCACCTTCCACAGCTACGCCTACGCGCTGATCCGCCGGGAGTTCCGGCGCGCCAACGACCTGCCGCCCCGCCTGCTCTCGGGCCCGGAGCAGCTCATGGAGGTGCGCGAACTGCTCTCCGGCGAGATCGCCGACGGCGCGGAGATGTGGCCGGAGCGGTTGCGGCCCGCCCTGTACACCCGGGGCTTCGCCGAGGAGGTGCGGGATTTCCTGATGCGGGCCCAGGAGCGGGGGCTCGCCGCGCCCGACCTGGACCGCCTCGGCCGGGAGCACGGCCGGGACGACTGGGTGGCAGCCGGGGACTTCCTCGACCGGTACACGGGCCGGTTCGACATCGCCCCGGTGCCCACCCTCAACTACGCCGAGCTGGTGCGGGTGGCGGCGAACCTGGTCTCCGGACCCGATGTCCAGGCTCGCGAGCGAGCCGCCCGCGAGGTCGTGTTCGTCGACGAGTACCAGGACACCGACCCCGCTCAGGAGGAGCTGCTGCGCGCGCTGGCGGGCGACGGGCGCGACCTGGTCGCCGTGGGCGATCCCGACCAGTCGATCTACGGCTTCCGCGGTGCCGACGTCCGGGGCATCCTCGAGTTCCCGCGGCGCTTCCGCACAGTGGAGCACCGGGAAGCGCCCGTCGTGGCGCTGCGGACCTGCCGCCGCAGCGGGCGGGCGCTGCTCGGCGCTTCCCGCGGTGTCGCCCAGCGGCTGCCCGCCGCCCCCGCCGCGGGCAGCGGTCCGGTGAACGCGCATCGCGTGCTGGAACCGCTTGCCGGGACGCCCGAGGGAGAGGTCCGGGCGCTGCTGGCCGAGAGCTCCACACAGGAGGCCGCGGTCATCGCTGACGCACTGCGCCGGGCCCACCTCGTCGACGGCGCCGAGTGGTCGCGCATGGCGGTGCTGGTCCGCTCGGCCACCCGGCAGATCCCGGTGCTGCGCCGGGCCCTTTCGGCGGCGGGCGTCCCGGTCATCGTCGGCGGGGACGAGCTCCCGCTGGCCGCGGAGCCGCTGGTTCGTCCGATGCTGCTGCTGCTCCGCTGCGCCCTCCGCCCGGAGACCCTGAACGAGGACGCCGCGCACGAACTGCTGAACAGCCCCTTCGGCGGCGGCGACACGATCGGCCTGCGCCGCCTGGGACGTGCACTGCGCAGCCTGGAGCTGGAGACCGGCGGCCGCCGGACGGCCGCGCGGCTGCTCACCGACGCGCTTCGCGACCCGCGCGAGCTGACCATGGTGGATCCGGGAGTGGCCGCGCCCGCCCAGCGCGTGGCGGAGTACCTGCGCCTGGTCGAAGAGCGCGCCGCGGCGGGCGGGTCGGCCGAGGACGTGCTCTGGGAGGTGTGGCGGGCGAGCGGCCTCGCGGAGAAGCTCCTCAGCGCGGGCCAGGCGGGAGGGCGCCGCGGCGCTGCCGCGGACCGCGATCTGGACGCCGTCGTCGCGCTCTTCGAGAGCGCCGCGCGGTACTGCGACCGGCTGCCGCCCGGGCTCCCCGAAGGGTTCCTGGACGACCTGGAGGCCCAGGAGATCCCGGGCGACACGCTCGCCGAGCGGGCCCCGGACGGCGACGCCGTGCGGATCCTCACCGCGCATAGGGCCAAGGGCCTGGAGTGGGACCTGACCGTGGTCGCCGGGGTCCAGGAGGGCGACTGGCCCGACCTGCGGCTGCGCGGATCGCTGCTGGGGGTGGAGCAGCTGGTCGACACCGTGGCGGGCATCGCCGACAGTTCGGGGGCCGCTGTGGCGTCCAAACTGCTGGACGAGGAGCGGCGGCTGTTCTACGTGGCCGTGACACGGGCGCGGCACACCCTCATCGTCACGGCGGTCGGCGGGGAGGACACCGAGGAGCGGCCCTCGCGGTTCCTCGCCGAGCTCGGAGTGGGTGAACCTGAGCGGGTCAGTACCGGCCTCCGCTGGCTCTCGCTGCCCGCTCTGGTGGCCGACCTGCGCTCCGTGGTCACCGATCCGGGCCGCCCCGACCCGCTGCGCCGCGCGGCGGCCGCGCACCTTGCCCGCTCGCGGACGAAGGGGTGCGCGGAGCGGACCCGGCGGAGTGGTACGCGCTCACGCCGCTCTCCGACGACCGGCCGCTCGCCGGGCAGGACGACACCATACGCGTCTCGCCGTCGCAGGTGGAGAGCTTCACCACCTGCCGGCTCCGGTGGCTGCTGGAGAGCGCCGCCGGTGCGTCGGGCACGGAGATGTCATCGGCGCTCGGCAGTATCGTGCACGCGATCGCGGTCCTCGTCGCCGAGGGCGAGGAGACGGCGGAGATCCGGCGGCGGATGGACGAGATCTGGTCCGAGCTGGACTTCGGCGGACCCTGGTTCGCCGCCAAGGAACGGGAGCGCGCCGATCAGATGGTGCGTAAGCTGATCGACTGGCACGAGGGCAACGACCGGGAACTCGTCGTCACCGAGGAGGGGTTCCAGGTCGACATCGGAGGCATTGAGATCATCGGGCGGGTGGACCGGTTGGAGAAGGACGCCGCGGGGCGTGCTTTCGTCGTGGACATCAAGACCGGCGGCTCGGTCCCCAAGGACGGTGAGATCGGCCGCCACCCCCAGCTCGGGGTGTACCAGCTCGCGGTGCTCAAGGACGCCTTCGCGAGGTTCGGGCTGACCGAGCCGGGAGGGGCGTCGCTGGTGCAGGTCGGCGGGGACCGGGTCAACCCCAAGGAGCAGGGTCAGAAGGCGCTCGGGGACGACGCCGCACCGGAGTGGTCGGAGCGGCTGGTCCGGGGGGTCGCCGGCGGCATGGCCGGGTCCAGCTTCCCGGCGACCCGGAACACGTTCTGCGACTCCTGCGCCGTCCGCTCCAGCTGTCCCGCGCACGACGAAGGGAAGCGGGTTTGACTACGGGATGGGAGACGGCGCGCGAGCGCACGACCCGCGTCCTCACCCCCACCGAGCTCGCCCGGCTGCTGGGGCAGCCGGAACCCACAGTGGAGCAGGCCGACGTCATCGCGGCACCGCTCGGTCCCGGGGTGGTGATCGCGGGTGCGGGCTCGGGCAAGAGCGAGACCATGGCCGGGCGCGTCGTGTGGCTGGTGGCCAACGGCTACGTACGCCCGGAACACGTCCTCGGCCTCACGTTCACCCGCAAGGCAGCCGCGGAACTGGCCGAACGTGTGCGCAAGCGGCTCGAACAGCTGCGCGCCACAGAACAGGTGCCCGCGGGGCTCGTGGAGGGCGACCCCGCCGTGTCGACCTACAACTCCTACGCCGCCCGGCTGGTGGCGGACCACGCCCTGCGGGAGGCCGTCGAACCCTCCACCCGGCTCCTCAGCCAGGGGCAGGCATGGCAGCTCGTGGCGCGCATCGTCGGCAGCTACGACGGACCGATGGACGCCATAACGGTCAAGCCCGCCACCGTGGTCCGGCGGGTGCTGGACCTGGCCGGGGAGCTCGCCGACCATCTGCGCACCCCTGATGACGTGCGCGGTGTCGGGCGCTGGATCGACGAGCGCGTCGCCGCGCTGCCCAAAAGACCGGGCAAGGACACCGCGGAGCTGGTGACCACCCAGCGCAAACGGGAGCAGCTGCTGCCGCTGGTCGAGCGCTACGCGCGCGCCAAGGCGGCGCGCGAGGTAATGGACTACGGCGACCAGGTGGCGCTGGCCGCGCGGATCGCGACGCGCCATCCCGAGGTGGGGATGATCGAGCGCAGCCGGTACAAGGTGGTGCTCCTCGACGAGTACCAGGACACCAGCCACGCTCAACTGCTGCTGCTGCGGGCGCTCTTCGGCGACGGCCACCCCGTGACCGCCGTCGGCGACCCCTGCCAGTCCATCTACGGCTGGCGCGGCGCGAGCGCCGGCAACCTCACCGGGTTCCCCACGGATTTCCCCGAAGCCCGGACACCCCGCCCCGGTTCGGCGGCTCGCCACGAGCTTCCGCAACGGTGAGCGCGTGCTGCGCGTCGCGCGGCACCTGTCGGGGCCGCTGCGTGCGGAGGCCGAGCACGTCCCCGTGCTCTACCCGGGGCCGGCCCGGCGCGGGCGCGGGACGGTGGCGTGCGGCCTGTTCCGAACCGAGACCGAGGAGGCGGCCTGGATCGCCGAGACGGTCCGGGCGGCCATGGACCAGCCCGGTCACCTCGCTCCCGACGGACTCGAATGGCCCGCCGGCGAGGGGAGCGCCGCCATCACCCCCGGCGACGTCGCGGTCCTGTGCCGCAAGCGGTCCCAGTTCCCGATCCTCCGCCAGGCCTTCGAGGACCAGGGGGTACCCGTGGAGGTCGTGGGACTCGGCGGCCTGATGACCGTGCCCGAGGTGCGCGACATCGTGGCCACGCTGCGCGTCGTCCACGACGCCTCGGCCGGAAACGAGCTCGCCCGGCTGCTCACCGGGCCTCGATGGCGGATGGGGCCGGCGGACCTGGTGGCTCTCGGCTCGCGCGCCGTGGAGCTGGCAAAGGACGCGCGGCGCGACCTGCGCGCACCGGAGCCCGAGGACAGCGAGGACCAGGACCGGGAGAACCTGCTGCGCCGGACCGTTCTGGACCTGACCGCCGAATCCGGCAGCCTCGCCGACGCGCTCGACGACCTCGGCCCGGCCGACCGCTACTCCGAGACCGGGTACGAGCGGCTGAACGCGCTCGCCGATGAGCTGCGCGCGCTGCGCAAGCTCGCCGGCCAGCCGCTGCCCGAGCTCGTCACCGAGATCGAACGCGTCCTCGGGTTGGACATCGAGGTCGGGGCGCGTCCCGGTCGCGACCCGGCGGCCGCGCGGGCCGACCTCGACGCCTTCGTCGACACCGCGGTGCGCTTCGTGGGAAACAGCGATGACCCGACGCTGGGTACGTTCCTCACCTACCTGCGCTCGGCCGAGGACGCCGAGAAAGGGCTGGAGCCCGGCGAGCGCATCGGCGGCAGCGACACCGTGAAGCTGATGACCGTGCACGCCGCCAAAGGCCTGCAGTGGCCGCTGGTTGCGGTGCCGGGGCTGGCCGGCGGTCGCTACCCGGTCTTTCCCACCAACCCGCGCGACAGCGGAGGCTGGGCCCGCCAGGAGCAGCAGCTCCCCTTCCCGCTGCGCGGTGACGCCGCGGGCCTGCCCAAGCTCGACGATGTCGACAAAGAGAGCATCGCGCGGTTCAAGGAGGCAGACAAGGCGCGGCACCGTATGGAGGAGCGACGGCTCGCCTACGTCGCCGTGACCCGCGCCTCGTTCGCCCTGCTGTGCACCGGTCACTGGTGGGGGCACGCCAACGCCAGCAGGCGCGGCCCGTCGCCCTTCCTGGAGGAGATCAAGGAGGCGTGTGAGAACGGGGCCGGCCGTGTCGCCCGCTGGGCGCCGCCGCCGGAGGAGGACGAACGCAACCCGCAGACCACCGAAACCGGCCCCGTCGAATGGCCGCGGCCGCCCGAGGCGGATGACGGAGCCGCCGGCCGGCGCTACCGCGACATCGCCGAGGGCGCCGAACTCGTGGCACGGTACCGCGACGGCTCGGGGCGATCGTGGCTGAACCTGCTGGAGCGCGCCGAGATGCCCGTGCACATGCGCCGCCGCATCGACGGCTGGAACCGCGACACCGGGCTGCTGCTCGCCCATCGGGACACGCAGGCCGCCGCGGACGGGCCGACCCCGGTCGACCTGCCGGCACACCTCTCGGTGTCGTCCCTGGTGACCCTGGCCCGGAACCCCGAGGCGCTGGCCCGGCAGATCCGCAGGCCGCTGCCGCGCCCGCCGGCGCCGCACACCCGGCGCGGCACCGCCTTCCACGCGTGGCTGGAGCAGCGCTACGGGCAGCAGAGCCTGCTGGTGCCCGACGAGCTCCCCGGGGCCGCGGACGAGACCGCGGGCGGCGACGAGGATTTCGCGGAACTGCAGCGCCGCTTCGAGGCCTCGGAATGGGGCGACCGCATCCCGGTGGACGTGGAGGTTCCGTTCGAGACCATCATCGGCGACCGCTTGGTCCGCGGGCGGATGGACGCCGTCTTCCAGGACGGCGTCGGGCGGTACGACGTCGTCGACTGGAAGACCGGCCGCCCTCCGGGCAACGAACGTGAACGCAAGGCCGTGGCCGTCCAGCTCGCCGCGTACCGCCTCGCATGGTCGGAGCTTGCCGGCGTCCCGCTGGAGGAGGTCCGGGCCGCGTTCCACTACGTCCGTGCGGACAGGACGGTCCGCCCCGCTGACCTTCTCGACGCCGAAGGCCTGGCGGCCCTGATCCAGAGCCTGCCCGAGGCCGACTGACCCGCCGAAACCGCGGGCGGCGGTCGCTCAGAGCTCGGCCAGCATGACTCCGGCGTAGGCGGCGGCGAAGGCGCCCACACCGGTGCGGGCGGGCCAGGAAGCCAGCACGGTTGTGCGCCACTGGCCCTCGAACCGGCGGAACAGCAGCACCAGAGGCACGAGCACCGCGGCGAACACCGCCAGCCACGCCACCCGGGCGAGGATCCACCACGGATCCGCGGGAACCGCGGTCAGGCCGGGCAGCACACCCCATACCGCTCCGACAGCGCTTACCAGGGTGAGAGCGCTCTGGTGCCAGCAGAACACCGTGAGCGCGACGGCGTTCAGTGAGGCCACCCCCGCCCACAGGAGGGGCCGGCGCAGCAGCCGCTCCACACGGTCGCGCAGCAGCACCGCGATCCCGATCTGGACCATCGCCAGGACGGGGACGAACAGCGAGGGCGGGTGCGAGTTGGTGCGCTCCGTCCCCGGTATCCCGACCGTGCTCGCCGGGTAGCCCAGGCTTGTCACGAGCAGCGCCAGCCCGGCGGCGCCCCCGATGACCAGGACCGCGACGGCCGCACGCCCCAGCCGGCCGCGTTCCCAGGCGATCCCCAGCTGGTAGCAGAACATCCAGGCCGGAATGACGTTGAGGAGCCCGATCCAGCTCGGTACGGACTGCTCCCAGGGCCCGTAGCGCAGCAGGTCGACCACGGCAACGAGCAGCGGCGCCGGGAGGGCGGCCCGCAGCCCCCACCGCCGGTCGGCCGCCACCAGGCAGGGGGTGAGCAGGGTAACGGCGAGGAAGACCAGGACGAACCACATCGGCTGCACCGTCAGCATCGCCCCGGAGCGGACGGTCTGCCACGGGACGCCGAGCGGGACCAGCGTCACCATGACCAGGCCCCAGACCGCTGAGACCAGCAGCACCGGCCGGGCCAGCCGGTGCACGCGTCCGCGCAGCCAGCTTCGATCACCGTGGCCGCGCCGCCGGGAGCGGTCCAGCCCGCGCGCCCCTACGTACCCGCCGACCAGGAAGAAGAGCGCGAGGAGAGAGAACAGCCAGCTGATCGGCGACAACTCCGGCATGTAACGCAACGGGCTGTTGATGCCCAGCTCGCCGCCCTCCCACACCACAAGCGCGCTGACCAGCCAATGACCGGTGAACACCGCGCAGATGGCCAGTGCCCGCAGTCCGTCGATCGCGCGTTCCCGGGAGTCCGGTGTCGCACGGTCGACCCGCCGGGCGGCCGCGCGCAGGCGCCGCAGCATCCCGCCCCCGGACAGGGGACGGGACCAGCGGGCGCCTCCGGTGCCGTTGTCCGGGACGCCGGTGGGAGAGCTCTCTCCGGGGGCGGGCATCACTGGGACCTCGTGCCTGGGAAACCGCCGCGTCGTCGCCGAGGGCGGTCGGCGCCGCGCGCGGGCGATGTGCCGTGCCGCTCGGCCGGTCATGCTGTTCCTACCCGTTGACGGCGCGCCGAATGACGGCCCGTGTCCGGCGAGGACCTCCCCGGCCTGGGGCGACGGGGCGCAAGGGCCTCTCGCGGTGGCTAGTCTCGGTGTCGATGGCACAGGAAGGCGCGGAAGGGACGGGCCACAGGATGGACGCGCGCACATATATCGCGGAACACCGCGGCGAGTTCGTCGCCGAGTTGCGGGAGTGGCTGGCGATCCCGTCCGTATCGGCGGACCCCGCGCACCACGGCGACGTGCGCAGATCCGCCGAGTGGCTCGCCCGGCATCTGGCGGCGGTGGGCTTCGCGATCGTGGAGATCTGGGAGACGGACGGCATGCCGGCGGTGTTCGCCGAATGGCCGGCCGCCGACCCCGACGCTCCCACTGTCGTCGTCTACGGACACCACGATGTCCAGCCCGCTGATCCCGCCGAGTCGTGGCAGACCGACCCGTTCGACCCGGTGGAGCGAGGTGACCGCCTCATCGGGCGCGGTGCTTCCGACGACAAGGGCCAGGTGCTGTTCCACTCCCTGGGGGTGCGCGCCGGCCTCGCGGCATCGGGGGCGGCGGCTCCGCCGGTGACCCTCAAGCTGCTGGTCGAGGGGGAGGAGGAGTCCGGGTCGCCGAACTTCGCAGGACTCCTTGAGCGCTACCGGGACCGGCTCGCGTGCGACATCGTCGTCATCTCCGACACGACCATGTGGGCGGCCGACACGCCTTCGATGTGCGTCGGTATGCGCGGCATGACCGATTGCCGGATCGACCTGTACGGCCCCGAGGTCGACCTGCACAGCGGGTCGTTCGGCGGCGCGGTCCCCAATCCCGCACGGGCGATGGCCGACCTGCTATCGGACATGCACGACGCCGGCGGCCGTGTCGCCGTCCCCGGTTTCTACGACGACGTCGCCGAGATCAGTACCGAAGAACGCGAACTCCTCGCCAAGCTGCCCTTCGACGAGGCGGAATGGCTGCGCACCGCGAGCAGCACCGCCACCGCCGGGGAGACCGGATACAGCACGCTGGAGCGTATCTGGGTGCGGCCCACAGCGGAGATCAACGGGATGTGGAGCGGCCATACGGGCGCCGGGACCAAAACGATCGTGCCGCGCTCGGCGCACGCCAAGGTGAGTTTCCGCCTGGTGCCCGACCAGGAACCGCTGCGCATCCAGGAACGGGTCCGCGACTACGTCGAGGCCGCGCTTCCCGAGGGGGTACGCGCCGATGTGCGCTTCTCCGGCCCGGGTGTGCGCGCGTGCGCCTCCGACATCACCTCCCCGGCCGTTCGCGCCGCCCGTTCGGCGATGGGGCGCGCCTTCGGTACCGAGGTACTGTTCACACGTGAGGGCGGTAGCGGTCCCGAAGCCGACATCGCCGACATCCTCGACGCGCCGCTCGTCTTCGTCGCGGTGGGGCTGGACGACGACCGCATCCATGCCCCGAACGAGAAGGTCGAGATCCCCCTGCTCCTCAAGGGCGCCGAAAGCGCCGCCCACCTGTGGGAGGAGCTCGCCGCGGCGCTGCGGTGCTGACGGCCGCCGGCGGCGCGGCCCTGCTCTCCAGCCCCCGTTTCTCGAACCTCGAAGGCAGCACGACCGCTTATGGCACACCGCAACCTGACACCGGCCCTCTCCCGAGGCGTCATCGACACTGCTGGCCACCGGCGGCGGGATGACGCCTGGCTGGAGAAAACGTGGGCCGACCCCGCGACCCGGGTGCTGGTCCTGGAGGGCGGGGACCCGGACAGCTACGGATGGAAGGCCCTGCTGGCCCGCCAGTCCCGTGCGATGATCACAACGGGTACCGAACGGCCGGAGCTGGTCTTCCGCCCGTCGGCGGAGGCGCCTGAGGGAGAACGCTACCTGCTCGGCGTCGACGAGGCCGGACGGGCCGTCTTCGCCGTGCGCGCCGCGCCGGGGATCCCTCTGCAGGAGCGCGCGGACAGCAGACCGGCCTCGTTGCGCGAGGTGGGCGCGCTGCTGGACGACCGCGACTCCGGTCTGTTGACCCACGCGGTCGCGGTCGCCAACTGGAACGCCACCCACCGCTTCTGCCCCGGATGCGGCGCACCGATGCGGATGGCCGCCGCCGGGCATGTGCGTGTCTGCGAGAAGGAGGGGACGGAGCACTTCCCGCGGATGGATCCGGCGGTGATCATGCTGGTCCACCGCGAGGTCGACGGGGTGGGGCAGTGCCTGCTGGGGCACAACCCGCAATGGCCGGCCAACCGCTACTCCGTGCTCGCCGGGTTCGTCGAGCCCGGGGAGTCACTGGAGCAGGCCGTTGCGCGGGAGGTCGCCGAAGAGGTCGGCGTGATCGTGGCCGAACCGGAGTACCTGGCCTCCCAGCCGTGGCCGTTCCCGCGCAGCCTGATGCTGGGCTACCTGGCGCGGGCGGTCGGCGAGGCCGAGCGCACCGACCACGAGGAGATCGCCGAGGTCTGCTGGTTCAGCCGGCCGGAACTGCGCGCGGCCGCGGAGAGCGGTGAGGTCCTGCTCCCGGGGGCGGTGTCGATCGCCCGCAAGCTGATCGAGTACTGGTACGGCGCCGAACTCCCCGGCGGGTGGTGACGGCGGGCGGTGCGCTGACTCGGGAAGGGACCGGAGCCGGACGCGCCATCGCGCAGCGGACAGGGTGCGTCACTCGCTGCGAACGCGGCGAAACGGTGCCTGTCCGCCCGGGCTCCCCCGGAGCGCGGCACGAGGAGGGGTCAGTTCTCGGTGGTGCGTTCCCCGGCGAGTTCCCCGGGCAACTGGGGGAACGCGGAGGTGGAGCTCGCGACGACCTCGCGGGCCAGGTCGGCCACCTTCCGACCGCGCGAGCGCGCAGCGGAGCGGAGCCGCTGGAACGCTTCGCGGGGCTTGAGCCGGTGCCGTTCGGTCAGCACGCCGATCGCCTGCTCGACGACCACCCGGGTATGCAGGGCGTGCTCCAGTTGGGCCACGGTCACCCGGAGCCGCTCCACCTCCGATGCGTCGTCCGGCGCCTTGGGGGGCGTGGTGGTGTGAGTGGCGGAGGGATCGGCTGACGGCTGATCTTCGGTGACGAGCAGATCGGCCAGCACTATCGCGTTCAGCAGATCGGGCAGTTCCTCGCCGTCGTGCACGCGCCATCCTCCGGGCGTGCGCCGGATGAATCCCGAATCGGAGTCCGCCGGACCCTTACCCCGGGCTGTGCTGTGAGACGTCACGTGATCCCTCAACTTCCGTCGCGTGCGCCGCCGTTCCGTTCGAACGGCGGCCACGTGTCTACGACTGCCCCGTGAGTTTCTTCTTGACTTGAGCCAACGACGGGTTCGTCAGGGCTGTGCCGTCGGCGAACACCAGCGTCGGCACCGTGCGGTTGCCACCGTTAACCCCCATGACGTACTCGGCCGCTGAGGGGTTCTGCTCGATGTCGATTTCCTCGATCACGATTCCCTCGCGCCCGAGCTGACTCTTGAGCCGCTTGCAGAAGCCGCACCACGGGGTGGAGTACATCGTGATCTGGGCGGTGGTCGGAGTACTCATAAAGGGGGTCTCTCCTAACGAAGCCGTCTGGTCGGGGTACGGACGCTGACGTTGGCACCTACACCGCCTACTAGCAACGCCGAAGCCTGTGCCGAGCTTCCCTGACCGATATCTCCGGTTTCGCTGTCAGCGGTGGGACGTCTCCCGGTGAGTTCTGGTTCCCGCCTGGAGAACGCCCTCTTCTCGTCCCTCCACAGAGAGGGTGCGCCGGGGCGGCTCTGTCCGCGCCCGCGCCGATACTTGAGAGACTGGCCCGGGCGGGCGGGCCCGGTGTGGCCGGACGCGGCCGGTGCGAAACCGGAGGGCCACCGCGGCGCCCTGGGACACGAGCGGATTGGAGAGGTCGATGGACCCTGACCGCGTACTGGAAGGCCTCGACCCCGAACAGTGCGACGCGGCGCGCGCCCTGCGCGGGCCGGTGTGCATCCTGGCGGGTGCCGGTACCGGAAAGACCCGCGCGATCACGCACCGCATCGCCTACGCGGTCGCCAGTGGGGTCGTCACCGAGCAGCAGATCCTCGCGGTGACATTCACGACCCGGGCCGCAGGCGAGATGCGCGGCCGACTGCGCGGCCTCGGCGCCCCGCGGGTGCAGGCCCGCACCTTCCACTCCGCCGCGCTGCGCCAGCTCTCCTTCTTCTGGCCGCAGGTCATCGGGGGGCCCGAACCCACACTGATCAGCAGCAAGATCCAGGTGGTCGCCCGGGCCGCCCACTCCTGCGCGCTGCAGCTCGACCGCACCGGACTGCGCGACATCGCGAGCGAGATCGAATGGGCCAAGGTCACCCAGGTCCGCCCGACCGACTACGAGAAGGCGACCGCGAAGGCCGGCCGGGCCGCCCCTATGCCCGCGCACGACGTCGCCCGGGTCTACGAGGCGTACGAGGAGCTGCGCCGCGAACGCAACCTGCTGGACTTCGAGTCGATACTGGAGCTCACAGCGGCGATGCTCACCGAGCACCCCGCGATCGCCCAACGGGTGCGCGACCAGTACCGCTACTTCGTCGTCGACGAGTTCCAGGACGTCAACCCGCTGCAGAAACTGCTGCTCGACGCGTGGCTCGGCGACCGCGACGACCTCTGCGTCGTCGGCGACCCCAGCCAGACCATCTACTCCTTCGCCGGCGCGACCCCCAGTTACCTCACCCGGTTCTCCGCCGGCTACCCGAACGCCACCGTCGTGCAGCTGGTCCGCGACTACCGCTCCACACCGCAGGTGGTGCGGGTCGCCAACGGGGTACTGCGGCACGCGCGGGGCCCGGCCGCCGACCACCGCCTTGAGCTCGCCGCCCAGCGTCCCGACGGCCCCGACCCCACCTACACCGAGTACGACGACGAGCCCGCTGAGGCCACCTCGGTCGCGCGCAAGATCGCCGCGCTGATCGACTCCGGAACCCCTGCCCGGGAGATCGCGGTGCTGTTCCGTACCAACTCCCAGTCGGCGGCCTACGAGCAGGCGCTCTCGGATGCCGGCATCCCCTTCAGCGTGCGCGGCGCCACGCGGTTCTTCGAACGTCCGGAGATCAAGCAGGCCGTGCACACCCTGCGCGGCGCCCGCCACGGGGCGGAGCAGGAGCCGCTGGTCACCACGGTGCGGCACATCCTCGCCCCCCTGGGTCTCACCGAAGTTCCGCCCGAAGGACGCGAGGCCCGGGAGCGCTGGGAGTCCCTCGCGGCCTTGGCGCAGCTCGCCGAGGACGTGGCCGCGGAACGGCCCGGGGCCGCCATGGAGGACTTCGCCGCCGAGCTCGAAGCGCGTGTGGCGACGGAGCACGCCCCCGAGTTCGAGGGGATCACCCTGGCGTCGCTGCACTCGGCCAAGGGCCTCGAATGGGACGCGGTCTTCCTCGTCGGCCTGACCGAGGGGATGCTTCCGATCATCTACGCCGAGTCCGCCGAGCAGATCGAGGAGGAACGGCGGCTGTGCTACGTCGGTGTCACCCGTGCACGGGAGTACCTGGCGCTGTCCTGGGCGCTGGCGCGCTCCCCGGGAGGGCGCAAGAGCCGCAAACCGTCGCGGTTCCTCGACGGCCTGCGCCCGGCCTCCCCGGCACTGGCGGGAGAGCGCGCCGGACGCCGCCGCCAGGCCGCGGTCGTGCAGTGCCGCGTCTGCGGGACCACCCTCACCGAGGCCGCCGAACGCAAGCTCGCCCGGTGCCTGGACTGCCCTGTCGACTATGACGAGGAGCTGCTGGAGCGCCTCAAGGCGTGGCGGCGCGAATCCGCCCGGGAGCAGAAGGTCCCGCCCTACGTCATCTTCACGGACTCCACCCTGCAGGCCCTGGCCGAACACGTGCCCACCAGCGAGGCCCAGCTCTCCCGGATATCCGGTGTCGGTGCGGTGAAGCTCGAACGCTACGGTGAGGCTGTACTGGCCTTGTGCGCAGGGAAGGAGCCTGGCAGCGGTGGCGCGGAAGGGCAACGCGATGAGTGAGACGGCGGACGGGGCGGCGAGCGAACTGGAAGAGCGGCACACCGGCGGATCCGCGGAGCCACGGCAGACCATCGAAGGACTCCTGGAGATCCTCGACCTGGAGCGGATCGAGGTGAACATCTTCCGCGGACGCAGCCCTGACGACGGCCCCCAGCGGGTCTTCGGGGGGCAGGTGGCCGGGCAGGCGTTGGTGGCCGCGGGACGCACGGTCCCCTCCGACCGCCACGTCCACTCGCTGCACGCCTACTTCATCCGTCCCGGAGACCCGGCCGTCCCGATCGTCTACGACGTCGATCGGGTCCGCGACGGCCGCTCCTTCACGACCCGCCGGGTTGTGGCGATCCAGCACGGCAAGGCGATCTTCACGTTGTCGGCATCGTTCCACAAGACGGAACCGGGTCTGGAGCACCAGGTCGAGATGCCCGAGGTCCCCGGGCCCGAGGAGCTGCCGACCGCACGCGAGCGGCTCTTCCAGGCCTTCGGCAAGGTGCCCAGATTCGCCCGCTGGCACCCGATCGAGCTGCGCCCTGTGGGGCCGCTCTCCTTCGAGGTCGAGCAGAACCCCGGCCTGCGCACCACGCGGAACCTGGTGTGGCTCAAAGTCGACGGCAAGCTCCCCGACGACCAGATGCTGCACGTCTGCCTGATGACCTATGCCTCGGACATGACCCTGCTCGATACCGTCCTGCTCGGGCACGGCCGGACCTTCGCCGGCATCTCCATGGCCAGCCTCGACCACGCCATGTGGTTCCACCGGCCGTTCCGCGCCGACGAGTGGCTGCTCTACGCCCAGGAGACACCGAGCGCCGCCGGTGCCCGCGGCCTGGCCCGGGGCCTGGTCTACACGCAGAGCGGCGAACTGGTCTGCTCGGTGGTCCAAGAGGGGCTCATCCGCGTCCTGGACGACGGGTCCGCGGGAGGCGGGTGAACCCGCGCAGACGTTCTGGAATTCCCGTACGGTTCCGGCCGGACCCGGCCAAATCCGCAGGTGAAAAATGGGTTGCCGGCCGTGCACCGCCCCTCTAGGGTTGAACCCGTTGTCGCCCGCGCCGGCCGATGCGGGAAACCCGTCGGCCCGATCGTGAAGGAGGTGTCCCGGTCAAATGAACACACTGATCCACAGGTTCGACCTGATCCCGGCTGTGCGTCTTCGGGACACCGTGCGCGGCGGCACTGTGTCCGCTGAACCGCGCCTGGCTTATGGCGTCATGCCTTTGGCGAACGCAGGCGATGGCATGGGCGATAAGCGCCGGGCCGGCTTTGCCGGGTCCACGGTGCGGGCCCGCCGGTACAGCCAGGTCGAACTCATGCTCGCAGCAGGAACCCCGCGCCCCAAGGGCGTCGTGGGGTGGTGTCCACGGAGCGCTCCGGCTTAGCCACGCGAAGGCCGGGTGATTCTCCCGTGGCCGCGGACCCCACATCGGGGCCGCGGCCTTCTTTATGTCCGTGATGGCGCTCCCTCTGGCAGGGGATCGGCGTCGCCGGGCGCATCGCAGGTCCTGGCCCCGAAGCCGGAAGGGTTTCCGGCCGTCGTTACCGCCAACCGCGATGAAGACGAAAGATCAGGGAGGACACCGATGCTTGCGTCGGTCCTGGAAGCTCCGTGGCTCGGGGAAGTCGAGGTCCCTTGTCGTTGGGAACCGGACCTCTTCTTCGCTGAGGCCCCGGCCGACGTGGAGGCCGCCAAGGCTGTCTGCCGCCAGTGCCCCGTTCGGGAGCAGTGCCTGGCGGACGCGCTGGAACGGCGGGAGCCGTGGGGCGTTTGGGGTGGCGAGCTGTTCGTCTCGGGCAAGGTCGTGCCGCGCAAGCGGCCGCGCGGCCGTCCCCGCAAGACCCCCGAAGTAGTGGCGGCCTGAGCCGCGGGCCGCAGTCGCGACCCCGCCGGCCGGACGGGATCTCGACCATTTCGCCGGAAAGGAAAACCGAACAATGCTGCTCTACGAACTGGTGCGACTGCAGGAGAGGGTCGACGAGAAGCGCGACCGCGAGCGGGACCGTCTTGCGGCACGCCGTCGCCGAGCCGAGCTGCGCGAGCGCGACCGCGCTGAACGGCTGCTCCTCGAACCCAGGTGCGCACGCCTGTGTTGATCCCGGGTCGGTCATCCGCGACGGGATGTCGCCCGGAGACGGGGGCGAAGGGTCGGCGCCTTCCAGGCGCCGGCCCTTCCCGCGACCGGGCCTGGCCGGATGCGGCCGCGGCGGGTTTGCGCATCCCTCCGCAGGCCGCAACCCGGTGGTGTAGGGGGATCGCTTGATCACCGATACCGGAGATGGCGAAATGGCGGGGGTTCGGCCGTAAAAGGCCGGGTCTCGCCCCTGTGGCACTTCTCATCTCTGAGCTACCGTGAGTTTGTGCCTCCGAATACAAAAGTTGAGGTACGACGCAGTTCCCGCCGCCGGCGCACCGTGTCCGCCTACCGCGACGGTGACAAAACGGTCGTCCTCGTTCCCGCTACGTTCTCCCGCGCGGAAGAGAAGCGCTGGGTGGACCGCATGTTGGAGCGTCTTGAGGCACGTGAGGAGCGCCGCCGCCCCGACGACGACGCGTTGCACGCGCGGGCAGTCGACCTCGCCGAACGCTATCTCGCCGGACTGGCCCGGCCCGAAACCGTGCGCTGGGTGGACAACCAGCAGACCCGCTGGGGATCCTGCACCCCCGAGAACGGCTCCATCCGGCTCTCCCGGCGGCTGTCGGGGATGCCGTCGTGGGTGGTCGACTACGTCCTGATCCACGAACTCGTGCATCTGATCATCCCGCACCACGGCCCCGAGTTCTGGGATATGGTGCGCCGTTATCCCAAGGCGGAGCGCGCCCGGGGCTACCTCGAAGGAGTCAGCGCCGCTCCGCGACTCGAGGCCGGAGCCGTCGAAGTCGAGGAGAGCGAGGAGGACGACGTCATCGAGGACTGAGGGCTGTCCCGTGACTCTGCCGTGGCTATGGTTCCCCGGCGATCCGCTTGATGGTTTCGACGCGGTCGTGTAGGGTGCCCGGCGGTATCTTGATGCAGTCGTAGCCGAGGTCGCGGTAGACCTCGAGGTGGACGTGCTCGAAGCGGACCGCCTCGGCCAGGTCGATGCGGCGGGCCGCGGTCGGCGTGACGAACCCCAGCAGCTGGATGAAGAAAACCTGCCGCTGGTAGACCTGTTCGGTTTCGATCCGGTCGAGCTCGCGCTCCAATCCCGGCGCGACCGGGTGGTCCAGGTACCGGGCGAGGGCAAGGGTGCAGATCGGCGAGCGATCGTAGAACTGCACGGCGTCGGTGCCGCCGGTGGCCTTGGCCTGGCGCTGGTGTTGCAGTTGGCAGATGCGGTCGGGAAACGACGGCTCGGTCCAGGGTTCGGCGCAGCCGCGAGCCTGTTCCAGGGCGATGAGGTCGGTGGCGGCCTCTTCGATCACCGTGTGGCCGTCGGCTTCCAGGGACCGGAGGATGGCCGTCTTGCCCGCACCGGGTGCACCGGTCAATATGTAGCGTTTCAAGGGCCTGCCTTTCCTGCTCGAACGGGGAGTACCGGGTGCGGCCGAGACGATGATCGAGCGGTTCGATGGGCTGACCGCACGCCGGTTCGCCAGGCTGCCCCCATCTGGTCGCCGCGCTCGGCGAGCCGCTCCCGGGGAATCGGCACGACGCCGAAGTCTTCGAGCAGTCCGGGGGCGACCACGCCGCTCGCAACGCGACGGTAATCGCCGACGGCGGATATCGGGGCCGAGGAGCGTCGTCCCACATCGGCGTCCGTCCAAGAACGAGCCGCCGTCCGAGTGGAGAGGAGAGCACAGCGCCTCTCACCGGAGCGTGCGCCCGCACCGAGCACGCCGTCGCCTCGACGAAGTGCTGGAGCGTGCCGCGCGACCGCCGGCATCGCCCGTCTCCACATCCTCGCCCTCAACGACCGGACCACCCCCCCGGCAGCGGCCGCGCGGCCGCTGCCGGGTCAAGAACAACCGGTTACGGGACAAACCTTAGCGAGCCCTCCCGGGTGCGCGGTGGCCGCGCCGGCTGGCATGCTCGTCGTGGAGTGACCACGATCTGAGGGGGCCACGTGGAACGTATGGCGGCCGTGCTCATCACCTCCCGAACCGGAGCCGCGCCGCCGCCCGGTGTCGACCGCGGCTCCTTCGCTTCCGCCCTCACCGAGGACAGCTACGAGGTTCTCGCCGGGCTGGAACTCTGCGAGTCCACCGTCGTGGCCTGGGATGCGCTGCCCGAGCGGGCCGACTCGCTCGCGGCCGCGGCCGCCGAGGTGGTGTGGCCGGGTACACCGGTTTTCCGCGCCGGCGGGAGTACATCCGTCCGCGGGGCCCTGGAGAAGCTGACCGGGCACGGTGCCGAGCAGGCGGTCCTCGTCTCGGCCGACGCTCCCGACCTTCCGCCGTTGCTGATCGGCAAACTCTTCCGTGCGCTGGGCAACGCCGAGGTCGCGGTGTGCCCCGCTGAGAGCGGCGGACTTGTCGCTCTCGCGGCCCGCCTGCCGTTTCCGGAGTGGCCGGGCGAGCCGGATCTCGACGATCCGGACGTCCTAGGGGCGCTCACCTCGGCCCGCCCCGAGCGCCGCGCCCTTTCGACCGTCCCCGGGTGGCACCGGCTGCGCGGCCCCGCTGACATCTCCCGCCTCGACCCGGGACTGGAGGGGTGGGAGAACACCCGTGCACTGCTCGCGGGGCGGACGGGTCCACCGCCAAAGTCCGGCTAGCCGCTGTCCACGACGGTGCGGACCGCGTGTGCCGCCGCGCGGACCAGGGAGCGGCAGGCGGCGTCGGTGGGTTCGGGGAGGTCGTCCGCCGGGAACCAGTCGAGATCGTCGGATTCGGATTCGGCGCGGATGAGGGGGGCGCCGTTCCGGGCGACCGCCGCGTACTGCACATCGAGGTGCCACGTGCCCCCGCCACAGGGGACCCAGTGCTTGTCGAGCCGCACCGGATCGGGCAGCAGGGACAGTTCCGCCACCCCGGACTCCTCGGTGGCCTCGCGCAGTGCGGCCTGTGCCAGCGAGCTGTCACCGGGCTCGCAATGGCCGCCGGTCTGCAGCCACATCCGCAGCCCCCGGTGCAGGGTGAGCACGGCCTTCTCGCCGCGGGGATCGACGATCACGGCGCTCGCTGTGATGTGCCCCGGCAGGCACTCGCGCAGCATCCCGTCGGGAAAGCTCGCCAGGTGCGCCAGGTACTCGCGGCGCAGCGCCTCCTGCGCGCCGTCAGGAGCGGTCCACAGGGAGAGGACTTCCCGGGCGTCGCCGTGCAGTGTCACCTGCCGTCCTCGCCCTCGTCGTCCTTGCCGTCGTCCTGCCTCTCCTCGCCATCGCCCTCGGTGAATTGCGAGATGTCGAGGTGGCCGGCCTCGGAGTCGGCCTGGCCGCTGACGAACGCGTCGGGGTCGTCGAGATCGGAGCTGGACGGCATCAGGTCGGGGTGCTCCCAAATGGCGTCGCGCCCCTGCACCCCGTGGGCCTCCTGCAACCCGTTCCACAGTTGGCCGGCTTCCCGCAGCCGGCGCGGCCGCAGTTCGAGTCCCACAAGCGTGGCGAAGGTGTGCTCGGCCGGGCCGCCCGTGGCTCTGCGCCGCCGGCTGGCCTCGGCCAGCGAGGCCTCATGCGGAAGCCGACCGGCGACGGCGGAGCCGACCACCACCGACACCCACCCCTCGATCAGGGCGAGCATGGTCTCCAGCCGCGCCAGCGAGGCCTTCTGCTGCGGCGTGTCCTGCGGCTGGAACAGTCCCTCGCCCTCGGTGCCGGACAGCGCCTCCTGCAGCGCCTCGGGACTGGAGATGTCGATCTGGCCCAGCTTCTCCTCGAGTCCGCTCATGTCGAACGACATGCCGAGCGCGTACTCCTCGACCAGGCTGAACAGGTGCGCCCGCAGCCAGGGCACGTGGCCGAAGAGGCGGTGCAGCGCCACCTCGCGGGCGGCGAGGTACAGCCGCACCTCGTCCTCCGGGATCTCCAGCCCTTCGCCGAACTTCTGGACTCCCGCCGGCAGCAGTGCCGCGCCCCCCTCCTCTCCCAGGGGAAGGCCGACGTCCGTGGAGCCCACCACCTCGCGGGCCAGCTCGCCGATGGCCTGGCCTGCCTGCTGACCGACGAGCATGCCGCCCATTTGCTGCACCATGCCCATCAGCGGACCGGCCATGGACTGCATCTCCTCCGGGAGGTTCTGCCCCATGGACTCCACGATTCGGGAGGTCAGCGGCTCGCACAGCCGCGACCAGGTCGGCATGGTCTGCTCGACCCACTCCGACCGGCTCCACGCCTGCATGGTGTGCACACCCGACGGCAGCACGGTGGCCTCGTTCAACCACAGGTCCGCCAGCCGCAGTGCCTCCTGCACCTGGGCGTTCTCCGCCGGGCTCACACTGGCGTCGCCCTGCTGGGAGACCGTGTGCCGGGCGATGTTCCTGGCCATGTCCCAGTTGACCGTGGTGGAGCGGCCTCCCTGCTCCTCAGGTGACGACTGCGCCGCCATCATGTCGGCGAACTGGCGGAGCATCTGCGCCATCTGCTGTGGGTCTCCGAATGGGAACCCGCCCGGCATGTTCGGGTCCCCCCCACCTGGACCGCCCCTTCCAGGACCCGAGCCGGAATCGCCCGACCCCCGCCCGGACTCGTCATTGGGGTCGTTCGGCATGCTGAAACCAAAGGGTAGGTCGCTCACGATTAGACCTCAGGGCAGGATAGAAATGTCTCCACTAGTGTCACGTTAGCTGGGAGCCGCCCGGAGTGAGTACCCAAAGCAGCCAGGTTCGCCCACAGCACAGTCCAGGAGCCGGTGGGCCGGTGGTCGCTGTCACCGGAGCCGCCTCGGACATTGGGCGTATGCTCGTGGAACGACTGCTCTCGGCCGCAGGTTCCGGTGCCGTCGGGAAGGTCGTCGCCATCGACGACCACAGCGAGGATATCGAAGGTGTGACCTGGGAGGTCGCTGATATCTGCGATCCGCGTCTGGCGCCTCGGATCTCCGGAGTGGACGTGCTCGCGCACGTCGACGACGACAGGTCCCTGGAGACACCGCCCGCGGAGCGCCGGACGCACAACATCCGCGCCGCGCAGACCGTTCTCACGGCGGCGGCGGCCGAACGCGTCCCCCGTGTCATCCTGCTCACCAGCACCATGGTCTACGGCGCCGCCCCGGACAACCCCGTGCCGATGCCCGAGGACGCCCCGGTCTCGCCGGAGAGCGGTACGGGCCTGATCGGGGACTTCGCCGAGATCGAGGACCTGGCCCACCTGGCCCGCCGCGCCCACCCCGGGCTGTCGGTAACGGTGGTCCGTCCCGCCCCGCTGGTCGGGCCGGGACTCGACACGCTGCTCACGCGGCACTTCGCGGCCCCACGGCTGCTGGCTGTGAAAGGCCGGGAGCAGACATGGCAGTTCTGCCACGTCGACGACCTGGTCAGCGCGCTGGAGTTCCTCATCGTCAACGAAGTCGACGGCAAGGACGGCGCGCTGGCGGTGGGCTGCGACGGCTCGCTCAGCCAGGCGGAGGCCGAAGAGATCGCGCAGTTGCGCAGCTTCGAGGTCCCCGCGAACGTGGCCTTCAACGCCACCCAGCGGCTGCACCGGGTCGGTATCACACCCGCTTCGGCGAGTGAGCTGAAGTTCCTGGTCTACCCGTGTGTCGTCGACTGCGCCACGCTGCGGGAGGCCGGGTGGCGGCCCGAGTACGGCAACGCCGAGTCGCTGCGCGCGCTACTGGAGGCACGGGCGGGCAAGCACGCCCTGGTCGGCCGGAATCTGGGCCGCAAGGAGGCCACGATCACTGTGGCCAGCGCGGCGGGCGCGGCCGTCGCCGCGGTGGGCACCACCGCGGCGATCCGCTACCTGCGGAAGCGGCGCAAGAGCTGACCGCGGACGGGGAGCCCGCCCGGTTACGGCGGACGGCGCCGGGTAGTGCCGGGTAGTTCCGCCGACTGGGAGATGTCGTTGGTAACGTCGGCATTGTGGAATCGATCACCCTGGTAGGACTGCGCGACACCCCGCTCTCCATCGACGAGGTCGTCTCCTCTGTGGCCGACGCCAAGGCCGGCGGGGCGGCGTTCTTCGCCGGTACGGTCCGCGACCACGACCACGGACGCGGTGTGCAGGCCCTGTCGTACTCCGCCCACCCCTCGGCCGAGGCCGAGATGCGGCGCGTCATGGAGAAGGTGGTGGCCGACACCTCCGAGGACGGCCGCCCGGTGTGGCGGGTAGCGGCGCTGCACCGCGTCGGCGACTTGCGCATCGGCGACACCGCGGTCGTCGTCGCGGCCGCGGCGGCCCACCGCGAGGAGGCGTTCGACGCCTGCCGCCGGCTCATCGACGACATCAAGGCCGAGGTCCCGATCTGGAAGCACCAGGTCTTCACGGACGGGAGGGCGGAATGGGTCGGCGCCTGCTAGAGCCGGATCCGGCCCGGGAACCGGTGCCGGGCGGGAGGCGCGACTCGGTTTAGGCTGTGCATCATGTTCCGTCGTGCCATGACCCTGATCGTCGCATCCGCCCTGCTTGTCGCCCTTGCGGCCGGAGGGATGTTCCTTCCCGTCCCTTACCTCGTCGCTTCGCCGGGCATCGCCCTGAACACCATCGGCGAGGTCGAGGGGGAGCAGGTCATCCGGGTCGAGGGCGAGGAGAGCTACCAGCACGACGGCGAGCTCACCATGGTCACCGTGCAGTACGCCGGCGGTCCCGGTACCCGGATGGACATGTTCACGGTCCTGAGCGCGTGGTTGTCGCCCAACCAGGCCGTACTCCCCGAAGAGGCCCTCTTTCCGCCCGACCGGAGCCTGGAGGAGATCAGCGAGAGCCAGAACCTGCAGATGGACGATTCCCAGACCGCCGCCACCGCCGCGGCCCTCAACGAAATGGGGGTCGACTACCAGATCCAGTCCGTCGTCGTCGGCGTCGGCGAGGGCATGCCCGCCGAGGGGGAGCTGGAGGACGGCGACCTGATCACCGAGGTCGACGGCGAGCCGGTGGACGGCAAGGAGGAGACCGTTGAACAGGTCTCGGGCCGCGAGCCGGGCGACCCTGTCGGGCTGACCGTGCTCCGCGACGGCGAGACCGAAGAGCTCTCGCTGACCACCGCCGAGGACGAGGAGGGCAACGCGGTCGTCGGGATCATGATCGACAACGAGATGAAGTTCCCGTTCGACGTCGAGATCGCCGTCGGCGAGATCGGGGGACCGAGCGCCGGGATGATGTTCGCTCTGGGCATCACGGACCGCCTCAGTGCGGAGGGGCTCACCGGCGGGCACACCATCGCGGGAACCGGCACCATCGACCCGAACGGCAACGTGGGCGGTGTGAGCGGCGTGGAGCAGAAGATGGTCAGCGCCGTTCAGAAAGGGGCGGAGTACTTCTTCGTGGCGGAGGAGAACTGCCCGCACACCTTCCAATCGGCGGCGAGCGGCCAGGTCGACGTGGTCAAGGTCGACGAGCTCGGCGACGCCCTCGACGCCCTGGAGAAGATCCGGGCCGGCGCGGGGCCGGGAGACCTGCCCATCTGCGAGCCGAACTGAGGCCGCTCACCGGGACGCAGCGGTGAGGAGGTTCCCACCGCCGCGCCGTCCATTGGGCGGTCCGCGGTGCGCTAACCGTTCTCCGCCTCGTCGTCCTCCAGGGTGAGGGCCAGCGCGGAGGTGAGCGCCGGCACCAGGTCCTCCCCGTTGAGCACCTGGTCTTCGCTGTCGTACTGGCGCATCCGCAGGGCCGAGTGTCGCCCGCCGTCGCGCAGCACGCCCGCGATCATCCGCACTTCCTGGGTGCCGGGCTGCTCCTGGGCCCACTTCCCGGAATCGGACCCTTCCGGCGGGGCCAGGGTCTCGTCCGACCCCTGGACCACCAGGCGCTCCATGACCAGCGCGCAGCCGGTCACCGCCTCGGGCCAGGCCATCCGCCCCAGTGCCTCCTCCACGGCCATCCCGGAGGGGAGCGGTTCCTGCTCGATCGGGGTGAGGTCCTCGGCGGCGACATCCTCGCCCAGCCCCAGCATCTCGGCGAGCGCGGGCTCGCGCTCCACCAGGTCAGTGGTCGGTACCAGGGCGTAGACGCGGATCGGCTGGTCCCAGCCCTGCTCCGCTGCGTGGCGCTCCAGGTCCATCACGGCTTCACGAATGTTGAAAGACACCCCTCCATGGTGGCCGATGACCGGAGCGGACACTCACACACCGCGAAGTAGGGTCGGAAAGTACGCTGTCAGGACATCAGCGGCTCGATGCGGGGCCGAGTCCGGGGCGATGTCATGTTGTCATCGGCGCGACGCATGGTTCGGGAACCTGGAGCGCCCCCCGTAAGTTGCCGATAAGAAGAACGCACCGCAACGAGGGACGAAGATGTCCTGCCCGATCAGTGATAACCGTAACGAGGGGGAGGCGTGAGCTTCCGATCGCCCGGCGCACCGACTGCGCGTATGCCTCGTCGATCCCGGCTGCTCGCGCCTGTCGCGGCAGGCGTGGTCGTCATCATCGCGGGACTGATGATCGCCGCGAACTTCTGGACCGATTACAAGTGGTTCGACTCCGTCGGCTACACCTCGGTCTTCCTGACAGAGTTGCGGACGCGGGCCATGCTGTTCGCGGCCGGAGCCCTGGTGATGGCGCTCATCGTCGGAGTCAGCATCTACTTCGCGTACCGTACGCGCCCGCTCTCCCGGCCCATGAGCCTGGAACAGCAGGGGCTCGACCGATACCGGATGTCGATCGACCCGCACCGCAAACTGTTCTTCTGGCTGGTCACCGGTGGGCTCGCGCTGCTCGCCGGCGCGTCGGCGAGCGGTGAATGGGGCTCCTACCTGCAGTTCTCCAACTCCGCGCCGTTCGGCGAGACCGATCCGCAGTTCGGCATAGACATCTCCTTCTTCGCGTTCGTCTACCCCTTCCTGCGGGTGATCCTCGGTTACCTGTTCGCGGCGGTGGTTCTCGCGTTCATCGCCGCGGTGATCGTGCACTACCTCTACGGCGGTGTCCGGCTGCAGACGCAGGGCCAGCGCGCCACCCCCGCGGCCCGGGTTCACCTGTCGGTACTGCTCGGCGCGTTCGTCCTGCTGAAGGCGGCGGCGTACTGGCTCGACCGCTACGGTCTCGTCTTCTCCGACCGCGGCTACGCCTTCGGCGCGTCCTACACCGACGTCACAGCAGTGCTGTACGCGAAGATGATCCTGTTCATCATCGCGATCATCTGCGCCGCACTGTTCTTCGCGAACATCTACTTCAAGAACGCGATGGTGCCGACGGTCAGCCTCGGCCTGCTCGTGCTCTCGGCGGTACTGGTCGGGGGCGTCTACCCGGCGATCGTCCAGCAGTTCACGGTGAGCCCGAACGAGCAGCGGCTGGAAAACCCCTACATCGAGCGCAACATCCAGGCCACGCGGGACGCCTACGGCATCTCCGACGCCGAGGTCGAAACCTACGACGCCCAGACCGAGCTGAACGCGCAGGAGCTGGCGGAGGAGGCCGAGACGATCCCGAGCGTCCGCCTCGTCGACCCCTCTGTCGTCTCGCAGACCTTCCAGCAGATGCAGCAGGTCCGCGGCTTCTACCAGTTCCCCGAGGTCCTGGAGGTCGACCGGTACCAGGACGACGAGGGCCAACTGGTGGACACCATCATCGCCGCCCGCGAGCTGGACGGTCCGCCCGAGGGCCAGGACAACTGGCTGACCCGGCACCTCGTCTACACCCACGGCTTCGGCGTCGTCGCCGCCGCGGGCAACCAGGTCGACAACGAAGGGCGCCCGGCCTTCACCGAGTACAACATCCCGCCCACGGGTGAGCTCTCCGATGTCGTCGGCGAGTACGAGCCGCGCATCTACTTCGGCCGCGAAGGCGCCGAATACGTCATCGTCAACGCCGAGCCCGAGTACGACTACCCGCTCGACGCCGGGACCGAGGACGTTCCCACCACCGAGGACGCCGATCCGGAGCAGGGCGGGCCTGAGCCAGACAACGCGCAGCCGCCCGCCGACAGCGAGGCCGCCACGCAGCGTGCCGACGGCGCAGAGGAGGGCCAAGGCGGCGAGGGCGAGCAGGCTGACGAGGAGAGCGGAGGCCAGGGCGGCCAAGGCGACGATAGCCAGGCCACCAACCACTACGACGGCGAAGGCGGCGTCCTCCTCAGTAACTTCTTCGACCGGATCCTGTACGCGATGAAGTACCAGGAGCCGGACATCCTGCTGAACAACGCGATCACCAGCGAGTCGCAGATCCTCTACGAGCGCGACCCCGCTGACCGTGTCGAGAAGGTCGCCCCGTTCCTCACGACCGACGGCAAGCCGTACCCGGCCGTGGTCGACGGCCGCGTGCAGTGGGTGGTCGACGCCTACACCACGTCCAACGGCTACCCGTACGCGACGCAGATCGACCTGAACGCCGCCACGGAGGACACGTTCACCGAAGGCACCGAGACGGTGCAGGCTCTGCCCGGCAACCAGATCAACTACATCCGCAACTCGGTCAAGGCCACCGTCGACGCCTACGACGGCACGGTGAAGCTGTACGGCTGGGAGGAGGACGACCCGGTCCTGCAGACCTGGGCCGCGGCGTTCCCCGGCATCGTCACCGAGCGGGACGAGATCAGCGAAGAGCTGCAGCAGCACCTGCGCTACCCCGATGACATCTACAAGGTGCAGCGGGAGATCATGAAGCGCTACCACATCACCGATGCCGACGCCTTCTACGGCGGGCAGGACTTCTGGGACGTCCCGGCCGACCCCACGCAGGACGGCGAAACCCCGGAGCCGCCCTACCGGCAGACGCTGCACTACCCCGGTGACGATGCGGCGAGCTTCTCGCTGACGTCGACGTTCGTGCCCCGGGGGCGTGAGAACCTGGCCGCGTTCATGGCGGTCGACAGCGATCCCGACTCCGATGAGTACGGCAAGCTGCGGCTGCTGGAGCTGCCGCGCAGCACCGTGATCCTCGGTCCCGGTCAGGTCCAGAACGCGTTCGACTCCGACGCGGACATGCGTGAAGTGCTGCTGCCGCTGGAGCAGAGCGAAGCCGAGGTGACCAACGGCAACCTGCTGACACTGCCGTTCGCCGGGGGGCTGCTCTACGTCGAGCCGCTCTTCGTGCAGGCGGGCGGCGGCGGCGAAGCTCCTTCCCGCTACTGCAGCAGGTGATGGTCGGTTTCGGCGACGAGGTCGCCATCGGCGGCAACCTCCAGGAGGCCCTGAACAACCTGTTCGACGGCGAGGAAGCGCCGCTGGACGAGGGCGAGGATGAGGAGGCCCCGTCGGAGGAGGAAGCCGCGGAGGACGGCTCTGACACCGACAACGAGCTCTCCTCGGCTCTGAGCGACGCCGCCGAGGCCTACGAGGAGGGTCAGGAAGCCCTGCAGGAGGGCGACTTCACCGCCTACGACGAGGCCAACCAGCGGCTCCAGGAAGCACTGGAGCGCGCGGAGAACGCCAACTAGCAGACCGGTAGCGGCCCGGGGGCGGGAGGTGGCGCACCTCCCGCCCCCGGCGTCTGTCCGGGGGCGCCACCCGCCGCGGGGCGAGGAGAGCCGGTGCCGCCGGCCTCGATTTGCGCAATGGTCAGGTGACCTCTAGTGTTGTGCACACATCGACGCGGGGTGGAGCAGTTCGGTAGCTCGCTGGGCTCATAACCCAGAGGTCGCAGGTTCAAATCCTGTCCCCGCTACGAGCTGAGGGCCCGTCTGGTCGGAAGCAGAGCTTCCTCCCGGAGCGGGCCCTTCGCGTGTTTTCCGGGGGTAAGTCGGCCTCACCGCCCGCGACGGAGATCGGCGGCAGGCCGGAGGCCAATTCGGGAAAAACCGCCCCACCGGAAAGCCCCGGGATGAAGCAGAGGCTCGCCGCGACATGTTCCACTCTGGTAGCCCCAGGGGCGGAAGAGCGGAAGAATCGTTCCGACGACTTTGTCGGTAACCGATGAAATCACCGGTGAGTATCCCCAGCATGACGGACTGCGGCCACGGTGGGCCGGCCTCGGTGATTCCGAACTCCGCTACCCGCTTGGCGACTTCCGCCGGGGAATACGCGTCCATGCTCGTCATGAGATCCCCTTAGTACGAGGGCGAGGCGGGCGGCGAGCGCGCTCCCCGAAGGAGGGCGGGGAGGGAAACGATTTTGCCCTGTATCCCAGGTGCGCTAGAGTGCATACATCGACGCGGGGTGGAGCAGTTCGGTAGCTCGCTGGGCTCATAACCCAGAGGTCGCAGGTTCAAATCCTGTCCCCGCTACCAAGGAAAAGGTCCGGACTTCCGCAGTCCGGACCTTTTTGCGTCTGCGGATGGCCGAACCGCCTGACTCCTTCCGGCGGACGGGCCATTCTGGAGCGGCCGGCCGCCCGTTTCCTCCCGGTCGGTCAGATGCGAGATCCTCTGGATCTCACGACTTATTCCGCAAGGCGCTGCGGGGCGACGGATGGGGGAAGCGGTTCCGGGCGCAGGGCCATGCCCACACCGTCTCCCAACGCGCCATTCCCCTTGACCACCAAAGCGCTGGGCGCCGGCACGGTCGACCACGTCGGACTTCACGAGACGCTACGGAGCCGATCGGCTATCCAACGGTCTCTAACCGATGCGGAAACCGTCGCAGGAGATGAACGATCCCTCGCTCTCCCCCTCTTCGCCGGCGGACCAGACGACGGTGTAGACCCCCTCGGTGGTGACGCTCTCCGGGGTTCCCGGAAAATCATCGGGGAAGACGAGGTTCGACCACTCGTCGCCGCTGATCGAGGCCTCGGCCTCGAACAGGTTCTCGCTCGGGGTCGTGATCCGGGCGATGACATCGACCTCAGCGGCCGCCTCGGTGTCCCGCAGACCGATTTCCGTCTTCGAGGCGGGCGAGACCTTCTCGCGCGGCGCCGAGGTCTCCCACTCGCCGCCGACGCTGCTGTTCGCGTGCGGTTCGCAGATGAGCGTCTCCGGGTCGAACTGCAGCTCGGAGATCTCGGGATCGTGCGCGGCCTCGCCGGAGGTGTCGTCGGGCGCGATCATCGTCTCCAGCTCCTCACGCGAGGGCCCGGACTCGCCTCCGCACCCCGAGAGCGCCAGTACACCGGCCATAGCGGCGGGCAGCAGGACAAGGCGGGCAGGACGCGCCGAAGTGCAGGTGTCGAACACGAGCGGAACCCTACTACGGCCGATGCCGTTTCGCGCGACTCCTGAGAGACCTCAGGTCGCCCGGAGCGGTGTCGGCCCGCCGTTGAGCCAGGTGAGCACCTGATCGTGCAGCAGGCCGTTGGTGCACACGAGGGCGCCGCCGTCGGTGAACCGCTGC
This sequence comes from Allosalinactinospora lopnorensis, assembly GCF_000981225.1. GTDB lineage: Bacteria > Actinomycetota > Actinomycetes > Streptosporangiales > Streptosporangiaceae > Allosalinactinospora > Allosalinactinospora lopnorensis. The sequence continues at coordinate 47,803 of NZ_LAJC01000033.1, forward strand.
CCGCGCAGGTCGGTCGCCCGCCCGCCGGCCTCTCCTAGGAGGACGGGGATCGGGGCGGCGTCCCAGATGGACAGCTCCGGTTCGGCTGCGATGTCCACCGCCCCCTCGGCGACCATCACGTGCGACCAGAAATCGCCGTAGGCGCGGGTGCGCCACACCGACCGCGTCAGGCCGAGAAAGGAGTCCAGCCGCTGCTGCTGCTCCCATTCGGCCAGGTCGGAGAAGGACAACGAGGCGTCCGAGAGATCCGACACCTCCGAGACCGTGCACCTCGTGGCCTTGGTCAGGCTGCGCCCGGTCCAGGTGCCGCCGCCCTGCGACGCCCACCACCGGCGGGTCAGCGCCGGCGCGGAGATCACCCCCACAACGGGTTGGGCCCCTTCCAGGAGGGCGATCAGGGTGGCCCATACAGGCACCCCGCGGACGTAGTTCTTGGTGCCGTCGATCGGATCGAGCATCCATACACGGTGGCTCCTGCCGGTCTGGCCGTACTCCTCGCCGATCACGGCATCGCGGGGGCGTGCCCGGGTGAGTACGCCCCGCAGGGTCTCCTCCACGGCCCGGTCGGCATCGGTGACGGGAGTGAGGTCCGGTTTGGTGTCGACCTTCAGGTCGAGGGACCGGAAGTGCTTGAGAGAGATGTCGTCCGCCGCATCGGCGAGGACGTGAGCGAGACGGAGATCATCGTCGAAGGACGCCATAGCGCGCAACGCTACCCTTCCGGAGGCCGATGCCGGAGACCGGCGCCCCTGCGTGACCAGAGTGTTAACGGTTTTGGTCGCCAGTATGCATCTTGAGCTTCGTCCCAGCGTAAGCACCCCGGCGCGGGGGCGGGAGCCCGGGTTCCCGGGGCCGGGGACGGGGACAGGAGAGGCGGGCCTCCTCGGACGCGGACAACTCCCCGCGATGGCGGACGGGAAAGGCGTGCACGCCATCGGGCGGGATCATCTCCCGGCGGGTCCGCCGCACATCCGGCCCCACAGTCACAGCGTCCCACCCTCCTTGCACGCACGAGATCGCGCCCCCAAGCGCGCCGGCTCGGGGCCGCGAACCACGATCCACAGCAGCCTTCCGGTCTCAGGTCGCCTGACTCGGGCTGCCGGGACCTTAGTCCCCTGGTTCCCGAGCTACAGCGGGTGTGTCCTGACAGGGAGAAAGGCAGTGTTCACTCGATAGCTTCGGCTCGCTCGGTGGAGGGCCACGTTGTCCCTCGGTCAGGCTTGCGGCCATGTGCTCGATCCTCGCCTTCAGTACCAGGCACATCAACACTTGGCGCAGACAAGGGCGAGCAGGCCGGGGCTTCCCATTGGCGCGGCGGGCCGCCCGAAGGGCGACCGTGATGACCGGCACCGACCCACGGAGCAGAAGGTTGAGACCGTGGATATGAAACGCGGGCGCTCGAACGACCCCGGGGAGAAGCCTGTCAGCGAGGCCGCGGCCGTGTCCGTGGCGGTCGTTACAAGTCGCACAGAGGCGGAACTGATCGTCGGCATGTTGCGCGGTTACGACTTGAGAGCGACCGTGTCGGCGGACGACGCCGGAGAACAATATCCGGCGCTGCAGACGCAGGGTGTTCGGGTGCTGGTTGCCCCCGCCGATGAGGCCTCAGCCCGTCGGCACCTGGCGGCTGTCAGTGACATCTCCTCGGAGCAGGTGACGCAAGGCCGTTCAGCGGCGCATGAGCGGGCTCCTCGGTACCGGAAGGACTGAGCCGAGGCAGTCCGTCCTTTCCGTCCCACGTCGACCAAAGCCCGTCGGGTCTTGAGAGGGGATCCTCATGAGCTCATTTTCCACCCGCCTGCCCGCCCCGGAAGGCATCGGCTCCGTCTCCGGCGCGCCGAACCTCCCCGCGGGATTCACCGACACGTTCACGAGCCGGTACATCGACACCGGTGAGCTGCGCCTGCACGCGGTCATCGGAGGCGAGGGCCCGCCGCTGCTGCTGGTGCACGGCTGGCCCGAGACCTGGTACGCCTGGCGCCTGCTCATGCCGGCGCTGGCCCGGGACTTCGAGGTCATCGCGGTCGACCAGCGCGGTATCGGGCTGTCCGACAAACCCGAGGGCGGGTACGACACCGGTGCCCTCGCCAATGACCTGGTCGCGCTGATGGACGCACTCGGCCACCAGCGGTTCGCCGTGGTCGGCCACGACACCGGATTCGCGATCGGCTATGCGCTGGCCGCGGATCACCCGGACCGGGTCGACCGCGTGGCCCTCGCCGAGATCCCCGGCCCCCCGGGGGCGGCTCCCGCACCGTCCCTGTTCGTCCCCGCGCCGCTCAACGAACGGCTCTGGCACATCCCCTTCAACCGGGTCGAGAAGGTGAACGAACAACTCGTCCAGGGACGGGAGGACGTCTTCTTCGGCTACGAGTTCGCCATCCAGGGCGGAAGCTTCCCGACGACGTGGTCAACTACTACGTCCGCATGTTCTCCGACCCCGACGCCCTGCGCGGCAGCTTCGGGTGGTACCGGGCGCTCGATACGACCATGGCACAGAACGAGCAGCGCAAGAACCGGCCGCTCACGATGCCCGTCCTGGCGATCGGCGGAGAGGCGAGCTACGGCGAACACGTCGGGGAGGCGATGAAGCTCCTCGCGGACGACGTGCAGAGCCTGGTCATCCCCGGCACCGGCCACTGGGTCGCCGAGAACGCTCCCGACGAGATGCTGGCGGCGCTGACCGCGTTCCTAGCCCCCGTACCGCAACGCGGAGGGTGAGTCCACGGAAAGGAGACCCCGATGACCCAAGTCGGGACTTCCATACACGAGACGGGGTCATCGACAACATCACGCTCACCTGGTTGACGAACACCGGGATTTCTTCGGCTCGTCTCTATTGGGAGAACAGGTTCGGCTTCTTCGACGTCAAGAACGTTTCCATCCCGGCTGCCGTGAGCGTCTTTCCAAGAGAGCTCTACCAAGCCCCGCGGAGCTGGGCCGAGAATGCCTACGACAACCTGATCTACTTCAACGAGGTCGACAAAGGCGGTCACTTCGCCGCCTGGGAGCGGCCGGAACTCTTCGTCGACGAGGTGCGGGCCGCATTCAGGCCACTGCGGTAGTCGAGTCGCCGCCGACCGGGGCGGCGAGTGCGCCGCCCCGGTCACCAATCGCGAACAGGGAGACGACTCCCATGACCACGCACGAAAACGTCCGCTTCTCCTACGAGGGCACCATGCCGTCCTTCGCCGGCGCGACCGAGTGGCTCAACACGGCCCCGCTCACCCCTGCGGACCTGCGCGGACACATCGTCCTGATTGATTTCTGGACGTTCACCTGCATCAACTGGATCCGCACCGCTCCCTACCTCCGCGCGTGGGACGAGAAGTACCGCGAGCACGGCCTCACCGTGATCGGTGTCCACACACCTGAGTTTCCATTCGAGACAGACGTCGGCAGCATCCGTGCGGCCATTGAGGAGAGGCGGCTCTCGTATCCCGTCGCCGTCGACAGCGACTACGCGATCTGGAGCGCCTTCGGGAACAGATACTGGCCCGCTCTGTACGTCGCCGATGCCAAAGGCGCGATTCGCTTCCACCACTTCGGCGAAGGGCGCTACGAGGAGTCGGAGTGGGTCATCCGGCGGTTGCTGGACGTACCCGGTCGTCTCGCACAGGACTTCGTCGACGCCGAGGGAGACGGAGTCGAAGCTCCGGCCGATTGGGCCGCTCTGGGATCCCCCGAGACCTACCTTGCTACGAACGTGCCGAGCGCTTCGCCTCCCCGGGTGGCGCGGCATGGCGGCAGAGTCAGACCTACAGCACGCCGTCCCGGTTGAGGCTCAACCAGTGGGCGCTCTCCGGCGACTGGACGATCGGCAGGAAGGCCGCCCGATCGAACGAGGCCGGCGGGCGCCTCACCCACCGCCTTCGCGCACGCGACGTCCACCTCGTGATGGGGCCGGCAGAACGAGGCGAGACCGTTCGGTTTCGCGTTCGGATCGACGGAGATCCGCCGGGAGCCGCGCGTGGGCTCGACGTCGACGACCGCGGCGAGGGGACGGTTGTGGACCGACGCCTCTACCAGCTCGTCCGCCGGCCCGGAGCGGTCGACGAGCGCACCTTCGAGATCACGTTCCTCGCCCCCGGAGTCGAAGCGTATGTGTTCACCTTCGGCTAGATCCGACCGGGAGCCGCCCGCCCCGGAAGGTCCGGGTCCGGGCTCCGTCTCGCGGGCGCCGGCAAGCCGCGCTAGCGCCCGCCGCCGCTCTCGTCACCGCCTTCGCGGCTGGTGAGCAGCCGCCGCAGTGAGGCCACCCGCGTGGGGTCGAGGCGGCCCTCGGCGACCCAGATATCCAAGGCGCACCCGGGCGCGTCCGCGGCGTGGGTACAGCCCGGCGGGCACTCGGCGACGGCTTCGTCCAGGTCGGGGAATCCGGCGACGACCTCGTCCGGGTTGATGTGGGCCAGGCCGAAGCTGCGCACGCCGGGGGTGTCGATGATCCATCCGCCCTCCGGCAGGGCCAGCGCGACCGCGGAGGCGGAGGTGTGCCGCCCGCGCCCGGTCACCGGGTTGACGTCGCCCACGGCGCGCTCGGCGTCGGGAACGAGGAGGTTGACGAGCGTGGACTTCCCGACACCCGAGGAGCCCACGAGTACGCTGGCGCGGTCCAGCAGCCGTTCCCTCAGCTTCGGGATCGCTGCCCTTGCTGGTCACCACGTACGGCAGGTCGAGGGCGGCGTAGGTCTCCAGCAGGTCGTCGGGAGAGGCGAGGTCGGCCTTCGTCAGGCAGAGCAGCGGCCGCAGACCGGCGTCGTAGGCGGCGACCAGGCAGCGGTCGATGAAGCGCGGCTGGGGGGCCGGATCCGCCAGGGAGCAGACGATCACCAACTGTTCGGCATTGGCGACGATGACCCGCTCCACGGGGTCAGTGTCGTCGGCGGTGCGGCGGAGCACCGATCCGCGCTCCTCCACGCGAACGATCCGGGCGAGGGAGTCGGGGCGCCCCGAGAGATCGCCGACGATGTGCACCCGGTCCCCGACGACGATGCTGCCCCGCCCGAGCTCGCGCGCTTTCATCGCGATGACCGTCCGGTCCTCGATCAGGCAGGTATAGCGTCCGCGGTCCACCGCTGTCACGAACCCCGGCCTGGCGTCCTCGTGCTTGGGGCGCTTGCGGGTGCGCGGCCGCGACCCGCCGCGCGCCCGGACTCGGACGTCGTCCTCGTCCAGGTAGCGCCGCCCGCCCTTCATGCCGTGACCTCGGCCCACAGGGCGGGGAAATCGGGGAGGGTCTTGCCCGTGGTGGCGATGTTCTCCACCTCCACGCCGGGCACCGCGAGTCCGATGACGGCGCCGGAGGTCGCCATGCGGTGGTCCTCGTAGCTGTGGAACACACCGCCCTGCAGCCGGCGGGGGCGAATCACCAGGCCGTCGGGGAGCTCCTCGGCGTCGCCGCCCAGGCGGGTGATCTCGCGGACCAGCGCGGAGATGCGGTCGGTCTCGTGCCGCCGCAGGTGGGCGATGCCGGTGAGGCGCGACGGCGTGTCCGCCAGGGCGGCCACAGCGGCGATCGTCGGTGTCAGTTCGCCGACCTCGCGCAGGTCGGCGGTGATCCCGTGGATCTCGCCGGAGCCGCGCAGCGTAAGGCCCTCCGAGTCGGTGGAGACCTCGCCCCCCATCCGGGCGAACAGGTCGCGCAGCGCATCGCCGGGCTGGGTCGTGGCCTCCGGCCAGTCGCGAATGGTGACCCGGCCCCCCGTGACCAGCGCCGCCGCCAAGAACGGGGCGGCGTTGGACAGGTCGGGCTCCACAGCGAGTTCGGTGGTCTTGACCGGTCCCGGAGACACCTGCCACACATCCGGCACGGAGACATCGACCTGCACCCCGGCGCCGCGCAGCATCTCCACGGTCATGTCCAGATGCGGCTGCGAGGGGACCGGGGGACCGCTGTGCCGGATGCGCACCCCTTCCTCGAAGCGTGCGCCGTTGAGCAGCAGCGCGGAGACGAACTGGGACGACCCGGAGGCGTCCAGGGTCACCGGGCCCCCGCGCAGGGAGCCGGTGCCGTGGATGGTGAGGGGCAGCGCGCCGCGTCCGCCGTCGTCGATATCGGCGCCCAACGTGCGCAGCGCGTCCACGAGGGTGCCGATGGGCCGCTCCCGGACCCGCGGGTCGCCGTCGAAGCGCACGGTGCCGCCGGCCAGTGCGGCCAGCGGCGGGACGAACCGCATCACAGTGCCCGCGTTGCCCACATCCAGCGCCGCCGGGCCTACCGGTGCCGCCGGGGTGACGGCCCAGTCCCACCCGCGTTCGGCCACATCGATGCCGAGGGAACGCAACGCGCCCGCCATGAGACCGGTGTCGCGGCTACGCAGCGGGCGCCGCACAATGGCCGGTGTCTCCGACAGCGCGGCCAGGATCAGCGCGCGGTTGGTCATGGACTTGGAACCGGGCAGGCTCACCGTGGCGTCCACGGGCCACCGGACTGTCGGAGCGGACCAGTGCTGTGCGGAATCGGGCATACCCAAAGGCTATCCGGCCTGGCCTCGGATCCCGCCTTTACGGTGCTCGGCCGCGTGCGGGAGGCTGGGGAATCGAACACACCGTCGAAACCGTTCAGCGGAGCGGAACCGGACACCGGGAGAGCCACCATGGCGGACAAGTCGCACCACTACGAGATCCGCACACGCTGGACCGGCGACACCGGCACGGGCACGCTGAGCTACCGGGGGTTCGAACGCGCCCACGACATCGAGGCGGACGGCAAGCCGGCACTGCTGGGCTCCGCTGACTCCGCGTTCCGCGGTGACCCCGCCCGCTGGAACCCGGAGTATTTCCTGGTGGCCGCGCTCAGCGAATGCCACATGCTGTCCTACCTGGCGCTGGCCGTCTCAGCGAAGGTCAACGTGGTGGGCTACGAGGACAGGGCCACCGGAACCATGGTGACGCACGCCGACGCCTCGGGCGAGTTCGTGGAGGTCACCCTGCACCCCGTCGTCACCGTCGCTGAGGCGGTCATGGTCGACGCCGCGGAGGCCCTGCACAAGAAGGCCAACGAGAAGTGCTTCATCGTCCGCTCGGTGGACTTCCCGGTCCACCACGAACCCGTCACCAGAGTCGCCGGCCAGGGCTGATTCCCGCGGGCGCCCCCGACCGGGCCGGCGCCACTTCTGGTCCCGGCTGCTCCGCATGGGGCGCTGCTCTTGCCGATTCCGCTTTCTGCGGATGAGGGCCCGACTGGATCCGCTTGGTCCCGTATACGACCCACGGATGCGGGGCGGGCCGATCGGCCCTCGGTCGCAAGGACCATATCCAGGTAGGTCCCGCAGCCGTGGGGGCGCGGGCCGATCGGCCCTCACCTGGAGGAGCGCTCCAGGTGGGTCGTACGGCCGCGGGGCGGGGGCCGTCTCCCGGTGCCTGTTTTCGGGGGCGGACGCGGGGTCAGGGCGTCCTGTTCCGCTGCTGCCCGGCCGCGGGGGAAGGAGGGGGCGCTTTCGGGCAGCGCGGAACGTGGCTGGGGCGATCCGGGGGACGGGGGTTCCACCTCGCGATCGACGGGGAAGCGCCGCTGAGCCGTTCAGACCGTTCTCAGCCGGCCTCGAGTCCGATCAGCTCAGCGATGGTGCGGCCTCTCTTGCGCGGCGGATCCTTGAGCTGCGCTTCGAGCTGGTCGGCGGTGTCGCCGTGCAGAGTCGGCGCCCGGTCGCTGCCCGGGTCCTTGTTGGAGGCGCACCAGGCTCTGAGCCGGCCGCGCTCGTGGGTGCGCCAGCAGTGCCAGCCGGGATAGTCGAGGTTCAATCGCGCCAGGGTGGCGGCTTCACCATCCGTGGTGTTCATGGTCACACCATGAACCGTTTGCCCACCGGTGGGGAGTATCAGCGGGGGTATCAACTAGGCGGCGCGGATCTCCTCCATCAGCATCCGCAACGTCAGACTGTGCTTCTCCGGGGGCAGCGCGTTGAGGGCGTCCTGGGCGTGGCCGACACCGTAGGGGGAGCCGACCCGGGCGAGCATGAGCCCGCGGTGCATCTCCAGGTGCGTCTTGAACCTGGGCAGGGACGGCGGCAGGCTGCGCCCGGCCTCCTCTTGGGCGTTCATCGCCAGGCGCTCCTCGCCCAACCGGGCGCCCAGGAGGGAGATGAACACGTTGAACCGCCACCACGGCACCGCGTAGTCGGTCTCGGCGTCGTCGGATCCAGCGTGGTCGAACACCCGCCGCCCCTCGTCCACCAGGGCGAGCGCGGTCGCGCGGTCGCCGCGCAGCGCCGCTACGTGGGCCTTGCCCATGATCGCGTTCACCCGCCCCAGTGACGGCCGGTCGTCGAGTTGGAGCGCCTGGGAGGCCAGCGTGTCGGCGACCCCGAGCGCCGCGCCCTCGTAGCCCAGCGCGATGGCGGCCCGTCCCCTGACCCATACTCGCGCGGTCTCGTCGTTGGCCCGGTCGGCGAAGGCCGCGGCGTGCCGGTACCAGGTGACGGCTTTCGCCCCGTCGCTGCCCGGGAACGTCTTGGCGTACAGCGTCGCCAGCTTCGCAGCGATCGACCAGGAGTGCGAGGCGTCCAACTGCTGCTGCAGCACCACCAGATCCGCCGCCAAGCGCTTCTGGATCTCCGCGGCGCCGGAGGTCATGTAGTCCCGCCCGTAGGTCTCCACCGCGGCCTCCCAGTCGTCCTGGGAGGGCCCATCACCACGTAGGGCCGCGGCGAATCCCGCTTCGATGAGGTCGGCGGCGACGGCGGGGGCGATCGCGACCCCGGCGATGTCGGTCAGGAAGGTTCTGCGGTCCACGCGAATGTTGTTCAGCGTTTCCAGGGGGACCTGCAGGACGGTGGCCAGGTGCCGCAGCCAGTGGGCGGAGGGGCAGACGCGGCCGGACTCCCACCGTGAGACGTGCTCGCGGGTGACGGTCTCAGCGCCGGCTGCGCGGCCGAGGGCGGTGGCCAGGTGGCTCTGCGACCAACCCAACGATTTTCTCAGGTCCTTGATTACCGGCCCGATCCTGTGGGCGGGGGTGCCATCAGGGGCGCCACGTGTACGCATAAGGCCCTACCTTTCCGGGCGTCTGCATGCCCAGGATATTCCGGGCCATTTCACGCGTCAGGGCCGTGTCCCAGCCGTGACCTCGGGGTTACGCACCGGTGGCCTTCCCATCCGGTCGCCGAAGGGGGCGGGAACGGCCGTCTGGTCGCGGGGAGCGGTCAGATCACCGCCCCCCGTCTCGGTCGATCTTGAGGATTGGGTTCCTTCGTGCGCGTGGGAAGGAACCCAATCCTCAACGTCGGCGGGGTGTGGTGGGTGGGGGTGCCTCCGGGGCGGATACGGCGCCCCGGAGGCGGTGGGTCCCGCGTGCGAGCACCTGCCGTGTCCCCTTTGGCGGGTCCGCACAGCGGGGCCCTGGGCCGGGGAGTGGTCGCTCCCCGGCCGCTGGGGGCCGCCCGGCCCGGAAGAGGGGGAAGGGGGCCGGGCGGGGTTTTTCATGGGTGCCAGTCCACGGCGCGCTCCACCCGGTGGATGCGCACGGTGGCGGCGGTGGCCCCGCATCTCGTTCGGCGCTGGGTCTGGACCAGCGCGGCGGCGATGAGGGCGGCGTGGTCGCGCGCGACCTCCTCGGGGGCGTTCAGGCACGGGGTGGTGACCTGGCGGGCGTGGTAGCACTGCCCGCTGTCGGCCGGGTGGACCATCCCCACCACGTAGGTGCGGGCCAGCCGGCGCAGCGCGGTCCCCCGGGGCAGTCTGTCCCGGAACC
>NZ_LAJC01000034.1 GCF_000981225.1 Allosalinactinospora lopnorensis
CCGTGCCAGTTCGCGTACCTGCGGCAACCCGAGCAGCGCCACGGCCCGCAGGGCCAGGTCGTAGTTCCACTCGTCCCCATCGGGCAGCCGCGCCCGGACGGCGGCGAGCACATCGTCGCCGGCGGGCGCACGCGATCCGCAGAAGCGGTTCGTGGCGACGAGAACCCCGTATACCGCGAACCACACGCCGCACACCGCGACCGCCCACAGGCTCAGGGGAGACAGCAGCAGGTGCACCAGCGCGATCCCGGTGAGCGCCACCATGACGGCCGGGGCACCGGAACGAAGGAGCAGCAGGTACAGCAGGCCGACGGTGCCGAGAGACCCCAAGAATCCCAGGGAGAAGAGGACCGGAACGCCGGGAGGTTTCGCGATGAGCAACGGGGTGGAGAACCACATGGACAATATGGCCAGCCCCGCCATGGGCAGGACCGCTCCGGCCTGGATCCGGGAGGCGGCCCTGCGTAGGCCCTAGTCCGGCCGAGAGGAGCCGGTCCAGCGCCTTCGGGGTCCAGGTCGCTGCGGCGGCGGCTCCTATGAGCCGTTCCGGGGGCAGTACAGCGGGCTTCCGGGAACCACGCAGGGCGCCGTACAGCGCGGCGGACAGGACAGGGTGCCGGTGCTGAGAAGTGTCGAGCACGCCTGGGGCGAACCGGACCAGTGCCCACCGCCGGAGAATCCTCGAACTGCGTTTCACGTGGGCCAGCCCGTCCAGGTAGGCCTGGGCCAGGGCCACCTCGCCCACGCGCCGCTTTCCGCCCGCCAGCAGCGCGAGCTCGTAGTGGTCGAGTTCCGCCATGCCGGAAGGGGGTTTGAGGTGCGCGGCCGCGCACCCGTTGGATCCAGAGCGCGCTGCTGACATAGCAGAGAGCGATCAGTAGGAAACCGGCTACGATGTAAAGGGGCACGAATACTGACACGGTCGCTCCGGATCCTGGGGGCGGGCTCTCGGGGCAGTCTCGCCACGGCCGTGGTCCTTCCAGCACGTGGCGAGGTTCCTAGGTATGCCCTCTCAGCCTGGCCGCATGCGGTGATGCGCGGACGGCCGTGGCCGTCTCCGGCCACGGCCGCTCCCGCGCCGCCCGCGGGTTCCCCGGCGGGGAGCGGCCTCCCGCGCCTCGGGAACGGCTGAGGCCACCTCCTTCCTGATGTGAGCGTTCGCCGTCTTCGCCCGGGGCGCGGCGGTCGCCTTCGCCGCCACGTCCCGCCCTTCACCGGGGATACGGTCGCGGCGGTGGAATTCGACCGGCGATCCTTTTCCCAGCATCGGTCCGGCGGCAGGGCCCTATGCGCCGGCCCTGTAGGCCCCGTACCCCGGAAGTCCTGTCGTCTCGTAGACGTGGACCGCGAGTCCGCCCGGTGTCGTCGTCTCGTTGCGGAGAAGCCGCAGCCCGGCCGGGGCGCCGCCTTTCGGGAACAGCCGTCGGCCATTACCCACCACCACCGGGGCGATAACCAACCGCAACTCATCGATCAGCCGGCGGCCAGCAGCGACTGGGCCAGCTGGGCACTGCCGTGAATCTGCAACCCCCGGCCGGGCTGCCTCTTCAACTCAGCGACCTGGGCGGGAACGTCTCCGGACAGGATCGTGGTCGGCGCCCACTCGGCTCTCGCCAGGCTGTGGGAGGCCACATACTTCGGCAGTCCGTTCAACTTGCCGGCGAACGGATCGTCCGGGTCGGTGACCTTCGGCCAGTCCCTTGCGAAGTTCTCGTAGGTACGGCGGCCGAACAGGAATGCATCTGCCTCGTTGAGCCAGTCGGCGGCCAGCCGCATGAACTCCTCGTCCATGTGCGGCACGAGCCAGCCCCCCTGCGTGAACCCGTCACTGGTGTCCTCGTCTGGAGCCCCGGGGCCTTGGGACACGCCATCCAACGACAGGAACTCCGTCAGCGTCAGCCTCATCGCGTTCCCCTCTCTCCGTCACGGGGACGCATACCGTCCCCGCCCTTTGGACACCGTGCCGCGCGGAAACTCATCGGCCCGCTGTCTGGTTTCACCGAACCTCCTGGGGACGCTCCCGCCTTCAGGCGGGGGAGCAGTCAAAAAGGTGCGGCTGGAGTCGGACGAGTTGAACACGGCGCACGTGGCCTGTGGCGACGGACCCGGCGGTAGTTCCGGGTCCTCCGCCGCAGCGGGCCCGTAGGACGGTGAGGGCGGCGGATCAGTGCGTCAGGAGCTCCTTGATGGCGTCGTCGACGAACCGCACGTCCTTCGGGTTGCTGCCGTGCCCGGCGAAGTGCCCCCAGGTGCTGGGGATCACGCGCACCTCGGCGTTGGGAATGTGGCCGGCCGCCCACTCCTCGTCCTCGGGCGGGAAGTAGAGGTCCTTCTCCCCCGGTATGCTCAGCGTCCTCGCCTTGATCGAGTTCAGCGCGCGCACCGTGTCCCCGTCGAACCCGGGTGTCTGGCCGACGTCGCCGTTCTGCCAGGTCCACAGCATGGTCAGCAGGTTGTTGGCGTCCCGCTGGAGGAAGAATCCCTCCCAGAAGCCGACGAGGAAGTCCTCGAGCGAGGAGAAGCCGAGCTTGGTGTACTCGTGGTTCCAGTAGAAGGCCTGCGAGAACCCCCACCCGGCGTAGACGCGGGCCGCCGCGCGGAGCCCGGTGGTCGGCTGCTCCGTGTACCAGCCGTTGTTCCAGGCGGCGTCGGCGGTGATCGCCGCCTTGACCCCTTCGAGGAACACCTGGTTGTGCACGCTGGTTACCGATGACCCGCAGAACGGCGCGATGCGTTCGACCATCTCCGGGTAGGCGACCGCCCACTGGTAGCTCTGGCCGGCCCCCATCGACCATCCGGTGACCAGCGGCAGCCGCTCGATCCCGAAATGCTCAGTGACTAGGCGGTGCTGCAGTGCCACGTTGTCGTAGAAGGTGACTTTCGGGAAACGGCTCCGGTCGTAGGGCGGCGGGGTGTTGCTCGGCGATGTCGACAGGCCGTTGCCGAGCATGTTGGGGACGATGATGAAATAGTCGGCGGGGTCAAGGGCCATGCCCTCGCCGATCAGCCATTCGTTGTCCCAGTGCCAGCCGGAGTACCACGTCGGGTAGACGATCGCGTTGCTCTTGTCGGCGTTGAGCGTGCCATAGGTCTTGTAGGCCAGCCTCGCATCGCGAAGCGTCGCCCCGTGCTGCAGCACGACATCGCCGGCCGCGAATACCTCGTAGTCGTTCTCTCTGTCCACGGTTACCCCCTATGTAGACTCCGGTTACGGCCCTACCCAGCCAAAACGGCCGCCATCCTCGGCGCCCCTCCAAGGAGGGCCGTTGCCTCGCCGGCGACCGCGGAGGTGCTCACGAGGGGCGCGGATCCGGTGGGCGCCATTGGTCGCCCGAGTGCCGGAGGATTTCCGGCATCCCTTCAGGTAGGGCCCCTGGTGGCGGCGGACCTTCACGGGCGGCTGACCGTTTGCTTGTCGCTAAGCGCTCGCTTAGCGTTTTCTCGGGTCCGGTGTCCTCAGTGAGAGTTCTGAGAAGGGAACTCCCGAGAAAAAGGTAAGGAACACATGAGTGAGATCGCGGTGGGCCGGGGCGGCGGCCTTCCCGGCAAGGACGCACCGGTCGGCGCGAGGGACCGGCTCGTCGCGGCCGCGGTCGAGTCGTTCGCCTCCAAGGGGTTCCACGGCACCTCGACCCGGGACATCGCCGCGGCGGCGGGGATGAGCCCGGCCGCCCTGTACGTGCACTACAAGTCGAAAGAGGAGCTCCTCTACCTCATCTCCCGGCGCGGGCACGAACGCACCCTGCGGCTTGTCCGGGACTGCGCCGCCGCCTCGGACGATCCGGTCGAGCGGCTGCTCGCGGTGGTGCGCGCGTTCACCGCGGACCACGCGCGCGACCACACCAGAGCCCGCATCGTCAACTACGAGCTGTCGGCGCTGGATCCCGAGCACCTGCGGGAGATCGCCGGCATCCGGCGCGCGATCCAGCAGGAGATGCGCGGGCTGGTCGAGGTCGGCGTCGAGGCGGGGGTCTTCCACACCTCCCACCCACGGATGACCGCGCTCGCGCTGCTCTCCCTGGGGATCGACGTGGCCAGGTGGTACCGCGACGAGGGGGAGTGGGCTCCCGAGGACATCGCCGAGCACTACTGCGAACTCGCGCTCCGGATCGTGGGGGCACCCCGATAGCCCCCGCGGGATCGGCCGGACACCACCGGTCAGTGCCGGTCCGCGATCTCCTGGGCCCGGTGTGTGAGATCGACCTTCCTGATCTTCCCGGTGTCGGTCATCGGGAACCCGTCGACGAGTTCCACCAACGGGGCCTTGTACGAGGCCATGTTCTCCGCCGCCCACGCCTGCAGCGCCGCGGCGCCGGTGATGCTGTCCCGGTTGACCCGGACGAAGGCGACCGGCCGCTGCCCCTTGTCCGGGTCCGCGGCCGGCACCACCGCCGCGGTATGCACGTCGGGGTGCCGACTCATAAGCGCCTCTACCTCGGACGGAAAGACGCTCATGCCCTTCACCTTGATCATGTCCTTGTTCCGCCCGAGGTAGTGGAGGCATCCGTCCTCGTCGACGCGGCCGTTGTCGCCGGTGTACAGCCACCCGCCGCGAAGCTGCCTCGCGGTCTCCTCTGGCCTGCGCCAGTAGCCGGTCATCACCGAAGGACTTCGCACGATGATCTCGCCGACCTCGCCGATCCCCACAGGTTCACCGGTGGCAGGGGAGACGATCGCAATGTCGGTCCCGGGAACGGGAACGCCGCAGAACACCGCTTCCGACCGCAGATCCCTGTCGCCTTCGGCGAATCCGTACGGGGTCGCGTCGAACGTGTGCGTCTCCGTCATGCCGTACGCGCCCTCGCGTAGCAGTGATGCGGGACCGACCGCGGCCGACCACCGGCGCCGGATCTCCGGACTCAGCTTGCGCACGAACGAGACGGCCATCGGATCGGTCAGCGAACTCAGGTCGTAGCGGGAGAGGTCCGGGTGTTCGAGCAGTTCGAGATAGTTCTCCACCGTGCCGACCATCGTGGTCACCCTGTACTGGTCGATCGCCGCGAGGACCCGCCCGGCGTCCCACCGCGGCATCAGCACCGAGGTACCTCCCAGGGTCAACGGGAGGAGGATCCCGAGGTCCTCTCCCGCGATCCAGAAGACCGGGATGTAGCACAGCGCGGCAAAGCCCGTCTCGGGCCCCTGCGCGATCGCCCCCGCACTGCTGGCCGCGGTGTACAGCATGTGCGCTGGGTGTGCCGGCAGCCCTTGGGCAGACCGGTCGTGCCTCCCGTGTAGTTCAGTGCGGCCAGAGCGTCGAGGTCGGCGGGCCGGTCCCCGGCCGGCTCGCCGGCGACGGCGTCTGCCCACAGGGACACCGGAGCGCTGTCGGAGGCGATGTCCGCCGGAACGGCGCTCTCACCGCCGGCCATCTCGGTGGCGGTCGTGACCAGCACCTCGCGAACCGCCGAATCGCCGCGTACCGCCTGCAGAACCGGGAGCAGGGAGTCGAGGGTGACGACGACCTCCGCTTCGCTGTCGTTCAGCTCGTGCGCGAGCTCGGCGCTCTGGAACATGGGGTTCACGGGCACATGTACGGCCCCCAGGCGCAACACCGCCAGCATCGCCACGATGAACTGCGGACAGTTCGGCAGGTGGACCCCCACCCGGTCCCCCGGGCGGACACCCGCGGATTCGAGCCAGCCGGCCAGCCGCCTGACCAGGTCGTCCAACTCGCGGTAGCTGATGGTTCCGTCCAGGAAGACGACCGCCGGGCGATCCGGGCGGTGCGCCGCCCAGTGCGCGACGTGCTCGGGGATCGAGACTTCACCCAGGGGGTAGACCACCTCTGAGGGGGTTCCGGCCGGCCTGACCCGGGTCTGGCGTTCCCGTAGGTCGTTCAGGTACTGCGCGATGTCCATGCCGGTTTCCTCTCGGTTGCGCGGTCAACAGGTGTCGATGAACGACCGTCCGGTCCTCCCGTTGGGCGGCCCGCCGTGCCGCGAGAACGCCGTTGCGATCCACCGCCTGGTCGCGGCCGGGTCGATGACGTCGTCGAGTTCGAACACCGCCGCGGCGTTGACCGCCTTGCCCTTCTCGTAGGCCTGGGCGAGCAGTTCGTCGAACGCGCGCTGCCGCGCCTCCGGGTCCTCGATGGCCTCCAGCTCGCGGCGGTAGCGAGGCGAACGCCTCCTTCGAGCCCCATTCCGCCGATCTCGCCGGTCGGCCAGGCGACGGTGGCCACCGGGGCCCGGAAACTCCCCCCGGCCATCGCCTGCGCGCCCAGCCCGTACCCCTTGCGCAGCACCACCGAGAGGATCGGGACGCTGAGATTGGCGCCGATCACGAACAGGCGGCTGAAATGCCGCACGGTCGCGGTCTGTTCCGCGTCCGGACCCACCATGAAGCCGGGGGAGTCGCACAGCGAGATCACGGGCAGACCGTGGGCGTCGCACAACTGCAGAAAGCGGGCCATCTTGTCGGCGGCCGCGCTGTCGATGGCGCCACCGAGGTGCTTGGGGTTGTTGGCGACCAGGCCCATCGGCCGACCCTCGACCCGCACCAGCGCGGTGACGACCCCGACGCCGAAGTCGCGCCTGAGCTCCAGGACGGAGCCGGTGTCCGCGATGAGGTCGACGGCCTCGCGCACGTCGTACACTCGCACCCGGTTCTCCGGGACCACGTGGCGCAGTCTGCGCTGGTCGGCGCACTCCCAGTCCTCCACGGCTCCCTGGAAATAGGAGAGGTAGGCCTTGGCGGCCCGGACGGCCGCGGGCTCGTCGTCGACGAGGACGTCGACCACACCGTTGGGGGACTGGACCGACATCGGGCCGACCTCTTCGGGCCGGAACCTTCCCAGGCCGCCACCCTCGATCATCGCCGGACCGCCCATGCCGATCGTCGCGTCGCGGGTGGCGATGATGACGTCGCAGCAGCCGAGCAGGGCCGCGTTGCCGGCGAAGCACCGTCCGGACGCGACGCCTACGGTGGGCACCTGGCCGCTGAGCCGCCCCATCGTCGCAAACGTGGTGACGTCGAGCCCTGAGGCCGCGGTGGTGTCGGTGTCACCGGGGCGTCCCCCGCCGCCTTCGGCGAACAGCACGACCGGCAACCGCCGCGCCGTGGCCAGTTCGAGCATCCGGTCGGTCTTCCTGTGGTTGAGCAGCCCCTGGGTTCCGGCGAGCACGGTGTAGTCGTAGGACATCACCACGCAGGTGCTGCGGTCCTCGCCGAACGTTTCACCGTTGACCCGGCCGATCCCGGTGACCATGCCGTCCGCCGGTGTGTTCACGACCAGGTCGTCGAACGAGCGGCGTTGCCGCTGCGCGGCGACCACCAGCGCTCCGTACTCGGTGAAACTGCCGGAGTCGCACAGGTCGTCTAGGTTCTCGCGGGCGGTTCGCCGCCCCGTGCGGCGGCGCCGCTCGACCGCCTGCGGCCGGGCCGCGTCCAGGCCGATCTCGTGGCGCTCGATCACCTCTGCCAGGTCGGGCCTGATCTTGGAGAGGTCCACCTCGACCGCGCTGTCGGCGACGGACTCGTCGGACCCGGTCGGGGTGAGGAGGACGAGGTCAACCCCCTCTGCCACGGCCTCGCCCGCGGCCACCCGGACGGCGTCGACGACACCGCTCGCGGGAGCGGCCAGCACGTGCTGCATCTTCATGGCCTCAAGCACGATCAGGGGCGCTCCGGCGCGCACCTCCGCACCCGGTTCCGCCTCGACGGCGACCACAGTGCCGCTGAAGGGGGCGGCAACGCTGCGCCCGGTTCCCTCCGGGCCGGGCGGGCTCTCCTCGTCCGGGGCGGGGGCAAGATCCTCGATGTGGTCTGCCACGAACGTGGTGGTGAACGTCCCGGCGCGGAACTCCGGGTGCTGCAGTACCGCCCGGAGGAACGCGATGTTGGTCTCCGCGCCGCTGACCGTGAACTCGGCGAGTGCGTCACCTGCGCGGCCGGCGGCCGCGGCGAAACCGCCGCGGGACGTGTGCGTGACCACCTTGGCCAGGAGCGAGTCGAAGTGCGCCCCCGTGGTGTACCCCGCGTAGCCGTGCGTGTCCACACGCACTCCCGGGCCGGAGGGAGGCTCGAAGGCGGCCAGTGTGCCCGCGGTCGCTCGGGCCGTCCCGTCCCGGGCGACCGACTCCAGGTTCACCCGGCACTGGACGGCGAACCCGCGCGGCGCCGGGATCTGGTCCTGGGACAGTCCCTGGTCGTCCAGCGACCGCCCCATGGCCACCTCGAGCTGCGCCGCCACGAGATCGACCCCGGTGAGCTCTTCGGTGATGGTGTGTTCGACCTGCAGGCGGGGGTTGGTCTCGATGAAGTAGAAGGCGCCGGGTGTGTCGGCGTCAACGAGGAACTCGAAGGTCGCCAGGCCTGAGTAGCCAGTGGCACCGGCGACGGTGAGCGCGGCCCCGATCAGGCCCTGCCGCACTTCGGGCGCCAGTGTGGGACTCGGGGCGATCTCGACGAGTTTCCGGTGGCGGTACTGGACGGTGCACTCGCGTTCCCACAGGTGCGCCACGTCGCCGGAGCCGTCGCCCAGGACCTGTACCTCCACGTGCTTGGCCCGGGGGAGTAGCTGTTCGACGTAGACGTCGCCGTTGTCGAACGTGCGCTCGGCTTCGGAGCGGCAGCGCTCGTAGGCCCAGGGCAGCTGATCCGCTTCGTGAACGGCGCGCATTCCCCGTCCGCCGCCGCCCGCAAGGGCCTTGACCATGACGGCGGACCCCGGCTCCAGACCGGCCAGGAACGCCTGCGCGTTCTCAAGGGTGGTCGGTCCCCGGGTCGCTTGGAGCACCGGCACCCCGTGGCGTACCGCCAGATCGCGGGACCGGGCCTTGTCGCCGAACAGCTCCAGCAGTTCCGGGGACGGACCGACGAACGTGCGGCCGGCCTCGGCGCACAGTGCGGCGAAGGAGGCGTCCTCGCTCAGGAATCCGTAACCGGGGTGGACCAGGGAGCAGTCGGCGCGGCGGGCGATCCCGACGATCTGCGCGGCGTCGAGGTAGGCCGCCACCCCCTCGCCGTTGAGGGGGTGGGACTCGTCGGACAGGCGCACGTGCAGCGCTTCGCGGTCCTCGGGGGAGAAGACCGCGACGGTGCGCAGACCAAGAGCGGCGGCCGCGCGATGGATCCGGACGGCGATCTCACCGCGGTTGGCGATCAGCACACTGGGCAATGAACCTTCCTTCCGCGGTGAGCAGTCGCTCGGCACGTCTTCGGCTACGATCCGCCGGCGATCCAGGCTAGCTAGGGGACCGGACGGAGGCCGCTCCGGGACCGGGAAGGGCCGCCTCCCGTGCTCGGACCCTCTTCTTGAGAATGGTGATGCAGACCAGAGCCAGTACGGCCAGCACGATGAGGTAGGCCGAGATCGACATCGATGTACCGGTGGATTCCAGGAGCAGAACCATGATGAACGGTGCGAGTCCCCCGCCGAGCGTGGCCGACAGCTGGTAGCCGAGCGAGGCGCCGCTGTACCGGACCTCGGGTTCGAAGAGCTCCGCGAACAGGGCCGCCTGGGGGCCGCTCATCATGGCCGCGAAGACGGTTCCCACGAAAACGGCGATCAGCACCGAGACGGTGGTGGCGCGGTCGATGAGCAGGAACATCGGAATCGCCCACACCATCTGCCCCACGGCGCCGCCCGCGTAGACGGGAAGCCGGCCGAAGCGGTCGGACATACCGGCGAACGTGGGCAAGGTCAGCAATTGGAGCGCGCTGACCACCAGCACGATCGTGAGCACGGTGGTGCGCTCCATGCCCAGCGAACGGGTGGTGTAGTCCAGCACACCGGTCATCAGAATGTAGAAGGCGGCCGTGGTGATCAGGAACGACCCCGTCGCCAGCACCACGCTTCCGAAGTGCTCACGCAGCAGTCGTCCCAGGGGGAAGCGCCGCTGCTGGTCCTCGGCCGCCATTGCGGCCTCGGCCTGCCGGAATTCGGGGGTTTCGTCCACCGAGCTGTGGATGTACCAGGCCAAGACGAGCGCGACGAGCCCGATCAGGAACGGGAGCCGCCAGCCCCACTGGGCGAACGCCTCTCCCGGGGCCGCAGCCGAGGCGGCCAGGAAAGCGGCGTTGGCCGCCACCAGACCGATCGGCACCCCCATCGTGACCAGACTTCCGTACAGGCCCCGCTTGCCCTCGGGGGCGTACTCGGTAGCCAGCAGCATCGCGCCGCCCCACATCGCCCCCACTGCGACCCCCTGCAGTACCCGCAGGACGACCAGGGCCACCGGTGCCCACAAACCGATCACGGCATACGGCGGCAGCAGGCCGATCACCGTGGTCGCCACCCCCATCACCATCAGCGCACTCACCAGCATCGGCTTGCGCCCGTACTTGTCACCCAGGTGACCGGCCAGGATGCCTCCCAGCGGCCGGGCGATGAAGCCGACGAAAAACGTCGCGAACGACGCCAGAACTCCGGCCACCGGACTGAATCCGGGGAAGAACAGCGTCCCGAAGATCAGGGCGGCGGCTATCGCGAAGCTGAAATACTCGTACCATTCCACCGCTGCGGCGGCCGCAGCGGCACTGGCCGCCCGGCGGCGACGTCTCCCTGTAACGGCTTCCTGTTCAGCAGGCATGCGAATGCGGGTCCTTTCGGGTCGCTCGACCAGGGAAATCCCGCGCGCCGATCACAGAGCCCTCCTGCAGCGGCCGGATTTCCGAAGTGGTGTCGATCAGTTCGTATGGAGGCGTTCCGGAACGCCCGTGTTCCACCGACCGGCCTGGTGCTGGCGCCGCGGTTTCTGCGCTATCGCCGGTGTGCTCCGGTGGACGGCGTCGGCGGGGTCCGGCCGCGGTGGTCGGCGCACGATCCGCCTGGGTCAGGACAAGTCGTCCACCTGTGGGGCCGCTCGTCATCGCCGGCGCGGTGGCGCCTTCTTCGAGCGAGCGGGGATCGCGTATCGGTCCTTCCGGCAGGGCGGGGGGTCAGCGGTAGCGACGAATAGGTCCTCCCTGGTCGCGCAAGGATCGGTTCGCGGTCCTGCCGGCGCCTGCTGCGCGGTCGGCCTCGCGGCGACCGCCCCTCACGCCAGACGCAACGCACCCGGAACGTGTTGCTTCGATGCAACATTCATTGAGTATGTTGCATGAGTGTGTGGCAGGTCACTGGCCTTGTCAAGGGCTCGCCCTCTTCCGTCCGAACTGTTGACAATGCTCTCGGCGTCCTGCACTCTAAGCAGGCGCTTAGTAGTAAGCGGCTGCTTAGTATGGGAGGTCAAGGTGGATCGAGGGCTGTTCGAGACCGAGCACGACGATTTCCGGGACTCAGTGCGCACGTTCGTCGCGCGGGAGTTGCGTCCTCGGCACGAGCAGTTCATCGAGCAGCGAGCGCTCGACCGTGAAGTGTGGCGGCTCGCGGGCAAGCAGGGACTGCTCGGCCTGGAGGTGCCCGAGCGTTTCGACGGCAGCGAGGCCGGCGACTACCGTTTCAACGCGGTCCTCGGCGAGGAGCTGAGCTCGCTGAGCGCGGCCGTGGCCTCATGCTTGGGGATCCACTTCGACGTCGTCGCGCCGTACCTGGTGGAACTGACCACGGACGAGCAGAAGCACCGGTGGCTGCCGGGTTTCTGTTCCGGGGAGCTGGTGACGGCCATCGCGATGACGGAGCCTCCGGGGGATCGGATCTCGCGGCGCTGAAGACGACGGCGGTACGCGATGGCGCGGACTGGGTGCTCAACGGGTCGAAGACCTTCATCACCAACGGCTACTCGGCGGATCTGGTCGTGGTGGCGGCGCGCACGAGCCCGGAAAAGAAGGCCAAGGGCATCACGCTGTTCGCGGTGGAGACCGGGATGCCCGGCTTCCAGCGCGGGCGCAAGCTGGACAAGGTCGGGCAGCCCGAGTCCGACACCGCTGAGTTGTTCTTCGAGGATGTGCGCCTGCCGACGGAGAATGTGATCGGTGAGGTCGATCGCGGGTTCGTCCACATGATGGAGCGGCTGCCGCAGGAGCGGCTGGGGGGTGCGCTGTCCAACATCGCCCACGCGGCGCAGATCCTCTCCGAGACGATCGAGTACACCAAGGAGCGCACGGCGTTTGGGCAGTCGATCGGCTCTTTCCAGCACAACAAGTTCCTGCTCGCGGATCTCGTCACGCGTGTCGAGGTGACCCAGGCCTATGTGGACCGCTGTATCTCGAAGCACGCCGCCGGGACGCTCACGGCGATCGACGCGGCCAAGGCGAAGTGGTGGAGCGCGGAGGTGCAGAACGAGGTGCTGGACTCCTGCGTGCAGCTGCATGGCGGCTACGGTTACATGACCGAGTACCGCGCGGCCAGGGCCTGGATGGACGCACGTGTGACCAAGATCTGGGCGGGGTCGAACGAGATCATGAAAGAACTCATCGGCCGCGACCTCGGGTTCTAGTCCACATCGGGCTACCGCGGCAGCGCCGCCGGGCCGCCCATCGCGCTCGGGATCAGCCGGTGGCCGCCGAATGCGCTTCGCGTGGGTGTACCTGAGTGCCGTCCGGTGCCGGTGGAGGAGGCAGCAGCGCCTGGAGGACCCGGCCGGCGCGGTCGGCGTCGGGTTCCTCGCCGGTGATCGCTTTCCGGTGGACGTAGGATTCGGCGATGCGGACGACGGTGTAGGCGAGGTCGTCAACGGGGATCGGGGTGTCGAGCCGGCCCGCGTCGATCTCCTCGCTGATCAGGTCCCGGACCAGGGTGAGAATGCGTTCCTGGAAACCGCCGGACTGCAGGGTGAGCAGGCGCAGCGCGAACTCTCCCTCCTCTTCGAGGAACCGGCGCATGCCGGGGTGCGCCACCACACTCTGTAGGTACCGGGTGAGTACGCCCGCCAGCCGGGAGCCAGTGGCGGGGGGAGGGCTGTGGAGCTCGTGCTCGAAGGAGCTCTCGGTCAACGACCACAGCACCTCGCAGAGCAGCTGCTCGCGCGAGCCGACCCAGCGGTAAAGCGTGGCGCGGTTGACCCCGAGCTCGGCGGCCAGGGTCTGCATGTCTATCCGCTGGCCTTCCTGGAACGCGTGACGTGCGCGTCTAAACGCGTCCAGTGCCGTGGGCCGGCTGGTGCCGGTGCCGTTGAGCTGGCGCCGCAGTGGCGTGTCCGGCTGAGCCACAGTGAAGTGGTCCTCCACTTCGTCTCCCTGCTCCGCGAGGATCCTCCCCGCAGGATGCCCTGACAAGCGTAGTGACTCCGAACAGGCGTGCGCAAAGCGGCGAGCCACTGCCGCGGTCAAGCTGCACGGGTCCATTTCCGCCGCTCGCGGTTGCGGAGCTGACCCGCCTCCGCCCGCGGAGGAGAATGAGTCGTGGGCGGGCGCGCCGAGGGCCGGTTCGGCCGGCGGGCCGTGCCGGAACCAACGGCACCACGCCAGTGGGGGACTCATGGTGCGGACCGGAACGGAGCCCGTGTGGCCAGGGGGCAGGCGCGCGGCCCTGAGCCTCACCTTCGACGACGCACGCGCCAGCCAGGTCGACACCGGTCTCCCGGTGCTGGACAGGTGGAGGGTGAAGGGCACCTTCTATGTGCTCCCCCAACCGGTCCGGTCGAGACTGCCGGACTGGCAGGAGGCGGTGTCCGCCGGTCACGAGATCGGCAACCACTCGCTCAGCCATCCATGCAGCGGCAACTTCACGTTCTCCCGGCAGAACCCCCTGGAGAGCTACACGCTCGAACGCATGGAGGAGGACATCCTTTCGGCCAACCGCGCCATCGAACGGCTGCTGCGCGTGTCGCCGACGACGTTCGCCTACCCGTGCGGGCAGCACACGGTCGGCCGCGGGGAAGACGCGCGCTCCTACGTGCCGTTGGCCGCCCGGCACTTCCTGGTCGGCCGCGGCTGGCTCGGTGAGGTGGCGAACGACCCGCTTCGCTGCGACCTCGCCCAGATCACGGCGCTGAAGATAGACGGCGCCAGCCCCGGGGCCCTGCGCGGGATGGTGGACGATGCCATCGAGGCGGGGACGTGGCTGGTGCTGGGCGCCCATGACGTCGGGTCGCCAGGCGCCCAATCCGTCGACGCGGGGAGTCTCGACGCCCTCTGCTCCTACGCACGGGACCGTTCAGAGGTCCTCTGGGTGGAAACGGTCCGGGGAGTCGGAACCCGGCTGGCCTCGCTCCGCGCTGGTCGGTGAAACCGGGACCGACTGGTGCGAAGAGGGTGAAGTAGCGCGAGGGCCGCGCCGCCGCCGAGAGCCCGCACCCCGCCCGGCTTCGTCGGACGTCCACCCGGACGGCGGGAACTCGCGCCGGGCTTCCCCGGGCGTGCGGCGGGGCCCGGTGAACCGGCCGGGAACCGTCAGTCCCGCTGGCGTCTGGAGGCGGCCAGCAGCGTCGCCGCGCCGAGCAGGGCGGCCAAACACGAGGCGGCCAGAATGCCCACCTTCGCGTCGGCCTCGGGCAGGCTGCCGGGCGGGAACGCCAGGCCGGCGATGAACAGCGACACCGTGAACCCGATGCCGCCCAGCATCGCGAGCCCGGACAACACGCCCCAGGTCATGCTCGACGGCAGTTGGCCGAGTCCGAGGCGGACGGTCAGCCAGGAGGCGGAGAGGATACCGAGCGGCTTGCCCACCACCAGACCGAGCAGCACTCCGGCGGTCACCGCCGACGCCGCGGCGTCGCCGAGCACCTCCGCGCTCAGGTCGATGCCGGCGTTGGCCAGTGCGAAGACCGGCAGCACGACGAAACTGCTCCACGGGTGCAGGAAGTATTCGAGCCGCTCGGCCACCGGCACCGACTCACCCAGCAGGAAGCGGTAGCGGCGCACATCCGCGGCGTCGAACTGCTCCGGAGCCGACTCGCGCGCGTAGCGCCGCGCCCGCTCCTCATCCAGCAGGGGCTTGGCCGGCGCCAGCAGGCCGAGCACCACACCCGCGATCGTGGCATGCACCCCGGACAGCTCGGTGGCCAGCCAGAGGAAACCGCCGGCCAGCAGGTAGGGATACAGCGACCACACCCGTAGCCGCCGCAGCACCACAATGGCGGCCACCCCGGCCACGGCAGCGCCCAGCCAGGCCAGGGACAGGTCCTCGGTGTAGAAGATCCCGATCACGGCGACCGCGCCGATATCGTCGACGATCGCCAGCGTCAGCAGGAACACCCGCGCCGGCGCGGGGATACGCCGGCCGAGCAGGGCCACGACGCCGAGGGCGAACGCGATATCGGTGGCCATGGGGATGCCCCAGCCGGCGGACCCCTCACCGCCGGTGTTCAGGGCGGCATAGAGCGCCGCCGGCACCACCATTCCCCCTAGCGCCGCCACGATGGGCACCGCGGCCGAGCGGGGGTCGCGCAGCTCGCCTGATACGAGTTCGTACTTGATCTCCAGGCCGACGGCCAGGAAGAACAGCACCATGAGGCCGTCGTTGACCCACTCCCGCGCCTCCTGGGCGAGTTCCCACGAGCCGATCCGCAGCGCGACATCGGTGGTCCACAGTGCCTCGTAGGAGGCCGACCAGGGCGAGTTGGCCCAGGCCAGCGCCACCACGGCGGCCATCAGCAGCACGATCCCGCCGGCCGCCTCGACCCGCAGGAAGGCGGCCACCGGGCGGCCCACGAACCGGGCGAGCGAACGGTCGCTGGCGAGCCAGACCGGGCCGGTCCGCCACAGTCCGTCGTTGCCGGAAGTCGGGTCCGGTTCCCCCGTCACCACCGCCCCCTCCCCGGCCCGGCTGCCGGTTCCGTCTACCGCCACGGGCCGCGGGTCCGCCCCCGGACGAGGGCGGTGGTGCCGTCAAGCGGTGCGGTGGACCGCCTTCGTCGGCACCCCTCGCAGGAAGCACGGTTGTTAGCAGCGCGGGGGACAGCACCGGCCGGCGGTCGCGCGCCGCGCATGGCGGGATGGGCGGGAGCCTCCTTCACCGGCCCCCGTGTCGCCACCGTCCCGACACAGCAGGTGTGGGCGGTACTCCCCTCCCCGGTACCGGAGCGCCGGCCGAGCGCCGGGGTAGTGCCCCGGAGCGGGCCATATCGGCGAAGAATCGCGTTGCCTGGTCTCCACCATTGTAGGACCGGGGGCCGGGATCGCCGCGGTCCGACAGGGCAGAGCCACTGCGGTCCCTTTCAGGGCCCGAAAGGGGCGCCGACGCGGCCGGCGAGGTCGGCGACTGAGTTGACGATCTTGGTGGGGCGGTAGGGGTAGCGTTCGACGGTGTCCTTCCCGGAGAGCCCGGAGAGCACGAGAATGGTCCGCATCCCCGATTCGAGTCCGGAGCGGACGTCGGTGTCCATCCGGTCGCCGATGACCACGGTGTCCTTCGAGTGCACTCCCAGGGTGCGCAGCGCCGAGCGCAGCATCAGCGGGTTGGGTTTGCCCACGTAGTACGGGGCGCGGCCGGTGGCTCTTGCGATCAGTGCCGCGACCGCGCCGGTGGAGGGCAGCGCCCCTTCGGGACTGGGGCCTTTCTCGTCGGGGTTGGTGGCGATGAAGCGCGCTCCGGATTCGACGAGGCGGACGGCTCTCGTAATGGCCTCGAAGCTGTAGGTGCGGGTCTCGCCGAGGACGACGTAGTCGGGGTCGCGGTCGGTGAGGACGTAGCCGATGTCGTGCAGTGCCGCGGTGAGGCCGGCCTCGCCGACGACGTGTGCGGAGCCCCCTGGTCGCTGCTCGTCCAGGAACCGGGCGGTGGCCAGCGCCGAAGTCCACACGGCCGACTCGGGAACGTCGACCCCCTGGCGCAGGAGCAGTGCGCACAGGTCACGGGGGGTGTAGACCGAGGTGTTGGTGAACACCATGAACGGGATCCCGCGCTCGCGCAGCGCGGTGAGGAAGGCGTCGGCCCCCGAGATCACCACTTCGTCGTGCACGAGCACGCCGTTGAGGTCCATGAGGTAGGCGAGCCGGCTGCGCGTGGCCATGTTCTTCGGTATATCCGCTCCGGGCGCCGCGCATGCCGACACGTTGGTGGAGCGCCGGCCAGAGTGGGGCCTGGCGGTGAAGGGGAGCCGACTTCGCCGACGGCTCCGCGGTTCGTCGCCGCCGAATGCGGAAGAGCCGATGTGGCTGGTAGTGCGCCGGGCGGTCCGTACGTCCGGCCCTCGACCCTGACCACATCATCCGCACCGCCCTGGCGCTCATCGACCGGGACGGGACGGAAGCGCTGTCGATGCGGAGACTCGGCACGGAACCCGGCGCCGCCCCGATGGCCGTCTACTACCGCGCTCCGAACAAGGCGGTGCCCTTCGACGTCCCCCGAGAAGCGTCCGAACCTGCTCGCGGCGATGGCCGGCGGTTACCGGCCCAACGCCGCGTGTCCGGCATCCGCCGTTTCGCTCCGGGGGTTCCGGGTAGCGAGCTGTCAATCTGTAACCGTTGGCGAGCTGCGATAACGCAGCGGGGGCCGCCAGGAGCCAGCGTCTGTGGGGGAGACGATGGGCATACGCACGTGGATCGAATCGTGGCCGGTGTACCGGCAGATCACGGGGGATGACCGGTCAGGGCGCGCCGCCGCGGCCAAGTCCCCCCACAGCCGGAACCTGCGCGCCCGTACGGCCACCGCGGACCGTGTCGTGAAGTCCGTCTGCCCGTTCTGCGCGGTTGGGTGCGGGCAGAACATCTACGTCCGCGACGACGAGGTCATCCAGATCGAAGGGGACCCGGATTCCCCGATCAGCAGGGGACGGCTGTGCCCCAAAGGAGCGGCCACCCTCCAGCTCACCACCGGCCCCTCCCGCCGCCACACGGTGCTGTACCGGCCACCGCACGGACGGGACTGGCAGGAGCTCGATCTCGACACCGCGATGGAGATGGTGGCCGACCGCGTCGTCCGCACCCGCCGCGAAACCTGGCAGCACGAGTACGACGGCCTGCGAGTCGCTCGGACCATGGGCATCGCCAGCCTCGGCGGCGCGGCCCTCGACAACGAAGAGAACTACCTGATCAAGAAGCTGATGACGGCGCTGGGTGTGGTGCAGGTCGAGAACCAGGCGCGTGTCTGCCACAGCTCCACCGTCGCCGGGCTGGGCACCTCGTTCGGGCGCGGCGGCGCCACCACGTTCATGCAGGACCAGCAGAACTCCGACTGCATTGTCATCGAGGGGTCGAACTACGCGGAGGCCCACCCGGTCGGTTTCCAGTGGGTCATGGAGGCCAAGGCGCGCGGGGCCGTGGTGATCCATGTCGACCCGCGGTTCAGCCGCACCAGCGCGCTGGCCGACCTGCACGTGCCCATCCGGGCCGGCACGGACATCGCCTTCCTCGGCGGCATCATCAACCACGTGATCAGCGACGAGAAGTACTTCCGCGACTACCTGCTCGCGTTCACCAACGCCGCGAGCATCGTCAACGAGGACTTCCGGGACACCGAGGATCTCGACGGCCTGTTCTCCGGCTTCTCCGAGGAGGAGCGCGTCTACGACACCCACACCTGGCGCTATGAGGGGGTGGACGTCGCCGCGGCCGCCGGGAATCGCGACCAGCGCTACGAGGAGCGCGTCAAGGACGCCCCCTCCAGCCGCAGGTCCGGGCGTCCCGAGCAGCAGGGTGCCGGCGGCGTGGCGATCGGCGGCGACCCCCGCGAGGACCCGACACTCACCCATCCCCGCTGCGTCTTCCAGATCCTCAAGCGGCACTACGCGCGTTACACCCCGGAGACGGTGGAGGAGGTCTGCGGCATTCCCCGGGACATGTTCCTGCGGGTGTGCGGCCACCTGACCGAGAACTCCGGCCGCGACCGCACCAGCACCTTCTGCTACGCGGTCGGCTGGACCCAGCACACCGTCGGCGCCCAGTACATCCGGGCCGCCTCGATCCTGCAGCTGCTCCTGGGGAACATCGGCCGGCCCGGCGGCGGCATCCAGGCCCTGCGCGGCCACGCGAGCATCCAGGGGTCCAGCGACATACCGACCCTGTACAACCTCCTACCCGGCTACATCCCCATGCCGCACGCCCGCGAGGAGCAGACGCTGGACGACTTCATCGCAGTGGGCGCCGCCCGCAAGGGGTTCTGGTCGTACATGAAGGCCTACACGGTCAGCCTGCTCAAGTCGTGGTGGGGCGACGAGGCGACACCCGAGAACGACTTCTGCTTCGACTACCTGCCCCGGCTCACCGGTTCGCACAGCGCCTACGACATAGTCATGGAGCAGATGAGGGGGCAGTGCAAGGGCTACTTCCTCATGGGGGAGAACCCGGCCGTGGGCTCCGCCAACGCCCGGGTCCAGCGCCTGGGCATGGCCAACCTCGACTGGCTCGTTGTCCGCGACTTCTCCCTGGTCGAGAGCGCCACCTGGTGGAAGGACGGCCCGGAGATCGACTCGGGCGAGCTGCGTACCGAGGACATCGGCACCGAGGTGTTCTTCTTCCCGGCCGCCTCCCACACCGAGAAGTCCGGGACGTTCACCAACACCAACCGGACGCTGCAATGGCACGATCGCGCGGTCCCGCCCAGGGGGGACGCCCGAAGCGACCTGTGGTTCATGTACCACCTCGGCCGGATCATCCGGGAGAGGCTCGCCGGATCCACCGATCCAGCAGATCGTCCCATACAGGCACTGACCTGGGACTACCCGTTGGACGAGGAGGGCGAGCCCAGCGCCGACGCCGTACTGTCCGAGATCAACGGCCATGACGCCGAAGGCCGCCACCTCAGCACCTCCACGCAGCTCCGCGACGACGGCAGCACCGCGTGCGGCTGCTGGATCTACTGCGGTGTGTACACCGACGGCGTCAACCAGGCGGCCCGCCGCAGGCCCGCATCGGAACAGGACTGGATCGCCTCCGAATGGGCCTGGACCTGGCCGGCCAACCGGCACATCCTCTACAACAGGGCCTCCGCCGATCCCGACGGCAACCCGTGGAGCCCGCGTAAAGCGCTGGTGTGGTGGGACGCCGAGCGAGCGCGCTGGACCGGCCACGACGTGCCCGATTTCCAGGTGGGGAAGGCCCCCGACTACCGGCCTCCCGAGGGGGCGAAGAGCGTCGACGCGCTGAGCGGTACCGACGCGTTCATCATGCAGAGCGACGGGAAGGGATGGCTGTACGCGCCGGCGGGGCTCAACGACGGCCCGATGCCCACGCACTACGAGCCCCAGGACACGCCGTTCCGCAACCTGCTCTACAGCCGGCAGCGCAATCCCGCACGGCTCACCTACCCTGGCGAGAACAACCGGTACCACCCCGACCCCGAGACGGCCGGCGCGGACGTCTTCCCATATGTGGTGACCACCTACCGGCTCACCGAGCACTTCACCGCGGGCGGCATGAGCCGCTGGACGCCCTACCTGTCCGAACTCCAGCCCGAGTTCTTCTGCGAGGTCAGCCCGGAACTCGCCGCTGAACGGGGGCTTTCCCACGGAGGGTGGGCCACCGTCGTCACCGCGCGCAACGCCATCGAAGCGCGCGTTCTGATCACCGATCGGATGGCGCCGCTGCGGATACACGGCCGCACCGCCCACCAGATCGGGCTGCCCTACCACTGGGGGGACAACGGTTACTCGGTCGGGGACGCCGGCAATGAACTGTCGTCGATCGTCCTCGACGCCAACGTGCACATCCAGGAGACCAAGGCGCTGACGGCCGACATCCGTCCCGGCCGGCGTCCCCGGGGGGCCGCCCGCACCGAGCTGGTGCGGACGTACCGGCAGCGCGCCGGCATCACCGACAAGACCGGCATGGAGGTGTGACGCGTGGCCATCGACGAGCAACCCGCCGACCCGACCGCGGCGGGCCCCGGCGGCGGCCCGCCGCGCATGGGCTTCTTCACCGACACCAGCGTGTGCATCGGCTGCAAGGCGTGCGAGGTCGCCTGCAAGGAATGGAACATGATCCCCGAGGACGGCCTCGACTTCACCGGGATGTCGTTCGACAACAGCGGCGGGTTGGGGGCTGACACATGGCGGCACGTCGCCTTCATCGAGCAGCGCGCGCCCTTAGGCTTTCAGGAGACCGGGGTCGGGCGCCCCGAGCGGGAACCGGTCGACCTGGGGATGCCCTCCTTCGAACGTCCCGGGGACTCCACCGGCGCCGACGAGCGCGGCGATTTCCGCTGGCTGATGTCCTCCGACGTGTGCAAGCACTGCACGAGCGCGGCCTGCCTGGACGTGTGCCCCACCGGTTCGCTGTTCCGCACCGAGTACGGCACCGTGGTCGTGCAGGAGGACATCTGCAACGGCTGCGGCTACTGCGTCCCCGCCTGCCCCTACGGTGTGATCGACCAGCGCAAGGGCGATGGGCGGGCCTGGAAGTGCACCCTGTGCTATGACCGGCTCGGCGACGGACTCGAACCGGCGTGCTCCAAGGCGTGCCCGACCGACTCGATCCAGTTCGGCGACCTCGACGAACTCCGGCAGCGGGCCGACGAACGCCTCGGAACCCTGCACGAGGCCGGCGTCTCCTCGGCGCGGCTGTACGGTGAGGACCCCGACGACGGGGTCGACGGTACGGGCGCGTTCTTCCTGCTGCTGGACGAGCCGGAGGTCTACGGACTCCCACCGGATCCGGTGGTGACCACCCGCGACCTGCCATCGATGTGGACCTATGCCGGCGCCGCCGCCCTGACACTGCTCGCCGGGGTGGGCGCGGCGTTCTTCGGGAGGCGGCGTTGAACACCTCAGACGTGACCAAGCAGGGTGTCCGCGGCGCGCGCCCCGGACGCGAGGCGGTGACCGGTTCGGCCGCGGTGGCCGGCGGGGACCGGCGCGGCAGGCGCAGACGCGGGGAACGGGCGGTGGTCCCCGAGGCGGAGTTCCGTTCCTACTACGGGAAGCCGATCCTCAACCAGATCGTGTGGCAGGCCCCCGACATCGCCGGATACCTGTTCCTGGGCGGGCTCGCCGGAGCGTCCTCGACACTGGCCGCCGGCGCCGAGCTGACCGGCCGGCCGGCCCTGGCCCGGGCACTGAAGTACACCGCGCTGGGCGGGATCTCCGGTTCACTCGCGGCACTCGTGCACGACCTGGGGCGGCCTGCCCGCTTCCTCAACATGCTTCGGGTGTTCAGGCCGACCTCGCCGATGAGTGTCGGTTCGTGGCTGCTGGTCGGCTACGGGCCGCTGGCCGGGGCGGCGGCGGTGACCGGTGCCACCGGCCTGTTCCCGCGGATCGGTCGGGCGGCGACGCTCGGCGCCGGACTGGCCGGTCCGGCGGTCGCCTGCTACACCGCGCCGCTCGTCTGCGATACCGCGGTCCCGTCCTGGCACGAGGGATATCGCGAGATGCCGTTCGTCTTCGTGGGATCCGCGGCCGCCGCGGCCGGCGGTATGGGGATGCTCGCCGCCCCGGTGGAGCAGGCCGCCCCCGCGCGCCGTACCGCCGTGATCGGCTCCGTTCTGGAAACCGCGGCCGCCACGTACATGGAGCGCCGGATGGGCATGGTCGCCGAGCCGTACCGGCAGGGCCGCGGCGGTGCCCTGATGCGCGTGGCCAAGGCCCTGACGCTCGCGGGGGCCGCCGGAGCGCTTCTCGGCCACCGGAGCCGGGCGCTCTCGGCCGCCAGTGGGGCGGCGCTGCTGGCCGGATCGGCCTGCACGCGTTTCGGTGTCTTCTGGGCGGGCGTGCAATCGGCCGGGGAGCCCAAGTACACCGTCGTTCCGCAACGCCGGCGATTGGAGAAGCGCCGAGCAGACGGACACGGCGAACCGGGCGGGAGCTGATCCGAATCCCCTCCCAGCCGGTTCGCCCCGCTCGGGTGCGGGCCGGTTCAGCCACGCGGCCAGGGAGCCTGCTCCGGCGACCCGACCGGGGGGAGGGGAGCCTCGGGGCCGGTCTTCCGTTCGGGCGGGGGCGGTTCCGGTGCCGTCGGAGGACCGGTAGGGGCGGCCGGGGGCGGTGTCGGCGCCGACTGGTGGATGTCCGGTCGCAGTACCACCAGCCCCTCGGGTGCGAGTCGTCCGATCAGGCCGGTTCGCAGCCAGCCCTCCCGGAACGCCCGGCGTGTGGCCTCGGGTGCGTTCCAGTACCCGCGGAACACGGTGTCGCCCCGGACCTCCACTTCGTGGTCGGGGGAGACCCGTACCTGCACCGCCGGGATCGGCGACCGCACCGTGCCCCCAGGTCCCCCCGGGCTCTCGCCGCCGACGTTCAGAGTGAACGGCCCGGAGGTCTCCGGAAGCCCGAAACCCTGGACCACGGGCATTCCCACTCCGGTGTAGAAGTGGGCCAAGCGTTCGGGGATCTGGCCGGTGCACACGATGACCCTCGCCCGTTCGCCGAGACAGGAACGAACACGGGCGTACAGCCATTCGTGCATGGCGTGCGACAGGCGCCTCCACACCGCACGCCGCCCGCTCCTGCCGAACTCGACGGCGTGTTCCACCGCGGCGTTGAACGCCTTGAGGTTGTCCCAGCCGGGCTTGCTGGCCTTCTCCGCCTCGGCGGCCTCCTCGTTGGTGTAGACCTCCTCCAGAAAGGAGGGAGACGCCATCACGATCGTCGGCGCGAAGCGCTGGAGGTCCTCCTCCGGAGAAGAGGAGGGACCGGGCGGGAACCCCACGCGTACACCGGCCATGACGCAGGCGGTCAGCAGGCACTGGCCGAACACGCTGGCCGGGGACAGGGCCATGAGCACGCTCGCTTCGTCCGCGGGGATGGCGTTGAGCAGCGGACGTACTCGGCCGACCATGCTCGATGCGGAGGCGAGCAGGTTGCCGTGGGTGAGGACCACGCCCCGTGGGGCCGTCTTTCCGGTCGTGGGATGGGCTATGAGGGCGATGTCGTTGCGTGTGGCCTCCTGTCGGCGGGAGAGAACGGCTGAGCGGTCCATGTAGACGCCGGTCTTCTTGATGGCCTCGATGCCGGGGTCCTTCCGGGGGCCGGAGGCGAGAGGGGCGTCGAGGTGCCACGCGCGAGTCAGGATGTGGAACTCGCGACGGAGCTGGGCCACCGCCCGGGAGTGGTGCGCCCTCTCCACGATCGCGGCGGCGGGCTGCGTGTCCCGGATGACGTGCTGCAGGTGCCCGGCCGAGGAGAAGGGTGAGACGGGGACGACCACGGCGCGCACCGCCCATGCCGCGAATGCGACCACGGCCCACTCGTAGCGTGCCCCGCAGGCCAGGATCAGGCGGTCGCCGGGGGCGATGCCCGTGGCTATGAGTCCTTTGGCGACCGCGGAGACGTCGATCAGGAAGTCCGTGGCGCTGACCCGGCATTCTCCCGCCTCGGGGTCGAGCTCGAACCCTCCCTTGTGCCGCGCCGTTTTGAGGTCCTGGTACGGGAGGTCGCCGAGCCCCGTGAACAGCGATTCCTCGGGCAGCGGCGTTCCGCGTTTCTGCCGCATGCTCGACCACTCCTCCGTGCAGTCGGTATTCGTTAGCAGACCGTCCGTCTCCGCCGTGTGGCTGTGAAGATTACGCGAGTGTCTCCCTGGTGGATAGGGGGCTGAGCCGAAGCCTAAACCGGTCGGATACTGATTCGTGAACCGGCGATGCGGGCTGGAGAGCTGTTCCAGTAAGAGCCGACGATACCGCGCCGCTGTTCCGGTAGTTACAGGGGGCGCCGGTAGAGCGAGATCGATGCCGTCAATCATTCAACCTCCGCGTGACCGGCCTCTTCGCCGGCCGAAGTCTCCCCGTCTTGCGTCGTAATCGAATTCCGTGGTACTGGATATATCCCATGTCCGCCCCCCGGGCGGATTTTCCAAGTGAGCGCGAAAGCGGCGGTCTGGAATCCACTTCCTTTCCGCTGTCATGCGAAAACAGGAGTTCAGAATGCTAGGGCGACAGGAGCCCGAGGGGCGCCGCGGTCCCCGCGCGAAGTGGGAGGGGCTGATGAGACGGGGCGCACGGACCGTCGGAGCCCGCGGAGCGGATCGGCGGGGCCGTCCCGGAGAGGCGGCGCGGCAGCGGACCCGCTCCGGTCCCACGCCGGTCCGGTACGGGGTCGGCACGCCGGCCCCTACCCGTGATCTGCGTTTTCGATTTCGCCGGCAGCGCGGAGCCGGCCGGCCCGGCTCCCACACCGCACACCAACGCCACTCCGCCGGTCCGGGAAGGCCCGCCCCGTCCGGCCATGCGCGACCATGGACGCCGCGACGGCGCCGATCCCCGATGGCCGCGGAATCCGCGGGTTTTCCATATCCGCCGGCGGGGGCCGAACGGAACACGGCCTGGCCGTTTCGGGCACCACCGGGGCGGCGGCCGAATGGACGGTGACGCCCTCGTAGTTCCCGATCCTCCCGCCGACCCTCCACACCGAAAACTGCGGCGCGGACTCCCGGAGTCGGCGCGATCGGGGAAATCGCCCGCTCCCTCGCCGGTTCCGGGAATTCCTCCGAACCCGCGCCGGGCGTCCGCGTGTTTCCCGCGGCCGACAATGGCCTGACGACCCCGAGATCCCCGTACATTTTCTCCGGTGCAAATTCGCGCCGGCTTCGCGAAGCCCACTCCTCTGCAGAAAGTCTTCCATGGCGGATCGAACTGGTAATCCGAACACCACTGCCCAACTCTCACGCCGCGGTCTCCTCCGCGCGCGGACCCAGCGTTTCGGCGGTTATCTCGCCGGCATGGTGATGCCCAACATCGGGGCGTTCATCGCCTGGGGCCTGATCACAGCGCTGTTCATCCCCACCGGCTGGTTCCCGAACGAGACGCTGGCCCAGATGGTCGATCCGATGATCACCATCCTGCTGCCCGTCCTGATCGGCTATACCGGCGGTCGGCTGGTACACGACCAGCGCGGCGGGGTCGTCGGCGCGGTGGCCGCCATGGGCGTGGCGGTGGGATCGGACGTCCCGATGTTCCTCGGTGCGATGATCATCGGCCCGCTCACCGCGTACCTGGTCAAACTGTTCGACAATGCGGCGCAGTCACGGGTGCACGCCGGGTTCGAGATGCTGGTCAACAACTTCAGCGCCGGCATCATCGGCGGAGCCATGGCGGTGCTGGGCATGCGCGTGATCGGCCCCGTCGTGCAGGTCCTCACCCAGGCGCTCGGTCAGGGGGTCCAGTTCCTGATCGACCTCCAACTGCTGCCGCTCGTGTCGATCATCGTCGAGCCCGCCAAGGTGCTGTTCCTGAACAACGCCATCAACCACGGGATCCTCAGCCGTTGGGCGTGGCGAGCGCGGCCGAGGCCGGCAAGGCGATCGAGTTCATGATCGAGACGAACCCGGGCCCGGGACTGGGCATCCTGCTGGCCTGCATGTTCTTCGGTCCGAAGGTCAGCCGGGCCACCGCTCCGGGCGCGATCATCATCCACTTCTTCGGCGGGATCCACGAGATCTACTTCCCCTACCTCCTCGCCCAGCCCCGCCTGATCCTCGCCGCCATCGCGGGCGGCGCCGCGGGTGTCTCGGTGTTCCTGCTCACCGGTGCCGGACTGATCGCCACACCCTCGCCCGGCAGCATCATCGCCTACATGGCCGTCACTCCCAGGGGAGAGCACCTGGCCGTACTCGCGGGCGTGTTCGCCGCGACCGCGGTGTCGTTCATCACGGCCTCTCTCCTGCTCGGCTTCGGTCGCTCGGAGCGGACGAAGGAAAAAACGAACAAGACATCGGAGGCACTGGCATGAGCACCATCAACGGATCCGACATCAAGAAGGTCATCGTCGCCTGCGACGCCGGGATGGGGAGCAGCGTCCTGCTCACCTCCCAGCTCACCCAGTCGCTCGGAGCCTACGACGTAACGGTCGAGCACGCGCCGGTCGACCACATCCCCGCCGACACCGACGTGGTGCTCTGCCACTCCGCTCTCCTGGACCGCGCCCGCACCACGGTTTCGGACACGGTCGTCCTCGGCTTCAACATGTTCTTCGGCGACCCCGCGTTCATTCGGCTCGAACAGGCGATCAAAGCGGGTGAGCCACTTGCGGACTGATCTCGCGGTCGACCCGCGGGCGGTGCGGCTCGGCCGCACCGCCGCGGACAAGGCCGACGCCATCGACCAGTGCGGCCGACTCCTGATGGAGCTCGGCGCGGTGGAGCCGGGTTACCTGACCGCGATGCACGAGCGCGAGCACTCCCTCTCCACCTACGTCGGTGAGGGCGTCGCCATCCCGCATGGCACGGACGCCGCCCGGGCGCTGGTGAAGCGCACCGAGCTGGCGGTCATCCAGTTCCCCCAGGGCGTGGACTGGGACGGCGCCCCGGTCGTGATCGCCATCGGCATCGCCGCCGGAGAGGAGGAGCACGTCGGCGTGCTCTCGGCGGTCGCGAGGACGCTGACCGATCCGCGCAGGGCGGAACGTCTGCGGGATGCGCCCGATGTCGCCACCGTCATCGACCTGCTCCGCCCGGCCGAGTCGGGAGAAGGAAGGGAGGACGGGTTCCCGTGAAGGTCGCGCGCTTCTACGCGCCCGGCGACGTCCGCGTCGAGGAGGCCCCCGAGCCCGAAGCGGGACCGGGTGAGCTCAAGCTTCGGGTCCGTAACTGCTCCACCTGCGGCACCGACGTCAAGATCTACCGGCACGGTCACCACCACATCTCACCGCCGCGGGTCATCGGGCACGAGATCGCGGGCGAGATCGCCGAGGTGGGCGGCGGCGTGGCCGGTTGGGCCCCCGGTGACCGCGCACAGGTGATCGCGGCCATCCCGTGCGGCCGGTGTCTGTTCTGCCGCCGCGGCCGGCAGACCGTTTGCCCGGACCAGGAGTCGATGGGCTACCACTACGACGGCGGGTTCGCCGAGTACATGATCATCCCGACCGGGGTGCTCGCGGTGGACGGGGTGAACCGGATCCCCGGCGGTCTGGGATACGACGAGGCCTCCCTCGCCGAACCCCTCGCCTGCGTGCTCAACGGGCAGGAGATCGTCGGCGTCGACAGCGGCGACACCGTGGTCGTGATCGGCGCCGGCCCGATCGGCTGCCTGCACGTCCGCCTGGCCCGGGCCCGCGGGGCCGAACAGGTCGTCCTGGTCGAGCTCGACCGCGGCCGGCTGGACATGTCAGCCGGTGCGGTCCAGCCCGACGCGGCCGTCTGCGGCTCCGAGACCGATGCCGTCGAGCAGGTCGAACGTCTCACTGATGGGCGCGGGGCCGACGTCGTCATCACCGCTGCGGCTTCCGGCCGCGCCCAGGAGGACGCCCTGCGGATGGTGGCGCGCCGCGGCCGGGTCAGTCTCTTCGGCGGGCTTCCCAAGGACGACCCGACCATCACGCTCGACTCCAACCTCGTGCACTACCGCGAGATCGCCGTCTTCGGCGCCAACGGGTCCAGTCCCGCGCACAACCGGCGCGCCCTGGAGCTCATCGCCGCCGGAACGGTCGGGGCGGCGGATCTCATCACGGCGCGCATGCCGCTGACCGAAGTGCTCACCGCGATCGACACGGTGGCCTCCGCCTCGGCGATCAAGGTGACGGTCGAGCCGTGAACACGCCCCCGTCCTGGCCGCGATAGGGGCGGCCGGGGAGGCGGCGACCGTGCCGCGGAACGGCCCGGCGGGCACCGGCTTCATGCTGCGGCGGCATCGTCCGGCCCCTCAGCCGCCGACCGCCATCGCCGAGACCTGCGGCTCCATGTTGTAGGGGGTGATGACCTGGATGGCGGACGGCTGGACGCGGATGGTCCCCGGAAGCGCGTTGTGCGCCTGGATGATGATCCGGCAGGCCCGCCGCATGTCCTGGCGCAGGTCGTGGTGCAGCACCGCGGACAGCCGGCCCTCGCGCAGCAGCCGGGTGTTGTCGTGGTCGAGGTCGTGCGCGATGAACACCGGGCAGGCGTGTCCCACCGACTCCAGCGTCTCGACGGTCGCGGCGTTGCCGCCGCCGATCGAGTAGACGGCGCGGATCTGCGGATCCCGTTCCAGCGCCTCCAGGACGCGCTCGCGCATGGCGGCGTCGAGGCCGTCGGTCCCGGTGATCTCGACCAGGGAGCGCTCGGGGTGCATGGACCGCATGGCGCTGCGGAAACCCATCTCGCGTTCCTCCTCGCCTCGGAAGAAGCCGCTGCTGAGGGAGGTGAGCACGTTGCCGGGGCGCTCGCCCAGCCACTGCCCGATCAGATAGGCCGCGGTGGCGCCCGCGGCGCGGTTGTCGATGCCGACGTAGCCGAGCCGCCCGCTGCTCGGTAGATCCGTCACCAGGGTCACCACGGGGATCCCTTTCGCGACGAGCCGACCGGCCGCGGCGGTGACCTCTGGAACGTCCGGGGCTTTGAGGATCACCCCCTGGGAGGACCCGCCCCGGGCGATCCGGTCGAGTGTCGCGGCGAGGTCCTCCGCGGTTCCGGTCTCGCGGAAGTGGAAGCGCGAGCGCAGAACGGCCGGGTGCAGCGACGGCAGTTCCGCCTCCAGAGCCGCGCGCACAGCGGAGGAGAAGCGCTCCGGCGCCTGCATCACAATGTCGATCATGAAGGTGCGGCCTCCGAGCCGCACCTGTGTCCGCTGCCGGTCCAGGTCGGTGATGGCCTGGCGTACCTGCCGGGCGGTGCTCTCGCGCACGCCGCCCCTGGCGTTGAGGACCCTGTCGACGGTGGCCTCACTCAGCCCGGCCTGACGGGCGATCTCCTTGATCGGATAGGGGTGGACCATCGACGGACTCCTTGATGGGTTTTTGATGGATTTTCGCTCTTGTTTGATGGATTCGATTCCTAGGATCGTAGAAAATCGCATGCTCGTCCCCAAAAGGAGCACCATGTCCCTGACCGACCCGGCCCCCCGGTACCGGCTGGCCGAAACCGACTGCGATCTCAACGACTTCCGCGTCCTGGTCGAGCAGGCCACCGACCCGGCCGACCACCCCTCCGCCGACTCCGTGGAGCAGAACGTCCCGCTCTATGACAGCGCCCGGTTGCGGGAGCTGTCCGCCACCGCGGACGGCCACCGCCAGGTGCGGACCGAACTCGCCCGCGCGCTGCTGGAGGGGCCGGGTATCGCGGTCTTCAAGCGCGCCTTCCCCGACCCCGCGGTCATCGACCGGGCCACCGACGCCTTCACCGCGTTCATCGAGGAGCGGCACACGGCCGGAGCCGGGCACGGCGACCACTTCGCCAAGCCCGGCGCCAACGACCGGGTGTGGAACGCCGCGGAGAAGATGGCCCTGGGCGCACCGCAGGCCTTCGCCGACTACTACGCCAACGACATCATCGCCCTGGCCGCCACCGCCTGGCTGGGTCCCGGCTACCAGATCACCTCCCAGATCAACGTGGTCAACCCCGGCGGCGCCGCCCAGACCGTCCACCGCGACTACCACCTGGGCTTCCTCTCCAACGAACACGCCGCCGTATTCCCCGCGCACGTCCACCGGCTCTCGCCCGTGCTGACCCTGCAGGGCGCCGTCGCGCACTGCGACATGCCCGTGGAGAGCGGGCCCACGCTCTACCTGCCGTACTCGCAGAAGTACGAGCCCGGCTACCTGGCCTGGCGCCTGCCCGAGTTCCAGGCCTACTTCGAGTACCGCCACGTCCAACTGCCGCTGGAAAAGGGCGACGCGGTCTTCTTCAACCCCGCGCTCTTCCACGCCGCCGGGCACAACCGCTCGGCCGGCATCAGGCGCATGGCCAACCTGCTGCAGATCTCCTCGGCCTTCGGCCGCGCCATGGAGACCGCGAACCGGGAGCGCATGACCAACGCGGTCTACCCCGTGCTGCTACGGCGCAAGGCCGAAGGCGCCTCCGAGGAGTGGCTGGGCAACGTCGTGGCCGCCTGCGCCGAGGGCTATCCCTTCCCCACCAACCTGGACCTCGACACCCCCTCCGACGGCCTGGCCCCGCCCGCCCAGGCCGAGATCGTCCGGCGGGCACTGCGGGAGGAACGGCCCGCCCCGGCGCTGCGCCGGGAACTACGCTCCGCCGCCGAACGCCGCCAGAGCTGAGGCGGACCGAGACCGCCGCCGGAAACCGGCGCCCCGAGCGCGGGCCGGACCACCGGGCAGGGCCGGAAGAGCACCGCGGAAACCCCACACGGCACCGAAGGCGCCTCCGGTGGCTTCCGGCCACGGTGCCCACCGCGGGCGGCGAAACGCCGGGCGGCGCTGCCCGACCGTCCGCGACCCCACCAGACCCGACGGAGAGACCATGCACTACAACCAGCTGGGCACGACCGGGCTCCAGGTATCGGCGGTGTCGTTCGGCACCGCGCCGCTGGGCGACATGTTCGGCGGCGCCGACGAGACCGAAGCGGCCGCCACCGTGCACCGCGCCCTGGACGCGGGCGTCAACTTCTTCGACTCCTCGGTGTACTACGGCGGCGGCCTCGCCGAGCAGCGTCTCGGCGCAGCCCTGCGCGGGCGGCGCGACAACGTGGTGATCGGCACCACCGACGCCCGGCACCTGGACTCCGCGATCGAGGCGGAGTTCACCCCCATCGATGAGGAGCTGCTCAGCGAGGTGCTCGCGGCCACCGCGGACGTGCACGCCGTGTCGTGGAGCAGCGGCCTGCCCGAGAACAACGGAGGTGGCACATGTTCCGCGTAGCGCTCTTCGGCGCCGGGCGTGTCGGGCGGGTCCACGCACGCTCCATCGCCGGGCACGACGACGCGCGACTCGTGCGGGTCTGCGATCCGGTCCCGCAGGCCGCGCAGGCGGTCGCCGACCGCTACGGCGGCCGGGCGGGAACCGGTGTCGACGAGGTGCTCGGGGATCCCAGGGTCGACGCGGTGGTGATCGCCTCGCCGACGCCGACCCACGTCGACCTGCTGAGCCGGTCGGTTCGAGCCGGCAAACCCGTGCTGTGCGAGAAGCCCATCGACCTCGACCTGGCTGCGATCGACCGGTGCTGGGCGGACATCGCACACCACAGGCCCCGGGTGATGATGGGCTTCAACCGGCGCTTCGACCCCACGTTCCACTGGATCCGGGACCGGGTCTCCCGCGGTGAGATCGGCGCGGTCCGCGCGCTGCGGATCACCAGCCGCGACCCGGAACCGCCGCCGCCCGCCTACATCGCAGCCTCGGGCGGCATATTCCGCGACATGACCATCCACGACTTCGACATGGCGCGGTACTTCCTCGGCGACGTGACCGAGGTGCACGCCCTTGTCTCCGACGACGGCAACGCCGAACTGGCCGCCGAGGGAGACGCGCACCAGGCGATGGTGCTCCTGCGCGGCGCCGAGGGAGCGCTGTGCACGATCACCAACAGCCGCAGCTGCGTGTTCGGCTACGACCAGCGTCTTGAGGTGTTCGGTGATGGCGGGATGCTGGAGGCGGCGAACCAGACCCCGTCCAGTGTGCGCGCCTACAGCGCGGCGGCCGCTGAGACCGCCGAGCCCTACCTGCACTTCTTCCTCGAACGCTACCGCGAGTCCTACCTCGCCGAGCTCGACGAGTTCCTCCGGGCCGTCGGCGAGGGGCGAACCCCCGCTCCCGGGTTCGCCGACGGCAGGGCGGCGCTGGCGCTGGCCGAGGCGGCGGTCGAGAGCGTGGCCACCGGCCGGACCGTCGCCGTTGCCCGCAACGGCAGTACGGGTGCGACCACCCCTTCCCACGACGCGGAGAACGGAGCACTGACATGATCATGAATCGGGTAGCGGGAGCCCCGTCTCGTGGGGTGTTTGCGAGGTTCCGGACTGGGGCTACCAGCTCACACCCGAGCAGGTGCTGACCGAGATGAGGGAGATCGGCCTCGTCGCCACCGAGTTCGGGCCGGAGGGGTTCCTGCCCTCCGAGCCGCGGGCCAAGGCGGAGAAGCTCGCCTCGCTCGGGCTGTCCGCTGTGGGCGGCTTCGTCCCGGTCGTGCTGCACGACAGCAGCCGCGACCCGCTGC
Source organism: Allosalinactinospora lopnorensis (assembly GCF_000981225.1). Taxonomy (GTDB): domain Bacteria; phylum Actinomycetota; class Actinomycetes; order Streptosporangiales; family Streptosporangiaceae; genus Allosalinactinospora; species Allosalinactinospora lopnorensis. The sequence goes on from NZ_LAJC01000034.1 coordinate 32,495, forward strand.
CTGAGGTCGACCGTGAGCTGGACGGCTTCGTCGCCGCCGGCGCGGGCACGATCGTCCTGGCCGCGGCCACCGGCCGGGAGGGCTACGACACCCGGCCCGAGCTCGGCGGCGACGCGTGGCGGACCCTGTTCGCCAACCTCGACCGCATCGCCGGGCGTTCCCGCGAGCGAGGCGTGAACGCGGCGCTGCATCCCCACGTCGGCACGATGGTGCAGAACCGGGAGGAGGTCTACCGGGTCCTGCACGAGTCGGCGGTGCCGTTGTGTCTCGACACGGGCCATCTCCTGGTGGGCGGGACCGACCCGGTGCGGCTGGCGAAGGACGCGCCGGAACGCGTCGCCCACACCCATCTCAAGGACGTCGATGCCGCGCTCGCCGATGCTGTCCGCGCCGGCGGCAGGAACTACACGGACGCGGTCCGTGCGGGCATGTACCGGCCGCTGGGGGCCGGTGACATCGACATCGAAGGGATCATCCGTGTCCTGGAGTCGAATGGTTACACCGGCTGGTACGTGATGGAGCAGGACACCATCCTCCCCGGGAAGCCCGAGGGGGAGGGGCCCGCCGCCGATGTCCGCGCGAGCGTGGCCTACCTGCGCGGCCTCGCCCTCTGACCGGGGCCGGGCCGCTCAGGCCGCCATAGTGCGCCCGGGCTCTCCGGAGGGCGGGCCTCTGGAACCCGCGCCACCCGCGCCGCAGTGAGGCGGGAGGGGGTGACGGAGGCGTTGCCCGAGCGGCGGATACTCCTGTCTCTCCCCCTGGTCGAGGGGCGTCCGGTCAGGGGCGCGCTCTGACCTCAGAAGTCGGACGCTTCGGGGGCGGGTAGTGCTCATCTGTCGGCAGCTACGGCACCAAGTCTTACCGACCCAGCTCGTCTTCCATCAGGGAGGCCGCGCTGCTCGTCCGGGTAGGGGGTTCGGCGCCCACAGCAGGCCCTCGCGCCACCCCGGGCGGTTCTGCCGCCGCTTGCGCTTGGTGTTCCTCGCCTCTGCCGGGTCCGCTCCCGGTGTATTGATCTTCAACCACTGGTTCGGCGGCCGGCACCCGATTTGGAATGCTTTACCCCAAAAGAGGGTGATCGACGAGCCGAGAGCGGGCGCGGGGCGGAAAACTCGGCCGACGAGGATGGCCTGCGGTTTGTGATCGGTTCTCTGGTTGGCCATGATCAATTTTCCGGTGTTGCCGCTGTTCTGGTTTATTTTCCTCCAGAGTGCAATATCATTTGCCATGATGGCGCGTTTTAAATCTTTCTGCTAACGATCTGACCTGCAGAAACATGTCTTTATGGTGGAAATTGGGTGGAATCTTCCCGTGGCTGAAGTGGCGCTTCCGTGTGATCAAGAAAAAGTCGTCCGCCCCCTCTTGACTGGAGGGCGCTATACGACAAAACTATCGAATGATTCTGGGTGTTGTCCATGGGGAAGATCAAAATATGACCGCGGTGTGCCATCGAACGGGCGGATGGTGGAAATGTCGACCGCGGCTACTCGCCGGTGAAGGCGAAGGCCGCATCCAGTGCTGTTGCCCGGGATAAGTATGCCTGATTCCGTTTTCAGGTGATGTTGGATTTTGGGGCGGAGTCCGAGAATTCTGCCGCCTCGGCGAATCAATCGTTTTCGGATGCAGAAGGAGAGATCCATGCGAGTGATCAGACTGCTCGTCCTCGGCGCCGTGCTGATGGCCTGCGGGTTCGCCGCCACCGCTGTTCCCGCCAGCGCGTCGCAGACCGGAGCGGTGGCTGAGGTCACCGGCTCCGCGCCGACGGCGGACACCAGGTCCGGCGGCACAACGGAGGCACCCCCAGCCCGTGTCTGCAGGACTCACAACCCGCCCGGAGCCGGTTCGGCCACAGCCTGCCGGACGTGGTACCCGGAGGGCGGTGGTTACTACCACGGTTCCTGGAACTGGAGTGGAACGTCGGGTGTCTATGTTCAGGGATGGTTCGACGGCCGGGTGTACAACCTGGCCCCCAGCGGCACGTACAGCGGTGTGAAGAAGTTCCTCACCCGAGGCTGCAAGGGTTCGCAGTGCACCGGCTGGTCATAGCGGCTCTCACCGCCGCGCCGTCAGCGGCGCGGGCGAGATGACGGGATCCGGCTCACCGGAAAACCGAAGAGACCTCGGAGGTGCGGCTCGCTTGCGCGGGCCGCATCCGCCGTGCGGCCGCACACGGGGCGCATCCCTCAAGGCGGATCCGATGACCTGCGGACGTCGGAACGGGATCGGTCGGTACCCGGCGCGCTCTCGCGGCCGGTCGTTTCCATTCGGGGAGGGTATGACTGCGGCCGCTGCGCTGACCTGCATCGGGTCCCCGCCGGGGTGCCCGTTCCGCGCGGCTTCGAGGACCACTTTGGCGACGAAGGGCCAGGTGGAGGGAGTGAGAGCTATACTAAGGCGCCACGTACCTGGAGTGATCCATCACTAGCACCCCTTGCGAGGTTCTCATGAGAACCATGACCGGGCTCGAAGACGGAACGCCGCGGGCAACCGGCCCCGTCCCGGGCCGGAAGCGTGGAGATCGCTCGTGAGCGGCACGATCGCCCCGGAAGGGGCGCCCGCAGACGACCGGTCACTGGTACACCGCGCGCTCTTCTTCGACAGTGAAGCGGACTTCCTCTCCGCGGCCCTTCCTTTCCTGCGCGAAGGGCTGCGGGCCGATGATGCCGTGATCGTCATCAGCACCCCGAAGAAGCTCGACATGGTGCGGGACGTCCTCGGGGACGATGCCTCGTCGGTGCATTTCGCGGACACGGCCAGTTGGTTCCAGCACCCCGTCCGCACGATCGCCGCCTACCAGTCCACCTTCAAGGTGATGGGGTCGCGCCGCATGCGTGTGGTCTCCGAACCGACCTTCTGGAACGACCGCACACCGCAGGAGACCGTGGAATGGTACCGCCTCGAGTCGCTCGTCAATCAGGTGTTCCAGCGGTCGGGTGCCCAGGTGATCTGCTGCTATGACCGGCGCACGGTCCCGGCGGAGGTGCTGGAACTGGCGTGCAGGACCCACCTGAGCTGCTCTACAGCGACGGGATGCGGGAGAGTGACGACTACACCTCTCCCGAGGTTTTCAGCGACGTGTGCAGCCAGATGGCGATCCCTTTCCCTGACACTCCCTACTCGGCCGAGTCCCTGCGCGTCGAGGCGACCGACCTCTGGGCGGTGCGGGACTTCGTCGCCAAGCAGGCGAGGAGCCGGGGGATAGGTTCCGGCGCGCTGTACAACCTGCTCGTCGCGGTGACGGAGGTGACCGCCAACGCGGTCCGCCACGGACATCCGCCGGTCACCGTGTGCATCTGGCAGGACGGCGGTGACCTGGTCTGCGACGTCATCGACTCCGGTCACTGGAGGCCTGCGGAGTCCCTGGGATTCGTGCCGCCGAAATCCGCATCCGATAAAGGGTTCGGACTGTGGGGGGTCCGAATGCTCTGCGACAGTAGCCAGTTTCACGCCGGTCCAGCGGGTACGGTCGTCCGGCTGCGCATCCGGATCTGAACGCGGCGACTCGCGGCCCGAACACTGCGTCTTTCAAGCGGAACCGAACCGCCGCAGCGGGGTGCTCCGGCCAGAACGTCTGGCCTCATCGCGGTGCCGGAGCGGACGCGCTGGGGCCGGTGGGTCGGGCAGCCGGACGGGGGCCAATCCTCCCAGCGCAGTGGTGGCGCCGTACGCCCAGGTGTGCCAGTGTGGCCTGCGGTCCATCGCGAGGAGAGCAGAGCCATGTCCAACAGCGTGCGTCACGCGATCGGGATCGTGATCGGCCTGATCGCGATCCCTGTCCTCCTCCACGGTCTGGCCTTTTTCGGAACTCGGATCCTGCTGCCGCTGCGGACGTTCGAGCCCACAGCGGGAGCGGTCATCGGCATCGTCGCGGTCGTGGCCATCGGCGCGGCGCTGGGGCCGCTCACGACCTCCCGCATCTCCCCATTGGCCGCCCTCATTCCGGGGCTCGGAGTCGGGGTTTTCGGGGTCATCGGCTCGATTCCCAGCCCGCTCGTCGGAGCACTCAACCTCTCGATCGGCCCCATCCGGTCGCCCTGGGAGATGGGCACCCTGCACCTGCTGCTCATCGGCGGCCTGCTCACCGCCTCCGCGCTGTTTCCCAGCCGCTGGCGCGCCGCCCCCGAGGTACCGCACCGGCCCCCGTGGCAGGGAGGGCCGGGGTCGGGCTCTGGCCCGGGACACATGCACGCGACCCCCGGTCCGGTCGGCCCTCCGCCCTACGACCAGGACTCTCCGGCTCCGCCGCCCGGACCGGGCATGCAGCCCTGGATGTACGGTTCCGGCCCCCAGCCCCCGTCCTTCGCGCCGGGCACCCGGTCTCCGCAGCCCGGCCCGGGCCCTCAGTTCTCGCGCCACGACACCGAGGGATGGCCGCAGGCCCCCGGCTGAGCCCCGGGACAGCGATCTCGGGGTGAGTACGGCTGCGGTATTCGCACCGGCGTCAGTACTTGCATCCCACACCGTCACAGTCGCGGTCGAGGTGCGGCCCGTACCCGGGATCCCCGTCCCGGACGGGGGCGGCGCCCGCCACGCGGGCCTCATCGCAGTCCTCATAGAACTCGCCAAGGTTTCCGCCGTCTTGGGCGGTTGCCTCCTCGGTGACGGTTTCGGTGTGCGTCCATGGCGATTTCTTCGGGATCGCCATGGTCGTCGTGCCGGCCGGTCAGGTCACGCAGCCCCTATGCGGCGGGCCTGACCGGGCGTGCGCACGCGCGCGTCACACGGGCACGTTCTGTTCCTGGAGCCATCATCCAGTGCTCGCGTCCCTTACTTGATGTTTACTTGACGGGGGCATGCACCCCGCCAGTCTCGAAGGGAGAGTGCGATGTTCGACAACCTGATCGACTGGGTGAAGGGCCTTCTCGGCGGTGCTGCCGAGGACGTGGTGCAGGGTGTGTCCGGCGCCGTCGATGGCGCCGCGCCCGACGCCGCGGAGGCGGCCCAGTCCTACGGTGAGGACACCGTCAGCGCCGCGACCGGAGGAGCCGAGGATGCGCTCGGTGGTATGGCCGACACCACGCAGGAGGTCCACGAGGGCGCCGGGACCATCGGTGAAACCGTGGAGGACCCCGGTGCCGCCGCCACCGACATCGCCGGAGACCGGCTTCCCGGAAACAACGAGTAGCGGTCGGGGCAAGCGCCGCGGGATGGGCCCGCCGGGCCGCATCGGCGCTCGGTAAGCCGAGGTAGTGGCGGGAGGGAGGCTCCCTCAGGGCGGTGCGTGCCCTGCCGTGGCGCGCGCACGTGCCGCCGGCGCTCAACCGCCCGGGCGGGGTTGCCGCGCAGCACGCTCGTGAACCGGCGCATCTCGTCCGGCCACCATGCCCGCGGGCGTGGGGCGTCGAACACGTCCACTTCCTGGTGAAGCCGACCACCGTCGCGCGGTGAGTTCGCGGATCGTGCCGGTGTCGTTGCGCTAGGCCCGCGAGCACGGTCGGCGAGACGGTCCCGCCGCGGTGGTTCCCCGGGAACGTGAGCCGCCTGGACGGCGGGGGCGTCACCGATTGCCTCCAAGCGCGCGAGCGTTGGCCGAGGGGAAGGTGTCGCGGTAGCTGGGCCAGGTGCCGCCGGGAGCGTCCACGGAGTCGGCGGCGAGCAGCCCGTCGACGATGGCGCGGGTCATGCAGTCCCCGGCCGCGGTCAGCAGCGCGTGCAGCGCGAACTGGTCCGGCTCCTCCCGTTCGCCGGTGGACAGGCAGAAGACCGTGTCGCCGTCGTACATGGTGTGTACCGGCCGGATCGCGCGGGCCAGGCCGTCGTGCGCGATGCCGGCGACCTTGGCGCACCAGGCCTTGGGGAGGGCGGCGTCGGTCGCGACGACGCCGAGGGTGGTGTTCAGCGAGATGCTGGGTACATCGTGGGCCACGGTGTCCCTGTAGGCCGCGAGGTCCTCGGGTGAGGGGCGCCCCGAGGCGGGATCCCCGGGCAGACCGTGGCGCTGGCCGTAGAGCTCCCCGGTCGCCGGATCGACGGGCGAGCCGGCGCAGTTCACCACGGCGAGCGCGGCCACGGTCGTACCGTCGTCGAGGACCGCGCTGGCGGTGCCGATCCCGCCCTTCAGGCCTCCCGCGACGGCGCCGGTACCGGCGCCGACGTTGCCGCGCGCCGGCGCCGCACCGCTCCCGGCCTCCAGCGCCGCGTCGTAGGCGTCGGCGCCGAAGGCCACATCGGGCCGAGTCTTGGTGTCTCCGCCGCGCCCCAGATCGAAGATGGCCGCGGCCGGCACGATCGGGACGACGATGTCCTCCCCGACCTGGATCCCCGAGCCCGCCGCGGCGAGCCGCTCGGCGGCGCCGTGCGCGGCGGCCAGGCCGAAGGCGCTCCCGCCGCAGAGCATGACCGCGTTGACCCGTTCCACCGCGGCGCGAGGATCCAGCAGGTCGGTCTCGTGAGTGCCGGGGCCGCCGCCGCGTACGTCGCGCCGCAAACGGCGCCATCGGGGGGAGCGAGGACGACGGTACTACCGCTCAGCCAGCCGTCGCCGATGGCCGTGCGGTGGCCGACCCGGATGCCGGCGACGTCGATGAGACTGTTGGTAGGACCGGGGGCGGTGGCCGCGCTCATCGCGCGGCTCCGACGGGGTGGTGCAGGAAGCGGTGCGCGGCCTCGGCATAGACGTGGGCGCACCGCACGATGTCGGCGACCTCCACGAACTCGTCGGCCTGGTGCGCGATCCACTTGCCGCCGGGGCCGTAGACGACATTGGGGATGCGCGCGTCGCGCGCGAGGATGGTGCCGTCGGTCGCGCCGGGGACCCCGCCGTAGCGGGGCGGTTCGCCGGTGACGGCCCGGTGGGCCTCGGTGAGCGCCGTCACGACGGACGAGTCCGGGGCGACCTCCACGGCGGGGCGGTCATCGACGACGGTGACTTCGGCGCCCACCGAGTGATCGGAGGCCGCTTCGGCGGCGAGGTCCCGCATCCGCGCGACGAGCGCCGCGTGGTCGACGGCGGGGGTGGTGCGCACGTCCACGTGCACGGCCGCGTGAGCGGGGATGACGTTGGCCTGATCGGGGTCTCCGGCGCGAGCCACGGTCGGGGTGAGGTGGACCTGGCCGAGATGCTCGTGCACGCCGTGCCGTCTCGCCAGCTCGTCCTCGTAGGCGGCGAGCGCGGTGAGGAACGCGCCCACGGCGGGCACCGGGTTGCGGGCGTGCCGGGGCATCGCACCGTGCGCCATCGTGCCGGTGAACTCCACCCGCAGCCGGATCGCCCCCTTGGCGGCGACGCAGATCTCGCCCTCCTCCGGCTCGCACACGATGGCGCCGTCCACATCGGCGGCGGCGGGCGAGGCCGCGAAGTGCTTCGCCCCGAGCATCATGCCTTCCTCGTCGGCGAGGGCGCATACCTTGACCCGCCCGGGGAACGGGCCTGCGGTGCGCAACGCCGCCACCGCGTACAGCATGGCGGCCACGCCGGACTTCATGTCGGCCGAGCCGCGCCCGTACAGCCGCCCCTCGCGGATCTCCCCGCCATAAGGGGCGACGGTCCAGTTCTCGCGGTCGCCTTCGGTGACGACGTCGGTGTGTCCCTCGAACATGAGGGTGGGGCCGGGGCCGCCCCCGCCATCGACGACCGCGACCACGTTGGGCCGGCCCGGTGCGACCTCGGTCATCTCCGGTTCCCAGCCGAACTCGCGCATCTTGGCGGCGACCAGCGACGCCGCCTCCGCCTCGCTGCGGCCCCGGGCGGGTTCGTGCACGCTGCGGACGCGCACGAGTTCTTGGGTGAACGCCACGACCCCCGCGGTGTCGACCGGGAACCGGCTCTCGTCTGATGTGGCTGGCGACGTTGTCATGGGGTGTTCCCTTCCGGGCAGCGCCCGCATCCGGTGGTGTGGGCCGCATCCCCCTGGCCAACCGGGCGGAGGAAAGTCGGCGTGGCCGAGCCGACTTCGTACATGGCATGATTTCTCGTGTGACCATTAAGCCCGAGCGAGGCCTGATTGAGCCCGAGCGGGTTCGGCACGCTCTTCACGGCCTGGGGGACCGCTCGGCCGTTCGGGAATGGGCGCAGCGGTATTCGGTCCTGGCTGATCCCTCCCGCCTCACGCTGCTCGTGTGCATTCATTATGCCGAGGAGATCTGTGTCTCGGATCTCGCGGTGGCGGCCGGGATGAGTGACACAGCGGTCTCCCAGGCGCTGCGTCACCTGCGTGCGCACAATCTGGTCGAGGCTCGGCGCGAGGGAAAACTGGTGCGCTACCGGTTGGCCGACGAGACGGTGCACGATCTGATCCATCTGGTGCGGCCACACTCGGTAGACAACGAGTCGTCCTGAGGGGCGCCGTCCTGCGGCACGTGCGCAGCGGCTTGAGCCCGGATAGCCGTGCATCGGGCGCGGGCCGCTAGGTTTCCTCGTCGGGTGCCATGCGGCGCTGCTGGGCGGGAGCCTCCAGGCTGCGGGGTGTCTCGAGTCCGTTCTCCTCCATCAGGTTCGCTTGACGCATGATCGTTCGGGGCTCGCCGCCGACGATGACCTGGCCGTCATTGATGACGACAACACGGTCGCACACCTCGAGAACGAACTCGAGATCGTGCGACGCGATCAGGAGCGCCTGCGCGGCGGAGTTCAGAAAGCGAATCAGGCGCCTGCGCGAGCGGATGTCAAGACTCGCGCTGGGTTCGTCGTAGATGATCACGCGTGGCTGCATCGCCAGGACGCCCGCGATGGAGACCATCCGCTTCTCTCCGCCGGAGAGGTGATGCGGTGCGCGGTCGGCGAGCTCGTGGGTGTCCGTGAGCGTGAGTGCCTCGCTCACCCGGGCGGCGACCTCCTCCGGGGGCAGCCCCATGTTCTGCGGACCGAATGCGACATCGTTCCACACGGATGGAGAGAACAGCTGGTCGTCCGGATCCTGGAAGACCAGGCCGATGTCAGGATGGAAGCTCTTGGGCCGGATCGAGTCGCCGAAGAGCCGCACTGTTCCCGCGTCAGGCTGCAGGATCCCGCACGCGGTGAGGAAGAAGGTCGTCTTTCCGGCACCGTTGGGGCCGATCAGGCCGACCCGTTCGCCTGCGGCCACCTGCAGGTTCATGCCGCGGAGCACCCCAAGCCCGTCCGGGTAGGAGAAACGCACCCCGGATGCCTCGAGTGCCACTGTCTCCGTCCGCGCTCTGCCCCCTGGTACCGGGCCGTCCTCGGGACGATTCCGCGATTTCATAGCACCTCCAGCAGCACCAGGCCGGCGGCGAGTAGCATCGTGGCGCCCAGGGCGACGATATCCCGCGGTCCGGCGTGGAAATGGTAGTAGTTGCGTTTCGCCGCTCCATAGCCGCGCAGGGTCATGGCCTGGTGGATGCGGGTGGACTGGTCATGACCGCGGACAAGCAGGCTCCCGGTGAGCGCGCCGAGCGTGGCGAGGCTGTGCGGATCAGGCCGTCGCGGTTGGAAGCCGCGGAGCCGTGCCGCCGTGCGCATCCTGTTCAGATCGTCGCCGAGTTCGTACAGGTACCGGTAGGAGAACAGCATCATGTCGGCGAGGACTCCGGGCAGTCGCAGCGCGCGCAGTGCCGTGATGGTGGTCAGCATGGGCGCCGTCGCGAAGGCCACCAGCCCGATCGTGACGATGGCGACGAATCTGCCGGCGATCAGCAGAAAATCCAGGATCCCCTCGTGGCGCAGGGACAGTGGGCCAAGCCGCGCGAGTACCGTCTCGCCCGAGAAGAACGGCAGGATGACGGCCAGGAGGAGAATGAGGACGCCGGGATAGCGCAGCCGGCCGATCACGAATCCCAGCGGTAACCGGGACAGGACGGCCAGCCCCGCACTTATGGCGAGCATGGCGGGAACGGGCCGTAGGTCAGTGACGAAGGCGCACGCGAAGGCCAGGGCACCGAGCCCTACCAGCTTCAGTCGGGGGTCCCAGCGGTGCACCGGGGAGTCCAGCTCCGCGTACCGGTCGATCCCGTACTTCATCCGCACCATCCGAAGACCTGGCCGCCGGTCACGCCCGGGCGGGAGGCGCAGGGGTCAACTCCGCCTCCTCGCCGGCCGGGGCGCCGGATCTCCTCCGAGTAGTCCGGGTCGGACCCGCAGCAGGAAGAGCACCACCAGCGCGGTGGCGGCACCTTCGATCACCCCGAGTGGGACATGGGCGAGGACCAGCGCGGAGATGGCGGCGCGTTCCGTCGCGACGTCGATGGTGGCCGGCACCGTGGTGACCAGCAGCACGAAGAGGATCGCGGCAGCGGCCACCAGGCCGATGAAGCCTCCCAGGAATCCGAAGACGCCCGTCCACAGTGGCCGCCGCCTGGACGGCAGGCAGCGCAGAGTGCGCATCCGGAAGATGGAGTAGGCCAGCAGTGCGGGGATGCCCATCATCGCCGCGTTGACACCCAGGCTCGTCAGGCCACCGTGCCCGAACAGGACCGCTTGGAAGAACAGCCCGATCAGGATGGCGGGGAAGGCATACCAGCCCAGGACCACCCCCATGAGCCCGTTGAGGATCAAGTGCACGCTGGTCGGTGGCACCGGCACGTGGACCCAGGACAGCACGAGGAACGCGGCGGTGAACATGGACGCCTTGGGGATCTCGGCGGTCGGATCGTCCTGCCGCTGGATCCTGCGCAGCGAATACCATGTGGCGACCGCGGTGATCCCGTAACCGCTGGCGATGACACCGGCCGGCAGGATCCCGTCGGGGATGTGCATCAGGCGCGTTTCCGGTTCGTGAAGTACAGCGCCGTCCCGAGGAAGCCCCAGATGGCCAGTGCGCTCATGACGACGATCTGGAGGGGCCCGGTGCCGCCCCAGGAGGATGTGGCGCTGCCGCCCGCGCCGGCCCCCTCGTCTGGGACGGTGTCTTCCTGCTTCGGGGCGTCCTTCTCCTGCTCTTGGGCCGCCCCCTCGTCCTCCGCGGAGGAGATCCCGCTTTCCTCCACCGGAATCTCCAGGACATCGCCGTGCCCGGCATGGCGTACCTCTACTTGCCAGGTCCCCGCCTCGGCGGGCACGAACAGGAAGTTCCCCTCGTCGTCGATGCTCCCGGTCATCCACGGATCTGAGGAATCCTCCGGCGAGTACACGGTCACCTGGGCGTCCGCCAACGGTTCGCCGGTGTCGTACGTGGCCTCCACCAGCACCGCGTCGGCCTGCTCGTGGTCGAGTTCGACACCGTGTGCGAGTGCCTTCGCCGGCCAGCCGAGCACCACCAGGGAAACGCACCCGGCCAGAGCCGCCTGTGCCCACCGTGTCCTGCCTCGTCTCACGTTCTGACCTCCGATGCGTGGGGGCGCGGGCATGTCAGTCGACCCGCCGGACACGGGGGTGAGGTCGCGCGGCGCTGCACGACGCCCGGTGGTGCAGCCACAGTGGGCCGGACGCGCCAGGAGGAATCTGCGCACCCCAGTGGGCGGGGGAGGGAGGAGCCGCCGCTTCTCGCTGCATTTCACCTCATTACCTGATCAGGTGAATAATAGAGTGGAAGGAAAGACGCGCGCAATGAGGCCTTCTCGGCCGGCTCTCTTTCCAAGCGTGAGTGAGGACCAGGACTGCCTGGGCAATGGCGCCGATCCGGGTAGGGCTGAACGGGGCGCGATCAGCAGTGGAGAGAACCGCGCCGCGTTGGTGCTGGAGGAGGTCGGCGGAAAGAGTTCCCGCATCCCGCTGACGGCGCCGGGAGGCGGTGCGGGCGGTCCCACGCGGGCCCCGCCTGGAACCCGGCAGCCGACCTCTGAGTCGAGACCTGCGACGGGTGCCGGATGGGTTGTGGGAGCTGGACTGGTCGCGGTGCGCGACCGACTCGGTGAACCTGCGTGCGGGCAAAGGGGGATCCGACGGGCTCGAAATCCTGTCGAGCGCGGCAGGACAGGCGCGAAAATCCACCTGATCGCCGAGTGGACCGGCCTTCCCCCATCAATCGGACTCTCGGGGCGGATCTGCACGATAGCCAGGACTTTGAGGCTCATCAGAGGGGTAGCGCCGGTCCGCTCCCGTCGCGGGCACCGCCGAGCCGGCGACCACCGCGCCCGGCTGAGGCGAGGTGGGTGAGGGCGGGGTGGCGTAACCGGTGCGGAGCCTCGTGCTCACCGTGGGCGTGAGTGGCTCGTGCCGGGGTGGAGGGCTGCGTCGCGCGTGCCCTCAGCGAGGGCCCGGGCGAGTGTGGGGTGGATGGTGAGGACACGGTCCAGCCCGGTGATGCGCAGGATCCCGCGCATCTGCGGCCGAGGCCCGGTCAGCCGCAACTCGATGCCGAGCCGGTCGGCCCGGTGGCGCGTGCCGACCAGCATGGCGAGGCCGGCCGCGTCGCAGAAGGTGATCCCGGACAGGTCGATGACCAGCAGTTTCATCCCAGGTCGGAGTGCGGCGAACAGGTGTTCGCGTAACGCGGGGGTGACGGCGCAGTCGATTTCGCCGTGCAGCCTGACGACGGGGATGGTAGAGCCGCGGGGCACGGCCGGTCCGCCCCCGGTGCGGGTCTGGCCGTGCCGGGGCCCGGGCGCTGTGGTGGTCACGACCCGACCCGCCCCGCGTGAGCACGCCCGGGACGCGCTGGTTCGGCCTCGGCGGGTCCTGGCCGCCCGCCTTCGGACTCCCAGTCGGTCTCCGCTGCGGTATCGGGTGGCAGGAGCAGGCGGTCGGCGGCGGTGATGAGGTCGGGGGCGTGGGTGATGTTGGCGTGCTGGGCGGCCAGTCCGATGGCGGCCCAGGCCGTTGGCATGCTCACCCCGGGCGGGACGACCAGCAGGTCGACGCGGGCGCCGTTGGCGCTGATCGCGGTGAGTGAATCGGCGGGCATGGAGGTGAACCAGGCGAGCCGGATCGCGCGTCCGGCCACTTCCAGCAGGTGGGGCCGGCTCTTCCAGCCGGCGGCCCCCAGCATGATGTGGTGGATGGGGCCCCGGTAGTCGTCGAGGGCGAGGATGAGGCCGGGTAGCTCGGCGACGGGGTCGTTGGACCGCGGCCACCAGCCGCCGTCGAGCAGGGTGTGCCGGGCTGCCAGGGATTGCAGCAGGAGCCGGGGGACCGACGGCGGCGAGTCGGAGACCACGGGTCGGCGTTGTGTGGGAGTCAGCATGGGAGCGGTGCTCCTGTCTCCCGAGACGCCGCACGCGCTGCGTGCTGTCCCGGGTTGGTGGGATGCGCGAATGATCGGCTACGGCCTGCGCATAAGGCGAGGTAGCCCGGCGATCCAGGACCGATCGCCTCAGCGCCCACGGGTATGACTCTCAACAGCCACGACGCGGTGGAACGTACAGAGACCCTGCGAACGCGATACGAGATCGGCACGACATCTTCATTGGAACGGCCGGTGTGACAGGCAATCCTTATGCAGGGATGTCATCGTCTCCGGATACCTCCACCCTACGCCCACAGGAGTAAAGAGCAAGTCATGAAGGGGGCGTGCACGGCCTGCGGCCCGAGCCCGGCGTCCCCACCGGCGGCCGGGCGGGCACGGTACAGGAGCCCTCAAAGGGCAGACCAAGCAGGTCAGAAAGAGGCGGGAGGCCGCTCAACGTCGTATGCGTGGGGTCTGCGAGGGCTGTCGGGCGCAGCGCCGTGTTCGGCGCGTGTGTGCCCAGCATGGCCAGACGGGCGTGGCGGCACTGTGCCCGATGGCAGCGAGGTGGACGAAGGCGGAGTCGATGCAGGGGGCGGTCGTTGGGTTCGGGCCGTGGCGGATGTCGACCTGCGTGGGCGGGTATTCGACGCACTGGTAGGGCAGTCAGCCGCGTCCGGTGGCGAAACCGGGGCTTCCCCCCGAAGTCCGTGGTCGGAGTGGAAGACGACCCCGGCCAGACACCCGCGCTCGCATGCGGCCGCCTCCAAGGCGTCGGCCACCAGGGCGGTGCGCATGTGCTCGGCGATCGACTGCCCACCAGGCGGCGCGAGTACAGGTCGATCACGAGGCCAGGTACAGGAAGCGGTCTCCTTCGATGGGCAGGTAGGGGGTCCCCCTCCTGCCCGAGGGCGGAAAGGGAGGGCATGTCTCCGACGTAGCGCCGGTTGGACGCATCGGCGGTGAAGTCCCGCTCCAGCAGGTCGGAAACCGGCTGGTCGGCGGGGTCAGGCATAGTGGTGCGCACCTTCCTTCGCAGATGAACACCGACGACCCGGCGGCGCGCATCAGCCGCTCCACCCGCTTGTGGTTGACGTGGCGCCCCTTCTCGCGCAGCTCAGCGGTGATCGGCGGTGCCCCGTAGGCCGGATCGGCCTCGTGGAGGGTCCGGGGCGCCGCGGTCAGCTCCGCATCACATCCGATCCGCTCGATACGCGCCCCCTGGCCTTTCTTCCAGGCGTAGTAGCCCGAGCGCGATAGTCCCAGCACCATGCGCAGCCGCTTGACGCCGAAGACGCCCGCGTAGTCCTCGACGAAGCAGGAGCGGCTCACCACCTCGTCTCTTCGGTGAAATGGCGGACGCTTTGCGCAGGATCCCGCCCGAACCACTCCACCACCTGCGGGAAGGTGGAACGGTTCCAGCAGACCCTGAAAAAGTGGCTGGCCGCGCAACACGGCCAGCCCACCACCCTCGCCGCGCTGCAGGCCCTCCTGGACTCCTTCGTCGTCGCCTACGACCACCACCGACCGCATCGGTCCCTGCCGGCCCGGGCAACCCCCGCAACCGCCTACCAGACCCGACCTAAAACCACTCCCGGCGGCCGCAACGACAGTCATTACCGCCTGCGCCGCGACCGCATCGACCACGTTGGCGGAGTCACCTTGCGCGTGGCCGGTCGCCCGCACCACATCGGCATCGGGCGAACCCACGCCCGAACCCGCGTCCTGCTGCTGGTCCAGGACCTGCATGTGCGGGTGATCAACGCCGCCACCGGCGAACTCCTCCGCGAGCTGGAACTCGACCCCAGCAAGGACTACCAGCCCACCGGCCGACCACCCGGCCCACAACCAAAACGCCCCCGAACCCAATGAGGGTTCAGGGCCATTCCGATCTCTTGAGAGATCACACTGTGCACCTGGCAGGATTCGAACCTGCGACCGTCGGGTTAGCAGTCCTCACTTGGTGCCGGGCCGGGATGACGCGTGCCGGTTCGTTCCGCGTTGTCCCAGCGCACATGCCGTTTCCTGTTACTCGGTGTTGTCCTGTGCCGCTCGCGTCCAAAACAACCGAGCACACACGGAGCGCACACCCCGGTGGAGCGGCACAGTCTGGGTTCGCCCTGCTACGGCGCGGCGAAATCCAGTCGGCGGTGTCGTCTCCAGGGCGGTGTGATGGAGGGTAGAGGGAACCCCGTGAGCTTCGGCGAAGACGCCTCCCGCATCCGCACCGGCCACGGTCCGCAGAACATGGCGATGCTGCGCAATCTGGCCATCCCACTGCGAGGAGTCTGGGCACCGTCACCATCCCCCAGGCCCTTCGCTGGGTGCCCTACGAGCCCTTCACCCGCCCTCTCGAACTCCTCCAAATCCCCTGAACAGCAAGAACATTGACACCCATCCGACTTTGCAACAGCCCTGGGGTCGCACGGGGATCTCCCTCTTAACCGGCTAACGCTTGTTTTTCTCCTGGTCACCGAGAGCTTCTTCGCGTCGTTGGAGACCGAGCTGATCGACCAGACCCGTTTTGCTACTCGGGCCGATGCCGAGCGGGAGGTGTTCTCAGCAAGGGGGTCTACAGCCCTTGGCGGAGGCATTCAGCGGACGGTTGTCTCAGCCCAGCCGAGTATGAACGTCGTCACACTGAAGCCGCCCAACGCCGTCCCGTAGCGCTGTCCGAGGCCGCGTAAAACCCAAGCCCACAAGGGTCCACCAAACCGAAGCAAGATCATCCCTTCCCGCGTCACGACGTGAGGCGGCGCTCCAACCAGCGGGTGTCCACGGCGGCCGCCTGGAACTCCGCGTCCTGCAACAGCCTCGTGTGCAGGTCCGCCGTGCTCCCCACTCCGTCGATCTCGAGTTCGGTCAGGGCCTGGCGTGCCCGCGCCAGCGCCTGCGGGCGGTCCGCGCCCCAGCAGATCACCTTGGCCAGCATGGAGTCGTAGAACGGGCTCACGGTGTCGCCGGCGGCGAACCCGGTGTCCACACGCACACCCGGCCCACCCGGGACGATGAACGTGCTGAGATTCCCGGGAGTGGGCGTGAAGTCGTTGTCGGGATCCTCGGCGTTGATGCGGACCTCAATGGCCGCGCCGGACAGCACCACGTCTGACTGGGTGAAGGACAGCGCGTCGCCCGCGGCGACGCGGAGCTGCTCGGCGACGAGATCGACCCCGGTGACGCACTCCGTGATGGGGTGTTCGACCTGGAGCCGGGTGTTCATCTCCATGAAGTAGAAGGAGCCACCCGGTTCCACCAGGAACTCCACAGTGCCGGCACCCACATAGTTCACGTGCTTGGCGAGCCGGACAGCGGCGGAGGCAAGGTCGGCGCGGACCGCGTCGTCCAGGCCCGGCGCGGGAGCCTCTTCGATGAGCTTCTGTCGACGCCGCTGTACCGAACAGTCACGCTCGTAGAGGTGGACCACGTTGCCCTGGGTGCAGCCCAGGACCTGGACCTCCACGTGGCGCGCGTCCTGGACCGCACGTTCGAGGTAGAGCGTTCCGTCCCCGAACGCCGCGGTGGCTTCCGCCTGGCTGTGGGGAAAACCTGCGCCAGTTCCTCAGGGCCGGCAACAGGGCGGATGCCGCGACCGCCGCCTCCGGCCGTGGCCTTGACCAGGAGGGGGTAGCCGATTCCCTCGGCCTCCTTCTGCGCCGCCGCCATATCGGTCAGCGGTCCCGAACCAGGGACGATGGGGACTCCCGCGGCGACCGCGGTACGCCGGGCTTCGGACTTGTCGCCCATCTGGGCGATGACCTCCGCGGGCGGACCCACGAACACCAATCCGCGGTCGCGCACCGCCCGGGCGAAATCCGCGTTCTCGGCGAGGAACCCGTAGCCGGGATGCACGGCGTCCGCCCCGGACTCCGCGGCTGCCCCCAGTACGGCCTCAGTGTTCAGGTACGATTTGGGCGCCGGTGATCCGCCGATGTGGTGGGCGGCGTCGGCGAGTCGGACCCAGCGGGCATCCGCGTCGGCCTTGGAGTACGCCGCGACCGCCTCGATACCCGCCTCATGGCAGGCACGGACGATCCGCAGCGCGATCTCCCCTCGGTTGGCCACGAGCACCCGCCGTAGTCCGCTCATCTTCTCCACCCCGTATGTGATGCCGCCTACTGATCCGCCGTTCTCGCCCGCACCCACCGACCCTGTCGATCCAGATGGGGAGAGGTGCCGGGAATGCCTGGTCAGTCAGCATCGACGCCCGGTGCTGTCCGTGCCGGCGCGGCGCGTGGTGTCAGTTCTTGAGTTCAACGATGTCCTCACCGATGGAAACCTCGTCGCCGTCCTCGACCAGGAAGCCCGCGACCGTTCCCGCCTGCTCGGCCTTGACCTCGTTGAAGTTCTTCATCACCTCGATCAGGGCGATGGTCTGGCCCGGAACGATAGTGTCACCTGCCTGCACATAGGGGTCCTCCGTCGGGGCCGGCCGGCGGTAGAAGACGCCCGGAATCGCAGCCTTGATCGTTGCCATGTGTCTTGCCCTTTCTGACTTCCACACCGATCGTGGGACGTGGCAGCGCCCCCGTTTTCGTGCCTCTACAGCACACCGCCCGACATACTCCGCGTGCCCCACTGCGTCACAAACGCGCGAAACGGTGAGGATGCGACTGATGGGCCGTGGATCACCTCCGTAGGGACTCGCGCGTCCGCTCCAGGCGTTCT
Source organism: Allosalinactinospora lopnorensis (assembly GCF_000981225.1). Lineage (GTDB taxonomy): Bacteria > Actinomycetota > Actinomycetes > Streptosporangiales > Streptosporangiaceae > Allosalinactinospora > Allosalinactinospora lopnorensis. The sequence goes on from NZ_LAJC01000034.1 coordinate 50,158, forward strand.
CTACGGTCACGGCGGGCGGCGAGCGCGGCATCGAGATCCACGGGCTCGAAGCGGACCTGGTCTCCCGACTTGGTCTGGGCGATGGTGTCGCGGTCGACCGAGACCACGGTGCCCACGGTCGCATAACCACCCGCGGTAACCGCGTCGTTGAGCAGCACAATCGGCTCATCGCCCCCAGGGACCTGGATGGACCCGATCGGATAACCGAGGTCGACGACGTTGGCGGGGTCGCTCCCCGCGCCGTGCGGGACTTTCCGATCCACGAACCTCAGGCTGCCGCCGCGCAAGCGGTATCCGATCCGGTCGGCGTCCTTGGTGACCTTCCAGGGAACCTCGGTGAACTCCCGCATCGATTCGTCGGTGATGCGGTAGCTACACAGGCCGATCATGGTGCGCAGGGTCGCGACCTCTGGGAACGTGGGACGAAGCTTCTCCGGCACGGTGCTGCCGACGGTGGGGGGCGCCACGGAGTCGTCGCCGAGGGGAAGCCGGTCGTCGTTCTTGAGCGCGCGGCCCTGGAAGCCGCCGAGCCCGGTGAGGGTGTAGGTCGACCGCGACCCCAGGTAGCTGTCCACGCCGATGCCGCCGCTGACGGCGATGTACGGACGGGCGCCGGCGGTCAGCATCGCGAAGTCGAGCACGTCGCCGGCGCGCACGGTCAGGGTGCTCCAACGCTCCACCGGTTCACTGTTGACGGTCACCGCCGCCTCGGCTCCGGTGACGGCCACATACCGGTCGTCGGTGAATTCGATCCGGGGTCCCACGTAGGTGACTTCCAACGCTGCCGCACCGTCCGGGTTGCCGACGAGCATGTTGGCCACCCGGTAGGAGTACTGGTCCATCGCGCCGGAGGGAGGTATCCCCAGCGAGTAGTGGCCGTCGCGACCGATGTCCTGGACAGTGGTGTGTAGGCCACCCCGGTGCACCAACAGTTCGCTCATCGGTAGAGGACCTCCAGGAGTTCGACGTTGACGCCGTCGGGGTCGGCGAGGAAATGCGCTGGAGAGAACTCGTACTCGCGGATCCGGTAGTGGAACGTGCCCTTCTCGACCTCGGCGCGTACCGCGTCGAACTCGGTCTGGTCAATGGATCGGTACCGCAGGATGTCGCCGGGCCGAGGGAAGACGATGCTGTCGCGGAAGTCGGCGAGGCTCTGGGTGAGGTCGAACACGGGCGCAGGCGCCAAGCCGAACAGTTGGTAGCCACCGGCGCCCCGTACCGGGTACACGACGGCGAACGCTCCGCCGTAACCGAAGGCGCGCTCCGGCGTGTCCGTCCGCGGGCGGACGTACTTCGGGACCTCGATCTGCCGATCCCGGGGCACCATCTGGTAGCAGAACGGCAAGCCCGGAACGAAACCGATCATGGTGACGAGGAAGGGGGCACCCGAGAGGGCGTCGATCAGCTGGGAGACGGTGCCGAATCCGTTGATGCGGGCCGCGTACTCCAGATCGGAGGCCTCCGGATCCTGGTGACGGTCACGAAAACGCATCAGTGTCTCGTGGGTCCACGGGTCGTTGTAGAGGACCGGGACGTCGACGAGCCGGGTGTGCAGGGTTTTGTCCTCGGCCAAGGGCTGGACGGTTTGTTCCAGGCTTTCGAGGTGCGCGACCAGCTCCGCCGGGTGCACGCGGTCAGGATCGATCCGAATCAGGTAGGAAGCATTCGAAGGGCAGATATCGATAACGCCTTCGATGTTCTCTTCGCGGAGGACCGACGTGATCGCCATCGCCTTGAAGTTGGCCTCCAGGCTCATGGCTTCGTCCAGTTCGACGAAGATGAACTCATCTCCGCCGTAGTCGTACCGCGCCCGCGGCAGCTCCACCGACGTCGTGGCCATTGGTCACCTCTCTGTCCGTCGTCGGCAGTCTGTCCCGGTTGTCCATCCGGGGTCTCCTCCCTGCCCGACCACGACCAACGGAATGTTCGGTCGGGTACCCCGTGTATCACACCTTCCCTCGTCGCAGGAGTTATATCTAGTCACCAGGCTGGAGAAACCAGTTGTGTCCTTGGTGTTTCCGGCGTGTCTGGATATCCGCACGTGCTCTGGCGGGGGCGTATCTCGGCGAATCGCGGGAATCTCAGACCCACCCGGTGTGGATACCGATGCGCGACGCCGGTCTGTGGCCGGAGCATCGGCCGGACCGTCGCAGGAGGTTGCCCAATGAAGAAACTCATCGATCTCAACGCCGACGCAGGGGAGAGCATCGGTCGGTGGCGACTGGGGCACGACGAAGGGCTGCTCCCGAAGGTTTCCTCGGTAAACGTCGCCTGTGGGTGGCACGCCGGGGATCCCGCGACAATGCGGAGGTCGGTCGCGCTTGCGCAGGCAGGGGACACCGCGCTGGGCGCCCATCCCGGGCTGCCCGACCTTGTGGGCTTCGGACGGCGGGCGATGGCCCTGTCACCCCAGGAGGCGGCTGACGCGTGCGTGTACCAGTACGGGGCGTTGCGCGCGTTCGCCGACAGTGCTGGGGTGCCGGTGACGCACATCAAGGCACACGGTGCCCTGTACGGGATGACCATGCGCGACCCCGAGGCCGCCGACGCGGTCGTGGAGGCCACCACCAGGCTGGGGCTGATCACCGTCCTGTTGGCGGGACCAACGGCGGACCGGGCCGCGCAGCGTGGTGCACGCGTGGCGCGGGAGGCATTCGCCGACCTCGAGTACCACGATGACGGCACCATCATCATCGAGCCCAACCCGGAAGCCAAGGATCCCGAACTGTGCGCCGAGAAAGCCATCGGGATCCTCCGCGGATACGTGTTCTCGACGACCGGTAGGCGGGTCGACGTGGACGCCGACACCATCTGCATCCACGGCGACCGCCCCAACGCCCTCGACGTGGCCGACGCGATCGTGCGCCGGTTCGCCGAGGAGAACGTGCGGATGGCCCCGATGGCGGAGGTATTGGCGGCCCGCAGCTCCTAACGTCCCCGCTCACTCACGTCCGTCCTGGGTGGAATCGCGAGCGAGGTCGTGGGAACGGTCGGGCACCGGACCCGGTGCCCGACCGTTCCCCTTGTGTCCTCGGCGCTGTTCCCGGTGGTATCCCGGTCATGTTCCGGCATCGGCGTTCAGCCGTGTCGCATTCCCGCGGAGTTCCTGGCCGCGGTCAGGCTTTCCCAGACACGCTCCGGGGTGGCCGGCATGTCGATGTGGTCCACCCCGAACGGGGTGAGCGCGTCAATCACCGCGTTGATGACGGCGGGAGTCGAGGCGATACTTCCGGACTCCCCCACTCCCTTCACCCCCAACGGGTTGGTCGGTGACGGAGTCACCATGTGGTCGAGCGTGAAGCTGGGCAGATCCGGTGCACCCGGCGTGAGATAGTCCGTCATCGAGGCGCTGGTGAGGTTGCCGTCGTCGTCGTACACGGCCTCCTCGTACAGCGCCTGCCCGATGCCCTGGGCGATCCCGCCGTGCATCTGGCCGTCCACGATCTCGGTGTTGATGACGACTCCGCAGTCGTCGACCCCGTAGTAGCGCGGAACCGCCACCTGCCCCGTCTCGGTGTCGATCTCCACGACACAGATGTGCGTGCCGAACGGGTATGTGAAGTTCGGTGGGTCGAAGAACTCCTGTTCCGAGAGTCCGGGCTCCATCCCCTCCGGAAGGTCGGACGCGGTGTGCGCGGCTGCAGCGACCTCCTGGATCGTCACCGCGTGACCGGGAGAGCCCACGACCGCGAACCGCCCGTTGTGGAACTCCAGGTCGGATTCTGCGGCTTCGAGCATGTGCGCGGCCAAGGTCCGCGCCTTGTCCACCACCTTCCCACAGGCGAGGTGCACCGCCGTTCCACCGACGGCTGCACTGCGGGACCCGTAGGTGTCCAGCCCGTAGGGCGCGGCATCGGTGTCGCCGTGGATCACGTGAACGTCGGCGAAGGGAACCCCCAACGCGTCGGCCACGATCTGCGCCCAGGTGGTCTCGTGCCCCTGGCCGTGTGGCGAGGTTCCCGTGACCACCTGCACGGTGCCGGTGGACATCATCCGGACCTGCGCGGTCTCCCATCCGGGCGCGTGCAGCCGCAGCGCGGCGGTCATCTTCGACGGCGAGAGTCCGCCGTTCTCCGTGTAACTGCACAGTCCGATGCCGAGCTGCCGTCGCTCACCGGCCGCGCGGCGTCGTTGCTGTTCGGCACGCAGACTCCGGTAGTCCGCGAGTTCCAGCGCCCGATCCAGCGTGGCCTCGTAGCGCCCCGAGTCCATCTCCAGACCGGAGGGCGTGGTGGCGCCGTTCTCGAACGGCGGGTGGTAGTTACGGCGGCGGAGCTCCGCGGGATCCATCCCGAGCCTCCGGGCCAACGCGTCCATGGCGCGTTCCACCCCGTAGATGCCTTCGGTGCGGCCGGCGCCACGGTAGGAGTCGGTTGGTGTCTTGTTCGTGAAGACCCCCGTGCACTCCACAGAGTAAGCGCCGAAGGAGTACACGCCGGGGAAGATGAACGCGCTCAGCAGCGGAATTCCGGGCGTGAGGAGCTGGAGGTAGGCGCCCATGTCGGTGAGGATCCGGACCCGCATGCCCAGCAGCCGGCCCCCGCTGGTCGCCGCCAGCTCGACGTGCTGGATCTGGCCCCGTCCGTGTGTCATGGTCTGGCTGTCCTCGGACCGTTCCGCCACCCACTTCACGGGCTTGGCCAACCGTCGGGCCAGCGCCACCCCGATGCACTCCTCCGGATAGACGTTCAGTTTGCCGCCGAAGCCTCCGCCAACGTCGGGCGCGATCACGCGGAGGTTCTGTTCCGCTACCCCGCACACACCGGCAAGCACACTGCGCAGGATGTGCGGGATCTGGGTGGAGGAGTGGAGAGTGAAGCCGTCACGGGCCGGATCCGGGGCGACGACCACGGCTCGCGGCTCCATCGGAGTCGGCTGCAACCGCTGCTGCACGTAGCGCTCCTGGACCGTGACGTCGGCCTCGGCGAACGCCTCGGCCACATCCCCGTTCTCCAGACCCCAGGTGTAGCTCTCGTTGGTGCCGAGCTGCTCGTGGACGAGAGGGCCATCGGCGATGGCCCTCTCGCTGTCGAGCACGACCGGTAAGGGCGTGTAGTCGACGTCCACGGCCTCCAGGGCATCGGCCGCCAGCCCGGGATCGGTCGCGGCGACCACCGCGACCGCTTCACCCACGAAGTTGACCTCGTCGACGGCCATCGGTGGGTGGTCGGGAATCGCGATGTCCTCAGTCACGGGCCAGGCACAGGGAATGGACCCCCACTCCCCGGTCAGATCGGCCCCGGTGAAGACCGCCATCACGCCGGGGCGCTGCGCCGCCGCCGAGACGTCGATCCCGTCGATCCGGGCATGGGCCAGTGGACTTCTCAGGATGGCCAGGTGCAGTGTGCCCGGAGGAGCCACGCTGCCGGTCCACCGCGCTCGTCCCGTCACCAGCGGGCCGTCTTCCTTACGCAGCGTCCCGCTCCCGATCTGGCGCGGTAGGGGATCGGTCATCGTGCATGCCTCCTCATCGGCGGCACAGGCAATACCTGTTCCATCACGGAGAAACCATCACACGAAGCATCTCCATCAGCCGTCCGATCCACACCTACGCGCGCTGGTCAGGGGACCGGCGGCGGTCCACCGCCCTCAGCGGCTGAGCACTGCGGGCATCACCGCCCCGGCGGCCCGCAGCGCTCTGCGGCGACGCGATGGTCGAGCCCTGTGCGTCTCCCTCGAACAAGAACCGCGCCACCGACAGCCCTGGCCCAGTCGGCACT
>NZ_LAJC01000035.1 GCF_000981225.1 Allosalinactinospora lopnorensis
CGCGGCGCTCGGAGCCTCCGGCCCGCCCTCGTCGGCGTCCTCGTCCTCGTCGTCGTCCGTGGCGCCGACGAGGGCGTGGAAGCCGCCGCGGTCCGACGGCAGCTTCCACGCCGCAAGCGTGTCGGCGACCCCGCGGTCCTCCCACGCGGCCTCGGAAAGCTCGGCGATCGCCCACAGGACCTTCAGGGTGTCCTCGTCGAAGTCGGCGGACTCGTAGTCGGTGTGGTCGCGGTACTCACCGCGGGGGCCGAGGACCATTTCCAGGGCGGCGCCGAGGACGGTCGTGCGCGAGTCGCCCTCAGCGCCCGAGAGCACCTGCGGCAGCATGTCGACACGGACCCCGCGGGTCGCCGCTCCCCCGCGCCCCAGGGCGAGGAAACCGAGCTGCTCCGGTGTCCTCTGCCCGCAGTGAGGCCACGAGTCGCCGAACAGGCCGTCGTAGCCGACCCTGCTCCGGCCGCTCCGCAGGACGCGGCGCACGCATTCCCGGGGGACCTTCTCGCCGTGGATCACGGCCAGGGCGACCGCCGCGGTGAACGTGTTGTACAGGTGGCCCGCGGCCATCTGGTGGGCCAGCGCCACCGTCACGGTGGCGTCCTCCGGAGAGGCCAGCATGCCCAGCGCGAACAGCTCGGCGGACAACGGGTCGTCGCCCACGCTGTTCCCGCCCGCCAGGTCCTTGGGGACGAGCAGCGAGGAGGCCCGGGTGATCGCCGGGACGAGGGTGTCGGCCTCCTCGGGGAAGAACGCGAGAACGTAGCAGGCCCACTCGGCGGCGCCGTCGACGCTCCGCCGGTTCGCCGCGCCTTCGAGCAGCCCCCGCAGCTCGGTCACGCGCTCACGGACCGCGTCGTAGACCGCCAGTTCGGCCTCGAGGAGAGCGGGGCCATTGTCCTGCGCGAGGATGTCCAGGCGGTTGGCCATACTCCGGTACTGCTGTTCGTCGGAGGCTTCGCTCAGCCACGTCCCGTACTGTTCGCGCACCGCCCGCACCTCCGTGCCGACCACCCACGCCACCTCGTCGCGCCAGAGGGCGAGGTCGCGGCGGCGGGGCAGCCGGGCCGCCGGATCAGGGACGACGAGCTCCAGCAGCAGGCTGAGCGGGCGCCACCGGGCCGCCGGCGAGGTCTCCGGGGCGCAGGCGATCGTGACCAGGAACTTCGCTATCTCCGGAGCGGCGAGGTAGCCGGAGGTGGGGAAACGGACGATGTCGTAGAGGGCGGAGAGGCTCTGGACGGGATCGTTCCCGCTCGCGGCCCCGCCGTCGGCGAGGTCCCGGAGCAGGGCGGGGATCTCCTTGCCTCCGTCGGGTGCGAGTGCGTCCCAGTCGACCTCCTCGACCTGGTCGATCCCTGGTCCGCCGCCGTCTTCGCCCCGCACGGCCGCGCCCGGGGTGTGTCTGCCTTCTCCGTTCGGGGCGCCCATGCCCTCATCACCATCCATGGTCGACCATTATCCCTGCTTCGCGGGGGCGTGCGGCACTCCGCACAGGTGGGGCGCGGGAACGCTACGACAGCGCCGAGCGCAGCTCGTCTGCGGGCGGATCGGTACGGGTCGGCGCGGGCCGCGCCACGGCGTCGCGCAGCGCCTTGGTGTTGGCGCCGAACTCCCGAAGGTAGCCGTACACGGTGGAGCGCGACCGCCCGTTGAGGCTGGGGTCGCCCACGCCGACGGCGTCCACCCCCGCCGCCCGGCACAGCGCCACCGTCCTGGGCAGGTGGAAGGACTGGGTGACGACGATCGCCCGGTCAGCGCCGAACACGTCGCGCGCCCGCACGCAGGTGTCCCACGTGCGGTAACCGTGCGGGTCGGCCACGATGGCCTCCTCCGGCACCTCCAGTTCGACGAGGCGCCGGGCCATGGTGTCGGTCTCGAAGCCGGACTCGGGCCGGTTGTCACCGGAGACCAGGAGCGCCCGCACCCGGCCGGAGTGGTAGAGCCGCGCGGCCAGTTGCAGCCGGCGCGCCAGGAGCGGCGACGGCCCGGACGGCCAGGCAGCGGCGCCGAGCACGATCGCGACCGGGCGCCGCGGCACGGAGTCCGCGTTGAACCGGTGGCCCGCGCTGGCGAGGTAGACCCACCCGGTCGGGACCAGGGCCAGCAGCGTCCCCAGCCCGAAAACGGCCACCGCCCAGACTCCCGGTTGCATCCGCGTCTCCCGTCTCCCCTGCTGTGACCGCTGTACCACACCTTAGGACGCGCGGGCGGGTCCCGATCCCGCCGCGCAGGGCCCGGGCGGGAGGGTGATCAGCTGATCGGCCAGAACTCCTGGACTTCGGCGTGCTCCTGCTTCTCACCCTCGGTGAAGGCGCGGCGCAGCGCGGCCGCCTCACGGGCGAGCCGGTCCTCACCGTGCCGCTGGGCGAGGGATTCGGCGTGGTTCAGCGGGGCGTAGATCTCGTCCCGGGCCGCGCTGGCCGCCCGCGCGATCCGGGCCAGCAGGAGCTGGGTGTGGACCTGGCCGGCGTGGTCGGGGGTCTGGGCGTAGGCGGTGAAGGCCTTCGTGGCGTGCTCGCGTGCCGCCTCGATCGGCCTGCGGACCTTTGGGGTGGAGACACCGAGACCAAGCCGTACCGGCAACCCGGCCACGAGGCTCTGCCGTCCGGCTTCGCTGCGTGTCGTGGCCGCGAGCAGCTCCTCGGCGATGATGCGGTGGGCGCGGGCCCGCCACAGCTTGTCGGGCAGTTGGGCGAACCCTTCGGTGGCCCGGTCGAGCGTGCGCGCTCCCGCGGAGTAGTGGCCGTCCCTGATCTGGATACGTCCCAGCGTCAGCCGGGTCCAGTGCACCCCCCACATGTCGCCCATGCGCTCCAGCAGCCCGATCGCCTCCTCCAGCATGGCCGCCCTGCTGCGGTAGGACCAGGAGCGCCGGAGCGCCCGCACGCGGCGCCAGGCGGCCACGCCGGACGCCTGCGAGTCGTCGCTCTGCGCTCTCGCGGCGGCCAGCGCCCGGTACTGCTCCTCCAGGGAGCCGCTGTGCAGCGCTCCCATGGCCCGCAGGCACCGGGCCACGTACCACTGCCTGTCCCCCTGCTCGGCGCGCTCGCGCACCTCCCGCAGCAGGATCCAGGCGTCGAGGTCGCGCCCGCGCCGGGCCAGCACCTCGGCGAGCAGGACCCGGCTGTACTCGCGCTGATCGGTGTCGCCCTCGTCGCCGAAGGCGTCACGGGCCTGCTCCAGCAGGCGCTGCGCTTCGGCGTAGTCGCCGACGTGCGTGTCGACCTCGGCGAGGTTGCACCGGGTGCGCGCCCGCCACCAGTCCTGCCCGTGCTCGGCGAAGACCCCCTCGGCGGCCGCGAGTTCCCTCCTGGCGTCGTCGAGATCGCCCTTGCGCTGCAGGTTGACCCCTAGGGCACGGCGGGCCCGGGCCAGCCATCGGGGGTGGGCCCCTTGCTGGTCGAACTCGGCCTGGGCGGCCTCGGCCAGGCCGACACCGCGGTCGTAGTCGCCGCAGCTGCCGGCGTACTCGGACTCGTCCAGCAGCGCCATCGCGACCGCGTGCCGGTCGCCTTGAGCCTCGGCCAGTTCGCGCTGGGCACGGACCGCCTCGCCCCACTCCTCCCAGTGGGTGCGCACCACCAGGCACACGGCCGCGAACGCCCGCGCCAGGCGGCGCCCCAGCTCGAGGTGGCCGCCCATCCCCGCCAGCCAGACGCAGCCGAGCAGGAACTCGCGCTCGCGCTCCAGCCATGCCTGCGGCATGTCCGGCTCCGTCAGCCGCAATTTCGCGACCAGCTCAGAGGGCACCGCGGAGGTGCGGTCGAACCCGTCCCCGGTGTGGCTGAGCGCCTTGGCGACCTGCTCGGCCAGCCAGGTGTAGGCGCCGATCAGGCGCTCCCGGGCGGCGCGTGTGGGCTCCGGGCCCCAGGCGTCGGCCTCCGCCTCGGACAGGTCGAAGTCGGCGGGCTGGCGCGCGCGCAGCGTGTCGGCCGCGAGCTGGTGCAACTGGTAGCGGTACCTGCCGTCGTCGCCGAGCCCCAGCGGCTCCAGCAGTAGCCGCGCCCGCAGGTCCCTGATGGTCTCCAGTGCCTCCCTGCAGGGGAGATCCAGCAGGGCCGCGGCGGAGAAGTCGGCGATCCGGTCCATACCGGTAACGGCCATGCGCCGCAGCAGCAACCGGCCCCGGGGGCCGCACTGCTGGAACGCGGCCGTGAAGGAGGAGCGGAACCCCTGCGGGGAGTGCACCAGCGGGGTGGCGTCGGCGCGCTGCAGTGTCTCCAGCAGTTCCCGGGCGTCGGCCCCCGACGGCGAGGCCAGCCGTTTGCCGCACATGCCGATGGCGATGGGCAGACCGTGGCAGTGCTCGACGATCCGCCGGCGCAGCCACTCTCCTGGTCGCGCTCCTCCGGAGGCCCGGTGACCGGGGCGAGCCGGTCCAGCAGTTCCAGTCCCACCTCGTCGGGGAAGCCGGAGAGTTCCACCGACTCCCAGTCGAACTCGGCGTCGAGGAACGAGCGCCTGCTGGTCACCAGGACCGCGCTCATCGCGCTGTTCGGGATCAGCGCCGCGATCTGCTCCGGATCCGCCGCGTTCTCCAGCACCAGCAGCAGCCGCCTGCCATCGGTCAACCGCCGCCATGCCTTCTCCAGCTCCCGGCGCGGCCCCCGGGGGGTGTCGCCGACCGAGTCCAGCACCTCCTCGAGGAGGCCGCGCACCCTGCGCGGAGCATAGGGCCCGGGCCGGGCACCGGACTCACCGGCCGGCTCCGGTTCCGTGGCCGCGGTCCCGGCTTCGGAGCCCCAGCGCGGGAACCGCGGGAAGACGCCCCACCGCGACGGGCGACCCCCATCCGGCGTTCTGCCTTCCTCCAGATCCGGGTCGGTCGTGTCGTAGGCCTTCTTGTGCCCGGACAGGTCCATCCACCGGACGCCGTCGGGGAAGCGGCCGGAGAACTCGCGGGCGACCCGGTTGGCGAACTGGCTCTTGCCGGTACCCGGCGCACCGGTGATCACGATGACCAGCGCCGGATGCCCCCCGCTGTCATCCCCCGCGAGCTGGGGTGCAGCAGCCGGCGCCAACCGGTGCGGGGGAAGCGGTCGAACAGCCGGCGCATCCGGACCTGTTCGTCGCCGTAGCCGACGAAGTGCTCAAGCGGCGGAAGCAGGTCGTTGCCCGGCTTTTCGCGGGGCCACAGCGGCCTGTTTCCGCGCCGGAGCCGCGTCATCAGCTCGGGATAGACGATCGCCGCTATGGCCTGGCCGAACGCGCCGATCGCGGTCATCCACACCAGTACGGTACGCGGAAGATCGTCCCCCAGCAGGTCCGGGCTGGTCTGCAGCCAGACGCAGATGGAGGTGAAGGCCACCGCCCCGCCCCACAACACCGTTGGAAACCGGCCCGTTTCGGGGGACCTCCGCTGTCCGCCTCCGAGTGCCTCACCGTCCGGCCGCTCCGGTGCCATCCGACGCTCGCTCCCCACTGTTGTCAAAGCCCCCCACACCCACCTTTGTGCGGAGGCCCCCGGGCCGCCCGGCCCTTCGCCAATGTTTGGGGATCTTTGGCCGACGTGTCCACTCGTCACCCGGAAAATACCGGGAGCGGCCCGGTTCCCGGCATTACGGGGCTTCCCGCGGACCGGGTTCCGCGACTCGGGCCCGCCCGCCGCCCGGCCCGGTTTTCGCAGCGCACCGGGGCGCGAGCGGGGATCCCCGACCGTCCGCTCCCCTGAAAGCGATCCGGACTGTTACTCGGGACCTGCATTATTGTGCAGGTCGCGCCACACCTCTTCATCGTTGGCGATAGGCCACAGCCGGGCCACGTCCCCGGGGTGCTCGACGAAGAAGCTCCGCGACCACCGCCGCGCCTCCTCGGCCAGTCCCACCTCCCCGTGCCACTCTGCCACGGACTCGGCCTCGTTCAGGTGCCTTTCGACCTCGCCCTCGTCCGCTTTGCTGGCCCACAGGATCCGGGCCAGCAGGGTCTGCGCGCGCACCCGGCCGACGTGGTTCTCCAGCTCCCGATAGGTGGTGAACGCCTCCTCGGCGTGCTGGCGGACCTCGGTCATCTGTTCGCGCGCCCCGGACGGAACGGTCAGGATCCCCCTGGCGAGGTTTCTCGCCATCAGCGCCTCGAACAGCTCGGCGGCCATGATGCGCTGGGTGCGGGCCCTGCGCCAACGGCTGCCCAGTTTCTCGAACCCCTCCACGGCCGAGGCGAACACCAGGGCGGCCTCATCGATGCGGCGCACCTTGAGGAGGACCCGGCCGAGCGTGAGCCTCGTCTGGTGCACACTCCTCATGTCGCCCATCTCCTCGAACATCCCGATCGCCCTCTCCAGTAGCGCGATCCTCGCCCACCGCGACCAGTCCCCCGTCGCGGCGGCCCCGCGCCGCCACCGGGAGGAGCGCGCCCGGTTGAACTCCTTCTCGGGATGTGCCGCGTATTCCCCCAGCAACCGCTCGGCGTCCTCCCGGAGCCGCCGGCGGTACTCCGCCCGGACGGCGTGGCGCACCGGCTCCTCGGACGGCGCCCCCTTCGACCTCGCCTCCCTGGCGAAGTGGCTCTCGGCCCTGTTCCGCAGCTCGAACCGGCGATCCTTGTTGAAAACCAGGTCGCAGTGTTCGTACTGCCTGTCGAGTTCCGTGTCGTCCAGCGCCCCCATGACCCGCAGGCACCGCGCCTTGTGCCACAGCCGGCCGTCCTCGTCGAAACGCGCGTACATCTCCCGCAGCATCAGCCAGGCCTGCAGCTGGTACCCGCCCGCGTCCAGCGCCTCGGCCAGCAGCACCCGGGTCAGATCACGGTTCTCGACGTCCCCCGCAGCGGCGAACGTCCGCCACACCTCGCGCAGTAGGCGCTCGGCGGTCTCCTGCGGACCGATGTGGATGCGGATCTCCGCCGCGGCGATCTGGGTGCGCGCCCACCACCACCGCTCCCCGTGCTCCGTGAACACTTTCCCGGCGTAGTGGAGCTCGCGCAGCGCAGTGTCAAGATGGCCCTGCCCGTGCAGATTGACACCGAGCGCGCGGCGGGCGCGCGCGTGCCAGCGCGGAGCCGCGCCACGCCGTTCGAAGACGTAGCGCGCCCATCGCGCGTACTTCGCCCCGAGGTCGTAGTTGCCCCGGCTGGCGCAGAGTTCGGCGTTGTCCAGCATCGCCCTAGCCAGCGCGTGCGGGTTGCGGTCGGCCTCGGCCAGGTGCGCCTGCACCTCGACCGCCTTCTCCCAGGCGAGCCAGTGCGAGCGCACCGACTGGCACATCGCCGAATACGCTCGTGCCAGGCGCAGCCCCAGCGGGTAGTGCCCCTCCTCCAGCGCGATGTAGCAGCAGCCCAGCAGCATGTCGTGCTCCCGGGCCAGCCATACCCGCGGCTGCTCCGGCACCATGGGCTCCAGTCCCGCGACCAGGCCCGGTGGGACTGTGTCCCGCTCGGACTCGATCTCCGGGCCGTGCAGGCGCCGCAGCGCCTGCTCGACCATCCAGGTGTGGGTGGCGAGCAGCCGTTCCAGGGCTTTGGGGGCCTCGTCCACGACCCATTTTTCCGCTTCGGCCTCCGGCAGCCCGAAGTCCTCCGGCCCCAGTTCGAGCAGGGCCTCTCCCAGTGGCTGCAGTAGCTCGTGGCGCAGGAGGCCGTCCGCGTCCTGCCCCAGTGGACGCAGCAGGAACACCTCGGCGAGTTTCTCGATGGTCCGCCGGGCCCGCGACCGGGTGGTGTCCAGCAGAGCCGCCGCCGCGTAGTCGGTGACCTCGTCCATGCCCGTCTGGACCATACGGCGCAGCAGCAGCCGCTCTTCGGCGCCGCAGTACTGCAGGTGCACCGTGAGATGCGTGCGGAACCCGTCGCCGTGGACCAGAGGGGTTTCGAGGTTGCGCAGTTTGTCCAGCAGCTCCTGTGTTCCCGAGGGGCCGGCCAGGCGCTGGGCGCACTGGCGCAGCATCAGCGGCAGCCTGTAGCAGTGGCCGACGATCTTCCTGCGGAGGCCGTCCTCGTGCCGCCGCCGCTCGGGGGGACCGGCGACCGGCGCGATCTCCCCCAGCAGTTTCATTCCGTCCTCGTCGCTCAGTCCTTCGAGATGGACGCCGTGGAACCTGAACCGGGCTTCGGTGAACGCCCGCCGGCTGGTCACGATGACCGCGCTCATCCCGGTACTCGGCAGCAGCCGCCGGACCTGCTCCGGGTCCTCGGCGTTCTCCAGGACCAGCAGCAGGCGCCTGTCGTGGGTCAGGTTGTGCCACACCTGCTCCAGCCGCCACTCCTGGCCCGGTGTCACAAGGGAGGCGTCCCCGAACTGGTCGAGCAGCTCCCGCAGCAGATCCGGCACCGTTCGCGGGGCGATCGAACCGAGGCGCGGGCCGCCGACGAGGTCGGGGCCCTCCGGCTCCACCCGCCTCCCCGTGGCCGTAAGGAACACCAGGTCCAGCACCCGCCATCCGAGGGACCGCCTCTTCTGGTCGGCCCGGTCCCCGCACAGGTCCATCTCGTACACGCCGTCGGGGAACCGGTCTTCGGCGTCCCGGGCGACCCGGTTGGCCAGTTCGCTCTTGCCCACCGCCGGCGCACCGGTGATCACGATGACCTGCGGCGCACCGCTGGTCCGGCGGTCCGAAACCCAGGAGGGCGGATGTATCGCCCTGCGCCACCCGGTGTGCGGAAAGTCGGCGAGCAGGCGGTGCATCCGGGCACGCTCCTCGGTGTAGCCGACGAAGTGCCCGGCCGACGGCCGCAGCCTGAACACCCGCTGCCGGGGCGCGGGCTTCCGCGGCTTCGGCAACCGCCTGACCACGTCGGGGAGCACCTCAGGGATCACCTTCGCGAGGGCGGCGCCCAGGGCCGCGAGGAAGCCGGCCCACACCGCCGCACGGGACACGCCTTCCAGCACACCCTGCAGCCAAATGGCGAACGCGAGGAGCAGCACCAGCGCGCCGACGATCACGGTCCACAGCAGGAAACCGGGATTCCCGTGCGCTCTGCCGCGCCCTTCCGGCCGACTCCGGGTCATTCTGGTCTCCCGCCTCCGCTCTTCCCGAGTCCCGGCGCACGATCAGCCCGGCGCGCCGCGCCCTATGGTTCGCATCTCGGGAGGCCATGTCCACCCGTCCCCGGAAATCCAGGAGGTTCTCTCCGGTTTTCCCGGGATTCGCCGGGTTCACCGGGTCCGGCGGACCTGCCCGGCCCCATGCGAAGCGGCCCGGCGGAACGCTTCCGCCGGGCCGCTCTCCGGGCCGATCAGGCGACCTCGAGGACGATCTTTCCCCGGGTGTGGCCCTCGGCACTGCTGCGCTGCGCGTCGGCGGCCTTCTCCAGCGGGAAGACCTCGGCCACATCGACGGTGAGCCGGCCCGCCTCGGCGAGCTCGACCAGTGCGGCCAGGTCCGCCGCGTCCGGCCGCACGAACACGTAGGACCCCCCGACCTCGGCGACCTCGCCATCGGCGACCGAGGCGATGCGGTGGCCGGGCACACCGAGCTCCCTGGTGGCCCTCAGCGCATCGCCGCCGACGGTGTCAAGCGCGGCCGTCACCGGCCCGAGTTCGCGCACCCGCTCGGCCAGCCCCTCGCCGTAGCTGACGGGTTCGGCGCCGAGGGAACGCAGGTAGTCGTGGTTGCGCTCGGAGGCGGTGCCGATGACCCGCGCACCGGCGTCCCGCGCGAGCTGTACCGCGAGGGAGCCGACACCGCCCGCTGCCGCATGGATCAGAACGGTGTCCTCGCCGGTGATGCGCAGAGTGCGCATAAGTGCCTGGTAGGCGGTGAGCCCGGCGAGCGGCAGCCCCGCAGCCTGCGCCCAGGTGTAGTTGCGTGGCTTGCGCGCGAGAGTGCGTACCGGTGCGGCCAGCTTCTCCGCGTAGCTCCCGTGGCGCAGGACGTCCTGCCGCGCGTACCCGATGACCTCGTCGCCGGGCTCGAACTCAGGCACCGACACCCCGGTGCGCTCGACCACTCCCGCGACATCCCAGCCCGGGATCACCGGGAAGACCGAGTCGATCACGGCGTCCAGGTAGCCTTCCCGCAGTTTCCAGTCGACGGGGTTGACCGCGGCGGACCTCACCTGGAGCAGCACGGAGTCGGGGCCGACCTTCGGCTCCTCGGCCTCCGCCACTTCCAGCACTTCGGGTCCCCCGTACCGCCGATACACGATCGCTTTCACAGCGCTTCCCTTCTCCGGTTGAGACGACTCGGATCCGACGAACAGCAACATCGGCGGCCCACTGTCGATTCCACGGTTCCCGTCGGCGGAGGTCTCCGCGGCTCTCTCGGCTCCCTTGCGCGCGTCCTCGCCCGGTTCCCCTTACATCACCGCACAAGAATAAATAGTGCGAGATCGGCCGGTTCCGGTCGTTTTGTCGTTACCATCGGTTACAACAGCAGGGGAAAGGCAGCTTAAAAGACGTGAACGTGCGGGCGCCGGACGTCACGTGAGCCCGCTACGGAGGAGGCTCATGCCCCAGCTGGCCATCGATGCGACGTGTCTTGCGCAATACGAGAAACTCGACCAGCCCACCCGTGAACGCCTGAAGGCCGCGACCCGCAAGTTCCGCGAACTCCCACTGGACGCCCTGCTTTCCCATCCTGACCTGCGGATCCGGTCACTGCCCTCAGGCCAGGACCCGCGCGTGCGCACCTTCCGGATCAGCGATACCTGGACCGGGGTGATGCTGGCCCCCGAGTCAGGCGAGACCTTCCTGCTGGTGCACCTGCTTCCGCGGGAAAGCGCCGAGGAGTGGGCCGGCGACCAGCGCCACGACGTCAACTCGGTCATGGGCACGTTGGAGCGCCGCGACGCCACCGCTCTGGAGAAGGCCGAAGAGAAGGCGGGGCCGGAGGAGCCTTTCCAGGAGAACGCGGACGACGACGCCCCGGAGCCCGGCGGCGGGAACCCCCCGCACGATCCCGCCCCCTCCGCCGCACTGTTCGACCACGTGAGCACCCACGATCTGCGGCGGTTGGGGATCGACCCGGAGATCCTGCGGTTCGGCCGGTCCCTGAGCAGCCCGCGCGAGCTCCACGACTGGGGGCCGGCCCTGCCGCAGGACCAGTACGAGGTGCTCACGGCCCTCGCCGAGGGCCACTCCGTGGAGCGCGTGCTGAAAGAGGTCGTCGCGCCCCGGCGGCCCGCTATCGGGGCCGTCGCCGGCGACGACTACGACACCGCCATCCGGCACACCCGCGAGCGCGTCATCGTGGTCAACGACGACCGCGAGACCGAGGACGTCCTGGCCGGGGAGTTCAACGCCTGGCGCATCTACCTGCACCCCAAGCAGCGCGACCTCGCCTACCGGCCGCGCTTCAACGGTCCGGCCAAGGTCTCGGGCGGCCCGGGCACCGGTAAGACCGTTGTCGCGCTGCACCGGGTGAAGCACCTGGCCGAGCACCTGCCGCTGAACGGCCGGATCCTGCTCACCAGCTTCACCAACGCGCTGGTGGAGTCGCTCAAGCGAAACCTGGCACTCCTGATGCCGGCTGAGCTGGTGGAGGACGTCGACGTGGTCACCGCCGACAAGCTCGCGCTGGACGTGGTGCGCGAGGAGCGGCCCGACATCCGGCTGCGCCTGGACACCCGCGGCTTCTTCGCGCACTACAGCCGCCGCCACGAGCTGCCGTGGCCCACCGACTTCCTGTTCTCCGAGTACCGGCATGTGGTCATGGCGCAGGGGATCAGTGTCCTGGACGGCTACCTCGACCCCGACGCCCGGCGCGGCCGCAGCACCCCGCTCACGGTGGACGAGCGCCGAACGATCTGGCACGCCATCAGCGACGCCCGGGCCATGATGCGCCAGAGCAAGCAACTGCCGGCCGAGGAGGTGCACATCGAGGCCGCCCGGATCCTCGACGGGCGCGCAGAGAAGCCCTACACCAACATCGTCGTGGACGAGGCCCAGGACCTGCACCCGGCCCAGTGGCGGACCCTGCGCGCGGCCGTCGCCCCGGGGCTCAACGACATGTTCATCGCCGGGGACAACCGGCAGCGGATCTACGACAGCACGGTTTCCTTCCGGCGGCTCGGCATCGGGGTCGTCGGCCGCTCGTATCCGCTGCGTGTCAACTACCGCACCACAAAGGAGATCCTCGACTGGTCCGACGGCATCATGCGCGGGCAGCGGATCGACGAGCTGGGCGAGGCGGTCCCGGAACCGGAGGGCTCCCTGCGCTCCGTGCTGAGCGGCCCGTATCCCGAACTGCACGGCGCGGACGACGAACCCGCCGAGCTGGACGCACTGGCCGAGCGGGTCCGCGGCTGGCTCGCCGAAGGCATCGCGCCGGGGGACATCTGCATCACGGCCCGCACCAACCGGCTCCGCGACTCCGTGGCCGCGCACCTGCGCGCACGCTCCCTCCCCGCTTTGATCTTCAACCCGCGCGAGCACGCGGTCACCGAAACGGTCCACGGGGTCCGCGTCACCACCATGCACGGAGTCAAGGGCCTGGAGTTCCGCGCCGTGGCCGTCTTCGGCGCCACGGCCGACGCCCTTCCGCAGCTCGACCACGTGACCAGCACCGAGCTGGACGAGAACCAGCACCGGGCCGACATCGACGCCCAGCGGTCCCTGCTGTACGTGGCCTGCACGCGGGCCAGGGAGTCCCTCTACGTGAGCTGGCACGGCGAACCGAGCCCGTTCCTGCCGGAGGTGGGGGAGTCAGGCCCTCCGGAGTGAGCGGGGGCCGTCCCGGGGGCCGGCTCAGGGGTCGAGTACCACCGGATCGCTGCCCGCGCCGGAGGCCAGTTCGACCTCGGCGAGGCTCTCCTGCGGCGGGATCGCGAAGATGGCCTCGGTCGTCGCCGAAGCTCCCGGGACGAGGGTGTCCCCCCGGACGTAGTCGCCGGCCACCGCGGACTCCGCCCCGGTGTCGTTGACGTACATCTGCCCGCTGGAACCGGTGGCGACCTGCTCGTACCCCTCCCAGGCGGCGGGAGCGCCGGACGTGTTGGTGATCTCGATGCTGAAAACGGCGTAGTCCATGTCGTCGGGGGCGCTCTTGCGGAGCCCGTGCCCACCGTTGACCGTGCCGTCGCCGTCGATGTAGGCCTCCTCGACGCGGATACCGAAGGCGCCGTCATCGCCGGAGAGGCCGTTGAACTCGGAGATGTCGACGCCGCGCTGCCCCGGCCTGCCGGGAACCGCCGGCGCCCGGTCCTCCCGCTCGGCCCGCGCCTCCGGCGGCGCCCCTTCCGGTTCCAACGCGGGACCGTCCGCTGACCGGAACTCCGGCACCGCGAACCACGCGGTGGCGACGGAGAGCAGTGGAAGGGCCGGCAATGCGAGAAGCACGGCCCCCACCACCAGGATGACGAGGTGCGATCTCTTCATTTCCCACATCTGCTCGGGTTGAGGCCGACACCGTGTCTCCTCCGCCCCTGTCCGGTCTTTCCGGGCCGGAACCGGGACACGGCGGCGGCACACGCCCACCTGTCATTACCCTAGGTAATCAGACTAGGTCAGAAGCTTTAGACCGGCAAAAGGCTGCGCTTTCGGGCGTACTATCGGGCAGCCCTTGCCGCTGCACATGGGACGAGCACCTTCTCCACTTGAGCGGCACAACGGACAGGAGTCCTCCCGTTAGGGCCGAGACAGGCTCGCGGGAGGCGCGGCGACCGGCCACGCTCGGTCCCACCGGTTGAGCAGAAGGCCGCCCACGGCTTCCGGTTTCCGGTAGCGGATCTCGGTCGGGTCTTCACAGCTCCGGAAGGGCCCGGTTTCCACGGGATTGGCGGGTTGTGCGCTGTTCAGCGAGGGCGGTCTCGACCATGGGCGAGCGGAACGCGCGGGCGAGGTGCAGCCACCAGGTGAGCTCGTCGACGCCGGCGCCGTCTCGGGGGGCCTCCTCGCAGGAGCTGTGCCGCTCCGCCGCGGTGTCGGAGGCGCGGGCCCCGTCCCCCCAGGCGCGTGCGGCGGCTTTGAGCTGGGCCGCTTCGATGACGGTGCTGATCTGGTGTTCGGTCAGACCGGCCTGCCGCCCCGCCCGTTGGGCCGCCGCGGCGACCGCGGGGTCGAACAGGGGCGCCAGCATCCAACGCCAGTCGCTGAGCTCCATCATCATGCGGCGCACCCGATGGTGGGGGTTCAGCCGTTTACCGGGGGCCACGAAGACCACCTCGGGGGCGACGGGACGCAACGCGCGGTGGAGCGACCACAGGGCCGGCAGGACACGCCACCGGCGTGCCCACAGGCGCACGGCCGGCCACCGCGGGCCCCAGACGGGAACCACCAGCGCCGCGGCCAGCAGGGCGCCCACCGCTATCCCGGCGGGGAGCGTGAGCCACCTGGCCAGGGGGTTCAGAGCGTGCACACCGAACCAGTTCGCGCACACTGCCGCAAGCTGCAGGAGGGCGTAGGCGTTGCCGATGAGGGGGACGGTCCCGTACAGGCGCAGGCCGCAGCGCAGCCACGGCAGGTTCGAGTCCTCGGCTCTGGCCCAACTGAAGCACCAGTACGCCAGAATCGTGCCCCCGACCAGCAGCGATACCAGCCAGATCCCCACGAACGCGGCGACCGTCGGCTGAGTGGCGTAGTAGACGGGGAAGTCGAACGGGCGCTCCTCCGGCACGGAGGAGAGGCCGAACAGCACGACCATGGCGGCGAGGGTCAGAGCGTAGGCCGTGAGGATCCAGCGTATGGGCGGCCAGGCTCTTTCGGTCGGATAGCGCCACAGCAGCGCCAGCGTCAGGTACGCCGCCGCCACCGCTGAGCTGAAGCAGAGATTCAGCAGCACCGCGAAGTTGGGTATTCCGGTCACCCGGCCGGCCCAACTCTGGCTCGCCGGCGCGGAGAACCACATGATGACGACGAGGAGGAAGAGCACGGTACACAGCGCCCACAGCCTGGGGTCGCCCCACCGGGCCCGCAGATGGCGAAGCTTGTAGACCAGCACCGCGACCAGCACGGCGGCGCAGACCGCGAAAACGATGTCGCGGCTTGTCACGGGCCGCCCCGGCATCGTCGGGACGCACGTGTGCCCCGAGCCGGTGAAGCCTTTCCGCCTCCGGTCACGGTGTGCGCCCCGCAGGCGGGTCCCTGAGCGTACGTCGCGCCAGCGGCCTCGTCCACGTCCAACGCCGATCGGTTGCTGCGGTGTCCCGTCCGGCACACCCTACGTCCACCCCCTCGGCGCCCGGAAGCCGAGAACGACTCCGATGCCGGTCTCGGCGCGGTCGCATCGGCCGACGCATCCGGCGCACCACCCGCATCGTGCGCAACGCTGCGTGACCGGCGACACAACAACCCTTCTGTTGTGTCAACGGCCCCCAGGCCACCCCGCGACGGGGTGGCGAGCGTCACCCCAGGTACGAACGCGGACAGAATGGGCAGGGCGGCACACACCCCCCATCGTGCTCGAAACAGAATCGGGTTCGCCACGGAAGGCTGACCTGGAAATCCCTGGATCACCCGTGAGAATTCCCAGCACAAAACCCTGACATAACTCGCTGTAACCGGTTTTCTTTTTTCTTCCCCCATGGAGTACTCTTCGCATTCCCCACATCCCCTCGAGAAAGGCGAATGGTCTTGAGAGGAAGAAGAGTAGTCCGCGATATCGCCACCACCGGCGGCGTGATCGCGCTTCTCAGCGCCACGCTCACGAGCGGCGCCTACGCGCAGGACACGCGTCACTGCATCATGAACGCCGAGACGGGGGAACAGGAGTGTTTCGACACCCTCGCCGCGGCCATGACCGACGCGAGCACGGGCGAAGGCGGCAACGGCCAGACCGCGATGCGCAGTCTCAAAAGCCAGGGCGAGGTCATCCAGGGCACGTTCTTCGTCGACGAGAACTTCGGCGGAAACAGCCTCACGATCGTCGGTGAAGCCCCGTACACCGACAACGACGGGATCAACTACACGTTCGATTTCCCCGAAGAATGGCAGAACACCATTTCCTCTGCTCAGCCCTGGGCCAACTGCTGGCTCTGGCTCTACCCCGAGCCGGGACTCGGCGGCGACCGCGACGGACCGTTCAAGGAGAACACCCCCTACGTCGGCGACCTCATGAACGACCGCACCCAGTCCGTCGGTTTCAGCTGA
Source organism: Allosalinactinospora lopnorensis (assembly GCF_000981225.1). Lineage (GTDB taxonomy): Bacteria > Actinomycetota > Actinomycetes > Streptosporangiales > Streptosporangiaceae > Allosalinactinospora > Allosalinactinospora lopnorensis. The sequence goes on from NZ_LAJC01000035.1 coordinate 15,956, forward strand.
CCCCTTCCCCCCGCGACGCCCCATCGGAAATGAATTCGAGATGAGAACAAGACACTCGCGTGTCCTCGCCCTTCTTTCGGCGCCGATCGGCCTGATCATGCTCGCCCCGCCGGCCTCCGCCGACCACGAGGACATGCCCACCGCACGCCAACTTCTGGAGAGGTGCGACAACGGCACCGACAAGTGCGTCTTCCACCCCAGCGGTGCCCCCGAGTACTACGCGGAAGCCGCCCACCAGGTCGGCGACTCCGTCTACAACTGCTCCGAGGAGGAGCAGAAGTTCATCGTGGCGTGGGAGGAGACCAAGTCGCAGAGCAACAGCGTCGGTGTCGCCATGACGACCGAGGCCGGCTTCGGCAAGGCCTTCAACATCAGCTACGAGCAGAGCTACGAGCACACCTGGGAGAGTTCGCACACCGAAGCGCAGCGGACCTTCGTCTTCACCGGCCCGTACGAGGTTGGCTGGGTCGAGCGCGCGCCCCGGATGGAACGGGTCAAGGGACAGTACGAACTGAACTTCGGTGACCGCTACCACGGCCACTACTACTGGTACGTCCCGTTCGAGATCACCGGCCCCGCACCCGACGGTACCGAGGCGGTCGTGCAGAAGAGCCGCGAGATGACGGCGGAGGAGAAAGCCCAATGTCCATGAGAGACGAGCGCCGAGGGACAATGAGGCGCAGGGCCGCGGCCACCTGCACGACGACCGGGTTCGCCCTGCTGCTGGCCGTCGGCCTGGCCCCGCCGGCCTTCGCCGACCACGAGGAGATGCCCACCGCACGCCAACTTCTGGAGAAGTGCGACAACGGCACCGACAAGTGCGTCTTCCACCCGAAGGGGACCCCGGAGTACCACCAGGATGCCTCCGAGGTCGTGGGCAACCCGGTGTACAACTGCACCGACCGGAAGCAGACGACGATCGTCGAGTGGTCGGACACCAAGACGGAGTCCAACAGCATCGGCCTGTCGATGACGACCACTTTCGGCGTGATCTTCAAGGTGGCCTTCAAAGTCAGCTACGGGCACTCGTGGAGCGAGTCGCACACCGAAAGCCAGTCCACTTTCGTCGATGCGCCTCCGGGGCACGTCGCCCGGGTCTACCGCGGCGCCATGATGCAGAAGGTGAACGGCACCTACGAGCTGCACTTCGGTGACCGCTACCACGGCCACTACTACTGGTACGTCCCGTTCGAGGCCACCGGCCCCGCCAAGGAGAAGAGCGGCACCGTGACCCAGTCCGCGACTCCCATGACCGAGGAGGAGCGCGCCGCCCACTGCGACTAGGCGACGGAGACGCTCCCTCCCCGCTCCATGCCGTGACCCTGCGGCGGGGAGCTTCCGACCAACCCCGCCCCCGCCAGAGGCGGAGGGCCCGACCAGCAACCGAATCCCCCGACGACGAAAGTGATTTCCGGGTGCCCGCCGAGACTGCGAGAGACCGTCCGTTCCAAGGGCATATGGCGGCACCCGGGCGCCGGTAGCCGAATCGGGCAGCGAAGTTCCGCAGTCGGCGGGCACACGCGTACTGACAGGACCGCGGCACGTGGGAATGTAGACGGCCCCACGCGTCCGCGCCGGGGTTTCCCCGCACCTGTCCATGCGCCTGAGCCGGTGTTGTGGAGACACCGGCTCACACGCCCGCCGGCTGCGGAACCGTTTCACGAGTAGCTCCTCCGGCCTGACTTCGTGTGGACGTACACCGGAACCCGGCTCATGCCGGTCGCCGCAGGGACGACGCCGATCCGCACGGCGGTCCGAGTCCATCGACTCTTCAAGAAAGCACCTTTCCGGAATAAGGCTCCTCGACTTTCGATCTGCCGTATGTTCTATCTAACCGCACGGAGAACCGCCAAATCCGACTCCAGTGGACCGGCCACCCTGCATCACCGCCTTGACCTGCATATTCTCTAGGCAAAAAGAGGAAGACCGGAAATTTTCCCCGAGTGACCCGAACCACTCAACGGCCCTACACACACGATTCCGGTATTTTCCGTGGTCACAGCCTTCCAGCGCCCGCGCAGCCTTTCTTAAAATAGCCATATTTTCCCTTAATGACGTTTTAGGGACACCGCCGGGAGCAACTCCCGAAGAAGAAACCAACGGCTCCGCTGAGCCCCGCGGGGACGGGTGACGGCAGACCGCGCTCGCCGGTGCGCGTGCCGGACGTGCGAGACGCGCACAGATGGGTGACTCCCGTTGAACGGCGCGAACGCGCGCCGGCGCGCATAGAGAGCGGTCGGACGCGTTGTCCACAAGGGATGGACTCAGGTGGTACGGACGGCCGGACGCGCCGGAGCATTGGGACCCGGTGCGCCCGTCCGGGTGCATCGGGTCCCGACGGAAGGTGTGGCATGCGGACCGGCGAACGGGTACTTCTAGTTGCCCTACTCGTGTTTTCCGGAGCGTGGTCGGTCATGGGCGGGGCGCTCGATCCGGGAGGAGGGAACGTGGACGGGTTCACTGTCGCGTACGTGCCTGATGAGGCCGGAGATCTGGTCTCCGACTACTCCACCGAGTGGGGAGGCGTCAGGTTCGAATCGCGCGTATGGGAGCACGAGACCGACGAGGGCGGCTTCCGGGTCGATCTCAAGGTGAACGTGCTCCGGGGAGAGCGGTTGACCGGCGTCGAGGCACTGCGTGAATTCATCGCCGATTACGAGGAGCAGGATCCCGGCGCGTGGGAGCTCGAACGGTTCCAGAACGGCCAGTGGCAGGGGTACCGGACCGAAGGGCTGGCGTTCTGGTTCGTGGGGAAAGGAGTCGGGGTCTCGGTCCGGCTCGACCCGCGCGCCTTCGATGACGAGCAGCTCACCCTGACCGCCCGCGGGATCCGCCCCGGGGACTAGATGTTGCGGGGTGGGAGGTTGTTGACGCTGGGGGCGGGGACCGGCGGATGGGAATCCGAAGACGCGGCTTGGTCTTTCCGGGCGCGTGTCGCCGGACTCGACCGGCGAGTCCTTACCATCGGGTATGTGGCTATCCAACGAAGGGACCACGTGGGCATCGTCGTTACTGTCGTCGCCGGCCTGCAAGCCCGCGGCGCGGAACTCGTGGGTGAGCCGGAGCGCTACGAGGACAACTACCGGCTCTGCTACGTCCGCGGCCCGGAGGGGATCATCGTCGAACCGGCGGAGCAGATCAGCTAACGGTCCGTCGCGGCCGACCTGCGACCAACGGAGCGATCCGACTCGCGTTCCGCACGCGGATCCTCTTGCGGGAGGTCGGTGTGGCGCCCCGCAGCGGCCGCATGGTTGCTCGAACCGGCCGTCGGAGACGATGAGTTTCCTTCCCACCATCAGTCACCACGTCGAGCGCGCTGGCCCGATGGGACGCTGGGCGGACCAAGAAAACAACAATGGAGGGATGACCGTGCAACCGAACGAGATCACCGAGGTTCTGAACCGACCGATCAGTCAAGAACTGTTGGCCCGCGACCTGACCCGCTTGGCCTACGTCGCCAAGGACGGCACACCCCGCAATGTCCCGGTCGGGTTCACCTGGAACGGCTCAGAGATCGTCATGTGCACTGCGAAGAACGCCCCAAAGCTTCCGGCCCTGCGCAAGAACCCGACGGTTGCCCTGACGATCGACACCGAGGTGCACCCGCCCAAGATCTTGCTCATCCGCGGTCGGGCCGAGCTGGACGTCGTCGAGGGCATCCCGGACGAGTATCTCGAGGCGAGCGGCGCCTACGAGATGACGCCCGAGCAACGGGTCGAGTGGGAGGCCGACATCCGCTCGCTCTACGACGGCATGGTCCGGATCGTCGTGACCCCGACGTGGGCGAAGCTGATCGACTTCGAGACGACTCTGCCGAGCGCGGTCGAGGAGCTGGCCCGGCGGCGGGACGAGCGTCAGCGCGCCTGAACACCGCGCGGTCGCCCGCGTTGGGGTGGATCGCCCACGCCTCAAACCCCACCCCGGTGCGCGGACAATGCCTACTTCCGCCGGCCGCACCGGGTGCCGCTCGAACGGCGGCGATCCGACGCGGCTGGGCCTGGCTCACCAGCGTGCCCTTCGCGCCCCGGACGCGAAGCGGCTTCCTGTGCCCATCCGTGGCGCCGCGGAGTGCGTGGTGTCATCGAAGCCCGCCAGGAAATGTCGCGGTGGGACGTCGAGAACCCGCGCGCGGCGCCGTCCCCGGGGTGAACACGGCCACAATGGGCCGTACCGCACCAAGGAGAACACGATGGCCAAGTACCTGCTGCTCAAGCACTACCGGGGCGCGCCGGCAGCGGTCAACGACGTGCCGATGGACCAGTGGACGCCGGAGGAGATCTCGGCCCACGTGCAGTACATGGATGACTTCGCCGCTCGGCTCGAGGGCACCGGCGAGTTCGTCGACAGTCAGGCGCTCTCCCCGGAGGGCACGTTCGTCCGCTACGACGGCGATGGGCGGCCGCCGGTCACCGACGGCCCGTTCGCGGAGACCAAGGACCTGATCGCCGGCTGGATGGTGATCGACGTCGAGAGCTACGAGCGGGCGCTCGATCTGGCCGGCGAGCTGTCCGCGGCTCCGGGGGCGGGTGGGAAGCCGATCCACGAATGGCTCGAGGTGCGCCCGTTCCTGGCCGCGCCCCCCACCATTACGGAGTGACGCACGGTGGACGAGGCCCTGCTCCGGACCCTCACCCCCACCGTGATTGGCGTCCTCGTCCGCCGCGGAGCCGACTTCGCGGCGGCCGAGGATGCCGTGCAGGACGCCCTGGTCGAGGCCGTGCGCGTGTGGCCGGACGACCCGCCGCGGGACCCCAAGGGCTGGTTGGTCGCCGTGGCCTGGCGCAAGTTCCTCGACGCCACCCGCGCCGACGCCTCTCGGCGGCACCGCGAGGTACGCGTCGAGGGCGAGCCCATGCCCGACCCGGGCAAGGTGGTGGACGACACGCTCCAGCTGTACTTCCTGTGCGCGCACCCGTCCCTGACACCGGCCTCGGCCGTCGCGCTCACGCTGCGCGCGATCGGCGGCCTGACCACGCGTCAGATCGCGCAGGCCTACCTCGTGCCCGAGGCGACCATGGCCCAGCGGATCAGCCGGGCCAAGCGGACCGTCTCGGGTGTCCGGTTCAACCAGCCCGGTGACGTCGCCACGGTGCTGCGCGTGCTCTACCTGGTCTTCAACGAGGGCTACTCCGGTGACGTCGACCTCGCCGCCGAGGCGATCCGGCTCACCCGCCAGTTGGCGGCCAAGACCAAGCATGAGGAGGTGGCGGGCCTGCTCGCGCTCATGCTGCTCCACCACGCACGGCGCCCGGCACGGACCCGCACCGACGGCGGCCTCGTGCCTCTCGCCGAGCAGGACCGCAGCCTGTGGGACACCCGCCTGATCGCCGAAGGCGTCGACGTGCTCCAGGCAGCCCTCACCCGCGACCGATTGGGCGAGTTCCAGGCTCAGGCCGCCATCGCCGCGCTCCACGCCGACGCCCGGACGGCCGAGGAGACCGACTGGGTGCAGATCGTCGAGTGGTACGACGAACTGGTGCGCCTTACCGACAGCCCGGTGGTCCGCCTCAACCGGGCCGTCGCGGTCGGCGAGGCCGACGGCCCGCGGGCCGGGCTGGCCGCCCTGGCAGGGCTCGACCCCGCCCTGCCCCGCCACGCCGCCGTCGCGGCGTACCTACACGAGCATGACGGTGACCCAGTGACCGCAGCACGGCTCTACGCCGAAGCCGCCCGATCGGCGCCCAGCCTTCCCGAACGCGACCACCTCACGCGACGGGCCGCACGGCTCAACGCAGAGCTCCGCCGTTGAGCGGCCGTTCAACCGAAACTCATCAACACACCACAGCAGGATCAGAGGACGTTCCCCAGCCAAACGTTCCCCGAAGCCAACTTCTACCAGCACAATCCCGCCTCAGCACCCGTTGATGCGTTACTTCCGAGTCTCCAATGAGCCCGACACAGGACAGTTCGGCGCTTGCCGGTTGTGGAAGGGGGCGCGCGTGTCTGCGCTGTCTGCCATGAGCAGCTCGGGATTGACATCCTCCTCCTCTTATAAAGAGGGGGATTCCAACCCAGGCGGGTTGGGGTTCACGGACGCTCGACCGCCGAGGCGGTGTCGTCCCTCCGGCATGTCCTGCCGCGACGTTCATTGAGGCGTTGGTGTCGGCGTTACAGGTGAAGCCGCAGAAGGAGCAGACGAACTCGGCTTGGCTCTTGCGCGAGTTCTTGTCGATCCATCCGCAGAGGCTGCACCGCAGACTCGTGTAGGCGGGTGGGACGTCCTCTACCCGCCCGGGTGCTTTGTGTTCGGTGCGGGTGCGGAGCATCCCCCACCCTTGGGCGAGGATCATCCGGTTGAGACCAGCCTTCTGGCCGACGTTGCGCCCAGGTTCTTCGCCGGTGCCCTTCGCGGACGCCGTCATGTTTTTGATGCGCAGCCCCTCGAACCGGATCACATCAAAGCTGCGGGCGAGACGGGTGGAGGTCTTCTCCACCCAGTCCTTGCGCCGGTCGGCTTCCCGTCGCTTGAGTCGGTTGGCCTTCGCGTGCTCAGCGGCCTTGCGCGGACTATTCTTGGGGGCTCGGGCCGCACGGCGCTCATGCTTACGCCGTTTAGCCAACTCCTTCTTCGAGGACGGCGGGCAGTTCAGCGTCTTTCCGGTGGACAGAGCTGCGGTGATCGCCACACCCCGGTCCACGCCGACCACCGAACCATCACCCGGAGCCGGCGTGGGATCGGGAACCACGGCGAAGCTGATGTGCCACTGCCCGTGCCGGTAGGTGACCCGGTACGACTTCGCATCCGGCAGCCCCCGACGGGTGTTGCGGAACCTCACCCACCCGCATCCGGGCACCTTAACCTGCGCCCACTTCGTGTTCAGCTTCTGAACGACCACGCGACGATGATGGACCTGCTTGCCCGTGGCGTTCAGCACCGGCTCACCGTCAGGGGTGAACGCGGGCACGCGTCCGGCGCCGATGACACGGAGCCCCTCGTGGCGGTGCTTCTTGCGCCGTTTCGGGTACCCGTGGGTGCCGCCCAGGAAGTTGGGCAGAGCTTGGTCGAAATCCCGCAGCGCCTGCTGCTGAATCTCGGCGTTGCCGGAGGCCACCCACGCGAAGTAGTCAGCCTCCTCAGGAGACATTCCGGTGGTGGCGGTGCGGCGCACTTCGGTGAGCAACGCTGCCATGCCGACGTATCGGGGCGGGCGTGCGGCACGGGCGCCGCCCTTGCGGTAGGTGTCGGTGACCCTCCATGCCAGATTCCAGGCGTGCCGCGCCTGCGCGCAGTGCTCAAACAGTTGAGCTTCCCGCTCGCGGGTGGGGCGCAGCCCAAACCGAGACATGCCGTCATTCTACCATCATATTGCCGGTATTATGACGGCATGCAGAAGATCACGCTCAGGCTTTCCGACGAGTTGAACGACAAGCTCAAAGCGGCAGCCGCAGCCGACGACCGGTCCGTGAACTCCTACCTGGTCGCACTGGTTCGCAGCGCCGTAGACGGTGGTGAGACGACGAACCGCCCCGGGGGCGGTTTGTCTACCTCTTAACCGCTACGCGGCGGACCGCATTCACCCCCGACCTGAAGGCCGAGGCCCCCCGCGGAAACCCAGATGGCCACGCTTCCCGAGGCCCGCGGGAAGGGCGCGGCCCGCGGTGTGATCGCCGCGCTGGCCGCCTGGGCCGGCGCGCACGCGGCCGACCGGATGTATCTCCAGGTGGAGCGGGACAACATCCCGGCTCTCCGGCTGTACGGGCGGGCGGGGTTCAGCGAAATATGCGGTTACCACTACCGCACCGCGGAGTGAGCCTCCGGCTCTGCCTCCGTTCGGATACGGTCACGGCCGTTCACTGCCGCCGACGGTGCGGCCTACTCGCCGTTCCAGCCGAACCAGTCCTCGAGGCGCAGCTTGTAACGCACCTTCAGCGCACCGCCCTTGACCTTGCCGGTGACACGGAAGTGCGGAGCCGGCGGCGCGGGGATCTCCGGAACGCGGCTGTCCACGCTGCCGAACCATGAGGTGTCGACGCTGATCTCAGCCGTGCCTCCCTCAGGGAGGATGAGCTTGGCGTCGCCCCAGGAGGCCACCACCTCAATCTCGACGAAATCACTCAGCAGCGTGGCCTGCCGGAAATCCAGCCGGGTGTCGCCGTAGGGGTTGGTGACCTCGATCCGGCTGGGCACCCGCCACCTACCGCGTCGGGTGATGGTTCCCGCCTTGGCTCTGAGCAGCAGAGGGTGCTCGGCTCCGGGCCGGCTCACCGAGACAGGAACGGATGGCGACAGCGATGACGCTGCCGACCGGTGCACGGGCAGGTCGGCGGTAAGCGGTTCGAGGTCGGCGTAGGTGCGGGCCCGATACCCCAGCTCAAGCCGCTCTTCCAACTCTTCGAGGGTGATGCGCCCCTCGCCCGCGGCGTCGCGCAGGATTCCCGCCACCCGGTCACGGTCGGCGTCCGATATCCGCATCCGGCGGCTCGCCTCGTCTGGGCTCACGTCTCTTCCGTTTCCGGTCAGTATGCTCCTTATTCATCGTAGTTGCGCAGTCCTTTCCCGGGCACCCGAACTCGACCCGGAACTCCCCGGGCATGTCCGACCCCGGTGCTAGAGTCATCGCCCGTTGACGCGCAAGCTGAAAACCTCTTCGAATTCTGCGTCCAATGGGGAATTCGTTTCAGCGGAGCGTGGGTACTGCAACGGTGTGGCCATCCTGGAGAGCGGGTCCGCACCGGGTCCGGCCGCAGGGCGGTTGAGGCCCCTGCCGGGGTAGGACGGGCTCCGGCAGGGACCTCAGCCGCTTGTGCTCCCACGCGCATGCTCAGCGACCAGAGCGCGCCGGCGCCTTCCGGCGCCCTCGGCCGGCGACTGAGGCGTCCCTGCCGGCCCGTTACGACTCCATCCGCTGGTCGAGCCCGTCGATACGCACCTCGTCGGCTTCGGCGAGGGGCCGCTTCACCTCCAGATCGGTGACGACCATGGAGGGGAGCAGCAGCGGAGGCGGGAAGTCCGGGGTGAACGTGAGCGGGATCCCGAGGATCCGGGCTTTCATGTGTGTCACGTGCAGGACGACATCGCCGGACATCGTCATGTCGGGGAGCCCCAGTGTGGTCGTGGCGCCGCCGCGCTGGTACCACTGTTCGGCCCCGGTGAACTCGGACTCGTCCATGGACCACTATTACTCGGCAGCAATGAGGAACATTACAATAACCAATGTCACACTTCCAAGTGGCGAACCGCACACGGGCGGTCACCTACCGCTCGCACCCTCATTGCCGAAATCACTGGAGGCGTGTCCGTGGGCACTGAAAACGCGCACCCGCAGCCCCCCGCAGAGGAGCTCTCCGACTCCGGCGGCCGCGGAGCCGGGGAAGCCGACACGAACGGCGTCTTCGACTACGACGTCATCGTCGTCGGGTCCGGCTTCGGCGGCTCGGTGAGCGCCCTCCGGCTCACCGAGAAGGGCTACCGGGTCGGGATCCTCGAAGCCGGCCGCCGTTACACCCCGGACACGCTGCCGAAGAACTCATGGGACCTGAAGAACTTCCTCTGGCTCCCGCCATGGGCATGTACGGCATCCAGCGCATCCACCTGCTGCGCGACGTCATGATCCTGGCCGGTGCGGGAGTCGGCGGCGGCTCCCTGAACTACGCCAACACCCTCTACGAGCCTCTGGAGGACTTCTTCGACGATCCGCAGTGGCGCGACATAACGGACTGGCGCTCCGAACTGGCCGCGTACTACGACCAGGCGCGGCGGATGCTGGGCGTTCGCACGAACCCGACCATGACCCCCTCCGACGACCACCTCAAGAAGGTCGCCGAGGACATGGGGGTGGGCGGCACCTTCCGGCTCGCTCCGGTCGGCGTCTTCTTCGGCGACGGGAACGACGGCGCAGGGGAGTGCCGCGGCGCTCCCGGCAAGCGGGCCGGCGACCCCTACTTCGGCGGGGCCGGGCCGAGCCGGCGCGCCTGCACCGAGTGCGGCGAGTGCATGACCGGCTGCCGGCACGGCGCCAAGAACACCCTCACCGAGAACTACCTGTACTTCGCCGAGCGGAACGGCGCCCGCATCCACCCGATGACGACCGTGGCACGGCTGCGCCCGCGCCCGGACGGCGAGGGCGGCGGATACGCGGTGGACACGCTCGCCACGGGCGCCCGGAGGCGGCAGAGGAGCGCCCGGACGTTCACCGCGCGCGAGGTAGTGGTGGCGGCCGGGGCCTACGGCACGCAGCGCCTGCTGCACTCCATGCGCGATCAGGGGCTGCTCCCCCGCGTCTCCGAGCGTCTCGGAACGCTCACCCGCACCAACTCCGAGTCACTCGCCGGGGCGATGACCCGCGGCGTCCCCCCTCCGGAGGACTTCTCCCAGGGCGTGGCGATCACCTCGTCCATGCACCCCGACCCACACACCCACGTGGAGCCAGTCCGCTACGGCAAGGGGTCCAACTCGATGGGGCTGCTGGCCACCATCCAGGTCCCCGGCGGCGGGCGCCTCCCCCGCTGGTTGCGGTTCCTGGGGCTGGCGGCGCGGCACCCCTACGTCTTCGCGCGCAGCCTGTCGGTGCGCCGCTTCTCGGAGCGCACCATCATCGGGCTGGTCATGCAGTCGCTGGACAACTCACTGACCACCTACACCAGACGCGCCCTGTTCGGCGGGCGGAAGCTGACCTCGCGCCAAGGGCACGGCCGGCCCAACCCCACCTACATCCCGCAGGGCGAGGAGGTCATGAGCCGGCTGGCCGACGAGATCGGCGGTTTCCCGGGAAGCACCGTGGGCGAGGTGCTCAACATCCCGTTGACCGCGCACTTCCTCGGGGGCTGCCCGATCGGCACGAGCGCCGAGAATGGTGTGGTGGACCCCTACCATCGGCTGTTCGGACACCCCGGGGTGCATGTCGTCGACGGGGCCGCGGTCACCGCGAACCTCGGAGTCAACCCCTCGCTGACCATCACCGCGCAGGCCGAGAGGGCCATGTCGTTCTGGCCGAACAAGGGTGAGCGGGATCCCCGGCCGGCTCCCGGCGCCGACTACCGGCGCATCGAGCCGGTCTTCCCGCACCGTCCCGCTGTGCCCGCGGGGGCTTTCGCCGAGCTGCGCTTCGGCAGGCCCGCCCGTGGACGCGCCGCCCCTTCCCGTACCACCGAGCCCGGATGAGGACCCTTCCCCCATGACCCCGCTGCACCACGCCACAGACAGGATCGCGACCGTCCGCACCCGTGACGGCGCCGAACTGCGCGTGCACACCCGAGGCCCGGAGAACGCGCCGCTGACCGTCGTGCTCGCGCACGGCTGGGCGCTCCCCTCGGACATCTGGCGCCCTCAGGTCTCCCGGCTCACCTCGGATTCGGACCGCGTGGTCCGGACCGTCCGCTTCGACCAGCGAGGCCACGGCGGTTCCACCCGGGGCACGCGGCCGCTCGGGATCGACCTGCTCGGCGAGGATCTGGCGCGGGTTCTGGACACGCACGCCCCCACGGGACCCGTGGTGCTGGGCGGGCACTCCCTGGGAGGCATGGCCGTCATGGCGCTGGCCGGCGCCCGTCCGCGGCTGTTCGAGGAGCGGGTCGCGGGCACGCTCCTCGTGGCGGCCTCCGCCGGTGACCTCGCCCCGGACCGCCCCGGCATCCCGCTGCGGGCGCGGGTCGCGGCGCGCGGCGGGCGAGCGGCGATGCGGCTGCTGTCGTGCCTCCCCAACGGCGTGGACCGGGTCCGCGGGCTGGTGCCGCCGCACCTGGGGATCACCCGGGCCGCCGTCAGGCGTACCGTCTTCGGGCCGGACGCCGATCCGACGCGCGTGCGCGAGTGCGCCGAGCTGATCCGCGGAACGCCGACGGAGACCATCACCGGCCTCTGCGAGCCGCTGATGCGCCTCGACATGACCGAGCGGCTCGGCGCGCTGCGGGACGTCCCGGTGACCATCATCGCCGGCGGCCGGGACCGGATGGTCCCGCCCCGGCACGCACGGACGCTCTCCCGTGCGCTGCCGGGAGCCCTCCTGCGGATCCTGCCGCAGCACGGTCACATGCTGACCCTGGAGGCACCCGAGGTGGTGACCGAGCACCTGGCGGAGTTGTGCCGCGTCGCCGCGCCCGATGGTGGGGGCCTCTGACCTTCCGCCGCGGGGCCGGCCCCGCGGACCGGGGTGCTCTCCCGCCGGTCGCCGCCGGCGGGCCGAGCGGCTCAGGCGGGCTGCTGCTCCTTGTCGGTGCCCGGCTCCTCACTGTCCCGGTCCTCCCGGCCGTCCTGCCGCAGGTGCTCCAGGACCTCGGCGAAGTGCTTGCCCACCGCCTCGTGCAGGTGGCGGGACATCGACCGGGCCAGCATGGCGTCCACGGCCACCTGGGCGAGGGGGCGCAGCCGCCGTGTCAGCTCGGCGACCTCGGCGATCTCATCGCCTTTGATCATTCCGTCGGGTGCGTGTGTGGCCAGGATGTGGTCGGCGACCGTGCCGACGAGCTCGCGGGCGGCGGTGTCCACCCGCTTCTGCAACTGCTCGGCGATGTCGAGGACCGTGGTCAGCGGGATCCCGGCCCGCACCAGCTCGGCCCCGGCGTGCAGCAGGCGCGGGCTGGGCACCCGGAACCGGGCCCCCTCGCGCTCCACCAGGCCGGCCCTGAGCGCGCGGGCCGTGGTGACGGGGGTCACCTGCTCTCCGTATATCTCCCGCAGTTCGTCCATGGTGACGTACCCGGGGAGCTCATCGGTCCAGGGATCCCCCACCGCCGACTCCAGACCGAGGATCTCGGTGAGACCGCCGCCTCGTTCCCAGACCGAGACGAGTTCGCGGATGTTGGCGAAGGTGTAGCCGCGCTTGAGCAGTTGCCCGATCAACCGCAGGCGCGCCAGGTGGGCCTCCGTGTAGATGCCGACCCTCCCTTCGCGGCGCGGTGGGGAGAGCAGCCCGCGGTCCTGGTAAACCCGCACGTTGCGAACGGTGGTTTCGGCAAGCCGCGCGAGCTCGTCGATCCGGTATTCGGCCATGCCCCCACCCTACGGACATCAGAGCCGCCAGTCGTGTACGCGATCTCGCCGCCGGTCGCCCGCTCCTTGGCTCCTCCGGCTCTCCGCGCGGAAGAAAACGCCCTATTGAATTGTAACAATGAGCATTGTTAAAGTTCAGACCACAGTAGTGGAGGAGACCACACATGACCGTACGCACCCTTGACGGCCTGTCCGGACGCACCGCGATCGTCACCGGCGCATCGGGGGCGTTCGGCAGCACCACCCTCACGCTGCTGCGGCACCTGGGCGCCGAGGCCGTCGGGGTCGACCGCAAGCCCGCCGAGGGGGTCCTCGCCTGCGACATCACCGACGACGCCCAGGTGCGGGAGGTCGTCCCCGAGGCCGTCGAGCGGCTCGGCGGCCGGGTCGACAGGCTCATCCACTACGCCGGTATCGGGCCCGCGGTCGACGTCGGTGCCGCCCCCGACGCCGACGTGCACGCCGCCCTTGAGGTCAACCTCCTCGGCGCCTGGAGGGTCACCGCCGCCGCGATGCCCGCCCTCGCCCGCGAGCGCGGCCGGGTCGTCCTCGTCGCGTCGCTGCTCTCCGGACTGCCCGTCCCGTTCGCCGGCGCCTACACGGTCTCCAAGCGCGCGCTCACCGCCTACGCCGACACGCTCCGCGTGGAGTACGGCACGCACATCGGTGTCACCACGGTTTACCCCGGCTACGTCGACACCCCGATCCACGACCACTCGCGGGCCGCCGGTGTGGGGATGGACGGTACGGTCCCCGCCGAACGGGTGCGCGACACCGTGCTGACGGTACTCCGCTCCGCTGCCGCGCCCCGGCCGCCCCGCGATGTCGCCTCGACCGGGCTCGGCCAGAGCGCCCTGCGCTTCACCCGGCATTTTCCCGGGGCCGTCGACCGGATCGTCACGGCCCGGCTCGCCCTCCTCATGCGCTCCGGCCACTTCAGCGACGCCGAGATCGCGCGCGGACTGCGCGAACGCCACAGCGCCGCAGGCCCCTCAGCGCCCCCCGCCACCTGACCCCGAACCCCTGCCCTCGCCGCACCGCCAAGGAGGCGACCCCATGAACGTCCCGAGGCAGACGAGAACCGCGGACCGCGAGGACACGGCCCACCGGCTGCTGGCCTCATCGGCGAAGGCGTCCTTCGACCCGTTGGTCGAGATCGACTGGGACGCCCCCGTCGAGAAGGACAGGTACGCGATCAGGCCCGAACGGATCTCGCTCTACGGCACCGAGCTGTGGGACCGGCTCACCGAGGAGCAGCGAACGGAGCTGAGCCGGCAGGAGGTCGCCAGTATCGCCTCCATCGGCATCTGGTTCGAGACCATCCTGATGCAGATGCTGGTGCGGCACGCCTACGACCGGGACCCCACCACCGACCACGTGAAGTACGCCTACACCGAGATCGCCGACGAGTGCCGGCACTCGATCATGTTCGCCAAGATGATCGAGAAGCTGGGCGCTCCCTTCTACGCGCTCGACAGGCTCGCCCACCTCCAGGGAAAGCTGTTCAAGGCCGTCTCGAACGGGCCGCTGACGTTCAGCGGGGCGCTCTTCGTCGAGGAGATCCTGGACCAACTGCAGCGCGAGGCCATGGTCGACGAGTCGCTGGAGCCCCTCGTACGCGCGGTCTCCCGGATCCATGTCGTCGAGGAGGCCCGGCACATGCGCTACGCCCGCGAGGAACTGGCCCGCGACTGGCGGACCCGCGGTCCGCTGGTGCGGGCCTACAGCCGGCTCGCTCTCGGGATCGTCGTGTACTACTCCGCGACCCGGCTGATCAACCCCCGGGTCTACGCGAAGGTGGGGCTGGATCCCCGGCGGGCGCGCAAGGCGGCCCGCCGCAACCCGCACCACATCGACACCAAGACCTGGGCCGCCCGCAAGGTGGTCGCGACCATGGACAGGGCCGGCATGATCGCCGGCCCCGGCCGGTTCCTCTGGCGCGCGGCCGGCCTGCTGGGCCGCTGAACGACCGCCTCCGAACCCGGCCTTCGGGCCGCCCGCACCCGCCTTCGGAAAGGAAGCCGGCAACGTGACCGAACACGAGACGACACCGCGGCACTACCGGATCGCCATCATCGGCACCGGTTTCGCCGGGCTCGGCATGGCGGCCCGGCTCAAGCGGGCGGGGTTGTCCGACCTTGTGCTGCTGGAGCGCGCCGAGGATGTCGGCGGGACGTGGCGCGACAACACCTACCCGGGCGCCGCGTGCGACGTCCCCTCGCACCTGTACTCGCTGTCCTTCGCGCCCAATCCCGGATGGAGCCGCAGTTTCTCCGGGCAGCGGGAGATCTGGGAGTACCTGCGCGGGGTCGCCGAGGATGAGGGGATCCGCCGCCACATCAGGTTCGGCTGCGAGGTGCGCTCGTGCCGCTGGGACGACGGCGGCAACCGCTGGTCGATCCGGACCTCCGGCGGCACCATCACCGCACAGTTCCTGGTGAGCGGGGCCGGGGCGCTCTGCGAGCCGTCGCTGCCCGCCCTGCCCGGGCTCGACGCGTTCGGGGGCACCGTCTTCCACTCGGCGCGCTGGGACCACGAGCACGACCTGACCGGGCGCGACGTGGCGGTGATCGGTACCGGGGCCTCGGCGATCCAGTTCGTGCCGCAGATCCAACCCGAGGTGGGCCGGCTGCACCTGTTCCAGCGCACCCCGCCGTGGATCATCCCCCGGCACGATCGGGACATCACCCGCGCCGAGCGGTGGCTCTACCGCACCCTGCCGTTCACCCAGTCGATCGCCCGGAGGAGCATCTACTGGGGCCGGGAGAGCTACATCTTCGGATTCGTGAAGAACCCGAACCTGCTGAAAGGCGTGGAGGCGATCTCGCGGGCGCACATGAGGCGCCAGGTGCGCGACCCGCGGCTGCGGGCCAGGCTGACCCCCGACTACCGCGCCGGCTGCAAGCGCATCCTGCTGTCCAACGACTACTACCCCTGCCTGGAGCGGCCCAACGTCTCGGTGGTCACCGACGGGATCGCCGAGGTCCGGGAGAAGTCCGTCGTCACCCGCGACGGCACCGAGCGGGAGGTCGACACCCTCATCTTCGGCACCGGGTTCCACGTCAGCGACCTGCCCATAGCGGACCGGATCCACGACGCCGGCGGGGTCTCCCTCACCCGGCGGTGGGGCGACGATCCGCAGGCGCTGCGCGGCACCACCGTGGCCGGCTACCCCAACCTGTTCATCCTGGCCGGGCCGAACACCGGTCCGGGCCACACCTCGCACGTGTTCTTCATCGAATCGCAGATCAACTACACGATGGCCGCGCTGCGCCACGCGTGCCGCAACCGCATCGACCGCCTGGACCCCCGGCCCGAGGCGCAGGCGGCCTACGTCGAACAGGTGCGGCGCAAGATGCGCGGCACGGTGTGGGTGACGGGCGGCTGCGACAGCTGGTACCTGAACTCCCAGGGCCGCAACGTGACACTGTGGCCCGGTTTCAGCTGGGAGTTCGCGCTGCAGACCCGCCGGTTCGACCCGCACAACTACCACCTCCGCAAAGAGGGGCCCATCCGGCGCTTCCCGTCGAGGGCCGGGCGATGAGCGGGACCGGAGAGGAGGAGGGGTACCGCGGGCCGCTGACCGTCGTCGCCGGCGGGGTGCGGACCACCGTCGAGGGCCACATGGCCGGGCACTTCGACCCGCTCACCGGGGAGTACCGGTGGGTGGGCCGGCTCTCCCCCGATTCCGCCGTGGCCCGGGCCTTCGAGGAAGGCCGGACAGCGGTCCTGCTGCGCACACCCGGGGGCCACGAGGGCAGCGGCGTCCTGGCCGGACCGAACGTATGGGGCGGGCACACCGTCTCGGGCTCCGGGCGGCCGCCGTTCGCACTCCCGCGAGTGGCCCCCGAGGAGTGAGACGGGCCGCGCCGCTTCCGTCACGGCTCGGGGGCATCGGCGGCGTAGGGGTGCACCGAGCAGAGGTCGTCCACGGCCGTGAACCAGGCGGAGGGCCCGCGCGGGCAGGGGACGCCGCTGAACGGGTCGGTCCCGGCGTCGAGCAGCTGGAGCGGAAGCAGGTGCTCCGGGTCGAAGGCGTTGGCGGTCAACTCCTCGAAGTAGCCGTCGGATCCGGCCAGCAGCCCGTGGTCGGTGAGGTAGCCGTGCGCGCGCCGGAACACCATGCGCACCGCGAGGGCCTCGGCGAAGCAGGACGGAGGCTGCCAGTACGGTTCGACCAGGCGGTGCGCGCCGGTGCCGGCCACCAGCAGGAAACGGCGTACGAAGGCGGTGTCGTAGCGGTCGGCGAGCGCGGCCGGAAGCTCGTCCAGGACCGATGGTTCGTACAGGTTGGCGACCGTGCCGCGGATCCGCTGCAGGGCGTCGAGATCGCGGTAGAGGCCGTCGAAGACCTGGTGGACGCCCGCGAAGAGCGAACCGGCCAGCAGTTCGGCGGTGGGCTCCGGGCCGGCGTGGACGTCCTCGGCCAGTCCGAACATCCGCGGGTCGAAGGCGCGCAGCCGCGGGGCGTGCGCCAGCGCGTAGCGGCGGGCCTGCTCGGGGTCGCACCCGATCTCGGGAACGGGCCGCCGTGCGGGGCGGGCTCTGCCCACCGGGGCCGCCGTGCCCCGTCTCGCTTCCGGCCCGGGTGCGGCAGCCGGCCACCGACCACCCGGCGAACTCCGGGCGCTCTGCCAGGAGACGCTGCATGGTGAGCGCGAGGCCGGTCTCGGCGGCCCGCGCCGACGGCGCCTCGGCGGCGGCGTCGATGGCGAGGCCCCGTTCATGGGCCAGGCAGCGGACCTCGTGCACCAGGACGACCTCGCCGTCCGGTCCGTGGATCCGCAGGACCGCGTCGAGTTCCGCCAGGATCAGTTGGGCCGCGCCGCGCGAACTCAGCCCTCCGAGGTCCGCGGAGTCCTCGGGAATCTCCACCCGGATGTGAACGGCGAAGTGCATGGCCGCCTCCCGTCGATCGATAGGGACCTTCGACGGTAGGCGCGGCCGGTCAGGACGTGTCGCGGCCGTCCACAGGGCGGCCGCAGGCGGTCACCAGGCGTCCTCCTGGCGGAAGAACGCCGCGCTCGCGTGCCGGCTCCGCTCGGCGGCGTAGCCGGGCTTGATCGTCTCGTTGATCAGCGCCAGCCGTTCGTCGTGGTCGATGAACGCCGACTTCATCGCGTTGACGGTGAACCAGCCCAGGGTGTCCAGGCCGTAGCCGAACTCGTGGGCGAGCAGGGCGAACTCCCGGCTCATCGAGGTCCGGTCGAGCAGCCGGCAATCGGTGTTGACGGTGACGCGGAACCGGAGCCGCCGCATCAGGTCCACCGGGTGCTCGGCGAGGTCGCGCACCGCACCGGTGCCCACGCTCGACGTGGGGCACAGCTCCAGCGGGACCCGCTTGTCGCGCACGTAAGCGGCGAGCTGCCCCAGCTTGGCCGACCCGTCGTCGGCGACGGCGATGTCGTCGGCGAGCCGCACGGCCTGGCCGAGCCGGTCGGCCCCGCACCACTGGATGGCCTCCCAGATCGAGGACAGCCCGAACCCCTCGCCGGCGTGCAGGGTGAGGTTGAAGTTCTCGCGCTTGACGTACTCGCAGGCCGAGATGTGGCGCGTGGGCGGGTACCCGGCCTCGGGGCCGGCGATGTCGAAGCCGACCACGCCGGCGTTGCGGTAGCGGACCGCGAGATCGGCGATCTCCAGGGAGTCCGCGGCCTGGCGCATGGCGGTCAGCAGCAGGCGGACGTCGGCGGTCCGGCCGAACAGCCGCGCCCGGGCCGTCCCCACCCGCACGCCTTCGAGCACCGCGTCGACGACCTGCTCTCGCCGCAGCCCACCGCGGGTGTGCAGTTCCGGCGCCACCTTGACCTCGGCGTAGACGACGCCGTCGGCCGCCAGGTCCTGCACGCACTCCGCGGCCACCCGGGTCAGGGCCGGGGCGCTCTGCATCAGGTCGACGACGGGGTCGAACCGGGACAGCCGGGCTTCCTGGGAGCCGGTGCCGGTGTCGGCGAACCACTCCTGCAGGCGGTCCGGATCGGTGGCGGGCAGCCCGGTGTAGCCGGACTCCGCCGCGAGTTCCAGCAGGGTGCCCGGGCGGGCGCCGCCGTCGAGATGGTCGTGCAGCAGCACCTTGGGCAGCCGCCGGATGGTCTGGTGGTCGAGTCGTGTCATCGTCCTCCTCGGTCGGGAACCGGTATCCGGCTAAATTGCCCGAGAGTCTAGACGACACACTCGTCCGCGCCGTGATTCAGGCCTGTGAGCCGCCTCTCGCCCAGGTGGGGCGCGGGGAGGTGGCCGGAACGACGTGTTCTGAGACCTCGGAGTGCACCTGATGCAGCCGCGCCTGGACGGTGCGGCGCAGTTTGCCGAGGCATTCCAGGGCGGTCATCTCGTCGCCGACCAGGCCTCCCTTGGTGACGACCGGGGTCCCGTCCAGCGGGCCGCCGCTCAGCGAACCGTAGACGGCCATCGGGATCACCTCGCCGGCGACGTCGAATGCGTGCACATCGAGTTCGTCCAGGAGGGTGGAGGTGACGTCGCCCCCGGTGAGGTAGAGCCCGCTCGGCAGGGCGTGCGCCCCCGCTGACGTCTCGATGTCGCCGATGACCTCCGCGACCAGCTCCGCGAGACGCGCCGGCAGCCCGCGGCGGGCATCGAGGGGCAGCTTCTCCAGGTCCGCGGCCGGGGTCACCGTGCGCAGGATGACCACGTCCGGGAAGACCGCCGTGGCAAGGTGAGCGGTCAGCTCGCGCGCGACCTCCTCCACGTGGCCGTCGTCGGCACCGGTGAACCGGAGGGTGTCGATGTCGACGAACCTGGCCGGGCCGGTACGGGCGAGGGCGTCGAGCTGGCGCCGGGTCAGGCCGGTGTGGCTGCCCGAGACGGCCAGCATCGGGCCCCGCGCACCGCCCTCCCCGCACAGCCGCAGCGCCGCGGCCAGGAACGCGCCGGCGGGCCCGGGATCCACGGACACCCACACCGTGCCGTCCCTGCGCTGCGCTCGGCCGCGGCCTCGGCGATGTCCTCGAGGTGCCGTTCGTCGAGGGCGTCGCAGAGCACCACCGCTTCGTCTCCGGTCATCAGGTCGGCGGCGAGCATGGTCTGGGTGACCTGCCGGATCGGCACGTGGCGCACCGAGAGGTCGGTCTGCTCGGCCAGGAGGTCGGCGACCAGGCCGGTGCTCATCGGCCAGGTCGGATCGAAGGCGAGCTCGGTCCGCTCCAGTGGAACCCCGTCGAGCAGCTGCACTCCGTCGACGGTGACCCGGCCGGAGGCGGGGAACGCCGGGACGAACAGGGCGCGGGCGCGCGTGTGCGCCGGCGCCCGATCGCGCACCGCCCGGAGGGCGGCCTCCACCTCCGCGCCGATGTTGCCGCGCAGGGTGCTGTCGACGCGCTTGACCACCAGGCTCACCGGCCACACGGCCTCGACCACATCGGTGACGAGGTCGGCCGCGTGCTGCGGGGGAAGGCTCCTGCTGTCCAGGTTGGCCACGACGACGTCGTAGTCGTCGGCCACCACCGCCACGTGTTCGGGGGTCACGGTCGCCACCCGCATCCCTGTGCGCGCGAAACGGGCACCGGTGGCGTTGGCGCCGGTGAGGTCGTCGGCGACCACGAGGACCTGGGCCACGGCGCGACTCCTGTTCCGGGTTCCGAAGGGGTGGGGCGCCGTACCGCCCCGAGCCGGGAGTGCGGGGGCACCACGCGCCTCCCCCCAACATAGGCCCTTCCCGCCCCGGTCACACGGAGGTCGCGGGTTCGCGCTCCCCCACGGTGCTCCCGTGCGGGCCCCGCACGCGCAGTCCCAGCCCGGCCAGCGCCGCCGCGGCGCACAGGGCGATCACGTAGCCCACCACCCCGTTCCAGCCGAGGTGGTCGTAGACCACACCGCCGAGCCAGCCGAAGACGCTGGAGCCGACGTAGTACGCCAGGGTGTACAGCGCCGCGGCCTGCGCGCGGGTGGCGGTGGCCCGGTGGCCGACCCACGCGGAGGTGGTGGCGTGCGCGGCGAAGAAGAAGAACGTGAACGACAGCAGGCCGAGCGCCGCGGCCGCGAGTGACGCGGCGAGCAGCACGAGGGCGCCCACCACCATTCCGGCCACGCACGCCAGCAGGACCGGGTGGCGTCCCGCGCGCTCGACCACCCGGCCGACAACGGCCGAGCTCACGGTACCCGCGAGGTAGGCGGCGAACAGGAAGGCCACGACTGTCTGGGAGAGGCCGAACGGCTCCCCCATCATCCGGAATCCCAGGTAGTTGTAGATCGTCACGAACGCGCCCATGAGGAACAGGGCCTGGCAGTAGAGCGCGACCAGCCCCGGGTCGGCGAAGCTGCGCATCACGCGCCCGGTCAGGCCGGGCCCTCCCTCGCGGCGCCGTCTGGGGACGAATCCGCGCGGCCGCGGGACCGCGGCGAGGAACACGATCAGCGCCACCAGCGCCAGCAGGGAGTCCGCGCCGACCCCCCAGCGCCACCCGCCGATGTCGGCCACGAGCCCGGCGACAAGCCGCCCGCTCATCCCTCCGACGGTGTTGCCCGCGATGTAGACCCCGGCCACCCGCGCGAGGTAGCCAGGCTCGATCTCCTCGGCGAGATAGGCCATCGCGACGGCCGGTACGCCGCCGAGCGTCGCGCCCTGAAGGGCGCGCAGCACCAGCAGTACCCACATCTCGGGGGCGAACGGGGCGGCCAGCCCCAGGACGGTGGAGACGGTCAGGGCGGCCGTCATCACCCGCACCCGGCCGAAGCGGTCCGCCGCACCGCTCCAGACCAGGGTGAACGCGGCCAGCCCGCCGGTCGCGAACGAGACGCTGAGCGCCGCGGAGGCGGCCGAGGCGTCGAAACTCTCGGCCAGCCCGGGAAGCACCGCCTGAACCGCGTAGAGCTGGGCGAACGTCGCGATTCCGGCGGCGGTCATGGCGACCATGACACGCCGGTATCCCCAGCTACCCAGGCTGTGCCGGTGCTCGCCGCACCCTCCGGTCAGACTGTGATCCACTCATCCGACGTTAGCGAGTGACCGCGACACCACCGCAATGTGGGACGGGTCACGCCGGGTGGATCCCGGAGGCGGGGCCGTGCGGGTCAGCCCGGCTCGACTCCGGCGACCTGCCCGGTCCGGGCACTGCGCAGGGCGGCCTCGATGACCTCGAGCCCGTGGACCACCTCGTGGAGCTCGACGGGAAGAGGTTCGCCTTCCGCGACGGCGTCCCGAACCCCGGCGTAGAAGGCCGGGTAGGCGCCGCGTTCGCTGGGAACGGTGCGGACGTCCTCGCCCGCGCCGACCCGTCCCCATGCCGCCTCCGGCTCCACGCCCCAGTCGGGTGCGCCGGGGTGCCCGCCGAGGCCGAGCCGCTCCTCCTGGCCGTCGAGCCCGTCAATGGTGAACGCGGCCCGGTTGCCGAGGGCCCGGAATCGCGGTCCGAGCCGGGCCGCGAGGGCGCTCATCCACAGGTGCGAACGCGCACCGGAGGCGTGGGTGAGGGCGAGGAAGGTGTCGTCGTCGGCGGTGACCCCCTCACGGCGGGCGTCGAGTTCGGCGTACACCGCGGAAACCGGGCCGAACAGCGTGACCGCCTGGTCGATGAGGTGCGGTCCGAGGTCGTAGAGGATCCCCGCTCCGTCGTCCCTGCTTCCCTGCTCGCGCCAGTTGTCCTTGGCCTCGGGGCGCCACCGCTCGAACCGGGACTCGAAGCGGTGCACCCGGCCCAGCGTCCCCTCGTCGACGAGCTTCCAGAGGGTGAGGAAGTCCGAGTCCCAGCGGCGGTTGTGGAACACGGTGAGGACCTGGTCGAGCCGTTCGGCCTCCTCGGCGAGATCGCGGGCCCGCGCGGCGGACAGCGCGAACGGCTTGTCCACGACGACCGCGAATCCGGCCTTGAGCGCCGCGCGGGCGAGTGGTTCGTGCGTGTCGTTGGGGGTGGTGATCACGGCGATCTCGAACTCGCCGGTGCGCTGCCACAGCTCGCCGGACGAGGCGATGACCTCGGCCTCCGGGTACCGTTCCCGGACGGCCGCCGCCCGCTCGGAGTTGCCTGTGACGACCGCGGACAGCCGCAGCCCGGGGGTGGCGTCGATGAGTGGGGCGTGGAAGACCTCGCCGCCCTTGCCGTACCCGAGGAGGGCGACGTGCAGTTCCCGTTCACCTTCGTGCGCAGAGCTCATGCGCCCAACTGTATTCAGGCGCCGGCCTTGAACTCCCCGGCGGAGTGCGCCTTGGTGGCGATGAGCCGCCGAAGGTCGGCCACCGTCAGTACGTCGTCGTCCGCACCGTCGGTGGCCAGCCGCTGCTCCAGCCAGTCCCGCATGAGCGCCGTGACCTTGATGCCGCGTTCGGCGGCGATCTCCCGCAGCCGCTCCAGCACATCGCGCGGCAGCCGGAGCGAGGTGGTGACCATGGGGTTCTCGACGACACGGTCATCCCATTCCCCGCTCTCAACCTCGGCGGAGAAGTCGTGCTCATCGACGTACTCGGCCAGTTCGTCCCACTTCTTGTCGTCCATCTCAACGCCCCTTTCGCCGAAAGTTCCGCTTTTCCACCGCCGTCATGTCTCGCGCCGTGACGACATAGATCCGGCCGTCCAACGCGTCAGCAACGACCACCATCAGATGACGCCCGGCCCCACTGGTATCGAAGATGTAGCGCGTGTTCTCACGACCCCGCTCTATGACACGAGGGCGTGTGTACAGAACATCCTCAATCTCGTGCGGGCTGACGCAGTGGCGGGCGATGTGCGCCTCCGACCTCTCGGTCCACAGAAGCCCCTCGAACACAGCGTAAGCGTATTGCCATCTGCATTGCAATGCTGGAAAACCGGCGAAACCCACCTCGAACGGGGAAAGGCCGCCGGAGCGGCTCCGCCTTCGGGCACGAACAACGGGGCCGCCGGCTCCCCCAAACCGGCGGCCCCGTCTCCTCGGTGGCTTGTTCTTCTCGGTGGTCCAGCGGTCACGCGGCCAGCGGCTGAACCTCCTCGGCGGCGCCGGCCGGCTCCAGGGCCAGCTCCAGCACCTCCCGGACGTCGCTGACCGTGTGGACGGTGAGCCGGTCGAGCACGTCCTCGGGGACGTCGTCGAGGTCGGGTTCATTGCGGGCCGGGATGAGCGCCGTTCCGATCCCCGCACGGTGCGCCGCGAGGAGCTTCTGCTTCACCCCGCCGATCGGCAGCACCCGTCCCGTCAGGGAGACCTCGCCGGTCATCGCGACGTCCGAGCGCGCGGGGCGTCCCGACAGCAGCGACGCCAGCGCGGTCGTCATGGTGATCCCGGCGCTCGGGCCGTCCTTTGGCGTGGCGCCCGCGGGGACGTGCAGGTGCACGCCGCGTTCCTTCAGATCGCCCACCGGGAGCTCCAGCTCCGCCCCGCGCGAACGCAGGTAGGAGAGCGCGATCTCGGCGGACTCCTTCATCACGTCGCCGAGCTGGCCGGTCAGGGTCAGCCCGCTCGCGCCGGACTCCGGGTCGGCCAGGGACGCCTCGACGAAGAGCACGTCGCCTCCCGCCCCGGTGACCGCCAGCCCCGTGGCCACACCCGGGACCGCGGTACGCTCGGCCGACTCCGGGGTGTGCCTGGGCCGGCCGATGTAGCCGCGGAGGTCGCCGGCTCCCACCCGCACCGGCAGCTCGCGCTCACCCAGCGCGACGCCGGCGGCGAGCTTGCGGAGCACGCGGGCGATGTGGCGCTCCAGGTCGCGCACGCCCGCCTCGCGCGTGTACTCGCCGGCGATCATGCGCAGCGCCTCGTCGCCGAACTCCACCTCGGCTGCCTCCAGACCGGCCCGCTCCAGCTGGCGCGGGAGCAGGTGGTCGCGGGCGATGGTGGCCTTCTCATCCTCGGTGTAGCCGTCCAGCAGCACCAGCTCCATGCGGTCCAGCAGCGGACCGGGGATGGTCTCCAGCGCGTTGGCGGTGGCCAGGAAGACCACGTCGGAGAGGTCCAGGTCGACCTCCAGGTAGTGGTCCCGGAAGGTGTGGTTCTGCGCCGGGTCCAGGACCTCCAGCAGGGCCGCCGCGGGGTCGCCGCGGAAGTCGCTGCCGATCTTGTCGACCTCGTCCAGCAGCACGACCGGGTTCATCGAGCCGGACTCCTTGACGGCCCGGACGATGCGGCCGGGCAGTGCGCCGACGTAGGTGCGCCGGTGGCCGCGGATCTCCGCCTCGTCGCGCACCCCGCCCAGGGCGACACGGGCGAAGGAGCGGCCCATGGAGCGGGCCACCGACTCCCCAAGCGAGCTCTTGCCCACGCCGGGCGGGCCCACCAGGGCGAGAACGGCGCCGCTGCGGCGCCCTCCGACGACACCGAGCCCCCGCTCCTCCCGGCGCTTGCGCACCGCGAGGTACTCGACGATGCGCTCCTTGACGTCGTCGAGCCCGGCGTGGTCGGCGTCGAGGGTCGCGCGGGCGTCCGCGATGTCGTAGGCGTCCTCGGTGCGCTCGTTCCACGGCATGTCCAGGACGGTGTCGAGCCAGGTGCGGATCCAGCCGGACTCCGGCGAGGAGTCGCCCGCCCGCTCCAGCTTGTCGACCTCGGCCAGCGCCGCCTTGCGGACGTGCTCCGGCAGCTCAGCGGCCTCCACGCGTTCGCGGTAGTCGGCCTCCTCGCTGTCGGGCGTGCCGTCGAGCTCGTTGAGCTCCTTGCGGATCGCCTCCATCTGGCGGCGGAGCAGGAACTCCCGCTGCTGCTTCTCGACGCCTTCCTGGACGTCCTTGTCGATGGTCTCGGTGACGTCGAGCTCGGCCAGGTAGTCCCGGGTCCACTCGCCGAGCAGGCGCAACCGCTCGGCGACGTCGTAGGTCCGCAGGAGCTCCAGCTTCTGCTCCGTCTTCAGGAACGGGGAGTACCCGCCGCGGTCGGCCAGCGCCCCCGGGTCGTCGATCTGCTGCAGCCCGTCGAGGACCTGCCAGGCTCCGCGCTTCTGCAGGTAGCTAGTGAGCAGCGCCTTGTACTCGCGGGCCGCCTCCTGCACCTTGCCGGGGTAGCCGTCATCAGGCGCCTCTTCGGCGTGGACATCGGTCAGCACCCAGAGCGCGGCACCGGGGCCGGTCGTCGCGCTGCCGACACGCGCCCGGGCCACACCGCGCACGACCGCCGCCGGTTCGCCGTTGGGGGTCCGGCCGACCTGCTCGATAACGGCGACCGTGCCTATCTCGGCATAGGAGCCGTCGATGCGCGGCACGATCAGCACGCGCGGGCGGTTCGCCTTCGCGGGCGAGCGGATGCCGGGCACCTTCGCCGTCCTGTCGTCGCTCGCCTGGGCGGCCTCGACAGCGGCGCGGACCTCGGCATCGGAGATGTCCACCGGCACCACCATGCCGGGGAGGACGACGTCGTCGAGAGGGAGAACGGGCAACGTGGCGCTGGACTGCGCTTCAGTCATTGAACCCTCCTTCTTGAGTCAATATCACTCAATAAAGAAGAGCCCGGTTTTGTTCCCTCCCCCGCGTTCGCTGTGAGCGATACTTCTCCTCGCGCCCGCACCGACGGACGCTCCACTCCGCGGGCGGCCTCGCGGTCGAGGGCCGGGCGTCCGGACGGCTCCTGGGCGCCCCGCCGCTTCCCCGGGCCCGTTGTCAGTGCCCGCCTCTACCGTTCACCTATGGGCATGGTCGGGGAGTACGCACGGCTGACGCCCCTCGAACCCGATCGCGCACCGCGGAGGCCCATCCGGTGATCGTCCGGAAACGCGGAGAACCGCCGGAGTACGTCACCGGCCACTACGGCTCCCCGCTCCCGTTCTTCCAGGCAGCGGCCCGCGACGGCGGCGCCGCGCCCGTCCGGCCGGACCGACCCGCCACCCGCCTACCACAAGGATTCCGATGAGCTGGGACGTTCTTCTGCTTCGGCTGCCCGGCAACGTCACCTCGGTGCGGCACGTCCCGGACGGCTACGAACCGCCGCCGCTCGGCTCCCGGCAGCACGTCACCGCGACCCTGCGCCGTGCCGTCCCCGGCGCGGACCTGTCGGACCCGACCCGGGGAGGGCTGCTCGGCCCCGGCTGGTCGATGGAACTCGGCATCGGGGCGAGCGACCCCGTGGAGTCGGTCATGCTCCACATACGCGGCTCGGGAGACGACGTGCTCCCCCACGTCTTCCGCATGGCCGCGGCACTGGACTGCAAGGTTCTGGACTGTTCCGCCGGCGACCTGATCACCGCGCAGGAGGCCTCCGGGTGGCACGCTTTCCAGACGTTCCGCGACCACGCGGTCGGGCCGCCTCGGTGAACTCCGAACGGTTCACCGCCTCGCCTTGAGACGGCCGGCCCGCGCGAATCGACGCGGTGGAAGACCGGCCCACCCCGCCCCGGCGGCCCCGCAGCACCGGGGGCCTTTCCGACACGCCCGAACCGGGACGAGTGCGCACTATCACCCATTGCCTTCATAATTACTGAATGAGACACAACCGTTACAGAGAGGATGCGTCGAAATCGTGGACACACGGCCACAAAGGCATTTCCATCGGTATTTCCGGTCCATACCGGTACCGGGTGTCCGCAGGAGGTGCAGATATGCCCATGCCCCGAGCGCGCCGGCGCGGCACCGTCGCGGCGGTCTCGCTGTCTCTGGTCCTCATCGCCACCGGCTGCGCCTACCTTGAGGGAGGCGGCGGCGGTGGCGCCGATCCCGATTCCGCCGATTGCGAGCCCTTCCGGGAATGGCAGGACGTGGACGGCGGCACCGTCGAGATCTACGCCTCGATCCGCGACGAAGAGGGCGAGCGGATGCGGCAGGCCTGGCAGGACTTCACCGACTGCACCGGGATCGACATCGCCTATGAGGCAGCGGGGAATTCGAGGCGCAGGTCCAGGTGAAGGTCGACGGCGGGAACGCCCCGGACATCGCCTTCTTCCCGCAACCCGGCCTGCTGAACCGCTTCGTGCGCTCCGGCGACGCCCTGCCGCTGCCGGACCGGGTGAGCGAACGCGCCGAGGAGGGCTGGGACGCGGACTGGCTCTCCTACGCCTCCCACGGAGGCGATCTGTACGGCACTCCCCTGGGTGCCAACATCAAGTCCTTCGTCTGGTACTCCCCCCGTTTCTTCGCGGACAACGGGTACGAGACCCCGGAGACCTGGGACGAGCTGATCGAGCTCAGCGACCGGATCGCCGGCGACGGCGTCAAGCCGTGGTGCGCCGGCATCGAGTCCGGGGAGGCCACCGGATGGCCCGTCACGGACTGGCTGGAGAACGTGATGCTCAGCGAGCACGGCCCCGAGGTCTACGACCAGTGGGTCGATCACGACATCCCGTTCAACGACCCGCGGGTGGCCGGGGCCCTGGACCGGGTGGACGAGGTCCTGCGCAACCCCGACTACGTCAACGGGCCGTTCGGCGGCGTCGGGAGCATCGCCACGACCTCCAGCCAGGACGCCGGCCTGCCCATCCTCGACGAGGAGTGCGGGATGTACCTGATGGGCTCCTTCTACGCGGCCCAGTGGCCCGACGGCGTCGAGATCGCCGAGGACGGCGACGTGTTCGCGTTCAACTTCCCGGTCATCGACGAGGAGATCGGCACCCCGGTCCTGGGCGGCGGCGAATGGGTGGCGGCCTTCGACGACCGGCCCGAGGTCGTCGCGGTGCAGGAGTACCTCGCGACCGTGGACTACGCGAACCGGCGGGCCGAGGCCGGCGCGTGGTTCTCCGCCCACAAGGACCTCGACCTGGCCCGGCTGCACAACCCCAACGACCGGTTCGCCGCCGAACTGCTGCGCGACCCCGACACCGTGTTCCGCTGGGACGGCAGCGACTACATGCCGGCGGCGGTGGGGTCCGGCACCTTCTGGCGCGGGATGACCAACTGGATCAACGACGGCGACACCGGGGACGTCCTCGACTTCGTCGAGGAGTCCTGGCCGAGGGAGTGATCCCGCTCGGCCGCACCGCGCTGCAACGGCCGCCCCGGGTGCCGACGCGCCCGGGTCGCCCTCCGGCGAAAGGGAACGCATGGGCTTCGACATCCACTCCGAACTGCCCAAACTGCTCTGGCTGGGCATCGGCACCGCCGCGTTCCTGGCCGTCATCGGCCTGCTGCTGGTACTCGTGGACCACGGGCCGAAGAGCCGGCGGGACTGGTGGCAGGCCGCCTGCTTCCTGAGTCCCGCCGGCCTGCTCCTCCTGGTCGGGCTGATCTACCCGGTCGTGCGGACCACGGTGCTGTCCTTCCGGGACCGCGCCGGCGCCGAATGGGTGGGCCCGAGCAACTACACCTGGATGTTCACCCAGCCCGAGATCCTGCTCGTGCTGCGCAACACCCTGCTGTGGGTGCTGTTCACCCCCGCGCTGGCCACCACGATCGGGCTGGTCTACGCGGTGCTCGTCGACCGGTCGCGCTACGAGGCCGTCGCCAAGTCGCTGCTGTTCATGCCCATGGCGATCTCGTTCGTCGGCGCCTCGATCATCTGGAAGTTCGTCTACGAGTACCGGCCGGCCGAGACCGACCAGATCGGACTCCTCAACCAGATCGTCGTCTGGCTCGGCGGGCGGCCGCAGCAGTGGCTGCTCGACCAGCCGCTGAACACGCTGCTGCTCATCGTCGTGCTGATATGGATCCAGGCCGGGTTCGCGATGGTGGTGCAGTCGGCCGCCATCAAGGCGGTGCCCGACGAGATCATCGAGGCCGCCCGGATCGACGGGGCGAACGGCTGGCAGCAGTTCTGGCGGGTCACCCTCCCGATGATCTGGCCGACCGTGACGGTCGTGCTGATCACGATCTCGGTGCAGACCCTGAAGGTGTTCGACATCGTCCGCACCATGACCGGCGGCCAGTTCACCACCTCCGTCATCGCCAACGAGATGTACAACCAGGCGTTCCGCTACGGCGAGATCGGCCGGGGCTCCGCGTTGGCGGTCTTCCTCTTCGTGCTGGTCGTCCCGCTCGTCCTGGTCCAGGTCCGAAAGATCCGACGCACCCGGGAGGCACAGTGACCCACGCCCCGATGACCTCGCCGGTCGCCCGCGTCCGGCGGCGCCTCTCCGGACGGACCGCCAGCGCCGCCGCGATCGTCATCGCCGTGGTCTGGACCGTTCCCACGGCCGGGCTGCTCGTCTCCTCGCTGCGTCCCGAAGAGCAGATCAAGACGACGGGCTGGTGGTCGTTCTTCACCGATCCCACGATGACCCTGCGCAACTACGACGAGGTGCTGTTCGGCCGGCCCAGTTCGGGGCAGTTGGCGAGCTACTTCGTGAACTCCTTCGTCATCGCCGTGCCGACCATGGTCTTCGTGGTCACCCTGGCGGCGCTGGCCGCATACGCGCTGGCGTGGACGCGCTTCCCGGGGCGCGACTGGCTCTTCGTCGGTATCTTCGCTCTGCAGATCGTCCCGCTGCAGATGTCGCTGGTGCCGCTGCTGCGGCTGTTCTCCGAGGGGGTCGCCATCGGCGGCGTCGAGGTCATGCCCCCTTGGGACCTGCAAGGAGCCTTCCAGTTCACGACGGTGTGGCTGGCGCACACGGTCTTCGGCCTCCCGCTGGGGATCTTCCTCATGCACAACTTCGTCGCCCAGTTGCCGCACAGCCTTGTCGAGGCCGCCCGCGCCGACGGCGCCGGCCACGGGGTGATCTTCCGCCGGGTCGTGCTGCCGCTGATCGTGCCCGCGCTGGTGTCGCTGGCCATCTTCCAGTTCCTGTGGGTGTGGAACGACCTGCTCGTGGCGCTGATCTTCGCCGGGGGAAACGTCGAGGTCGCTCCGCTCACCGTGCGGCTCGCCGAAATGGCCGGTACCCGGGGCGACGAGTGGCAGCGCCTCACCGCCGGCGCGTTCGTCTCGATGATCGTGCCGCTGATCGTGTTCTTCTCGCTGCAGCGCTACTTCGTCCGCGGCCTGCTCGCGGGAAGCATGAAAGGCTGACGCGCGGCCGTAACACCAGCCCGGCCCGGCGGGCGGCCACCACGAGCCGGGCGCGGTCCCCGGCCCCCAGTTTCACCATCGCCCTGCTGACGCGGGTGCGGGCGGTCGCGGGGCTGATCACGGGGCGGTCGGCGATCTCGGTGTTCGACACCTCCTCACCGACCAGTGCGAGGACCTCGCGCTCCCGCTCGGTGAGCGCCTTCAGCTTGGGGCGGGCCGGAGGCGTGCCGCCAATGGGCGGCCAGCAAGGAGAGGACACCGACCAGCAGCCCCGGGAACACGTCCACGGCGAGCCTTCGGCCGGCCGGCGACCGCACTGTCCAACGCCGCTGACGGATCATCGCTTCGAGCCTATGCCGGTCGGGCATCGCCGTCGTCGTCCCTACCGCGTATCCGGTGTAGTGCCGCGCGCGCAGCCGCACCGCGGGCCGACCGCGGCATGCCCCGGCTTGAACGGTTCGCCAAGGGAGCGAGGTCCTCTGGGGGAGGCGCGGTGTCGCCTCCGAGCCAGAGACGCTCCCGGTCACCGCACCGGCGGTCCTTAGCCGCCCGTCTCCTGGGAGTCGCGGAGGCTGTTGAGGATCGTCTCGATCGTGTCCTCGCCGAGCGAGTCGTCGTAGCCGGTGTCGGCGATGACCGAGAAGGCGCGCACCTGGTCCTCCTCGTCCCGGTAGGGCACCACCACCGTGTGCACCACACCGCCCTCCGAGAAGCACTCGTCCTCGGAGCCCTGGGGGGTGGCCTCGACGATGCCGTAGTGGCCCTCCAGCCCGTTGGCGCTGAACTCCTCGACGGAGCGCAGCGAGACCTCGGGGACGCTGCTCTCCGTCTCGTAGCCCAGCTCCGCCCATTTCCTCGCGACGCCCTCGGCCATCTCCTCGGTGTCGTCGGTCTCGCTGATCCCCTGCGCCCCGGCGACGGCCAGCGAGTTGGAGGGGTCGCAGGGCGAGACCCCATAGCTGGAGATGCCGCTCATCGCGAGTTCGGGGATGCCCTCATCGTCCGGGTTCACGCCGTACAGGGTCTCCGCCCCTTCGAAGATCCAGTCCTCGTCGGCTCCGGGAACCTCGTAGACGAACCCCCACTTGGGGACGCTCGCGCGCTGCCAGCCGGGGTTCAGCAGCTCTTCCTCCTCCGGGGAGGGCCGCTCCTCGGCGGACTCCTCCTCGGAGGCCGGTTCGGCGGTCGGCTCGGGGCTGGGAGCGGCCTGACCGCCGCTGTCGCGCAACACGTTCACCACGACACCGATAGCGGTGATCACCACCGCGATGAAGACCAGCACTAGTGTCGTCAGCATGACCGGGCTCACGCCCGGCGGTCGCGATGGGGGCTGCTGCCCGTACTGCCCGTACTGCGGGTGCTCCCACCCGCCGCCCTGGTAATTCCCCGGCCACGTCACGGCCCTGACTCTAGAGGATCCGCGACAAATCCACACCAGGGGGATCCGTCCGGGGTTGGCCGGTTCCGGACCGGAGCGCTAAACCCGCAGCGCGGTCCGGGCCGCCTCCATCGTCGTGGTGCGGTAGGCGGCGCCGAACAGGCACACGTGCACGAGCAGCGGGTGGAGCTGGTGCAGGGCGACCCGCTCGCGCCACCCCGCGGCGAGCGGGGCCGCCTCGTTGTAGGCGTCGCGGGCCCGGTCCAGGTGCGGGAGCCCGAACAGTGCGAGCATGGCGAGGTCGGTCTCCCGGTGCCCGCCGTGCGCGGCGGGGTCCACGAGGACCGCGCCGTCGGCCTGCCAGAGCACGTTGCCGCTCCACAGGTCGCCGTGGATCCGCGCCGGCGGCTCCGGGGCGCCCGCCAGGTCCTCAACGGCGTCGATGACCTTCTCGACGGTGCGCGCATCGACGGGCGTGAGCGCGCCGCGGTCGACCGCGCGCCGCAGGTAGGGGGCGAGGCGCTGCTCGGCGTAGAAGCGGGACCAGTCGGTGGCCGGCGTATTGTCCAGCGGCAGCGGGCCGATGAACCCGTCCCGCTCCGCCCCGAAGAAATCCGCCCCGGCCAGGTGCATGGCCGCGAGCCGGTGCCCGAAGCTCTCGGCCGCCTGCGGTGTGGGCGGGCGCTCCTCCACCCAGGACAGGACGAGCGTGTGGGAGTCCCAGGCGATGACGTCGGGCACCAGGGCCCCGAGGGAGCGGCCCAGCCAGTCCAGGCCCAGCGCCTCCTGCTGGAACATGCCGGTGAACTCGTCTCCCGCAGCCGTCTCCGGAAGCGCCTTGACGAAAAGCGGAACACCATCGGCGAGTTCGGCGCGGTACTGCTTCCAGGCGTGGCTGCCGCCGAGGGAGACCACGCGGGCGACCTCGCGGCCGGTCAGCCCGGCGACGCGGGCGTCAAGAGTGTCCACCTGCGCCTCCTAGTCCGAACCGAGCCGCGCCACCAGCTCCTCCGTGAGCCCTTTGGAGGCGGCCTGGACCATGTTCAGTACCGTGGTGAAGCCGTCGTCCCCGCCGTAGTAGGGGTCGGGCACCTCCGGGTTGGAGCCGGTCCCCGGCGCGAACGACCGGAAGAGCCGGAGACGCTCACCGGCATCGGCGCGGCCCCCGGCGAGCTTGCGCAGGTCGTCGAGGTTGTCGGTGTCCATCGCCAGAATCAGGTCGCACTTGGCGAACCGGGCGGGGTCGAAACACCGCGCGACATGGTCGGTGGGGTAGCCGTGCACGCGCAGTATCGCGGCCGCGCGCGGGTCCATGCCCTGACCGATGTGCCAGTTCCCCGTTCCGGAACTGTCCACCTCGACCGCGTCGGCGAGTCCCGCGTGGTCGAGATCGGCTGAGAGGACCTTCGCCGCTATCGGCGAGCGGCAGATGTTGCCCAGGCACACCAAGCTGATGCGGTACGGCCCGGAGGGGTCGCGAGGTTCCGGCAAGCTCATGGTCAACACCGTAATCCAGATCGGCTCCATAAGCAGGTCGGACAGGGCCGCAGGTCCGGACGGTTCAGCCGTTGGGCAGCCGCACGACGCTCACGAAGAAATCGTCGATCTGCCGTACGACCTGGATGAACTGCTCGAAATCCACCGGCTTGGCGACGTAGGCGTTGGCGTGCAGCCGGTAGCTGCGGATGATGTCCTCCTCCGCTTCCGAGGTGGTCAGGACCACGATCGGAATGTGTGAGAGGGCCTCGTCCTTCTTGACCTCTTCGAGGACCTCGCGCCCGTCCTTGCGGGGCAGGTTGAGGTCGAGCAGGATCAGATGCGGCTGCGGCGCTTCGGCGTACTCGCCTTCGCGGCGCAGGAAGCGGAGGGCTTCGACACCGTCGGAGACCACGTGCAGGCGGTTGCCCACCTTGTGCTCCTCGAACGCCTCTTTGGTCATGAGGACGTCACCGGGGTCGTCCTCCACCAACAGCACCTCTATGGCCTGCACCAAAGTGACCTCGCTCAATGTCTCAGACCTTCCCGGGGTCGTCCTCGGCCGCGTGGGGGGAATCCTCCGTGCCGACCGAGGCGGGCTCCGAATCCGCAGGGACGCCCTCCGCATTCTCTTCGACCGTCTCGTCCTGGGCCTCGACATCGGCGGGCAACGACCAGCATATCCGGGTCCCCTGGCGGTCCGGCTCGGTGGCCAGCCAGATGTGCCCCCCGTGGAATTCGATGATCTTCTTGCACATGGCGAGGCCGATCCCCGTCCCGCCGTACTTGTCGCGGGTGTGCAGCCGCTGGAAGATCACGAAAATCCGCTCCGCGTACTGCGGCTCGATACCGATCCCGTTATCCGTACAGCAGAGGATCCATTCGTCTCCTTGGTGTCTGGCGCTCACGTGCACCTGCGCCGCCCGGTCGCCGCGGAACTTTACCGCATTGCCGATGAGGTTGAAGAACACCTGTGTGAGCAGGGTCCGGTCGCCCTGGACGGTGGGCATGTCGTCACCGGTGACGACCGCGTCGGCCTCGTCCAGCCTGGTTTCCAGACTCCCCAAGGCGTCCTCCAGGGCCACGTTGAGGTCCACCGGAGCGAAGTTCTTGGTACGGCCGACCCGGGAGAACGCCAGCAGATCGTTGATCAGCGTCTGCATGCGCTTGGCGCCCTCGACCGCGAAATCGATGTAGGAGTCGGCCCGGTCGTCCAGTTGCCCCCGGTAGCGGCGCTGCAGTAGCTGGCAGAAACTGGCCACCTTGCGCAGCGGCTCCTGCAGGTCGTGCGAGGCGACGTAGGCGAACTGCTCCAGTTCCAGGTTGGACCGACGCAGCTCGTCGGTCTGGCGCTCCAGCAGTTCCGACTGCTCCTGCAGCTTGCGGCGGGCCGTGCCCACCTCGTGCAGGTCCTGGACGATGCGCTCGCGCATGGCGTCGACGTCGCGGCCGACACGCTCGATCTCGGGCGGCCCGTGCAGCTCGATGCGGTGGGCGTAGTAGCCTCGGACACCTGCCGCAGATGCGAGACCAGCTCGTCGAGGGGACGCAGCACCCAGTGCTGCAGCATCACCCAGAGGAAGACGGAGAGGACCGCCACCACGACCCCCACCAGGATGAGCAGTGCCACGACCTGCTGGGTGGCCACGGTAAGCCCCTCGCGTGCCTCGCGCAGTTCGTTCTCGACCTCCGTTTCGGCCTGCGTCGCAGCGGTGCGCAAGGCATCGAAGCGCTCCCGGCCGAGCTGGTAGTCCTCGGCGCTGACCTCTTCACCGGCGTGCACCTTCTGCAGCGTCGGCTCGGCGAAGTCCTCACGCCACGCGTCGCCGGCCTCGAGCAGCCTGCTGATGGAGGGATCGGCCTCCTCGCCGTCCTCGAGGGCCCCCTCCAGGATCGGCCGGTTCTCCCGCAGTGCGCGGCTCCCCTCCTGGTAGGGGGTGAGGAACTCGATGTCGGAGGTGAGGGCGTAGCCCCTGATCCCGTTGTCCTGGTTCAGGTAGGCGGCCATGGTCTGCTGGACGGCGCTCTGCGCCGGTGTGAGCTGGTCGACCTGCCTCGCGAGCGAGTCCCGGGCGGAGAGGGCGGCGAAGGTGATGGTCGACACCGAGGCGACCAGCACCACGGTCACGGCCGCCAGCAGGATGGTCACGCGGCGCCGAAGCGACACTGGGACGCGAGCCGTCTTCGGAACGCCTTTCGGCGTCCCCCAGGGATATCGGCTCACGCCTGCTCCCCATACGTCATGAGCAGCATGGCGACGTCGTCCTGCAGCGGCCCGCCGTTGTGGCGTTCGGCCTCGTCCACCACCTGGCCGGGGAGGTCGGTGAGAGAGGTCCCGCGGTCCAGGACGTCGATGAGGATCCGGCGCAGCCCGTGCACCTCAAGCCGGTCCGGCGGGCCGCCGTCGAAGGCGTCGACCAGGCCGTCGGTGTAGAACAGCAGCGTGCTCCCCCGCGGGAACGCGACCTCCTCCACATCGCTCTCGTCCTCGGGGAAGACGCCCAGCGGAGGGCGCGGCACCGCCAAGATCTCCTTGACCTCGCCGCTCGTGATGAGCAGCGGCGGCGGGTGTCCCAGCAGCCGGATCCGCGCCTGCTCGCGCTCGACGTCCAGGCTGGTCTGGCACAGCGTGGCGTACATCTCCTCCTGGGCGCGCTCGCTGATGAGGATCTCCTCCAGGGCGGGAAGCAGCCGCTCCTCGGCCACCCCGCCCATGACCAGCGCCCGCCAGGCGATGCGCAGGCTCACACCGAGCGCGGCCTCATCGGGGCCGTGTCCGCTGACGTCGCCGATGACGATGTGCGTCGTGCCGTCCTTCTGGACCGCGTCGAAGAAGTCCCCTCCGACGATGGCGCGCTTGCGTCCCGGCCGGTAGAAGGAGAGATGGCTCAGCGGGGAACTGTCGAGCAGGACCTGCGGCAGCAGGCCGCGTTCCAGCCGCATGTTCTCCCGGGCGTACATCTCGGCTTCGCGGAGTTGGCGGGCGTTCTCGTCGGCCCGCTGGCGTTCGATGGAGTAGCGCAGGCTGCGCGCCAGCAAGGAGCCGTCGACCTGCCCCTTGACGAGGTAGTCCTGAGCGCCGGCCGCGACGGCGGCGATGCCCTCGTGCTCGTCGTGGAGACCGGTGAGCACCACGACCGCGGCCGACTCCACGGCGGTCAGTACCTCGCGCAGCAGCCCCAGACC
The DNA here is from genome assembly GCF_000981225.1 of Allosalinactinospora lopnorensis. Lineage (GTDB taxonomy): Bacteria > Actinomycetota > Actinomycetes > Streptosporangiales > Streptosporangiaceae > Allosalinactinospora > Allosalinactinospora lopnorensis. The sequence continues at coordinate 52,711 of NZ_LAJC01000035.1, forward strand.
GGAGGCGTCGGGCAGGTTGAGGTCGAGAAGCACGCAGCCGCGGAAGCCGGTGAGGTGCTTGCGCGCGTCGCCCAGCGTGGGAACCCAGGTGATACGGGAGTCCAGCGGGGTGTCGGCGAGCAGTTCCTCGACCAGGAAGGCATCCTGGGCGTCGTCCTCGATGAGCAGTATGTCGGCCGGTTCGACGGAGACGTGGGCCGATACGGCAGCCCCGTCAGCGGGGCCGGCCTTCCTCGGCCCCGTGTTCTCGGGATCTGTCGCGGTCACGGGATCGCGTCCTGTTTTTCTAGTATCCACACATCGCCTCTACGTCGCCCGGTTCCCCAGCGCTCGTCGGCGCCTTCGTCTCGACTCCCCCGATCCCGAACTCCTGCCCCGTTCCAGATCCGGGATCACATGAGACCGGACCGGAACCCGTCGAAGGCGGTGACCACCCGCTCCGTGAGGCGTCGGAACACAGGTCATTCGCGACTGCCAAACGATAATCGCCCGGCTGCTGCTTTCGCTAACGGGATAGCACGAGAGACATCCGACCTTTGACCCGGGGCCCTCCGTGGCAACCGCGCAGTGGGCCATCGCCCGGCCACCAGGGTATCGGCCATGCCACCTCAGTGAGCTGCGCTCACCCCATTGAGCAGAGACGACGAAGGACCCTGGACACGCGTTCCCGCCGGATGTTTCCTGACACGGTGTCGCGATAACCTTGACAGTGGCCGCATTCTTTATGACATCATGTCAGAAAAATTGTCCGGCGCACGGTGGCCCACGGCACGGTTTCCCCGTTTCTCCGGACATCCACGCGACCGAGGGGAAACGCGGGATATGGACACCGGACAGCGAGCCGCCGACGTCCCGGACGCCTTCTCCGCACGGTTGAAAGCGGCCACCCGGAGCGAGCACGAGGAGGCCGAGCAGCACGCGTTCACCCAGGCGCTCCTCGAGGGCCGGCTGCCGCGCGAGGGCTATGCGGCGATGGTCGCCCAGCACCACTTCATCTACCTGGCGCTGGAAGAGGTCGGACGCTCCCTCGCCGACGACCCGGTGGCCGGTTCCGTCCTGTTCCCCGAGCTGTTCCGCGTTCCCGCCCTGGAACGCGACCTCACCACGCTCTACGGCCCCGCCTGGCGCGAGCGGATCGAGCCGATGCTGACGCCGCCTACGCGCACCTACGTCGCCCGAATCCGGCAGATGGCCGACCAGCCCGCCGGGTACGTCGCCCACCACTACACGCGCTACCTCGGCGACCTCTCCGGCGGCCGGTTCATCCGCGACGCCGCGGCGCGCGCCTACGGCCTGGCCGGCGACGGCGTGGCGTTCTACGCCTTCGACCAGCTCGCGAGCATTCCGCGGTTCAAGGCGGAATACCGCTCCCGGCTGGACGCGCTGGAGCTGGACGAGACGACGCGGCGCCGGGTGGTCCGCGAGACGCAGCTCGCCTACCAGCTCAACATCGAGGTCATCGCCGATCTCGGCCGCAGGCACCCGCCGGAGCTGGCCGCCTGACGACACGGATCCCTCCGGAGTCCTGGGAGCCGACACCTCCGGCCGCCCCGCCGGCCGCACACCGGGTCCGCCCGCCCCTTCCCGCCGAGCCAGGGCGCACGGGATCGCGCCGTGCCACCATGGGAGCATGCCCAAGATCTCGGCCCCGACCATCGCCGCCCACCGCGCACAGATTCGCGAGCGCATCCTGGAGGCGGTGGCGAACCTCACCCGTTCGCAGGGGATCGACGGGATCTCCATGACGGACGTGGCATCCGAGGCGGGGGTCACGCGCACGGCGCTGTACAACTACTTTCCGGACAAGCCCGCGCTGCTGCTCGCCTTCACCGAGCACGTCACGGCCGGGTTCGTCGAGCGCTACCGGCGCGAGCTGCCCGGCGGCGCCTCGGCGGCGGAGCGGCTGTCGGCGTTCGTCCACCTGCAGTTGCAGGGGATCGTCGAGCATCCGCATCCGGCGGCGGCCGAACTCGGCGCCAGCCTGGGCCCCGACGCCTACCAGGCCCTCGCCGACCACGTGGCGCCCATGCAGCGGCTGCTCGCCGAAATCGTGCAGGAGGGCGCGGCCGCCGGCGAGTTCGCCGCGATGTCGGCGGAGGCCACCGCCCGGCTTGTCCTGGCGATGATCGGCGCGCAGCGCGTACCGTTGCTGCGGGGCGAGACCGGCATCGGAGAGGCGCACGCGCTGGTGGCCCGGTTCACCCTCAAGGCCCTCGGCGTGGACGCCGAGACGGCGGAACGCGCCGTGCGCTCCCCCTTGGGCTCCGGCCCTCAGGAGGGAGGAACGGCCATTGGGGAGCGACCATAACCGGCCGGGACACCGCTCGCCCGGTGCTGGCCTCGGCCCCGTGCGGCAGAATCGGGCACCGTTGGTACCCGCCCTCCTCTCGAAGGGACCGCCGCAACGTGTCGCTCGTGCTGATCCTGGCCGGTGCCGCACTGGTGTCAATCGCATTGTTCAACCGCGTTCCGCGGCTCGACCCGGGCGCGGTTTCGTCGGCGCCGCCCTCCCGCGGCACCGCGCGGAGCCGGCCGCGCCTGCGGTTGGTGCACGCCCGGCTCACCGAGACCGGCCGCGCCGCGCTCACGACCGTGGGCGGCAGCGTCCTGATCATCGCGTTCTTCCTGGCTCTCTCCGGCTTCTAAGGCGAGGCCGGCGCCCCTGCGATCAGCGCAGCCGGCGGACGAGGGTCCGGGCGCCGCCGAAGCGGCCAGCACACCGATGGCGGCGGCGGAGGCGGCGAGCACCTGCCGGCCCTGGCTGCGGCGTTCCGCGTCGCGCGCCGCTGCGGCCCGCTCCTGCGGCCCGACGCTCCGCGCACAGCTCCGGGTCCAGCGTCCAGCGGA
>NZ_LAJC01000036.1 GCF_000981225.1 Allosalinactinospora lopnorensis
AGGGCGTGCCTCCTGGATCGCGGGCGGGGCCGCGGAGTCGCGGGACCTGCTCCGGGAGACCCCGTCTAGTGGCACCGTGTGAACTCGTCGAGGCGCCGGACCATCACCGCCAGCATGAGCGGGAACATCGCGATGTGCGTGGCCATCATCAGCCCGCCGGCGTCGATGACGCCCAGCCAGAGCATGGGGTAGAGCGGCACGATCGGCGCGAACATGGCTCCGCACATCTCCAGCGTGCTCGCCCACCCGTGGCCGCGGTAGCGCATGATGGCGATCATTCCGATGGACATGTTCACGGCCATGATCAGATAGCCGAGTTCGGGCTGTTCCCGATGGTCGATGTCGAGACCGGCGAAGGACTGGAGCGCGCCGAGCGCGAACATCCCGATGAACATTTCGATGTAGTGCCGGGCGAAGCGGCGCCAGTCGCGGCGCGGGGACGCGGGGTGGGAGGTGGTCGTCCGGGTCATGGTGTTAGTCATGTACCGAGAGTCCTCGCGCGCCGACCGTACGGCCAGACAAGGAGAACCCATTGGTCTGGATACTTGGGAAGCCTGTCATTTTGACATAGGATGCTTCCCATGGACCGGCGGAGGACGATCGTCGTCGGCTACGACGCGGCGGAGCTGCTCGACATCGCGTGTGTGACCACCAGCCTGATCGTGGCGAACGCACACGGCGCGGCGCCGTCCTACGACGTGCGGTTGGCCACGCCCGGCGGTCATCCGATCACCTGCGGCACGGGGCTGACCCTGCAGGCGCACGAGGGACTGGAACGGATCATCGGACCGGTCGACACACTGGTGGTCTCGGGCGGGATCGGCCACGAAGCCGCCGCGGACAACACGCTGATCGTGGGGCACGTTCGCCGTCTGGCCGGGGAGAGCCGCCGTGTCGCGTCGGTGTGCACCGGGGCGGCCGTCCTGGCCGCCGCCGGACTCCTCGACGGCCGCCGCGCCGCCACACATTGGAATTGGGCGCGAGAGCTCGCGCTGAAACACCCGGATGTATCGGTCGACCCGGACCCGATCTTCATCCGGGACGGAAACGTCTCCACGTCGGCCGGGGTGACCAGCGCCCTGGACCTCACGCTCGCCCTGATCGAGGAGGACAACGGCGCCGACGTGGCGCGAGACGTGGCGAGGACGTTGGTGACGTACATGCAGCGGCCGGGAAACCAGGCGCAGATGAGCATGTTCACGGTGGCGCCGCCACCGGAGAACGGGCTGGTGAAGCGGACCGTGGACCACGCCGTACGGCACCTGGACGCCGACCTGTCGGCCCCCGCGCTCGCGGAGCGGGCAGGGGTGAGCGAACGGCATCTGACCCGGCTGTTTTTGAAGGAGCTCGGGCAGACGCCGGGGCGGTTCATCCGCCATGCCCGCACCGAGGCCGCCGCCAACCTGCTGATCTCCACCGACCTGCCGATGGCGAGCGTAGCCGCGCGGTGCGGGTTCGGCACGGCCGAGACGCTGCGTCAGGCGTTCATGGACAGGTACGGGATCCCGCCTTCGAGGTATCGCCTGACCCAGCGCCGCGCTTCGTGAACGGCGTCCCGGGCGGACGACGGTATCCGTGCGCGTCCCCCTCGGATCCTTTCCGGCCGGTCGGACGCGCGGAGCCGCCCCGTCCCGCTGATCGCGAGCGCCCCGCGCTACCGGTCCCCGCCCTCGGCCGGCGCGCGCCCGTGGGTGCGGTCGCGGTACCGCCACACGGCGCCGACCCCGAGCACCGCCAGCGCGATCGCGCCGAGGAAGAGGAGGTCGAGCCCCGTCCCGCTGACCCCCGAGAGCCACACCTGCACCCGGTAGCCGACGTCCGCGAACAGTCCACCCCCGAACAGCGACAGCGACGCGGTGCCGTCGTAGGCCAGGAACAGCACACCGATGAGGATGAACAGCAGCCCCGAAAGGGCGCTCGTGGTATGCGCCCGGACCAGCCCCAGGCGGAAGGATCGGCCGCGCAGCCAGCTTTTCCGGCCGAGGTCGAACCGGTCCCAGAACAGGGCGAGTAGGAACAGCGGCAGCGCCATGCCGAGCGCGTAGCAGGCGAGCAGGGAGGCGCCGCGGACCGCCCCGCCGGTGGCCGCCACAGTGAGCACGGCGCCCAGGACCGGGCCGGAGCAGAACCCCGCCAGACCGTAGACGGTGCCGAGCATGAACACCGGGACGGCTTCCGTTCGGCCGGTCAGCCGGCCCTGCACGCGCCGGGCGAAACCGAGAGAGAACCCCATGCCCGCGAGCTGCAACGCGCCGAAAACGATGATCGCCCATCCCGCGACGGCGATGAGCAGTTCCCGCTCGCCGTAGAACAGCCTGCTCATCAGCGACGAACCCGCGCCGAGCGGGACCAGTGCCACGCATAGACCGGCGTAGAAGACGGCCGTTCGGGCGAGCAGCCGGCCGGGGTCGCGGAAGGCGTAGGCGAAGAACGCGGGCAGCAGCAGCGCACTGCACGGGCTGAGCAGGGTGAGCACACCCCCGGCGACGGCCGCCAGGTAACCGATGTCGGTCATCGCCACCCCCGGGTCCCGCCCAGGGCGGCGCCGGCGGACCAGCGGCGCACGGGGGCGGACCGGGTACCCGTGGCGAGGCGGCAGCGGCGGCCCGGAGCGCCGGGTGGTCTGGGCATGGGCGGTGCCTCCCATATCGGAAAACGCGGCGGCGAGAACCGATGATCAGGGACCTGATCAGCGTCTCGACTCGGCACAATAGATCACATGGGTCTGACACCTGCTGATATCCGCAACAAGAAGTTCCGAACGGTGCGTCTGCAGACGGGGTACAACGAGCAGGACGTCGACGCGTTACTCGACCGGGTGGAGGCGACCATCGCGGCGCTGCAGGGCGGACCACTGCCCGATCAGCTCATCACCGCGGAAGAGGTCATGGCCTCCCGGTTCCGCAGCACGAAGCTGGCCACGGGGTACCACGAGGACGACGTCGACGAGTTCCTCGATGACGTGGCGGCCGATCTGCGCAGGCACGGGCTCGGCACGGTGGCGGACCGGCCGGCTCCCGGCACTCTTCCCGACCCGCCATCCCTCCGCAGGACACGCGGCATGGACTTCCCCCCGCCGCCGCCCCCTGCACCCGAGCCTCCCTCCGGGGAGCCGACGATGCGCCCAGAGGACGTCCGCAACCGCAAGTTCGCCACGACCAGACTGACCACCGGTTACAACGAGCAGGAAGTGGACGAGTTCCTGGACAGCGCCGAGGCAACCCTGAAAGCACTGCTGAACGGGCACCCCGAGGTTGCCCCGCTGACCTCCGTCCAGGTGGAGCGGGTCCGGTTCGCCACCACCCGCGCCCGTCCCGGCTACGACCCGACCCAGGTCGACGCGTTCCTCGACGAGCTCTGCGAGGAGCTGCGGCGGTACGAGGCACACTGATCGCGGCGCCTCCCGGAGGGGTCCCCGCACTCGCGTGCACGCCGGTGCAGGTCGCATCCCCGTCGCGAGGCGGCCACGTCAGCAACAAACCGTTCGACGGCCGCGATCCGCGCCTGTCCGCTCGGACAAAAACCCACCGATCTTGAGCTTTGCGTTCCTTCCTGACGCGCAAGATCGGCGGTGGGGTGAGGGCCGATGATGTCGATTCGGTTAAGCAACCCGCAAAACCGCCCGGGCTTTCCCGCGGTCCGGGACTCTTGGCACAGGTGAAGCCGAGATGACACGCCTCCCGCTCGGGCGTCGTCCGAGATAGAGAGGTCCCTCGCATGATCTCCAAGATCATCGCGGCCGCCGCCATCGCTGCGGCGGCCGCGGCCCTGTCCACCCCCGGCACCGCCGCGGCCGAGGAGGCCGGGCTGTCCGCCGGCCACGAGCTCGCGGCGGACTGCTCGACCCTGGACCTGGTGTTCGTCAACGAGACGACGCAGGACCATCGCGCGCGCTACCGGACCACCGATGGCAACAGCGAAAAGCTGGTGCCCGCTGGAGAGACCGCGACCGTCAGCCAAAGCGTCGCGCCCCTTCTCGAGGAAGGCTCCACCGAGGTCCCGTACTCCTTCGGCGAGGAGGAGGACACTCACCGGGTGCACGACATCGTCGACCTCACCGGGTGCGATACCGAGACCGGCGATGAGGACGGGGAAGCCGGTAGCGACAGCGGTGACGACGCCGGCACCGGCTTTGAGGACGGGGACGAGGGCAGCGGCCAGGGCACCGGAAACGGCGACGGCGGCGAGGACCGCGGCGGTACCGGCACGAGCGACGGCGGTTCGAACGCATGGGCCGAGTGGATCGCCACCCTGCCACGGGCCCCGGAGGGGATGAAGCCCGGCCGGTTCTGCCGCACCGAGGACCGCCTGGTCACGATCTACGCCTACACCGACACCTCGGTGCTGCAGTGCGTCGACAGGAACGGGTACCGGTGGATCGAGTTCGGCACCCTTGAGGACTTGGTCCCGCCGCCCGAGGACGAGGAGAACGAAACGGGAGCCTCCAGCGGCGAGGGGGGCGAGAAGCATGCGCCCGGCGGGGAGAAGGCCGACGAAGGGAAGGACGTCCCCGACGCCTCCGCCAAGGAGGCCGGTCAGCTTCCCGTGACCGGTCCCGCCCTGGCCGGGCCGGCCGCCGCGGCCATGGCGGCTCTCATCGGTGGTGGCGCGGCGATGTACCTCGCCCGCAAGCGCGCGGCCGCGGCCTCCGGCGGCGCGGAGGACTAAGCGCATCCTCGCCGCCCGCGCGGCCCGACCACCACGGAACCCGCCCCGCTCCTTCGCGGGGCGGGCCATCCGCTCCCCTATCCCAAAGGAGATCCGCCATGACCATGCGGCCCCACCAGCAGTACCCGCCCCAGCACCCCCAGGTCGGCGCGGCACCCCACCAGGCCGGGTTCGTCAAGCGCCGCAGCCCCGTGGGCGTGTGGCTTGGACTGCCCCTGATCACCCTCGGGATCTACCACCTGGTGTGGTACTACAAGATCCACGCCGAGATGGCCGATCTCAGCCCGCGCCGCACCGCGCCGGTGGTCGGGCCGCTGCTGGTGCTGATCCTGCTCGGCTGGACGGCGATCGCGCCGCTGGTGTCGTACTACCGCTGCGGTACGCGGATCCGCGACGCCCAGGAGAACGCCGGAGTGCAGCCCACCTGCTCCGGCGGGCTGGGCCTGCTGCTGATGTTCGTGTTCGGCCTGGGCGTGCTCTACTACCAGACCGAGCTCAACAGGATCGCCGAGTAGGCCCGGCCACTCCTGTGATGGTCGGAGTCGCGCAGCGGCGGGATGGTACGCCCGAATGCTGCGCGGCTTCCGACCGATCGCGGATTCCCGATGAACCCGCAGGTCACAGTTACGCCGTGTTCTCACCCGCACGCAACACTACGGAAAGTAGTATATGACTACTTGACGTAGCCGAGGCGCACTGCGCCCTACCGCGCCGGCATTGGGGAGGGAACACCGGATGGTCCACGCACGACCCTCGCGGGAAAAGGGGGACACCGCCCGGCTCTCCGCCCTCCATCATGAGCGCCGCACGGCCCGTTTTCCGCACGGTCGGCCGGCCGGCATCCCGTACCGGCCCTGCCCGCCCCCCGAGACCGACCCCCTTACCCAGAGCCCGGTCGTTCCCCGCCACCCGTGGGAGCTTCCACTACTGGTCGCGGCGGTCGCGGTCACCCTCACCATCGTCGTGTTCGCGCTGCACACGCTGTGGACGAGCCTGACCGACCCCCAATGGCCGCTTCTCGCCCTGCTGGCCCTGCCCGCCGGGTTCTGGGCCGTGCGCGGGCTGCTGCACGCGGAACAGCGCGCGCAGTCCATCAAGATCTCGCCCACCCAGTTCCCCGAAGCGCACCGGGTGATCCGCACCCTGAGCGCGCGGATGGGGCTGCGGTCGGCACCCGACGCCTACGTCTGCCACAGGGGCGGGCGCCTGAGCTCGGCGGCCTCGGGACACGGCCTGCGCCGCTACATCGTCATCTCCAGCGACCTGTTCGAGGTCGGCGGGCGGCTCCGCGACCCCGCCGCGCTCACGTTCGTCGTCGCGCACCAGCTCGGACACATCGCGGCCGGCCACACCTCGTTCTGGCGGCGGCTCGGAACGTCGGTCGCCGCGGTCGTACCCGTCCTCGGGGCCTCGCTGTCGCGCGCGATGGAGTACACGGCCGACGACCACGCCCACGCCTACTGCCCCGAGGGCGCCCACGCCGTGCAACTGCTCGCCGGCGGCAAGTACCTCTACCCCCGGATCAACCTGGGCGAGATGGCGGACCGGGCGCGGACCGAACGCGGACCGTCCCTGTTCCTGTACAACCTGTTCTCGCACCGTCCGGTGAACATCAAGCGCATGGCCGCGATCCGGGACCGCAGCAGTCCCGGGCGGGTCTTCCTGTGACCCGGTGAACGGAGCGCGCGGGCCCGGCTACCCGGGCCGCAGCTCCGACAGCAGGAGGTCGGCGAAGTACCCGCCGATGTCCGCTCCGCCCAGCTCACCGGCGGAGCGGTACCACATCCCCAGGTGGTGCACCGCGCCGAAGTACTGGTTGGCCACGATGTCGGACGGGACATCGGTGCGGAAGACCCCTTGGCGCTGGCCTTCCTCGATCAACTCGCAGAACCGCTCGTGGTACTGGCGGCGTTCCCCGCGGACCTCGCTCTGCCGCTCGGGCGACAGCATGTGCAGCGAGCGGAAGTAGATCACCATGTCGTCGAGGTTCTCCACCGTGGTCCGCACGACGTCGGCGGCCGCCTCGTGCAGGCGCTCCCGCACCGGCCCCCCGGCCTGCGCGCGCTCTTCCAGCCGGCGCATCTGCATGGCCAGGACGCGCTGGTAGACCGCGAAGAGCAAGTCCTCCTTGGAGGCGAAGTAGTGGTACATCGCGCCCTTGGTGACACCGGCCGTGTCCACGAGCTCCTGGACCGAGGTCCGCTCGACCCCTCGTTCGGCGAACAGCCGGGTGGCCGCCGTCAACAGCCGCTCGGGAACCGGCGCGGAGTTCTCCGCGCCGTCTGAACGCGTATCGGCCGCGTCCGCGGCCGCCGCTGTATCCGCCATGGTCACCATGTCTCCCGCGCTTCGTGGCTGTCCTCGATACCAACATACCGATTGGTCGGTTCCGGCCGGACGGTCGGACGGCGCGACACGCCGAAGAAACCGCGCCAGGCCACCGAAATGGCCGGAATGCCCGCAGTTCAACAAGGCGCACCCGCGAACCGGTCGGCGAGCGGGCGCCCGGACCCCGCATGGAGGTCTAGTGTGGGACACGCCGGTCGCCGACGAGAGACCTCCTGGGCTGTCGAACTTATGTTCGATAGACTGTGCGTGTGAGTCTCTTCAACGAACGGATCGACGTCAGATCGACCACTGGCGGTCATCCCGCCCTCTTCGCCTGGCGAGGCCATATGTACCGGGTACGGCGCGTCATCGGTAGCTGGAAGGCCGGTCCGGACACCCCCGGCACCGACGGGCAGGGCACCGGTTCCCGCCTGATACGGGTAGCCACCGAGTCGGAGCAGGGCGAGCACGGCATCGCCGACATCACATGCGACACCGCGACCGATCGCTGGACGATGCGCCGCCTCTGGGGGTGACCCCCCGCTCCAAGGGGCGGGGTCGCGGCCCGGCCCCCTTGGCCCCCTCCCGCGTTTTTGTGCGTCTACGATGTCGGTCGATGCGCATTCTCGTGGTCGAGGACGACGACCGGGTCGCGCGAGGACTGGTCACCGCGCTGCGCAACTCGTCCTACGACGTATGCCGGGTCGCCACGGCCGAAGGGGCACTGCGTGCGCCGACGGCCGATGTCGTGCTGCTCGACCTCGGCCTTCCCGACGCCGACGGCATCGACCTGCTGCGCCGGCTGCGTGAACGCCCCGAGACAGCGATCATCGCCGTCACCGCGCGCGGTGAGGAGCGCGAACGGGTCCGCGGCCTGCGCCTGGGCGCCGACGACTACGTGGTCAAGCCTTTCGGTGTCTCCGAGCTGCTGGCCCGCATCGACGCCGTCCTGCGCCGCACACGCGCCGCACGCGCTGGCACCGGCGAGACCGCGCCGCCGATCCACGCCGGACCGCTCACCCTCGATCCGGGCTCCCGCGAGGCCGACCTCGACGGCACCCCGCTCGCCCTGCCCCGCAAGGAGTTCGACCTGCTCGCGCTGCTGGCCTCCCGCGCCCCCGCGGTGGTCGACCGCGACACCATCCTCGACCAGGTGTGGGAAGCCACCTGGGAGTCGTCCACCCGGACCCTGGACACCCACATCGCGAGCCTGCGCGGCAAGCTCGGCGGCAGCGGCACCGTGCGCATCCAGACCGTGCGCGGTGTCGGCTATCGCCTGATCGCCCGGCCGGGGTGAGCCGTGCTCCGCCGACTGCTGGCCATCCTGCTACCGCTGACCTTCCTCCTGGTGGCGGCGCTCGTGGTTCCGCTCGGCACCGCCATGGCGCAGCGGGAGACCCAGGAGGTCTACGTCGACCGGCTCAGCGACGCCGGCCGGTTCGCTTCCCTCTCGCACACCGCCCTGCGTACCGGACGCACCGACGCCCTGCGCGCGGAGCTGGAGCGCTACCAGGAGCTGTACGGCATCCGGGTCCTGGTCGCCGACCCCTCCGGCGATGTTGTGGCGGCCTCGCAGAGCGGCGGGACCATCGCCGGTCTGCTGGACGCCCCCGACGCGCGGCAGGCGATGACGAAGGCACGGGCCGGTGTGCGGCCCGAGCCGCCGCCGGTGCTCTGGCCGTGGAAGGACGATCCGCTCGTCGTCGCGGAACCGATCGGCCGCGACAGTGAACTTGTGGGGGTGGTGCTGCTGGTCTCGCCCGCGGACGGTCTCCATTCCGCGATCCTGGCGGGCTGGGCGTGGCTGGCGCTGCTCAGCCTGGTCCCGCTGGCCGGACTCGCCGCGGCGACCTGGCCGCTGTCCCGCTGGGCGCTGCGGCCCGTGCACCGCCTGGACGGCGCCACGGCCGCGATCGCGCACGGCGACCTGTCGGTGCGGGTGGACGCGGCCGGCGGACCGCCCGAGCTCCGACGACTCACCGGCTCGTTCAACGCGATGGTGGACGCGGTGGAGAGCTCGTCGCAGCGACAGCGGGCCTTCGTCTCCGACGCCTCGCACCAGCTACGCAACCCGCTGACAAGCCTTCGGATGGCCGTGGAGAACCTGGCCCCCTTCCTCAGCGGCCCCGAGGCGCGTTCGGCGCACGAGGACGCTGTGGAGGAGACCCGGGCGATGCACCGCACGCTCAACTCGCTGCTCGCGGCCACCCGGCTGGAGAGTTTCGGCGCGGCCGAACCCGCGGACCTCGACAGCGTGCTCGCCACCCGCGTGCCGCGCTGGCAGGCACTGAGCACCGAGTACGGCATCACGTTGCGGACGCGCGTCCCCGAAGGGGTGCGGCTCCTGGCGCCGCCCGGCGGCCTCGGCAGCGTGCTGGACGAGGTGATGAGCAACGCGATGCGGCTGTCGGGCGGCACCCGGGTGGAGCTGCGTGCCGAACCGGACGAGCGGGTCGAGCTGCACCTGGCTGACAACGGCATGGGGCTCAGCGACGAGGAACGCGAGAGCGCGCTGCGCCGGTTCTGGCGCGCCCCGAAACACCAGAACCTCGAAGGCACCGGTCTGGGCCTGGCGATCTGCGCCGACCTCGTCCGATCGGCCGGCGGCGAGCTGCGGCTGGAGCCCGGGCTCCCGCGGCCGGAAGGCGGTGGCCACGGGCTGGACGTCGTCCTCGCCCTGCCCGCTGCCCCCGCGTCCTCTCCCTGACCGCCGCGAACGGCGGCCCCGCGGAAGTGTTCAGGACTTCTGGGCCCGGAACCAGCGTTCGGCCCCGGGATGCAGCGGTATGGGGCCGGTCGCGATCCCGGTGCGGACGTTGAGTTGAGCGGCCTCGGGGCGTTCGGCCGCGATCTCGGAGGCGCGGGTGAAGACGGTGCGGGTGATCGCCTCGGCCACGTCCTCCGGCAGGTCGGCGCGGGCCAGCAGTATGTTCGGGACCGACAGGGTTCGGCAGGCCGGGATGCCGTCGTAGGCGGTGGCCGGGATTGTCGCGGGATAGTACGAACCGGGATAGGTCTCGGCGAGCTCGTCGGCCTGTTCGTCCAGTTCCAGGCACCGCAGCCGCTGCTCGGCCGCCAGCCCGGTGATCGCGGGCGTGGGGATACCGGTGAGGGAGAACATCGCGTCGATCTCCTCTTCTCCCAGCGCCGCCGCGGAGTCCGCCTGGTCGAGAAGGACGTCGTCCACCTCGACCCCGGTCAGCTCCAGCAGCCGGCGCCCCGTGAACTCGGTGCCGGAGTCCCGGGCGCCCAGAGAGACCCGCAGGCCGGCGATGTTCCCGAACTCCGCTGCGGCCGAGGCGGCGGGCACGACCAGGTGCAGGTAACTGTCGTAGAGCCGGCACAGCGCGAGGAGGCCCTCCGGTCCCGCTTCACCTCCGGCCAACGCGGCGTCCAGGCTGGAGAACCCGACGTGCGCCCGGCCGGACTCGAGCAGCCGCAGGTTCTCCGCCGACGCGCCGGTGTCCAGGACGGTGATCTCGGTGCCGGGCATGGGGCCGCTGAGTTCCGCCGCGAGGGCCGCGCCGACCTCGCGGAACACCGCCCCGGGCGGCCCGGTGACCAACGTCAGCTCCGGATACTCGACGGTGCCGCTCCGGCCGCATCCGGCGAGCGCGGCCACCACCGCCCCGAGGATGGCGGCGCGCCGGCTCGGCCACGCTCGTTCCACGCGGGCAGCCTAGTACCCCGGCCGCCGGGGGTGACCACGGTGCCGGCCGGTAGGGCGATGAGTTTTCCCGCCGCCCGGAGTCTTTTCTTCGTCACCACGATCGGAAACGACCACTCAAGGAAGGATGACCGGTTATGACCACCACACACACCCTCGGTGTCTCGGGCGGACGCCTGTACTACGAGGTCCGCGGCACGGGGCCGCTGCTGCTGGTCATGGGCTCGCCCATGAACGCCGCGGCCTTCGCGCCGCTGGCCGATGCGCTCGCGGGCGACCACACCGTCGTCACCCACGACCCGCGCGGCATCTCGGGCAGTGTTCTCGACGACCCTGAGCAGGACTCCACCCCTGAGCTGCGGGCCGACGACGTCGCCGCCCTGCTGGGCGCCCTCGGCGCCGAGTCCGCCGACGTGTTCGGCAGCAGCGGCGGCGCGGTGACCGGGCTCGCGCTGGCCGAGCGGCATCCCGCACGGGTGCGCACCCTCGTCGCGCACGAGCCTCCCCTGCTGGAATTGCTTCCCGACGCCGCGGAGCAGCGCGCCGCGACCGACGACCTGATCGCGACCTTCCACCGGGACGGCTTGGGAGCGGCGTGGCTGAAGTTCATGGCCAACGCCGGCTTCGGCGGCGATGCCGAGGACGCCCCCGCTCCACCACCGGGAGAGCCCTCGGAGCAGGATCTCGCCGACGGCGCCCGCTTCTTCGCCCACGAGTTGCGCGGCACTGTCCGCTACGTGCCCGACACCGCCGCGCTGGCGGCCGGCCCGGCCCGTGTCGTCGTCGGCATCGGCGCCGCCTCGAGCCACCTGCTCACCTATCGCACCTCCACGGCGCTGGCCGCGCTGCTCGGCACACCGCCGGTCGAGTTCCCCGGCGACCACGGCGGCTTCCTCGGCCAGCCCAAGGAGTTCGCCGAGGCGCTGCGGAAGGTGCTGACGAGCGGGGAGTGAACGGGCCGTCGGCACGTCGGCGCCGCGCCCGTTCCGTGCGGGGCACCCCCGCGGACCGCGGTCGTCCCTCCGGCCGACGCGGGGGGCGACGGCGAGCACGGCCGGCGATGCGCGGTCGGAAAGAGCGCGTCGGAACCCGCCGGACCGCCGTCGAACCCCACCCGAGCGAACCGACCCGCCGGCCTGACCGGGCGGCTCGCCCATGACGACACCCTGAATCACGGAAAGCGATGATCGAGCCACTTTCCGTTGTTTAACGTCAGGGGAATCTGAAGTTTCCGGCCGCCGCATTGCGTGCGCCGCGGCACAGTGACGACGATCACTACACCCCCAGCGCGCAACGCACTGGAAACCCGGCGGCAACAGCGACGTTGCCACGGTTTCGCCCTCCCCGGAACGCCGCCACCGGCCGTACGCGAACGGCGCCCCGTCTCTCGCCTGCCGGCCACGCAAGGAGGATTCCCCCTGATGTCGACTGGAAAAGCAGAAGTATCGGACACCCGTGCCCCGGATCCGCGCACCACGGTGCAGGGGAACGCCCCCGATGACGGCGTTCCCACGGCCAAACTGGTCGGCCTGGCGGTCGGGCTGCTGCTCGCCGCCGCGATATACCTGCTGCTGCCGGACTCCCTGCCGGGCCCGGCCAGGACCACCGCCGCCGTCGCCGCGCTGATGGCGGCGTGGTGGGCGACCGAGGCCATCCCGATCCCCGTCACCGCGCTCGTGCCGCTCGCACTCTTCCCCGTGTTCGGCGTCACCGACATCGGGAGTGCCGCCGCGCCCTACGCGAACGACGTCATCTTCCTGTTCATGGGCGGGTTCATGCTCGCTCTGGCGATGCAGCGCTGGAACCTGCACCGCCGCATGGCGCTGAGTGTCGTCGCCGCGGTCGGTTCCAACCCGCCCAGGTTGATCGGCGGGTTCATGCTCGCCACCGGGTTCGTCACCATGTGGGTGAGCAACACCGCCACCACGATCATGATGCTGCCCATCGGGCTGGCCGTGATCGGAATGGTCACCCAGCTCCGCAACGGCAAGACCGACCCCAACTTCGCGACCGCGCTGATGCTCGGCATCGCCTACGCGTCCTCGATCGGCTCGGTGGCCACCCTGATCGGCACCCCACCGAACGCGCTAATGGTCGGCTACCTGAGCGAGAACCACGGCATCCACGTCGGGTTCGGCCAGTGGATGATGGTCGGCCTGCCGCTCGCCGCGATCTTCCTGGTGATCGCCTGGGTGGTGCTGACAAAGCTCATCTATCCGCCCCAGACCCAGGACCTCAGCGCGGGACGGGAGCTGATCCGCGAGGAGCTGCGCGAGATGGGCCCGATGTCCCGAGGCGAGCGGCTGGTACTGGCCGTGTTCGTCACCGCCGCCCTGTCGTGGGTGTGTATCCCCCTGCTCGCCCAGAACGCGACCATCAGTGGCGTCCTCCCCTGGCTGGAGTCCATCAGTGACGCCGGCATCGCCATGGCGGTCGCCATTGCGCTCTTCATGATCCCGGTGGATCGCACGTGCAACGAACGGCTGCTCGACTGGGACACCGCCGTGCAGTTGCCGTGGGGGATCCTGCTGCTGTTCGGTGGAGGGCTCACGTTGTCCACACAGTTCACCGAGACCGGACTGAGCGCCTGGATCGGTGAGCGCGTCGAGCTCCTCGGCGGGGTCCCCACATGGGTGCTGGTCGCGGTAATCGCCGGCATGGTGCTGCTGCTGACCGAGCTGACCAGCAACACCGCGACCACCGCCACGTTCCTCCCGGTCATCGGCGGGATCGCGCTCGGCCTCGGTATGGACGTGATGCTCCTTGTGGTCCCGGCCGTCCTCGCCGCCTCCCTGGCCTTCATGATGCCGGTCGCGACCCCGCCCAACGCGATCGTGTACGGCTCCGGCCACATCCGGATCGCCCAGATGGTGCGGAGCGGTTTCTGGCTGAACATGATCGCGCTGCTGCTCGTCCTCGGCACGATCTACGCCATCGCGGGCCGCGTGTTCGATCTCGCGCTGTGACCTCCGGCCCCCACTGGCGCCCGCGCGTACCGCGCGGGCGCCTCTGCCGCGAGGAGACGGCCCCGGCCCGCGGTGCGGCGGGGCCTCTCCAGGTCACTCGGGGCACACGTACCAGGCTTCCCCGTCATCGCGGGCGTGCCGGATCCGGCGCAGGATGCGGGTGTTCAGCTCGGGCAGGCCGTCAGGGGCGAACCAGCGGACGTCCAGGGACTCGTCCTCGTCGAGCCGGGGCGCCCCGCCGACGGCACGGCAGCGGAAGGCGATGTCGAGGAACTGCACCCGGTCGCCGTTGGGGTAGGTGAACGGCGGCTCGGTCACCACACTGGCGACCCGCTCGACCTCGACGTGCACCCCCGTCTCCTCGAATACCTCGCGGACGAGCGCCACAGCGGGCTGCTCTCCCGGTTCCAGGATCCCGCCGGGTGTCGACCAGCGGCCGTCGTCGGCGCGGCGGTGCAGCAGGATCTCCCCGGAGTCCCCGATGACAACGGCCGTCACTCCCGTCAGCCAGAGCAGTTCGTTCCCGACGTGCTTGCGCAGCCTGAGGATGAAATCCGGGGTCGGCATGCCCTCGACCCTACTTCCCCACCGTTCCGGGAGAGGTCCACACGGCTTCGCTGGCGGGCCCGGGACCGTCCACACGCACGATGCCATGCCGTGGGCACCCGCTGGGGAACGGGCGCCCACGGCATGGCATCGTCATATGGCTCCGGCGGCGAGGAAGGGTGGCTAGCCGACTTCCTTCTTGGCCTCCAGCGCTCCATGGCATTGACCGCCGCCGCGACGGTCCGATGTACCGGCACCTGCCGGTGCAGCCCGACGAGGCGTACGACTTTCGTGACCCTTTCGTTCGGCGCTGCCAGCGCCAGGCTCCCTCCCCGCTCCTTGACAGAACGGTAGACGTTGATGACGACGTTCAGTCCGCTGGAGTCCATGAAGTCCAGGTCAGACAGGTCGAGGATCAGCCACGGCCCGTGTTCGTCTACAGCTGACAGAACATGTTCTTGGAGGTCGCCAGCTGTTGCGATGTCGAGGTCGCCTTCGACCTGAACGATCACGCTACGGTTGTCGACCCGGGTATTCAGCCCAAGCCTGTGCACGTTCACTCCTCCAGCCCCACGTGGTGATGAGGGGTCCCCTTGCTCAGCATACGGAGAATGACAGGATCCGCCAGGGGGGTTGGCCGCACGATCGTATCCCGGCCGTCGCTGCCTGCTGCTGACAGTGGCCGGAGGCGCTGAAACGGCTTGGCGCGATCCATTTCCCGCCTGCTCCCGTAAGACTCTGACCACACACGGTATTAGCTGAACGGGCCGACGGGAATGCCGGCGCGAAAGATATTTTCTCCTACACAGGTCACACCGGGCAGAACACTTATGTGGTCCGTGTCATGTTCCGTCCGCGTGCCCGTACCCGGTTTCTCTCCGGAAACACTCAGCGAGCCGGCCGTCCTCCACTGCCGCCGGAGCCCCGTTCGCCGCTCCGGTCCACGAACTCCGCGAGCAGGCGTTCGGCAGCGAGGGTCGCGGGAAGCTCACCGGAGCGCACCGCGGCTTCCAGCTCCGGGGTGAGCCGTCGAACCCCCTGGTCGCGCAGTAACCGGTCCAGCAACCGTTCGCGTACCTGAGCCCACATCCAGTCCACCTGCTGCCGGCCGCGCTGTTCGGCGAGCGCCCCGGCCTCCTCCAGGGCGCGGCGGTGGTCGAGCACCGCCCGCCACACCTCGCCCAGTCCTTCGCCGGTGAGACCGCTGCAGGTGAGCACGGGCGGACGCCACGAGGGGTGGACCGGCTGCAGCATCCTGAGGGCGCGCGAGAGCTCGCGCGCGGCTTTGCGGGCCTCGCCGGTGTGCGGGCCGTCGGCCTTGTTCACCGCGACGACATCGACGAGTTCCAGCACGCCCTTCTTGATGCCCTGCAGTTGGTCGCCGGTACGGGCCAGGGTCAGCAGACAGAAGGAGTCGACCATGGTGGCCACGGCCGCCTCCGACTGTCCGACGCCCACCGTCTCCACCAGGACGACGTCGAACCCCGCCGCCTCCATGAGCACTATGGTCTCGCGGGTGGCCCGGGCGACACCGCCGAGCGTGCCCGCTGTCGGCGAGGGGCGCACGAACGCGTTGGGGGCGACCGCCAGATCCGGCATCCGCGTCTTGTCGCCGAGGATGCTGCCTCCGCTGCGCGAGGACGACGGGTCGACGGCCAGCACCGCGACCCGGTGCCCCTCATCCGTGAGCCGGGTGCCGAGCGCGTTGATGAACGTGGACTTGCCCGCCCCGGGCACTCCCGTGATGCCCACCCGGTGCGCCTTGCCACTGTGCGGAAGCAGCCTCGCCAGGAGCTGCTGGGCCAGTTCGGCGTGATCGGCACGGCGCGACTCCACCAGGGTTATGGCGCGGGCCAGCGTCGGGCGGTGCCCGGCGAGTACACCTTCGGCATAAGAGTCGATGTCGATGCCACGGGTCATCCGCCGCGCCCAAGACGTTGGTCGAGCTGGTCCAGCAGCCCCACCGCGGCCTCGGCGATGACGGTGCCGGGCGGGAAGATCGCCGAGGCGCCGGCCTCGTACAGCGCGTCGAAGTCAGCGGGAGGAACGACGCCGCCGACCACGATCACGATGTCGTCGCGGCCCAGTTTCGCCAGCTCCTCGCGCAGCGCCGGAACCAGCGTGAGATGCCCGGCGGCCAGCGAGGACACCCCGATGATGTGCACATCACCCTCGACCGCCTGGGCCGCGGCCTCCGCGGGCGTCTGGAACAACGGACCGACATCGACGTCGAAGCCGAGGTCGGCGAAAGCGGTGGCGATCACCTTCTGGCCGCGGTCGTGGCCGTCCTGGCCCATCTTGGCGACCAGGATCCGGGGGCGGCGCCCCTCGTTCTCCTCGAACGCGGCGACCCGATCGGCGACCACCCGCATGGCGGCGGAGGTGTCGGCGTCACCGGAGCGTCCGGCTTCCTCGCGGTACACACCCTGGATGGTACGTACCTGGCCGGTGTGCCGGTCGAAGACCTTCGCCATGGCGGCGGAGATCTCGCCCACGGTGGCCTTGGCACGGGCGGCGTCCACAGCGGCGGCGAGCAGGTTGTTCTCCAGCGTGGCGCCGCCGGGGTCGGCGGCGGCCGCCGCGGTGAGCCGGTCCAGCGCGGCACGGGTGGCGACCTCGTCGCGCTCCTCGCGCAGCCGGCGCAGCTTCTCCAGCTGCTCGCCGCGGACCCGGGTGTTGTCGACCTTGAGTACGTCGATCTCGTCTTCGGTGTCGGGCCGGTACTTGTTCACCCCGATGACCGGCTGCTGCCCGGAGTCGATACGGGCCTGGGTGCGGGCGGCGGCCTCCTCGATGCGCATCTTCGGAATGCCGGCGTCGATGGCCGCGGCCATGCCTCCGGCCTCCTCGACCTCGGTGATGTGCGCCCACGCCCGCCGGGCGAGCTCGTAGGTCAGGCGCTCGACGTAATAGCTGCCGCCCCACGGGTCGATGACGCGCGTGGTCCCCGACTCCTGCTGCAGCACCAGCTGCGTGTTGCGCGCGATGCGCGCGGAGAAGTCGGTGGGCAGGGCCAGTGCCTCGTCGAGGGCGTTGGTGTGCAGCGACTGGGTGTGCCCCTGGGTCGCGGCCATGGCCTCCACGCAGGTCCTGACTACGTTGTTGAACACATCCTGCGCCGTGAGCGACCACCCGGATGTCTGGGAGTGCGTGCGCAGGCTCAGCGACTTGGCGTTGTGCGGGTCGAACCCCTTGACCAGCTTGGCCCACAGCAGCCGGGCGGCCCGCAGCTTGGCGACCTCCATGAAGAAGTTCATCCCGATCGCCCAGAAGAACGACAGCCGCGGGGCGAAGGAGTCCACCTGCAGACCGGCCGTGCGTCCCGCCCGGATGTACTCCACGCCGTCGGCCAGGGTGTAGGCCAGTTCCAGGTCGGCGGTGGCCCCAGCCTCCTGCATGTGGTAACCGGAGATCGAGATGGAGTTGAACCGCGGCATCCTCTGCGATGTGTAGGCGAAGATGTCGGAGATGATCCGCATGGAGGGCTGCGGCGGATAGATGTAGGTGTTGCGGACCATGAACTCTTTGAGGATGTCGTTCTGGATGGTCCCCGCCAGCTTCTCGGTCGGAACCCCCTGCTCCTCGGCGGCCACGATGTACAGCGCCATCACCGGCAGCACCGCGCCGTTCATGGTCATCGACACCGTCATCTCGCCCAGCGGGATGCCGTCGAAGAGCTGGCGCATGTCGTAGATGGAGTCGATCGCCACCCCGGCCATGCCCACGTCCCCGGCCACCCGCGGGTGGTCGGAGTCGTAGCCGCGGTGGGTGGCCAGGTCGAAGGCCACCGACAACCCTTTCTGCCCGGCCGCGAGGTTGCGCCGGTAGAAGGCGTTGGACTCGGCGGCGGTGGAGAACCCGGCGTACTGGCGGATGGTCCACGGCTGGTTGACGTACATCGTCGGATAAGGACCCCGCAGGTAAGGGGCGATTCCCGGGTAGCCGCCGGCGAAGTCCAGTCCGTCGCGGTCAGCGGGCGTGTACAGCGGCTTGACCCCGATTCCCTCGGGGGTCTCCCACACCAGCGCGCTCGGGTCCTTGCCGGTGCTCTGTTCCACGGCCCGGGCCCACCGCTCGGACGCGGCACCGTTCCCGCGGAACGCGGGCGTACCGGGAGCGACGTCGCTGAAGTCCGGGATTCCCCGGTGGACGTTCCCGCTCATTCAGCTACCCCCAAGGTGTCGAGAAGCTCGTCAAGCAGCCCCAGCGCATCGCAGTCGGCGAAGAGGAAACCGTCCACACCCGCCGCCGCGAGGTCGTCGGAGGGCTTCCCCGCGAGCAGTACCCGTTCGGCCCCCGCTTCCTTCAGTGCCCGCACCGCGGCCGCGGCCTGCTCCGCGTAAACGGCGTCGCTGGAGCAGAGGCAGGCCAGGCGCGCATCGCTCTCGCGGAACGCCGCGACCGCCTCGTCGGCGTCCCCGCACGTACGCCCGCCCGCCGGGGCGATCCCGCCGGACCGCAGCAGGTTGCCGACGAACGTGGCGCGGGCCGTGTGCGCCGAGGCGGGGCCGAGCGTGGCCAGGAAGACCGCCGGCCGGGCGCCGGTAGCCGCCAGGTGGGCGTCGGAGCGGTCGCGCAGCGCCTCGAAGTCCTCGGCGTAGCGGCGGCGCGGCAACGCGTTCGCGGCGGCGGGGCGCCCCTCGTCGTCGGGGGTGGGGGCGGGCCGCTCGTCCAGCTCCGGAAACTCGCTGACACCGGTAAGGGGGTCGCGCCGGTGGGCGATGTTGCTCCGCCGCTGCTCCCAGACCTCGTTCACACGCTCGGTGACCAGACCGGAGGAGAGCGCGGCGGCCATGCCGCCGGCGGCCTCCAGCTCCTGGAAAAACGCCCAGCCCTGGGCATAGAGGTCAGCGGTGAGCCGCTCGACGTAGAAGGAACCGCCGGCGGGGTCGATGACCCGGGCCAGGTGGGACTCCTCGACAAGGAGTGACTGCGTGTTGCGGGCGATACGGCGGGCGAAGTCGCCGGGCAGGCCGAGAGCGGAGTCGAAGGGACGCACCGTGATCGCGTCGGCACCCGCGACCCCCGCCCCGAAACACGCGAGCGTGGTGCGCACGATGTTCACGTGCGGGTCGCGGCGGGTCATCATCGCCGCCGAGGTCACCGCGTGCTGCCGCATCGTCCGGTGTTCCGCGGCCAGCCCGCAGGCCTCCGTTACCCGGTCCCACATGGCTCGGGCCGCGCGGAGCTTGGCGATGCTCAGGAACTGGTCGGCGGTCGCCGTGTACCGGAACTCCAGCCGTTCGGCGGCCTCGGCCAGGCCCATTCCCGCCTCGGTGAGTGCGCGCAGGTAGGCCACACCCGCCGCCATGGACGCGCCGAGCTCCTGCGCATGGGAACCGCCGGCGTCGTGAACGGGGGCCCCGTCCACTGTGACCAGGCCCAGCAGGGGGTAGCGGGAGGTGTACTCCGCCGCCAGGCGCGCGGCCGGGGCGAGATCGGCCGGCTCGCCGCTGCGAGCGGCCACACTGATCGGGTCGATCCCCAGGTTGCCGCGCACGGTCTCCGGGGCGTAGCCGCGTTCGGCCCACGCGCTCAGCAGTGAGGCACAAGCGGTCTCGTAGTCGGCGCCGCTCTCGAGCATGACCGGGGCCATCTGCAGGTGGACATCGGCGAGCACCTCGCCTATGCCCTTGGCCGGAATCCTCTCGGCCCCAGCCACCAGCCACAGGGAACTGGCCCCGTTCTCCAGGTCGGCGAGCACCGCGCGGCGCGCCTGGGCGGGATCAGGGTCGGTGTGCAGCTGCCGGATGTCCCAGCCCGCGCTCAGCACCCCCTCGGCCCGCCCGCCGCGCGTGAAGGGCTCCACCCCGGGAAAGCCGGAGTCGAGGCCCTCGTCCCCCACGTACAGGGGCTGATCCTGATCCCCTCGTAGGTGGCGCTGGCCAGCAACTCCTCGGGCTCCGACTCCGCCTGACCGGTGTCGCCTCCTGTCTTGCGCAGCACCCCAGCGACGAGTTCGCGCCATTGCTCCTGCGTAGCCTGGGGAAACTCCGAGGCCAAGGGGAGTTCGGGCGGCTCTGGACCCGCTGCGCCATTCTCCGGCATGTTCATATTCCGAGATGGTAGAGAACGACGTTCACCCAAAGCATCAGTGGGTCCACAAATTGTGGACTCCGCAGGTAGAACCCCGCACTCCTCCGGCCCGACCTCCCTGTGCGGGCGGCCGGGATGCGGGCGGGCCGCGCCTACCCCGTAGCTCGGCCGGCCTCCTTCCTCCTGCTCCTCTTCAGGGCCGAAGACGAAGCGCTGCCGGTCCCACACGACGATGGCGTGGCCGTCGTCGGTGACGGCCTCCACGTAGGAGGTGAGATCGTCGGCGACGGGCTTCTTCGTCTCGGCCTCCAGGACGACCTGGGAGGTTCCGTCGTCGGCGTCGCGTGAGCTCCCGTAGATGTGGCCGTCCAGCGAGAACGCCGGGGAGATGGACCGTTCGGTTTCGTCATCGAACCGCCAGCCGACCTCCCCTTCGACCAGGTCGATCCCGATCATCGGGGTCTCTCGGCTCGCTTGGGGCAGCAGCAGGGTATGGGTCGCGGAGTCGTACACGGTGCCGGGAACCCGGACCGTGTTGAAACCGTGGTCGGCGGGGTTCACACCGGGCTCCACCAGGGACCACACCAGCTCACCGCTTTCCAGGTCATGCAGTGACAGCCGCGACGGCTCCTCCGGGTGGCTCCAGCGCACCAGCACGGTCGTGCGGGTCTCCTCGGCACCGCCGCCCTCGTCCTCGGCGCCGTCCGCGCTGTCCTCCTCCCCCGCAGGAAGCTCGTAGCCGCCGACGAGCTGCGGGCGAGGCCTCGGGACGGCCGACCCCCCGGCGAGCTCCTCGTCGTCACCGGCGATCCCCCACAGCAGCTCTCCGGGGGCGTCCCCGGCATCGCGCGCCTGGAGCAGGCCGGCGCCGTCGTGGAGGAAGAGCACATCCCCCTGCGCCCCCACGGGGACCCCCATCCGATCGAGATCAGGGGTGTCGTCCGGATCGTCCTCGGCGTCCTCTTCGGACTCCTCCTCGGCGGCGTCTTCCGGTTCCTCGAAGGTGAAGTCCCAGATCTCCTCGCCGTCCGTGTCGAGGACCGCGAAGTCGCCGTAGGGGTCGTCGGCGCTCCACTCCTCCGGCCGGCGCAGCACCAGACCGTCGAGATAGATCTCGCGGTCGGCCCCTCTCCAGACCGTCTCGCCCTCGTCGTCCAGTACCACCGTGGTCCTGGATCCGTCGTCGTCTTCGCTCAGGATCAGCACCTCGGAGCCGTCGCGGTCGCGCCCGAAGCCGCTGACCCGGTGCGCGCCCTCCCACAGCTTCTCGCCGTCGCCGGCGCGCTGGAGCACGTGCCGCTCCTCGCTGTTGGAGCTGAACAGGAACGCGTTCCCGAGGGACTCGATGCGTACGCCGTTGGCGTCGTCGAGGATACCGGGCCCCTCGGACTCGGGGCCGTGCAGGAACCGGAGCGGCTTTCCGCTCACGCCCGGCGGGAGCTGCGCATCGTAGACGGTGGGCAGCGGCCGCGGTGACTCCTCCGCCTCCTCAGACTGCGGCCCATCGGTGCAGGCCACACCAGAGACGACCAACCCGACACCGGTGACTATCGTCAACGGTGCACGCCGCCAGTGGGGCATGCTGGTCTCTCCCTAGGACGATTGCAGGTAGCAGAAATCCTAGAACGCCACGGCTTCCCGAGATACGCCCGTTACCCGGACCATCGCAGTCGGCCCGCCATGGGACCATACCCGGTCGCCGGGCGTGTCAGAACGCCGCTTCCACCTCGATCGTTGTCGTGCCCTGGACCTCGGATACGGCGCTGCCGCCGGTCGTCTCGGCCAGCCGCCCCTCGAACTCCGGGAGCTCGGACTCGGCGATGGCGACATCGAATTCGACGTCGGTACCGTAGCGGACCTGCCGCACGTAATGGCGGGACTCGCGCAATTCGCTCTCCAGCCTGCCGGCCCTCAGGTAGTCGGCGATCACGGTGACGACAAGGAGGACGCGCCGCTCCAGCACTCCGACGTCGCCGACCGCGGCGGACACCGCGTTGCCATAGGCGCGGACCAGCCCGCCGGCCCCCAGTTTGACCCCTCCGAAGTAGCGGGACACGACCGCGACGGCGCCGGTGATCCGGCGGCGCCGGAGCACCTCCAGCATCGGAACACCCGCGGTTCCGGCGGGCTCGCCGTCGTCATTGCAGCGCTGCGCGTCACCGTTGGAACCGAGCACGTAGGCGGTGCAGTTGTGCGTGGCGTTCCAGTGCAGCCTGCGCCGTTCGGCGATGAACGCCCGCGCCTCCTCCTCGTCCGCCACGCGCGCGAGCGCGCAGACGAAGCGGGATTTTCTGATGTCGAGCTCGTACTCGCCACCGCGCTTGATGGTCCTCATCGGTCTCTGATGCGCGCTCCCCGGCCTCGCTCGTGGAAGGGAAGTCGAAGCTCCCTCATCCTACGCCGGGCGCCGCCGCCCGCCGGCGGGACCTCCCGGGGCCCGGGAGGTCCCGCGGCCGGGTCAGACGGACAGCCCGAAGACCCACATCGCGATCGAGTACATCGTCAGCAGGACAAGGACCACCGCGACGAGGTTCAGCCAGACGCCGCCCTTGACCATCTGCCCGATGCGCACATAGCCGGAGCCGAACACGATCGCGTTGGGCGGCGTCGCCACAGGCAGCATGAACGCCAGCGAGGCCGCCAGGGCGACCGGGACCACCAGGGTCATGACGTCGAGCCCCATCCCCAGGGCGACCCCGGCCATGACCGGGACGAAGATGGTCGCCGTCGCCGTGTTGCTGGTCAGCTCGGTGAGCAGCAGCACCAGCGCGGTCACGACCAGGATCAGCACCCAGCCGGGCACTCCGCCCAAGAGCTCGACCCGCTCACCGATCCAGTCGCTCAGACCGGTGTCGCCGAACTGGGCGGACAGGCTCAGCCCGCCGCCGAACAGCAGCAGGATGCCCCAAGGGAGCTGCACCGCTGTCTGCCAGTCGAGAGCGGCGACCCCGTTGCGGGCGTCCACGGGGATGACGAACAGCGCCACCGCGACGGCCATGGCGATGCCGGCGTCGTCGATACTCGCCAGCCAGGGCAGGGCCCCGCCGATGGTCTCGGTCCCGGCCAGCAGCGGGATCGTGATCCAGGACAGCGCGGCCAGGACGAAGACGACCAGCACCGTCCACTCGCCCCGCGACATCGGCCCCATCTCGCGTAGCTGGCCGCGGACCAGCTCGCGGCCGCCGGGCAGCTCCTTGATCTTCGGCGGGTAGATGAGCCGGGTCAGCACCAGCCACGCGATCACCAGGAACACCAGTGCCAGCGGGAGGCCCACCATCATCCACTGGCCGAAGCCGATGCTGATGCCCTGCTCCTCCGCCAGGTAGCCGACCATGAACGCGTTGGGCGGGGTGCCGATGATCGTCGACACCGACCCGATCGAGGCGGCGTAGGCGACCCCCAGCATCAGCGCGGTGCCGAAGTTGGGGTCGGTCCTGCCGTCGCCGAGCTGGGCGACGAGGGTGAGCACCGACAGCGCGATCGGCAACATCATGATCGCGGTGGCGGTGTTGCTCACCCACATGGTGATGAATGCGGTGGCCAGCATGAACCCGGCGATCAGCATGACGGGGCTGCTGCCTATGCTCGCCACGACGCTCAGCGCGATACGCCGGTGCAGGTTCCAGCGCTGCATGGCCAGGGCGAGCATGAACCCGCCCATGAACAGGAAGATGACCTCGTTGGCGTACGGCGCGGCGACACTCGTGATATTCGCCTCGGCCAGCATGACCGGGAACAGCACCAAGGGGATCAGCGCCGTGGCCGGAATGGGGATGGCCTCCGTCATCCACCAGACGGCCATGAGAGTGGCGACGGCCGCGGTCCTCTTACCGTCCTCGGCCAGGGAATCAGGCAGTACGAGGTAGACGCCCGCGGCCAGCACAAGACCGAGTACCAGCCCCACACGCCTGCGGACCAGCCCTCCGCCGTCCTCCGAAGCGCCGGGGGTCGGGAGTTCGGGGGCGCCGGCCCCGGAGGTATCCGAGCTCCGCACGGACTCCGTCGACATTCGGGACCTCCTCAACGGCTGTTGTGGTGCAGATTACTTCCCGGTGGGATCGTCACCACTCACCGCGCGACCAGGCCTGATAGCGGGTATCGAAGTCGCAACGAAGCCCTTTCGCGTGTCGCGGCCCTTCCTTCCCGTAATCTTACGAACACTTTGGGTAGCGTAAGCGGCGGATTCTGAGACCCTTCGACCAAGCTTGGAGTGCCGACTTGCTCGACACACGATTCGTCATTGGATTGGCCCTGTCCTCACTGCTCGTCGCGGGTTGCGGCGGCGGAGCCGATGAAGCCGACACCGAGGAGGGCGGCCAGGACACGGCTCTCGACGCCCAAGAAGGGGCGCAGGAGGGAGAGGGGGCGGCCGCTGAAAAGGAGGGCCCCACCGAACTGGCGTCGCTCTCCGAGACGTTCGAGCCTACGGGGACGGAGTCGAGGCCGCCGCCTACGACGAAGAGGCGGTGCCCGAGGGGGCCACCATCGACGTCACGGTCACCGAGGAGAGCGAGGGCTCCGCGTACACGGTCGCCGTGACCGGCCTCGAAGCCGACCGGGACTTCGGTGCCCACCTGCACACGGACCCCTGCGGTGCGGACCCCGCCGACTCCGGCCCGCACTACCAGGACGAGGCCGACCCCGAGGCCGACGCCGACACCCCCTCCGCCAACCCCGAGTACGCCAACCCGGAGAACGAGGTCTGGCTGGACTTCACCACCGACAGCGAGGGCAACGCGGCGCAGCAGGCCAAGGTCGACTGGCTGCCGCGTGAAGGCGAGGCCAACTCGATCGTGCTCCACGAAGAGCACACAGCGGAGGAAGAGGGCGAAGCCGGCCAGGCCGGTGACCGCCTGGCCTGTGTGAACGTGCCGCTGTAACGCGAGTGAAGGCGGGCGGCCCGGGCCGCCCGCCGCTACCCGGTGACGAGCCGACGCAGCGCCGTACGCTCGACCACTGTCCATGCGGTGGTCGTCGCCAGGTACAGGCCCGCGGCGAGCGGAACGAAGGCGGCGACGACCACCGCGCCGAACGACAGGTAGGACAGCACCCCGGCGCCGGGAAGCGCCGGTGCGCCCGTCTCCGCGCTCGCGGCGAGCGCCGGGAGCGCCAGCAGGCGCCGCGACAACCAGGCGATCCCGGCGAGGACCCCCAACAGAGTGGCGAAGACCAGCATGTGCGGCCCGGTTCCGGCCGCGAGGCTCCCCGTGAGCGTCGCCCCCAGGGGGACTCCGCCGAGAGTGTGCGTGAGCAGCGTGTTCGGCGCACCGGCAGCGGCCACGCCGGCGAACACGCCGTACAGTGCGGCGAAAACCGGTACCTGCGCGAGCATGGGCAGGCATCCGGCCAGGGGGGAGACACCCTCGGCGGCGTAGAGCCCCTGCTGCTCGGCGACCAGACGCTCGCGGTTCCTGCCGTGCCTGCGTTGCAGCTTCCGGAGCTTCGGCGCGAGCCGCGCCCGGGCCTTCTCACCGCGGACCTGCGCGTAACCGAGTGGGAGCAGCGCCACGCGGACAAGGACGGTCAGGCTGACCACGGCAACGGCGGCGGCCGCGTCCCCGAAGAGTGGGGTGAAAGCCCCGGTAAGCGTCATGACAACGGTGAAGGCCGCACCCATAGCGGCCGCGATCGGCGGAAAGCCGTACATGGCAGAGCCCCTCGTCTGACGGGAGGAAACCGGAAAAGGACACAGACGAGGTGGCCACGCGTCAGCGCGGTCGAGGAAAGCAGGATGCCCCCACGGGCCGGGGAGTCGCGAACGCGCCGGTCTACGCGGCCACCGGTGCCGCTCCCGGCGCTCGGGGACGGGGCTTGCCGGGGGTACCGGGGTGGCGAACGGGGGCGACGACAGCGCGTTCGGCCCGGCGCAGCACGGCGCCGCAGCGGGAAACCCCGCCGTCGAGAAGCGGCCACGCGCGGATGCCGCGCACGGCCATCCAGGCCAGTGCGGCCCCGATCGCGACGACGGCCAGTGCGGTGAGGGCCCCGGCTGTCGGGAGGGAGCTCAGCGGCCAGGCGCTCTCCGCTCCGAAGAACAGGAGGTGGAGCAGCGTGTAGATGGCGGCCACGTGCACCTCCCCGGCGTAGCCGCGCCGATCGCGACCGGATTGCGGACGACGCGGGTCGTCCCCAGCATAGCTCGGGTGGGCGAGACGCGGCCGTGCAAGGCACGCACCGGCGGCCTGCCTGATGTGGCGACACGCCGACGGGAATTCCATCCGATCACCCTCAGCTATAGCTAAATACAAAGAGTGATATTGCCCCCACCCTACGAGGGAAGATAGCCGTGCCGATCCGTCCCGCGAACCTCGCCACCATGTCCGCCACCATCGCGGGAGCACTGGGTGGTGTCCCAGCCGGCGAGAGCAGGCCCCCAAAGGTGACACTGACTTTCGAGTCGGGTTATCAGCAGGTCATCGACGGCGGCGGCTGCCGGGTCCTCACCTCCGGGGAGGGCGGGGTCACCGCGATCGACACCGAGTCGCCCACCAAGTACGCGCTGTTCGCGGGTACGAACTGCCAGACCGGACGGGCAGTCGCCTCCGGCAGCGGTTCCGTGCGCTTCGGTGATCCCGTCCTGGCCGGGGCCATCGTTCTCGGCTGACCCCCGTTCGCTGGGAGGACGCGCCGGCACGGGCGCGGACCCCCTGGCGCCGTTTCACCGGAGCCACGCTGCTCACCCGCGGTTTCCGCCCGCTCCCCGGGCCTTCCGTCCGGCGCCTCGGGGCGGGGCCGAGTGGCGGCGGCCGACCGCGCGCCTTTCGAGAGAGCACACGCCGGACCATGACGCTGGAAAGTATCCGATGAACCGGAAACGGGGAGGAGCGGGCGCACCCGCGCCCGCTCCTCCCTTCTCGGGGTTTACAGAGCGCCTCCGTTGCGATCAGGCGACCCGCCGTGCCCCCGTGTACTGGCCGTCCCAGTAATTGGCCATGTTGACGACCTCGACGCTCCGCCCGGGCTTCGGGGCGTGCACCATCTTGTTGTCGCCCACGTATATCCCCACGTGGCTCGGCCCGGAATAGAAAAAGACCAGATCCCCGGGCCTGAGGTCGGAGCGGTTCACCGACGTGCCTCATTGATCTGGTCAAAGGTGGTTCGACTGAGATCCTTGCCGACCTGTTTGTAGACCCATTGCACCAGGCCCGAGCAGTCGAACGCGTCCGGCCCGGCTCCCCCTCTCCGGTAGGGCTTGCCGATTTGGTTCTGCGCGTGCTCGACGACGCTGGCAGCACTGCCGCTCGATTCCTGGGTGGTCTCCTCTACAGCGACCGGCTCCGCGGGTTCGGAGTCGGCCGGCCCCGCGGACTTGGCGGCGGCCGGCGCCGCGGAGGCGATACCGAACGCGGCCGCCGCCGCCACCGCCGATAAGGTCACTGCCGCCTGGGTCATGCGCTGCGGTCTCTTCCATGCGCGAGGCCGCTCGCCAACGGTGCAGGTACCCATGTTTCCCCCTATGGACGGCCCAATTACCGCATCCCAATAATGCGGTTGGACTTATTCGCAAGGGAAACACAAACAACGACACCGTCCAGTATTCACGCATCCACAGGCGTGTCGCAATGAAATCTAGAGAGCACGGGACACCGTAAAAACGCCCAATGGAAACATTTTAAAGATGGCCACGACCAGGGAAAACGTGCAACATAAAAAGTTTTCACTCCGCATCTCGGAAGAACGCCAACACCATGCGATAAACGGAAACTTCACAACGCCCCACTCACCACATCTCAGGAATCGACCTGATATGTCCTCTTCTCCCGGTCGATCCCGGAAAAGTGGGTGTTCTCCCGTTGCGCACGCGCTCTGCGGGATCCGGCGACGGAAAGGCCACGCGGAAAAATCCGGTCGCTCGCCCTCTCTCACGGGGTCCTGCGAGACCGGAAGGCATCCGGCTCGGCCGCCGGGTCATACGGCGGCGAGGGCCACCCGTTCTCCGTCGACGCGGACGCCACCGCCCGATACCAGGCCGGAGCATCCCGATCGCCTCGCATGACCGCAAGCCCGCGATCTGTCTCCCGCGTCCACTCCACGACAGCTTTGACCAGTACGCGAATCGTTCCCTTCAGCACTGCGGCACCCCCGAACTTAGTTGCCATACCAGTCGGTTTACCTCTGACATCAAGGGTAGCTACACCGGTATGTATAGTCAAGGATTCCCGGTCGGGGAGGGGTACAGACTCGCGGGACCGCGGGGAGCCGCCGACCGGGCACCTACCGCCCGGCCCGGCTACAGGTAGCGGCGGAAGCCCTCGGCGGAATTCTGGAAGCCCAATGAGCGGTAGAACGCGTGGAGGCCGTCATCGGCACCGTGAGAGAGCAGTTCGATCTTGTAGCAGCCCACGCGGGACACCCGTTCCACCGCGTCCTCCATGAGCGCCCGCCCCACACCGCGCCGGCGCATCGCCGGGTCGACCACGACGTTGTCGATGATCGCCCACGATTGGGCGTCATGCGTCAGATTGGCGATCATCACCAGGTCGAGCGTGCCGATGATCTGCCCGCGGCGCTCGGCCACCAGAACGGTGCGATCGGGGTCGTTCTCGATGCGCGTCCAGGCACGCACCGCAGCCGAGGACATACGGACGGTGCTAGTCTGCGCCGGCGTCGCGTCGCCTAGTTCACGGAGAAGCCGCAGAATAGCGCCGAGGTCAGAGCGAATGGCCGCACGGATAATCATGGCTCCGGGCATCGTAGCCGACCTCGGGCGACAGGACCGACGTCCCCCTGCAAGTAGGGATAAAAGGGCGCCGGGGCGGAGCCTCCGCTACCGCCTCCGGCACCCCCACAGCCCGACCAGCCGACCATTCCCATCCGGTTGGGTGGACACGCGGCCTCTCACGATCTCCACGTGGTCTACCCACCTCGAGGTCAGGGCCTTATGATGCGCACGCCCTCGGTGGCCTCGCTGTTCATGGGCTTCTGCGGTATCTGGCCTTCGGGAGCACGGTAGACGCCCGTGATCCCCGGCCCTCCGGCCGCCTGCCCCGGCTGCTGAACGGCCTCCTCCGGTGCGGGAGCGTCGACGCGCGCGCCCTGCGGCGGCCGCGACGGGGTGTTGCGCACCGGCTGGGAGGCCATCTTCTGCTGCGTCTCCGAGCCGTCCGCGGCACCGGAGTCGAACTTGACGGTGGAGTCACCGCCCTGCTCGGTCGAGGAAGGGTCGAGCTTGACGGTCTGCTCTCCCTCCTCCTGAACCTCCTGGGCGGCCTTGCCGGACTTTCCCTGCGGCGCGGACTGCTGGGCGGCGGAAGCACCCTTCGACGCCGCAGCGCCCCCTTGTCCGTCCTGGCCCTTCGCGGGCTGCGCGGTGGAGGCGTCGTCGGATGAGTTCGCGTTCTGCTCCGCCTCGACCTCCTCCTGGGAAAGGCCGGTCTCCAGAGGGCCGGCCTCCTTCTCCGCCCTCAGCAGTTCGGCCAGGGTCCCGTGCATGTCGCCCAGGCGGCGGACGGCTTCGTCATGCGTCGCAGTGAGCGTGGCCAGGCGCCGGTCAGCGGTGTCGTTGATCTTCTTGGCGCGGACCTCGGCGTCGCTGACGCGCCGCTCCGAGTCCTGCTTGGCCTGGGAACGGAGCTGCTCGGCTTCCTTCTTGGCCCCGCTGACCATCTCGGTGGCCTCGGATCGGGCGCTGGAGACCACGCGCTCGGCGTGCTCCTCGGCGTCCTTCACCCGCTTGTTGGCCGCTTCCTCGGCTTTCTTCCGGATCGACTCGACCTCGTCGTCGATCTTGGAGCGCTTGTCCTTGGCCTCCTCCTCCGCTATGCGCAGGATCTCGGCCATACGTGCGCTTATCTGCTCGTGCTCAGGCTTCTCCGCGGCCTTCTCCTTGACCTCGGCGAGCTCGCGGCGCAACTGTTCCAGTTCGTCGTGCGCCCGGGCCAGCCGCTCCTGAAGATCGCGGATCTGGTTGTGGTTGCGCACGACGAAGTCGTCGACCTGACGCTTGTCGTAGCCACCCTTGCGCACGGTAGGGAAGGCGTCTTCTCGGAGTAGATTCGGCAGAATCTCAGTGCTGTGCTCGTTCATGTCCTAATCAACCAGGTCGGCTGCAAGTCGGGGGAGGTACCTCGGCCCCCTGTGTGTTATTCCCATGACACCCCGAAACCACGTCCGTGACCTCCATTTCCCTGATACTCGGGGTGTCTCGGACGACGACGACAGAGGTCCGAGTCATGTGCGAAGTGTGACGTAGCGAACACCTTAGGGGCGACCACCGTAACGGCCCGTCCTCGCCTCTTCAATGGGCTGGACGAACCCTGTCGCCATCTTGTGACTACCGTGTTCGTACTCTTACTAAGGTATGCGCGATCTTGAACGCCCAGTGCGGGACGCGGATCATTCTCGTCCTCTCCCGCCCCCCGCACAATGGCCGTAGGAGGCCCAAGATGACCGGTCCCCTCGTGGGAGACGCCCCGTTCGGCGAACCCGACATCCACCCCGAAGCCTGGATCGCCCCCGGAGCCATCGTCATCGGGCGGGTCCGCATCGGCGCCGCCAGCAGTGTCTGGTACGGCTCCGTGCTGCGCGCCGACACCGAGGACATCATCGTGGGCGAATACTGCAACATTCAGGACCAGTGCGGGATGCACTCCGATCCCGGGGAGCCCGCCGTCCTGGCAGACCGGGTCAGTCTGGGGCACCAGGCGATGGTCCACGGGGCCGTGATCGAGGAGGGTGCGCTGATCGGGATCGGGGCGAAGGTGCTCGGTGGGGCCCGAGTCGGCAAGGGCGCGCTCGTCGCGGCGGGTGCGCTCGTCCCCCCGGGGAAGACCGTCCCGCCGGACACCCTGTGGGCGGGCGTGCCCGGCAAGGTGGTCCGCGACCTGACCGACGACGATCGCGGGTCGTTCGCCTCGACCCCGGAGAAGTATGCGGGCTACGCAGAGGAGCACAAAGCGGTCCGCTGGCGCGGATAACCCGGTCCCCGGCTCCCCCGGTTGCGGGCCACCGGCTGCTCGCCCGCCCCCGGGGGCCCGATCCCCGCTCACAGCGGTCGCCGCGGGCCGCGGATCCCCAGCTGAACGAAGGGAAATAGCACCACGGATTCGATCGCCCTAGTCCCATCGGTGCCCGGAATACGGTGGAACGGTACCCCCAGGTGACTACATCGGCCGTGGTCCGAGAATGGTCCCTATGGGTCATGCGCCGCGGAGCTACCCGAGCGTAGCCTTGATTCTGAGGCGCGATGCCCGAGCGGGCCGATCGGCCTGATGCACCGGACCGGCGATGATGCCAGTGGTACGGACGTTCCTGTGTCCGGGGAGGTCAACACGGGCCGGAGGTGGCCGCATAGCGCTGTTCGATGGAGGTGGGCGCGGTTGGATCACAGCATCGATCCACGCCTTCACGATCACGTCGCACTCGCCGAGATCGAGCTCTACACCGAACTCCTGACCGCCGTGGCAACGGCGGAGTGCAGCCTCACCCTCGACGAGATCGACCGGGTACTGGGGGTGCGCCCCGTGCGGGAACCGGATCCCCCGCCCATGCCCTCGTTCTGCACGCCGCGCCGGTCCCGCGTACCCCGGCGATCGCGGCGGTGAGGGCACCCGCGCACCCGAACGTTCAAGGGCGGTGCCGCGCTGTCGCGCGGCACCGCCCTTGACGAGCTCTCCCGACCAGAGCGCTAGGCCTTCTCCGCCTCCACCTCCTCGGTGGTGGGGCGCCCGTCCTTGACCGAGCGGAGCAGCAGCTGGGAGACGTCGACGACCTCCAGGCTCTCCTTGGCCTCGCCCGCGGACTTCTTCTCGTTGATCGCGTCGCCGAGCATCACCTGGCAGAACGGGCAGGCGGTGGAAACGGTGTCGGGGTTGGTGGTCAGCGCCTCGTCCACGCGCTCGGTGTTGATGCGCTTGCCGATGCGCTCCTCCATCCACATCCGGGCGCCGCCCGCGCCGCAGCAGAAGCCCCGCTCCTTGTGCCGGTGCATCTCCTGGGTCTTGACACCGGGCACCTGCGCCATGATCTCGCGGGGCGGCGTGTACACCTTGTTGTGGCGGCCCAGGAAGCAGGGGTCATGGTAGGTGATGTTCTCCTCGACCGGCTGCACCGGGGTGAGCCTGCCCTCGTCCACCAGCGTGGCCAGCAGCTGGCTGTGGTGGACGACGTCATAGTGGCCGCCGAGTTGCGGGTACTCGTTGCCGAGCGTGTTGAAACAGTGCGGGCAGCTCGCGACGATCTTCGTGGCACCGGCCTCGTTCAGTGTCTCCACGTTCTGCTGGGCGAGCATCTGGAAGACGTACTCCATGCCCAAGCGGCGCGCGGGGTCGCCGGTGCAGGCCTCCATCCCGCCGAGCACCGCGAACTTCACGCCCGCCATGTGCAGCAGTTCGGCGATCGCCTTGGTGGTCTTCTTGGCGCGGTCCTCCAGGGCGCCGGCGCACCCCACCCAGAACAGGTATTCCGTTCCCTCGGGCAGCGTGTCCTCGACCACGGGCACCTCGAAGTCGAGCTCGGAGATCCAGTCGAGGCGCCTGTCCTCACTCATGCCCCACGGGTTGCCCTTGTTCTCCAGGTTCTTGAGCAGCGTGTTCGCCTCAGAGGGGAAACTCGACTCGATCATCACCTGGTAGCGGCGCATGTCCATGATGTGGTCGATGTGCTCGATGTCGACCGGGCACTGCTCGACGCAGGCACCGCAGTTGGTGCACGCCCACAACTCGTCGGGGTGGATGACCCCGCCCTCCTCCTCGGTGCCCACCAGCGGCTTGCCGAGCAGGGAGAGGACGTCGTCGTGGATGTCCGGGGTCTCCTCCGTCGTCCCGTTCAGCAGGTAGGGGGCCTTCTCGTAGGCGTGTTCCCGCAGGTCCATGACGACCTTCTTGGGGGAGAGCGGTTTGCCCGTGTTCCACGCGGGGCACTGCGACTGGCACCGCCCGCACTCGGTGCAGGTGGTGAAGTCGAGCAGGCCCTTCCAGGTGAAGTCCTCGATCTTGCCGGCCCCGAATGGGTCCTCGTCGGGATCGGCCTCTTCGAAGTCGAGCGGCTTCGTGCCCGACTTGTCCATCATCGGCTTGGCCGCACCGAGCGCGGGGGCGCCGTCGGCGTTGCGCTTGAAGTAGATGTTGACGGGCGCGGTGAACCGGTGCCAGCCGATGCCCATCGTCATGACCAGCCCCAGGACCAGGAAGAACATCCAGGAGATGATCAGTTTGAACGCCGCCACGAGCGCGAGTCCGGCCTCGCTCGGGGGCAGCGCGGCTCCGACCGCGTGCGAAATGGGGGTGACCCACACGGGGAACGGGAAGTCGTCCAGCGCGACCTTGAAGCCGCGGATCACGAAGATCGAGGCGAGCAGGCCGACGATGTAGGCCTCGATGTAGTAGGCGTGCCAGTGCCGGGAGTTCGCGAACCGCGATTGGCGACCGATCCGCCGGGGTCCGCGAACCTGGCGGTAGATCGCCAGGCCGGTGATCGCGACCAGGCTGATCCCGGCGATGGCCTCCATCGCCAGGCCGTAGATCATCCAGTCGTGGATGACCGGCAGATGGAAGTGCGGGTTCCACACCTCTCCGTGCGCCTCGGCGACGGTGAACACCAGAGCGGGAACGAGACCATGATGAACCAGTGCGCGACGCCGATCCAGCGCCATTTGAGCATGCGCGTGTGCCCGAGCGTCTCGATCACCGTGGTCGTCAGACGCTGACCGAACGGCCCCTTGCGTTCTGGTTCCACCGGACGGCCGACGCTCACGGTGCGCACCATATGGCGGATGCCAAAGGCGAACACCGCTGCACCGACCACGGCGAAGGCGGTCGTAATGATTCCGAGAATCATGTAGAGCATCGCCCGCGGCCTCCCAACGTGCTGTCGTGCTCTGATGCGCCACACACCAGATGCCGGACACATGTTACTAGCGAGTAATCAATGGTGCGCCATCCCCTCCGCACGGGCGGACGACCGGCGCGATCAGGTCGCACTCTACGTTAGGCGAGGCCGACCGGACCCGCCCCCTCAGGTTCACCTCACACAGCCGTCCTACCTGGTCACCCCCTGGAAACCTCACGGACACACCCGACCGCGCCCGGCACCGGCGCCCTCCGACGGCACCGGACGGCGTGCTTCACCCGGCCGCGAGGAAGCCGCCCCAGCCGGGAACAACAGCCCGGCCTCATCCGTTTACAGAGGTGTCGATCGACTATGAGTCGTAGCGACTCAAGTGATTTGACAGCATGAACCCGGCGAAGCAAACTGGCGCCTGTAAGACTCAACTTTGACGGAGGACGTACTCATGGCACGAGCGGTCGGAATCGACCTTGGGACGACGAACTCGGTCGTCTCGGTCCTGGAAGGCGGCGAGCCACGGTGATCGCCAACGCCGAGGGCGCCCG
The DNA here is from genome assembly GCF_000981225.1 of Allosalinactinospora lopnorensis. Classification (GTDB taxonomy): domain Bacteria; phylum Actinomycetota; class Actinomycetes; order Streptosporangiales; family Streptosporangiaceae; genus Allosalinactinospora; species Allosalinactinospora lopnorensis. The sequence continues at coordinate 34,542 of NZ_LAJC01000036.1, forward strand.
GACCACTCCGTCCGTCGTTGCCTTCGCCAAGAACGGCGAAGTGCTGATGGGCGAGGTCGCCAAGCGTCAGGCGGTCACCAACGTCGAGCGGACGATCCGGTCGGTCAAGCGCCACATGGGGACCGACTGGAGCACCGAGATCGACGACAAGAGCTTCAACCCGCAGCAGATCAGCGCGTTCGTGCTGCAGAAGCTCAAGCGGGATGCCGAGGCCTACCTGGGCGAGGAGGTCACCGACGCCGTCGTCACGGTCCCGGCGTACTTCAGCGACTCCCAGCGCCAGGCCACCAAGGAAGCCGGGCAGATCGCGGGCCTCAACGTCCTGCGCATCATCAACGAGCCCACCTCCGCGGCGCTCGCCTACCACCTTGAGAAAGAGGACGAAGCCACGATCCTGGTCTACGACCTCGGTGGCGGCACGTTCGACGTCTCCCTGCTCGAGGTCGGCGACGGCGTGGTCGAGGTGAAGGCCACCAACGGCGACAACCACCTCGGCGGCGACGACTGGGACCAGGCGGTCGTCGACTGGCTGGTCGAGCGGTTCAAGAACGCCAACGGTGTTGACCTCTCCAAGGACAAGATGGCGCTGCAGCGCCTCCGCGAGGCCGCCGAGAAGGCCAAGATCGAGGTGTCCAGCTCCAGCGAGTCCTCCATCAACCTGCCCTACATCACGGCGTCGTCCGAGGGCCCGCTGCACCTGGACGAGAAGCTCACCCGGGCCGAGTTCCAGCGGCTCACCAGCGACCTGCTTGAGCGCACCAAGGCACCGTTCCATCAGGTCATCAAGGACGCCGGTATCAGCGTTGACCAGATCAACCACGTGGTCATGGTCGGCGGTTCGACCCGGATGCCCGCGGTCGTCGAGGTGGTCAAGGAGCTCACCGGCGGCAAGGAGCCCAACAAGGGCGTCAACCCCGACGAGGTCGTCGCCGTCGGCGCCGCGCTCCAGGCCGGTGTGCTCAAGGGCGAGGTCAAGGACGTCCTGCTGCTCGACGTGACCCCGCTGTCCCTGGGCATCGAGACCAAGGGCGGCGTGTTCAGCAAGCTCATCGAGAAGAACACCACGATCCCGACCAAGCGCTCGGAGATCTTCACGACGGCCGACGACAACCAGCCCTCGGTGCAGATCCAGGTCTACCAGGGCGAACGCGAAATGGCCCAGTACAACAAGAAGCTGGGCGTGTTCGACCTGACCGGGATTCCGCCGGCGCCTCGCGGCGTCCCGCAGATCGAGGTCACGTTCGACATCGACGCCAACGGCATCGTGAACGTCACCGCGAAGGACCTCGGCACCGGCAAGGAGCAGTCGGTGACCATCTCCGGCGGCTCGGCCATGAGCAAGGACGAGATCGACCGGATGGTCCACGAGGCCGAGCAGTACGCGGAGGAGGACCGAAAGCGCCGCGAGGAGGCCGAGGTCCGCAACAACGCCGAGTCCCTCGTCTACCAGACCGAGAAGGTCATCAAGGACAACGAGGACAAGATCCCGGCGGACGTCAAGTCCGAGACCGAAGGGGCCCTTGGCGAGCTCAAGAAGGCGCTTGAGGCACCGACATCGAGGCCATCCGCTCGGCGAGCGAGAAGGTCGCACTGGCCAGCCAGAAGATCGGTTCCGCGATCTACGGGCAGGGCGAGCAGGCGGGTACCGCTCAGGGGGCCGACGCCGGCGACGATGCCGGAGCCGGATCCCAGGGCGACGACAGCGACGTCGTGGACGCCGAGATCGTCGACGAGGAGAACGAGAAGCGGGACGGCAACGCCTGAGTCGTAGGACGCGGAAGGCAAGGAGGCGCAGCGAATGGCGCTGCCGGAGAACGAGAACGGTCACGAGCAGCAGGGGCCGGTGATCCGCGACAAACGGCGCATCGACCCCGAGACCGGTGAACTGCGCACACCGGAGGGGGCGGAAACGCCCGCTCCGGGCTCCGCGGAGGCCGAGGGCGGAACGGTCGACGTCGACGCGGCCTCCGAGGCCATCGGCACTGCCGGCGTCGCCCAGGAGACGGAACTCGGGGCTGTGCAGCAGCAGCTCGTCGAGCGCACCAACGACCTCAAGCGGTTGCAGGCGGAGTACGCCAATTACCGCAAGCGGGTCGACCGTGACCGGGCCACCGTCCGGGACCAGGCGCTCGCCCAGGTGGTGGGCGAACTGCTGCCCATACTGGACGACATCGGCCGCGCTCGCGAGCACGACGAGCTCAACGGCGGGTTCAAGTCCGTCGGCGAGTCGCTGGAGGCGCTCGTCACCAAGTTGGGGCTGAAGAAGTACGGGGAGGCCGGCGACGAGTTCGACCCGAACGTGCACGAGGCCCTGACGATGGTGCCCTCAGCCGACGTCACCGTGCCCACGGTGATCGAGGTGTTCCAGCCCGGGTACCTGATCGGTGAACGGGTACTGCGTCCGGCCCGCGTCGTGGTGGCCGGTCCGGGTGAGGAGAGCGTGGAGACGCCCGGAGATGCCGTGGCCGGAGCCGAAGCGGCGGGGCCTCCGGAAGCTCCGCCGGCGGAGCCAGGTGAGCCCGCCTCAGGCCCAGAGGCCAACGGCGAGCAGCAGAAGTAACGGATGATCCGCCCCGGGCACGGCACAGCGCCCGGGGCGGACATCTCCGGGTCGGGCGAGGCCGGACCTTGACGGACAAGAGCGCGAAGCGGGGAGAAGGCAGACGTCGATGAGCACCAAGGACTACCTGGAGAAGGACTACTACAAGGTCCTCGGAGTCTCAAAGACGGCCACGCAGGACGAGATCAAGCAGTCCTATCGCAAGCTCGCGCGCGAGTACCACCCTGACGCCAACAAAGGAGACTCCGAGGCCGAGAACCGGTTCAAGGAGATCTCCGAGGCGTACAACGTCCTCTCCGACGAGAAGCGGCGTAAGGAGTACGACGACGCGCGCTCGCTCTTCGGCGGCTCCTACCGGCCGGGCGGAGGCACCGGCACGGGAGGCTTCGACCTGGGTGACCTGTTCGGTCAGGGCACCGGTACCAGCACGGGAGGCGGCGAACGGCTCAGCGACCTGTTCGGCGGGCTGTTCGGCGGCCGCGGCCGGACGACTACGCAGGCGCGCCGCGGAGCCGACGTCGAGACCGAGACCCGGCTGACCTTCTCCGAGGCGGTCACCGGTGTCACCAGATCGTTCCAGTTGACCAGCGAGGCCGCGTGCTCCACCTGCAAGGGCACCGGAGCGAAGGCCGGATCGACCCCCCGGGTGTGCGCCAGATGCTCGGGCACCGGCCACGAGAGCAAGAACCTGGGCGGGTTCTCCCTGTCCGAACCCTGCAGCGAGTGCAAGGGACGCGGCCTCGTCGTCGACGACCCCTGTCCCACATGCAGCGGAAGCGGGCGCGGCAAGAGCACCCGCACGATCCAGGCCCGGATCCCGGGAGGCGTCTCCGACGGCCAGCGGATCCGGATCAAAGGCAAAGGAGCGCCGGGAGAACGCGGGGGACCGGCCGGAGACCTCTACGTGGTGGTACATGTGCAGCCGCATTCTCTGTTCGGCAAGTCCGGCGACAACCTGACGATTACCGTTCCGGTGACCTTCCCTGAGGCCGCGCTCGGCGCCGATGTGCGGGTCCCGACGCTCAACGGCCTTCCGGTCACCGTCAAGATCCCTCCGGGCACGCCGAACGGGCGCACGCTCCGGGTCCGGGGCAAAGGGGCGACCCGCCGCGACGGCACGACGGGCGACCTGCTCGTGACCGTCGAGGTCGCGGTACCGCAGAGCCTCAGCAGCGACGCTCGGGAGGCCTTGGAGAAGTTCCGCGCCGCGACCGCGGACCAGGACCCGCGCCAAGGGCTTGAAGCGCGGGCGAAGGGGGCGGGAGAACAATGAACAACCCCGCGTTCGGCGACGACACCCCGGTCTACGTCATCTCCGTCGCCGCCGAGCTGTCCGGCCTGCACCCGCAGACGCTGCGCCAGTACGACCGGCTCGGCCTGGTCTCTCCCGGCCGGGCGTCCGGGCGCGGTCGCCGCTACTCCATGCGCGACATCCAGATGCTCCGCGAGGTGCAGCGGCTGTCCCAGGAGGAGGGCATCAACCTCGCCGGGATCAAACGCATTCTGGAGCTCCAGCGCGAGGTCGCGGAGCTGCGGGAGCACATCTTCCATCTGCACAACGAAATGGAGGCGGCGCGCAGCGCGGTCTCCCGGCGCGAGTCGGGGCGCTCTCCCGGCGGCGAACTGCTGCCGGTGCGTCGGGCGCGCGTGACGATCTTCAACACTTCGCCTCCGCCCGAGCAGAACCGATAGCCGGTTCCGACCGTGGTCGTACCGCTCGGGAGGGGCATCCGGGCGGTATCCCGCCGCGGCGCGCGGCGCCGCGGCGGCCGACCCGGTCGACGAGAACGAACCAGACAACCGTGCAGCGACTTTCGTGTGAAGGGGGCGGCGCAGCATGGACTTCAAACTGACCCGGAAAAGCCAGGAAGCACTGTCAGCGGCGATCCGGCGCGCGACCGCGGACGGCAGTCCGCAGGTCGAACCGGCGCACTTACTCACAGCACTCGTCAACCAGGGCGAGGGGATCATCCGTCCCCTGCTCAAAGAGGTCGGAATCTCCCCTGACGAGCTGAACACCAAGGTCGAGCAGGCCATTGCCGGCCTGCCCAAAGCGGCCGGCAGCACGGTGAGCGCACCGGCCAGCTCGCGCCAGCTCATCGTCTCGATGAACACCGCCGCCCAGCGGGCCCAGCAGATGGAGGACGAGTTCGTCTCCACCGAGCACCTGCTCGTCGGGTTGGCCGCCGACGGCGGCGAGGCGGGGCGCATCCTGCGCGACGCCGGGGCCACCCCCGAGGCGCTGCTGGAGGCGTTCGAGCGGGTGCGCGGCAGCGGCCGGGTGACCTCGGAGAATCCCGAGGAGACCTACCAGGCGCTGGAGAAGTACGGGGTCGATCTGACCCAGCAGGCGCGCTCAGGCGCCCTCGACCCGGTGATCGGGCGGGACTCCGAGATCCGCCGCGTCGTCCAGGTACTCTCCCGCCGCACCAAGAACAACCCGGTGCTGATCGGCGAGCCCGGCGTCGGGAAGACCGCGGTCGTGGAGGGTCTCGCCCAGCGTGTCGTGGCGGGCGACGTACCGGAGTCCCTGCGCGACAAGCGGCTGATCGCACTGGACCTGTCGGCGATGGTGGCCGGCGCGAAGTACCGCGGCGAGTTCGAGGAGCGCCTCAAGGCCGTCCTGAACGAGATCAAGGAGAGCGAAGGCCAGATCATCACGTTCATCGACGAGCTGCACACCATGGTCGGTGCCGGCGCGGCCGAGGGCGCGATGGACGCGGGGAACATGCTCAAGCCGATGCTGGCGCGCGGTGAGCTGCGCATGGTCGGCGCGACCACGCTGGACGAGTACCGCGAGCGCGTCGAGAAGGACGCGGCGCTGGAGCGCCGCTTCCAGCAGGTGCTCGTGGACGAGCCTTCGGCGGCCGACACGATCGCGATCCTGCGCGGCCTCAAGGGGCGCTACGAGGCGCACCACAAGGTGCAGATCGCGGACTCGGCGCTGGTGGCGGCGGCCACCCTCTCGGACCGCTACATCACCGCGCGGTTCCTGCCGGACAAGGCCATCGACCTAATCGACGAGGCGGCATCGCGGCTGCGCATGGAGATCGACTCGCGGCCGGTGGAGATCGACGAGCTGCAGCGCACGGTCGACCGGCTGAAGATGGAGGAGATGGCGCTGGAGAAGGAGTCCGACTCCGCGTCCGTACAGCGGCTGGAGCGTCTCCGCGCGGATCTCGCCGACCGGCAGGAGGAGCTGAACGCCTCCTGGCCCGCTGGGAACAGGAGAAGGCGGGCCTGAACCGGGTCGGTGAGCTCAAGGAGCGCCTGGACGACCTGCGCACCCAGGCCGAACGCGCCCAGCGCGACGGGGACTTCACCGAGGCGTCCCGACTGATGTACGGGGAGATCCCGCAGGTGGAGAAGCAGCTCGAAGAGGCGTCCTCCGCCGCGGAAGAGGAAGAGGAGTCCCAGCATGACAGCGCGCCGCCGGCCATGGTCAAGGATGAGGTCGAGGCCGACGACATCGCCGATGTCGTGTCGTCGTGGACCGGTATCCCGGTCGGGCGGCTGATGGAGGGCGAGACCGCCAAGCTGCTGCGCATGGAGGAGGAGCTCGGCAGGCGGCTGATCGGGCAGTCCACCGCCGTCACCGCGGTCTCCGACGCCGTGCGTCGCGCCCGGGCCGGCATCTCCGACCCGGACCGCCCCACCGGCTCGTTCCTGTTCCTCGGCCCCACGGGTGTCGGCAAGACCGAGCTGGCCAAGGCGCTGGCGGAGTTCCTGTTCGACGACGAGCGCGCCATCGTGCGCGTGGACATGAGCGAGTACTCCGAGAAGCACTCGGTGGCCCGGCTGGTGGGGGCGCCGCCCGGCTACATCGGCTACGAGGAGGGCGGCCAGCTCACGGAGGCGGTACGGCGCCGCCCGTACACCGTGGTGCTGCTGGACGAGGTGGAGAAGGCGCACCTGGAGGTCTTCGACACGCTGCTCCAGGTCCTGGAGGACGGCCGCCTCACCGATGGCCAGGGACGCCTCGTGGACTTCCGGAACACGCTGCTGATCCTCACCTCGAACCTGGGTTCGCAGTTCCTGGTCGACCCGTCCCTGGAGAACGGGGTCAAGCAGGAGAAGGTGATGTCGATCGTCCGCACCACCTTCAAACCGGAGTTTCTGAACCGGTTGGACGACGTCATCATGTTCGACGCGCTGTCGACGGAGGAGCTGACCCGGATCGTCGACCTGCAGGTCGACAAGCTGGCCGCACGGCTGGCCGACCGCCGGCTGGAGCTGGAGGTCACCCCGGCCGCGCGGGAGTGGCTGGCGCTCACCGGCTACGACCCGGTCTACGGCGCCCGTCCGCTGCGCCGCCTGGTGCAGGCCTCGATCGGCGACCCGCTGGCGAAGGCGCTCCTTTCGGGCGAGCTGCAGGAGGGCGCCACGGTCATGGTGGACCTGGACGAGGAAAAGGACGCGCTCACTGTCGGTGCCGCGGGCAGGGAGGACGCGGCCTCCTCCTGATCCGCGACCGGCACGACAATGGGGCCGGCGGAACGTCGGCCCCATTGTCGTGTCCACGGCGTGCCACGCCCCGCGCAGGCGCGTGCGGCGGCTCCGGCTGGCCGCCGCCCTTCGAGGGAGCAGGAACGGAACCGCCACCACCCCTTGTTGAAAACGGTTTTCATTGTATGAGATGATCCGGGTACGGCACATAGAGTGCTACCCGCCCGGCTCCGGGGCTCCCGACACCGCCCCGGAGCCGGGCGGGGCTCAACGGGACGCGTCCGAGACCGGTCGGCGGAAGGGAAGCGGAATGGACGAGCCGAACCGGGCGGCCGCATCTGCGCCCCCGTACGCATCCCAGGAGTCGTGGGAGCTGCGGCAGAGCCTGCCGGATCCGCTTCCCGCGGACGTGATCGTCGCCGCGAACCGGCCCAGGGAGAATGTGGCCTCGCATCGGAGCTACAGCTACAACGGCTGGGATTTCGACGTACCGCCGGGCGTGTTCTCCCCGGGACTGACCAGCCAGGTCGTGTTCGACCGGCTGCTCGACGGCACCATCCCCCTCGCGGGCGGGCGCTACGCCGTCATGGGGTGCGGACTCGGTGTCGAGACCGTGATCGCGGCGAAGCGGGGCGCGAGAGAGGTCTACGCGCTGGATCTGCACCCGGAGAGCGTCCGGAACACCACCGCCCACTACAAGCGCCTGGCCGGAGAGCACTCCGGCACCCGCCTGATCCCGATCACCTCCGACCTGTTCGACCGGTTCCCCGAATCGGGCGAGGTCGACGTCGTCACCTTCAACCCGCCCGCAGTCAAGGAGGCGGTCAGCGACGATCCCGACATCGTGCGCAACATGTGCGTGGGGAGCGGCGTCGTGACGCGCTTCTTCGACCAGATCGCCGAACGCGACCTGCTCGCCCCCGGCGGCGAGGTCGACGTCGTCATCTCGAACACCTCGGAACTGCGGAAGATCACCGGGCACGCCCTCGACCTCGGTTTCTCCCTTGAGACCGCCCACAGCCAGGGATGGGACGGCAGCGACGTGCGCACCTACCTGTTCCGGCTGCGGCGGTAGCCTCCGGTCGGCTCCCGGCAGCCGCGACTGCGACGCCCCCTGGCCGGCTGGTCAGGCGCCGGGAGCCTCCCTCTCTTCGCTCCGCGAGTCCGGCGGCCGCGCCGGGGCGCCCACTCCCGCGGACCGGCCGACCTCCCGAGGCGGATCACCCGGTCCCTCCGGCCGGCACCCCCGGCCGTACGGCGCCGCACGGCCGTCCACGCAGCGGCCCCTTCCCTGGCGGCCCCGACCCCGCGGAACCTCACACGAGACGGAAATCCTTGCCGGTGTGCGCGTATCCACACATGCCCGAGGGCCTCCCTCCTAGCGGACTCCTCCTACTAGGTAGTAACATTATTTTGTTACTAACCAGTAGATCGCGTGTACAGACACAGCGGCCACGACACAGCGGAGCGCGCCATGACGCACTACAAGAGCAACCTCCGTGACCTCCAGTTCAACCTTTTCGAGGTCTTCAAGCGCCAGGACGTGCTAGGCGACGGCCCGTTCGAGGAGCTGGACGAGGACACGGCTCGCACCATTCTTGACGAGGTCAACCGGCTCGCCACCGGGGTCGTGGCCGAGTCCTTCGAAGACGCCGACCGCAATCCCCCCGTCTTCGACCCGCAGACGAGCACCGTCTCCACCCCCGACAGTCTGAAGAAGTCCTACCGGGCCTACATGGACGCCGGCTGGTACAACCTCGACCTGCCCCAGGAACTGGGCGGTCTCGGCGCACCCCGCTCCCTGGTATGGGCGGCCGCGGAGCTCATCCTCGGCTCCAACCCCGCGGTCCACATGTACGCGGGCGGTCCGGGCTTCGCCAATGTTCTCTGGCTGGAGGGCAACGAGGCGCAGAAGCGGTTCGCCGAGCAGGCGATCGAGCGCGGCTGGGGCGCCACCATGGTGCTCACCGAGCCCGACGCCGGATCCGACGTCGGCGCCGGCCGGACGAAGGCCGTCGAGCAGGCGGACGGTACCTGGCACATCGACGGTGTGAAGCGGTTCATCACCTCCGCTGAACAGGACATGACCGAGAACATCTTCCACCTGGTCTTGGCGCGTCCCGAGGGCGCCAAGCCCGGAACGAAGGGTCTCTCGCTGTTCCTGGTCCCGAAGTACCTGGTCGACGAGGACGACTCCCTCGGCGAGCGCAACGGCGTCTACGTGACCAACGTCGAGCACAAGATGGGCCTCAAGGCGTCCACCACGTGCGAGCTGACCTTCGGTGCCAAACACCCGGCCGTCGGCTACCTCGTCGGCGACAAGCATGACGGCATCCGGCAGATGTTCCTCATCATCGAGTACGCCCGGATGATGGTCGGCACGAAGGCGATCGCCACGCTGTCCACCGGCTACCTGAACGCCCTGGAGTACGCCAAGGAGCGCAAGCAGGGCGCCGACATGACCCAGATGTCGGACAAGACCGCCCCGCGGGTCACCATCACCCACCACCCTGACGTGCGGCGCAGCCTGATGACGCAGAAGGCCTACGCCGAAGCGCTCCGCGCCCTCGTCATCTACACCGCCTCCCAGCAGGACGCGGTGCAGATCGCCCAGCACAAGGGCGAGGACCACAGCGACATCGAGGCCCTCAACGACCTGCTGCTGCCCATCGTCAAGGGGGTCGGCTCCGAGCGCTCCTACGCGCTGCTCTCCGAGTCGCTGCAGACCCTGGGCGGCTCCGGTTACCTGCAGGAATACCCGATCGAGCAGTACATCCGCGACGCCAAGATCGACACCCTGTACGAGGGCACCACGGCGATCCAGGCGCAGGACTTCTTCTTCCGGAAGATCGTGAAGAACAACGGCAAGGCGTTCGGGCAGCTCGTCAGCGAGATCAAGGCCTTCGCCGACAGCGATGCCGGCAACGGCCGGCTCAAGGACGAGCGCACCGCCCTCGCCGAGGCCACAGCCGACGTCGAGCGGCTCGTCGAGCTCATGGTGGGCGACACGATGCGCGCCGCCGAGGAGCCCCGCGAGCTGTACAAGGTGGGCCTGAACACCACGCGCCTGCTGATGGCCGTCGGCGACATCGTCCTGGCTGGCTGCTGCTGCGCCAGGCCGAGGTCGCCCTGTCGGCTATCGACGGCGCCGATCAGGCGGACCAGGACTTCTACACCGGAAAGATCGCGGCCGCGCGGTTCTTCGCCGGCCAGGTCCTTCCGCGGGTGGCCGCGGAGCGCAGGATCGCGGAGGACACCACGCTGGATCTCATGGAGATCCCCGAATCGGCCTTCTGAGCCGGTCTCCCCTCCCGGCCAGGAGGCATGGCCGGTAACACGGAGCGGGCGGGGCGGTCACCGCCCCGCCCGCTCCGCTTGTGCGGTCTGCCGGGCCTCCCGCCGCGGCGCGGGCAGTGGGAGCGTCCGTAGCGTGCTCGCTGACGCGGGACGGCGGGAATCCCCATGAAAAAAGCTCACTGCGGGCGCCGCCTCTTGGTGATGGCATACTGCGATGCGGGTAGTCGTAGAACGTGGGTCGGCCTCCTCCCCTCAGCCGAAGCGGAGGGCGTCCCGCGCGGGCGCAGTCGCCGCACTCCTCGCGGAACGCGCCTGTGGACAACGGCAGATCACACCTCATGACGCGCCGCGGAGGCAGCCAATGGGTATCGGGCTCGGGATCTTCCTCATCGTCATCGGCGCCGTGCTGAAATTCGGCATCACCGCCGATGTGGCCGCGCTCGATCTGGACGCCATCGGGGTCATCTTCATGGTGGCCGGAGCCGCGGTCGTCATCCTGACGATCTTCATGATGATCCTGCGCCGCGAGCAGCCGCACCACGAGCGGGTCGACAGCGACGGCGACGTGGTCTGAACCGGCCGCTCCCCCGCCCGCGGACCGGATCGTGCACGACGACGCGCAGCAGCCGGCACCTCCGCCTACCGCCGCACCCGCGGGTAGCGCCACAGCTGGACGATGAGGACGAGCGCGGCGGCGACCGTCGTCGCCGCGACGGGCAGGAAGGCCAACTGGAAGGCGGGGCCGCTGGGCGGCTCCGGCAGCGCCTCCAGGATCAGGCCCGCGCCCACCGTGGTCAGCACCACGGCGAGGAAACCGCTCATGTTCACCAGGCCGGCCGCCACCCCGGTCCGGTGCGCGGGAACCCCGTCCCGGGCGAAGTCGAACGACAGGGGCGCCGCCATCATCATCGCCGCGGAACAGCAGGCGAGGTGCGCGACCACCACCGGCGCGGGTGGTGGACCCCCGGGCCACGCGACGAGAGCGATCCAGCCCAGGCTCAGAAGCACGGCGGAGACGAGCACGGTCGGTTTCCGGACACCCGGCCGGCGCCCGATCAACGCCCCGATCACGGGCGACGTCCAGAGGGTGGCGACCCCGAGCACGGTCAGCACCAGGCCCGCCGCAGCGGGGGCGAAGCCCATCCCCGCCACGAGGAACGGGTAGCCCCACAGTGCCGCCAACATGGTGTAGGGCGCCTGCATGACAATGTGGTTGGCCATGCCCACGCGTGACCCGCGCGCCTTCGCTGCCTCGACCAGGCTCGCCCAAACAGGGAGCGGCTTGCGCGCGTGCCCGTCCCGCATCCCGGCAGGACGGTCCCGCACGACAAGCAGGACCAGCAGCACCATCACCGCGGTCACCGCGCCCGCACCGAGAAACGCGGCGGTCCAGCCGAGCCCGCGCAGCGCCGCTGACAGCGGGACCACACTGGCGACCTGGCCGAGTCCGCCGATCATCCCGGTGAAGGCGCTGACCAGAGCGTACTGCGACCGCGGGAACCACAGCGCGCCGAGCCGAAGGACGTTGAGGAAGGTCACCGCGTCCCCGGCACCGATGAGCACCCGCGCGGCGATCGCCACGTGGATGTTCGGGGCGACGGCGAACAGCACGACGCCGGCCACCATCGCCAGCAGCCCCATCAGCAGCGTCCGGCGCGGCCCCAAGCGGTCCGCCAGCAGCCCTGCGGGCATCTGCAGGACGAGGTAGACCACGAGCTGCATGACGGGGAGCGCCGACAGCAGCGCCGGTCCTACCTGGAAGCGCTCCTGGGCCTCCAGCGCGGCGACACCGAGCCCGTTGCGGTGGAACATCGCCAGGAAGTAGACGCCCACGGCGACGGCCCACACGAGCCACGCGCGGACACCGCCGGGCGGCTCGACCGCAGTAGTGGTCGGCAGGGTCCGATCATGGGAGGAATGAGCGGAATACTGTTGCGGCTGAGGCGGTGCGGCGGTACTCACCGGCGCGCCCCCAGCATCGCGCCCGCGGCGTCCATGTGCGCCTGGACCGCCTCGCTCGCGGCGCGGATGTCGCCGGCGCGGATCGCGTCCATGATCGCGGCGTGCTCCCGGATGTTGCCCCGCAGCCGCTCCACGGTGCGCGCCCCCTCCTCCATCATCCGCAGCTGCCGATCGCGCAGCGACTCGTAGAGGTCGAACAGGACCCGGTTCCCGGCCGCTTCGACTATGGCCCGGTGGAACTCGCGGTCGGCGAGGACGAACGCGCGCTTGTCGGTCTCAGCGGTCGCGCGCATCTCGTCCAGATGCTTGGTGAGGGTCGGCACGAGCGCGGCACGCTCCTCCTCACCGGCTCCGGCGACCCGCTGGGCGGTGAAGCCCTCGACGAGCCTGCGCGTCTCGATCACGTCGTCGATCTCCGCCTGCGACACGGGCACGATCAGCGCGCCGCGCTTGGGGTAGAGGCGGACGAGGCCCTCGCCTTCGAGCCGGAGGAGCGCCTCGCGCACCGGGGTACGCGAGACTCCGATGCCGGTGGCGATGTCGCCTTCGCTGATGAGCTCACCCCCGGCGTAGCGGCGGGTGAGGATGGCGTCCTTGGTGTACCGGTAGGCACGGTCCGTTGCGGACAGCTTCGTATCCATGTCGTATCTATGCTAATGCCGACATGACCGGAGACTGCTGTGATTCCTCTTACGCCCCCGCGATGGACACATCACCGACCGAAGAGGGCACGCCGGCCTCCGGCACGGCATGAAAGGCGCCTTGAAAACGAGAAAACACACTCAGTCACAAACGAATCTCTGGTAGTGATTTTTTAACCACGTTGGATATTAGGCCTTTTCGACACGGAATCCGTTTCAACGAAACCCCTAACAAGCGAATCAGGGTTCCACTGACCGATTCAGGCCACCCGCCGAAGCGGACAGGACTACTAAAGACGCACTCTGAACTGCGGCAACGGCACCGCATCCGCCCCCTGGCCACGTTCCGCTCTGTGACGTGCACTACATCCGACGAACTCTCCCCCTAGGGGGCCATTGCTGCTACGATCCGGAACGCAAAGAATAACTGTGAGGTAACGACCCACCTAGTTGCCTCATTACCTCAATCTTTGTGGAGATTCCGGACCACCGTCCCCCACGGCGCCTTCCCCTCTCTCAAACGGCGCCGGAGCGGTACGGTCCCGCTTTGGGCCGCGCCAGCGTGGTCACATCGACGGGGCGGCGCCCCCACCGCCGGTCCCTCCGAACAGTAGGAGATGTCCTTGAGCCACTGGCGCCTGAACAACCCTCGGTCCTGCCGCGTGAAATCCGCCCTGGCGAGCCGGGGCAAGCACCGGCCGCGTCACGCCTTCTGCGCCGAGCGTGCGATCTCGGCTCTCTGGGACGAGTTGATCTCCGTGGCAGCACGCCCGATGTACCGCGCCGGTTCGACGGACCTCGCCGTGATGTCGGTGCGCTGCGGGATCAACGTCTGGTGCCGTGACGGCAAGTTCTACTGGAACGATCTCTTCGGCATGACGGTCACCCATCCCGCCAGCGATCCCGCCGGTGCCGCCGCCCGCCTCCGTCCCTTCCGCTGGAGCGCCGAGCGCGACCGTCACGCCCTGGACCTCGCCCCCGCCTGATCTCGGCGCCGGCCGCACGCCATTAGGCGTCGCCCGCGCACGAAGCGCCGTCGACCGCAGCAGCGCGGCGGTCCGGATGTTCCCGGCCCGCCGCGAATCCCGTCTCCGGCTTGTGGTGATCAGGGGTCGATCTGCCCACCGACCTGCTCCGCGACCTCATCGGCGAAGGTGGTCACCCTGGTGTAGAAGCCCAGACCGCCGTCCTCCTGGCACTCCTGCACGCTGAAGGACACCACCCCGGCCGGCCTGTCGTCGATCACCAGCGGCCCTCCGCTGTCGCCCGCGCAAGCGTCCACGTTCGCGCCCTCGCCGCTGACCCCGTTCCCGCAGACGTAGGACTCGGCGTCGTAGGTCAGGTCGGGCTCGACGACCCCGGTGCGCTCCCCGTCGGAGGGGAGCGCTCGGACCGACACCGCGGCGGCGCCGCCCATGGGCCGGTGTGGGGAGGGGCAGAGCGTGCTCGGGGCAAGGGAGTGTCACACGCTTCTGCTCACCGGCCGGGAGAAAGGTCGATGTGGGGGTCGACGGCGCCGCCGCGGTGATCGGCACGCCCCGAAGCTAACCCGGTGCGCACCGCGGCGGGTATCCGCCATGAGGCTGGATTTCATACCCTCCGAAAGACGGAGGCCGCTCCCCGGAAAGGCGGATCCGCGCTCGGTCAGCGGGGCCGCCCTTCCACTGTCCTCAGCGTCGCGGACCCTCGGCGCATGCCGGGCGGTGCGCTCCCCAACGACCGCGGTGCCCTGCGACGGCGCGGGAGGAGATCAGGGAACCGGCGCGGGTCGCGGCGGCCGCGACATGCGCTCGCCGGGATGTCCGGAGCCTGGGGATACGATCGTCGGGGGACCGCCTCAAGGAGGTCTTCTCCCCTTGGGCACGCTCACGTCGATGGCAACCTGCGCGGACCCGCTGTGGAAGGAAAAAGGAGAGCGACCGGCTCCCACCGGCCGCGCGAAGACGCTATTCGGACTCCTCCTCCGCCTCCTCCTCTTCTTCCTCTGCCACCTCCTCTTCCTCCCGCTCCCGCTCCTCGCGTTCCCGTTCGGCCTCGGCGCGCGGCCGCGCGTTCGGTGCACACTTCGGGAGCGGACGCGGAGCCGCCGTCGACGGCCACGACGGTGAAGCAGTACTCGGCCACGGTGTCGTCCGTGGTCACCTGGGCGACCTCGGCTCCGGGGCCGGTCCTGGCCAGGGTCGCGGGGTCGTGGTCGGCTATGCCCCCGACCACGAAGTAGCTGGCCGTCCCTCCGGAGTTGTCTGTCCAGCGCACCTGTACGCTGCTGAGGCTGTCCTCCAGCCGTACCTCGCCGGGTTCGGGGACGTCCGGTGGCTCCTCGGAGGCCGGCGACGGGTCCGGGCCGGCCTGCTCCTCCGGCTCCGCGCCACCGCTGCCGCCCGATCCGCCGCCGTCCTCGCCCTCCTGGTCCGCCGCGGCGGCCACGGACAGCGGCTGCGAACCTTCCCCGTTCAGTCCCGGCCCGGGGTGCACGGCCGCCGTCACCGCCGTGGCGCCGGCGACAACGATGATGGACGCGACAGCGGCCACGATGTGCAGGTGCCGGCGCCAGCGGGGTGCCCGGCCGGGTGCGAGGTCGCTGTAATCGGGCCACTCCTCGCGGCTGTCCTCCTTCTCGCTCTCCAGAGCGGGCAGGGACAGGGCGTTCGCTCGGCCGGTCCACCTCTCCAGCCGGAACCAGCCGCGCTGGGCGAAGAGGTCCTTGTTCAGCGTGACACCGCACAGCCGTGCGACCAGGTCGGCCGTGAGCCCGATGGTGTCCTTGGGGTTCGACCCGAGGCCGCTTGAGCCCGCGGGCGGGGTGGCCTCCGGTCGGGGGGGGGACGCGGCGGCCGGAGGACGCTGTTCCGCGCGCCCGGGGCCGGACGGCTCCGGCGTCCCCGGATCCGGGGACCGCGACTCCCAGGGCCAGGGCTTCGAGGGCGGGGGTGCCGGCGGCTCGGGTTCCGGGCGGCGGCGCCTGATGCCCCCTCTCAGCGACGTCGCGGTGGTGTTCGGATCCTGCGGCGGTGCCTGCGGCCCGGTGGCCGGGGTCCCCGGCTCTGCCGGGGGCGGGGACGCGGCGGGCCCCGCGGTCCGGGGGCCGGTCGGCCACTGAGCCGCGGGGGCCTCCGATGCGTGCTGCTGCATCCCGGTGCGCTCCAGGTCGGCCTCGAACGCGCCCGGGGTCGGGTAGCGCTCGGCCGGATCTTTGGCCAGGGCCCGCAACAGCACCTCGTTCAGTTCCCGCGGCACGTCGGAACGCGGTACGGGTCGTGCGGGGGTCCTTACCGCCAGCTGGGCGTAGGTCCGCGGATCGACGGGGCTCCCCTCGTCGGAGAACGGGGGATGACCGGCCAGCAGTGTCCACAGTGTGGAGGCGAGCTGGTAGACGTCGGGAGAGGGGCCGTGGGGCGTACCGCGCAGGATCTCGGGCGGCGCGTGGAACACCAGCTCAGAGCTGGTCCGCAGCTTCGGCGGCGGGGCGCCGATCTCCGCGGTCGCCCCGAAGTCGCTGAGCACGGCGGTGCCGCCGGCACGCAGGACGTTGCTGGGGACGACCTCGTTGTGCAGCCGCCCCTGGCCGTGTATCCCCGCCAGCGCCCCCGTGACGGCTCTCCCTACGCGGACGGCCTCCTGGACCTGAAGCGCCCCGCTCGCGGCGAGGATGTCGGTGTAGGAGCCCTCGGGGTAGAAGGGCATGACCGCCACCGGCGCTCCCGAGACCACGCGCGATGTCCAGCAACGGCACGACCCCGCGGGCGCCTGCCAGCTCCCGCAGCCGGGTGATCTCGTGGAGGCCCTGTTCCTCCTCCATCACCTTCAGGGCGACGGTCGCCTCACTGTGCGCGCTGACCGCCCGGTACACCCGGGCGCGGCGGCCCCGGTAGGCGAGGGCGAAGGAGTGGAAACCGTGCGCCCATTCGGTGGAACGCTCTCCACCGGACATCTCTGTGCTCTCTTTCCCTCGTCTGAGCGCGGTGGCCCGCCCCGCGCTTGGGCACGGAGCACTGACGGGTGTGGTCTCGGCTCGGCGCTGACCGGATCCGGCCGCTGTCCTCATCCGGCAGGGGCGCCCTGGCCGGAGGGCTGTTCGCCGGTCCCCGGCCCCAGGTTGCGGCCTGTCTGGCGTTCCTCGTTGATCTGCTGCTGCTTCTCAAACGCCGAGGCCACGGCGATCCCGCCGCAGATGATCGCGATGAGGATGACACCGCCGATCACCGCCGGCCAGACACGCTGCCGGCGGCGCCAGTACCGGCTGGAGCCATACAGCAGCGCCGCGCGCAACTGGCGGCGGCGCAGGGCGTCGGCCTGCAGCAGGTACTGCTCGGCGTTGGGGGTGAAGCGGAACGCTTCCGGCACCATCGGGTCGGCATCAGGGGGTGCCGGAGCCTGCGGTGGTGATGGAGAGGGCGGAGAGGACACGGGCTGGAGGGCCTAGAACAGGTTGTTGGGGTGCTTCGACAGCTTGGCGTAGTTGTGCGCCGCGCCGTCGGTGGCGTCGATCAGCTTGGCGAACGCGCTGTTCACCGACGCGGACTGGCTGTCGAATTCCTCGGCCTTGGCCTTGAACTGCTCGTTTCCCGAGCCCTCCCACTTGTTCACCGTGGTCTCGGACTGGGTCTTGATCTGCTCCATGATGCCCTGGAACCGGGCCAGGTGCCCCTGCTGGTCGGCCGAGAGCTCCTGCAACCCGCCGACGTTGCCGTACACCTCGTAGCCTGACACGCCTGTCTCCCTTCGACGTTGCTGTCCTCGCTGGTCGGGTGGCTAAGCCATCCAGCTCTCAGCCGTTGATCGGCCGCGCGAGGCCGCCCAGCTCACGGCCGGTCCCACCGAAATCGTCACCGGATTCAGAGTCGGTCCAGTTGACCTGCTTCTGGCCCTCGTTCAGCTTGATCCCGTTGTTGCTGTACCAGGTCATGAGCTCGTCGAAGCGGGTCGTCAGCTCGTTGCGCGCCTCGCGGAACTTGGCCAGGGCGTTGCCCTGGAGGGAGTCCGCGTCCCGGTCCATGTCCTGGATAAGACTGTTGAGCTGCGAATACAGCCCTTCGGATTCGATACCGAGATCCTCACCGCCCCTTGACAGGGCATCCGCTTCTGTCAGACCAACGTGATCGGCCATGGGGTTTCCCTCCGAGTGATTCGAGTGAGCAAGGGCCTTACCACTGGATGCGCGCGAACTACCAGGTCAGGACATATGCGCCAGTGAAGTGAATACCAGCGTGAGCCCCCTGATCACGCGGAGAACGACGTTAATAGCACCATGTCACCCGGTCAACGAGAGGCCACGCACCGCTTCCGGAACCGGTTCGCGCCCCACGGGGTCCGCGTGGTAGCGCTACCGCTTGCCAGATCAACCGATAGCGGCGAAAGCCGAACATCCTTCACCTTCTGCTGCTCGGCGGGGACAAGCGCTTTCGGCGCATCGCGTTTCCACCTTCCAAAACCCCTCAGCCGGTCCGACGAGAAACGGAGAAGCACTGTGAGCGGCAACGAAGTCGGCGTGAACGTCGAGGACGCCTACGAAAAGGGGCGGACGCCGAAGAGTACGCGGCGGGATTCACGGGCCTGGAAGCGGACTTCGAGGACATCCTGGTCTCGGCATCGAGAAGTTCCGGTGACGCCCCCGGCGTCGTGGGCTGGAAGAAGTTCCTCGATTCACAGGGGGAGTACATGCACGACGTCTCGAAGCACGGCCAGTCGATCGCGAACAACATCAAGTCGGGGGCCAGCCAGGCCGGCCACAACGACGACGAGACCGGGAGCGAGTACTCGGATGCGGGATCGAACCTCGCCCGCGACATCAACAGCGGGCTTCCGCCCCAGGTCCGGTGACCGGGCCTGTCCTGACCGGACTTTCGATTAGGAGGGGCGCCGGTGTCTCAATTCTCCCCGAAAGAGTGCGATGCCAGTGTCGAGGGGCTGCGGAACGGCTCCGAGAAGATCACGGGCCTGATAGAGCGGATCACCGGGAAATCCGGAGATCTGAACGCGCTCTTCAACGACTCCGCGAGGGAGTTCTCGGACCTCATCGCCGACGACCTGAAATCCGTCGCCGAGGACAACCGCGGCGCCTGGGAGAAGGCCATATT
>NZ_LAJC01000037.1 GCF_000981225.1 Allosalinactinospora lopnorensis
ACCACCGTCGAATGGAGCCGGCCCCTGCACGAGTAGTACACACGGGTACGGACGCGGCTGTCGCAGCATGTGGACGGGCCGATCGGCCGCCCGGCCACGTCACGGCGCGACTGACCCCGCGGCCGCGGCGTCGACCCATGGTCACGCGCGCCCGGCACGAAGGTCCGCCCGCTTCGGGTCCGAGGGCACTGTACGCGAGACCCGGCGGCTAGGAGGGTTGATGGTAGGGAACCGGACGGATGGAGTCGCTCATGACGGAGCAGGACACAGCGACGGCACTGGTGACGGGAGGCGCGCGCGGCATCGGCGCGGCGGTGGCGCGGACTTTTGCGAGGTGGGTATGTCCGTGGTCGTCGCCGATGTCCTCGACACGGAGGGCGAGCAGCTCGCGAAGGAGCTGGCCCAGCAGGCGAGATTCGTCCACCTGGACGTGCGGAGCGCCGAAGATTGGGCGAACGCGGTGGCCGCGGCCGGACCGCTGACGGCACTGGTGAACAACGCGGGCGTCCTCACCGTCGGATCGATCGAGACGCAGTCCGCGCAGGACTTCCACCGGGTTCTCGATGCGAACCTGTTCGGCACCTGGCTGGGCATGCGCGCCGCGCTCCCTGCGCTGCGCCGCTCAGGGGCGGGCAGCGCCGTCAAGATGTCCTCGACCGCGGGCATGCAGGGCTATGCCGACATCGGCGCCTATGTCGCCAGAAAGTGGGCCGTCCGGGGGCTGACCAAGACGGCGGCGCTCGAGTTCGCCGCGGACGGTATCCGCGTGTGCTCGGTCCGCCCCGGGCCGATCCGCACGCCCATGACCGCCGAGATGGACGACTCCGCCACGGCCGGACAGCCCTTGCCGCGGTCCGGTACTCCCGAGGAGGTCGCCCGCATGGTCTACTTCCTCGTCACCCAGGCGACCTATTCGACGGGGTGCGAGTTCGTGATCGACGGCGGCGCCATCACGGGCAGCGTCGTCGACCTCCCCTCACAATGACCCGACGTCATACCGAAGCCATGACCGATCGCAAGGGGGAGCGCGATGCGCCAGATCGACAAATGGTACGGGCAGCCGGAGATCGCCGAGCTGGAGGACCGGGTGCGCCGCCTGGAGGCACAAGTGGTCACACTCTCCCGGAAGATCGAGGAGCTCAGAGCGAGGCTGGCGGAGGCCGGCATGCCGCCGACACTCGGCGAGCAGCCGCCGGACACCGCCACCACCGAGCCGGGAAGCGCACCATAGCGCCGCAGCCGTGCTCGCCGCACGGAGGCGACCCCGCTGCCGCCGCGGACACGGGGCCCGGCTCGGTGCCGTTCCGGGGCGGAATACATACAGGGGGAGGTATGCTGGAGGACACTGAGAGGCGGTGAGGTATGGAGATGACTCCGGCGCTCGTGGGCGATGCGCTCACCCGGCTGCGCCGCGCCCAGGGCCAACTGGCCGGCGTGGTGTCGATGATCGAGGAGGGCGAGGACTGCGCCGCGGTGCTCACCCAGCTCGCGGCGGTCTCGCGCGCGCTCGACCGTGCCGGTTTCAAGATCGTCGCCAGCGGGATGCGGCATTGCCAGGCCGCCCGTGAGCGCGGGGAGGAGCCCCCGATGACCGAGCAGGAACTGGAGAAGCTTTTCCTCTCCCTGAGCTGAAGGTCGCGCAGCACCGGACGCCTCTGTGCCGCGCATATTTTTTGTCTGCTATATACCCCCAGGGTCTCACACTGAAAGGAAGCGAAGAACGACCTTGAGTGACTCCCCGGTAGGGGACCAGCGGCCGGGCCGAGGCCCGCCGGTCAACGGAACGACCGAGAACACGGACACGACGGACCGAGGAGAACGATCGCGGTGACTTCCCACATCGGCGTGCACGTAATCGAGACCTCCTCGCTGGGCGACCGCAGCTATTTGGCCGCCGACGGCGAGGTCGCGGCGGTGGTCGACCCGCAGCGCGACGTCGACCGCGTCCTGGCCCTGGCGGGGCGGCTGGGCGTGCGCATCACCCACGTGCTGGAGACCCACGTCCACAACGACTACGTCTCCGGCGGGCTGGAACTGTCCCGGCTGACCGGGGCCGCCTACGGGGTGGCGGCCGCCGACGAGGTGCCCTTCAAGCGGGTGCCGCTGACTGACGGCGACCTCGTCGAGGTCTCGCCGCGGATGCGGCTGCGCGCCGTCGCCACCCCGGGCCACACCTTCCACCACCTCTGCTACGTCGTGGAAGGTCCCGAAGGCCCCGAAGGGGTGTTCACCGGGGGGTCGCTGCTGTTCGGCACCACCGGGCGCACCGACCTGCTCGGCCAGGAGCACGCCGAGGAGCTGGCCCGCGACCAGCATGCCTCCGCGCACAAGCTGGCCGACCTGCTGCCCGACGGTGTCCGGATATGGCCCACCCACGGCTTCGGCAGCTTCTGCTCGGCCTCCCCGGCCTCCGGCGACGCCTCCACTCTGGGCCGGGAGAAGGAGATCAACCCGGCGCTGCGGCTGGCCGCCGACGAGTTCGTCACCCAGACGCTGTCGGGCCTGGACACCTACCCCGCCTACTACGCCCACATGGGGGTGCGAAACCTCGCCGGACCCGAGCCGGTGGACCTGCGCCTCCCCGCCATAGCCAACCCCGATCAACTGCGCCGCCGGCTGGACGACGGCGAATGGGTCGTGGACCTGCGCACCCGCAAGGCCTACGTCGAGACGCACCTGGCGGGCACCGTGAGCCTGGGCCTGGACGGACCCATGGCGACCTGGCTGGGGTGGATGATCGATTGGGGCGCCCCCATCACGCTCCTCGGCGAGACCCGCGAACAGGTCGCCCAGGCCCAGCGGGAGCTGGTGCGCATCGGCATCGACCGCGTCGCCGCGGCGGCGGTCGGCGCCCCCGAGGAGCTCGCGGCCGCGGAGGGGCAGGTGCGCACCATGGCGACCGCCGACTTCGCCGATGTGGCCGCGGCCCTGGACGGGACCGCCCGCGGCGGTCTTCCCGCCCCCGATGTGCTGCTGGACGTGCGGTTGAACAACGAGTGGAACGACTCCCACATCGTTGGAGCGGTGCACATCCCGCTACCGGACCTGCCCCGCCGCCTCGGTGAGGTTCCCGAGGGGACCGTGTGGGTGCACTGCGGGAGCGGCTACCGCGCCGCCGCGGCGGCCTCGTTGCTGGCCGGTGCCGGCCGCAGCGTCGTACTCATCGACGACATCTTCGGCACCGCGGCCGACAAGGGCGTCACCATGGCGGCCACCGCATGACCGTTCCACGCCCCAAAGGCAGGAAGGACCGTTCCAACGCAATGAGGAAGCACGCAATGGACCATGCCGAAGCGGTCGGTATGGACGCCGCCCGCGTCCGCGCCCTCCAGGAGGCCGACCCCCGCGTCCGGTTGATCGACGTGCGCACCCCCCGCGAGTTCGCCGCCGCGCACATCCCCGGCTCCTCCAACGTACCTATCGAGCTGCTGCGCGAGCACCGGCGGGAGCTGAGCGCCGAACACGCCGATCCGGTAGTGCTGGTGTGCCGGTCGGGCACGCGCGCCGAACAGGCCCGGCAACTGCTCGCCGCCTCCGGACTGGGGCGGATCCATGTGCTGCAGGGCGGGATCTCGGACTGGGAGAGCGCGGGCGCACCGCTCAAGCGCGGTCGAGGCACTTGGGCGATGGAGCGCCAGGTCCGGTTGGCGGCCGGTGCGATCGTACTGCTCACCGTGGTGGCCAGCCTCGCCTTTGCGCCACTCAAGTGGATCGCCGCTTTTGTGGGCGCCGGCCTGATCTTCGCGGCCGTCACCGACACCTGCGCCATGGCCCGCGTGCTGTCGCTGCTGCCGTGGAACCGCGTCCGCCAGTGCGACGCACCGGCCACGCTCTCCGCGCTGACCGAACCCGCGCCCACGGCACGTACCTGAGCGGAACCGCCGGCCACGATGAGGGGAGTAGCTAGAGCATGGCGACGGCGATACTGTTCGGCCTGTTGATCGGTCTCCTGCTCGGTCTGCTCGGGGCGGGCGGAGCCATCCTCGCCGTCCCGGCCCTGGTCTTCGGCGTCGGGCTGCCGCTGCACGCCGCCATCCCCGCCTCCCTCGTCGTGGTGGGCGCGTCCGCCCTGGCGGGCCTGCTCCCCCGGCTGCGCCGGCACGTCGTCCGCTGGCCTGTCGCCCTGGTCTTCGGCGCCGCCGGCGTCCCCGCGGCCTTCGCCGGCACCGCGCTCGGTCGGCTGCTTCCCGAACGCTGGCTCATGCTCGGTTTCGCCGCGCTCATGGTCGCCGTCGCCCTCCGCATGCTGGGCGACCGGACCGATCACAGCGGCGCGTGCCGCACTCGAGCCGGCACGGTGAACTGGCGCAGATGCCTTCCCAAAGCGCTCGCCACCGGCGCGGCCGTCGGATTCCTCACCGGCATGTTCGGCGTCGGCGGCGGATTCGTCATCGTCCCCGCTCTCATCCTGCTGCTCGGTCTGACCACCACCGAGGCTGTCGCCACCTCCCTGGCCGTGGTGGTCATCAACGCCGCTTCCGGCCTGGCCGCCCACGCAGGCGCGGCCGCCGATCTCGACTACACCGTCATCGTGTTCTTCACCGCGGCGGCCATGGCCGCCTCACTGGTGGCCGGGCGCCTCGCCGAGAAGGTCCCCGCGAAACCGCTCCGCACCGGGTTCGCCGGCGTGGTGCTGGCCGCCGCCGCGGGCACCGCCGCGGCGGCGATCGCCGCCCCGCACCTGCTCGCCGCCGCATGAACCCCGGCGACCGCCAGCCGCGGGAAAGAGTGCGGCCGCATTGTGCGAGCCCACGGCCGTGTCCGGTCGCCCCCGGGAGCGCGCCCCGGCCGGCGTGAGGCCCGGTCGATCAGTGCGCGGACTCCCGTTGCGGAAGCGGGACTCAGCCGGCTGTTTCCCGGGCGTCCTCCGCGGCCCCGTAGCGGGTGCGCAGCAGCCCCCGGCACCAGCCGGCGTTGCCCTCGATGCTGATACGGGTCGTGCGGGCGAAACGCAGCCGCGCCGGCAGCTCCTCCAGGGTGAGGGGAGCGCCCTCGTCGTCGACCAGCAGCGGGGCCTCCTCCCTCGCGGGCAGGGCGAGGTCGCGGCGCCTGCGCCGCAGCCGCTCCAGCTCACCGCCGTCCACCCGGCCGGCCGCGTCTCCCAGCCGCAGCCGCAGCAGCTCCGCGTGGTCGGCGCCGGAGGCCAGCAGCGCGGTGGCGACCCGCTCCTGGCAGGCCGCGTGCGCCTTGCGCCGGAAGGCCAGGCGCAGCTCCGCCAGCTCGCCCTCCGCCAGATCGGGAAACGCCGCCCCGAATCCGCGGCCGGCCGCGACGCCCCCGTTGATCTCCTCGGACGCGAAGTGGTCGAGCAGCCGCACCCGGACATCCGAGACGCCGGGCAGGGCGCGCAGCGCGTCGTCGGCGTCGGCCACCATGAGGAAGGCGAAGTTCGGCGCGCAGAAGTAGGTCGGCAGCCGCAGGTCGGCGGTGGCCGTTCCGTCGTCGGCCACCCCGGCGTCGGCCACGAACCCGAGGTCGGTGATGGGCTCGTCGAGCTCGGGGTCGCGCACCGTGCCCAGTGCCCGCCACACAGCGGAGACCGGAACGGCCGGCCGCGGTCGTGTCCGCGTCATCCCAGCACCGCCTCGTTGCGGTCGGCGGCCACGACCGGTGAGGTGTCGCGCTGCTCCGGGACAGCGAGGCCGAGACCGGGCGGGACGTCGATGTCGTAGAGCCGGGCGAGGTTCAACCCGAGGATCTTGCGCTTGATGTCGGGGGTCAGCGCCCCGTACTCGCCCTGCATGTCCTCGGGGATCTGGAAGTCCGCGAACGCCTCCACCAGCCACTTCGGTGTCCAGATGGCGTAGTCGCTGGCGAAGGTGATCCGGTTCTCGTCCAGCCAGTACAGCAGTTCCCCGATGATCTGGGCGAAGTAGCGGGGCCGCGTGTGGATGAACGGCATCGCGACCGCCAGTCCCCCGTACACGTTGGGCTCCTGCGTGGCGATCCAGCAGAAGTCCTCCAGCCTCGGCAGGCCGACGTGCTCGACGATGAAGGTGAGCTCGGGGAAAGCCGATGCCGCGTCGTCGACGTCGGCCACGTCGAAGGCGTCGCGGTTGAGCGGGTAGATCGTCGGCCCCTTGTGCACGTGGATGTTGCGGATGCCCAGCTCCTGGCACTTCTCCAGGTAGCGGTAGGACCACGGGTCGGACAGCTTCCACCCCTTGGAGGTACCCTTCCACTCGGCCGTGTAGAGCTTGACTCCTTTGAGGCTCCACCGCTCGGCCAGCCGCTCCAGCTCGGCGAGCCCGCCCTCGCCGTCGCGGGGATCGAACGAACCGTTGACGATGAACCTGTCCGGATGCTTCTCGGCCAGCGCCCCGTCCTGCTCGGTCGTGTTGAAGCCGTTGATGAAGAAGTCGGTGAGGTAGGTGGGCTGGAAGATCGCCTTGTCCACGTAGCCGACCTCGAACAGGTCGTGGAGGAGGTCCTCCTCGCTCTGCCGCTGGAAGTGCTCCAGGTCCCACACGGCGTGGTCGGGGCTGAGGTTTCGGTGGTAGTCGTAGAAGCAGTTGAGGAAGCCCTCTCCGTAGCGGTTGGCCTGGTTGGCGGGCGTTCCGTCCCAGAAGTGGATGTGTCCGTCGACGACGAAGTAGCGTTCCCCGTCCTTCTCGTACATGTCGGCCTCCGTTGAAGCGTCATTGGTGTGCGGGTGGGGCGATGGGCCTCCCGGTTCAGCGCTTGACGGGTTCGAGGATGGCCCGTCCGCCCGGTATCCGCCCCTGGTCCAGGTCGTCCAGGGCGTCGAGCGCGGCGTCCAGGGGGTAGGTCGTCGTCCTCAGCCGCACTTTCCCCTGTGCGGCCAGCGCCATCAGCTCCTCCAGATCGGTGTAGGAACCGACGAGATTGCCGATGATGTTGATCTCGCGGGAGATGATGTCGATGGTGGGGATGTCGAGCGCGCCGCCGTAGCCGATGACGAAGTAGCTCCCCGCGTCGCGGGTCATCTCCACCCCGTCCTTCTCGGTACCGCCCTCACCGACGAAGTCGAGCACGACGTGCGCCCCCTTGCCGCCGGTGATGTCCTTGACCGCCTCCACCTGCGTACCGTCGGCGGCGATGGTGTTGTGGGCGCCCAGTTCGGTGGCGACCCGCAGCGCCTCCTCCGACCGGTCCACAACGGTGATCTCGGCGGGGGTCAGGGCGATGAGCGACTGCAGGCCGATGTGGCCAAGGCCTCCGGCGCCGATGAGAACCACGTGCGTGCCCGGATACAGCAGCGGGACGGCCTTGCGAACGGCGTGATAGGCGGTGAGCCCGGCGTCGGCCAGCGCCGCGACCTGTGCGGGCGCGAGTCCGGGGGCGAGTTTGACGCAGGCGCGGGCGTTGGTGCGCAGCAGCTCGGCCATTCCGCCGTCGGTGTCGATGCCGGGAAAGAGGGAGTTCACGCAGTGGACGTCGTCGCCGGCCCGGCAGGCCCGGCACAGGCCGCAGGTGACGAGCGGGTGCAGGATCACGGTGTCGCCCGCGTGGACGTGGCTCACCGCCGACCCGGTTTCGAGGACGGTCCCCGCGTTCTCGTGGCCGATGATGTACGGCAGCCGTACCCCGCTCTTGGCGGCCCACTGGCCTTCGATGATGTGGAGGTCGGTACGGCACACCCCGGCGGCGTTCATCTCGACCAGGACGTCCAGCGGCTCGGTGATCTCCGGATCGGGGACCTCGTCGATGGACGGCCGCCGATTGTACTCGTGGACCCGTACAGCGTGCATGTGTCCCCCCGAAGCACTTGCGTGAGCTGCGTCACCTCTATCTGAACACACGCCGCCCACCAGGCAAAGCACCGTTCCTCCGGGCGAACGAATCGAATCGGCCGGATACCGGCGGAAACGGCTCCATTCCGCCCGAACCGGCGGAGCCGGTCGTCGCACCCCCGCGGCGGCGAGCGACCGAAGCGCCGCGACAGAATGTCGGTTTCGTCACCTTTATCGCCGCGCACCGCCGCCCCGACCGGCTTGAGAAGCCCGCGATCGCTCCTGATCAGAAGGGAGAAACCGATCGACGCGCCCCCGCCGCCCCGGAGACGAGAGGCGGCCCGGAGCGTGTCGGCCGGAGGCTCCGCTTGGATACAGTCAGCCGGTCACATGCCGAGTAAGCGTTTTCCCTGGGGGTGGTCCATGAGCGGGGTCATCACCGGCTTCGGTGTGATCGCCAGCATCGTCGCGGTCGGGTACGTCCTGGGCTGGCGCGACTCCCTCGGGCACAACGGCCGAGAGGTCCTCACCAAGCTGGCCTTCTACGTCGCCACCCCCGCCCTGCTCTTCGAGATCCTCTCCGGCGCCGACCTCTCCGCCCTGCTGTCGATCCCACTCCTGGTCACCGGGATCGGCATGACCACGACAGCCCTGCTCTTCGTCGCCATCGGGGCCGCGCGCCGATGGGGGGTGGGGCCCACCACCATGGGCGCGCTGTGTTCCAGCTACGTCAACTCCGGCAACCTGGGCATCCCCATCGCCGTCTACGTGCTCGGCGACGCGTCCCTGATCGCACCCGTGCTGCTGCTCCAGCACCTGGTGTTCACGCCGATCGCCCTGGCGGTCCTCGACCTGGCCGGCCGCGGCCCGGATGATCGTTCCGGGGTACTGCGCATCGTGACCATGCCCTTCCGCAACCCCGTCGTCGTCGCGTCACTGGCCGGGATCGCGATCGCCGCGACCGGCTGGACACCGCCCGCCCCGCTCATGCAGCCCTTCGAGCTCGTCGGTCGATGTCCGTCCCGGCGGTGCTGCTGGCGTTCGGCATCTCTCTGAACGGCAGCGTGTTCCCCGGGCGCGGCCCCGAGCGGACCCTGGTCCTGCTGTCGGTGGCGCTGAAGTCGCTGGGCCAGCCGCTGGTCGCGTGGGCGGTCGGTGCCGGAGTCTTCGGCCTGCAGGGCGCGGCGCTCTTCTCGGTCGTGGTCATCGCCGCCCTGCCCGCCGCCCAGAACCTCTTCACGTACGCGTCGCGTTACCGGACGGCGATGCGGATGGTACGGGAGTCGATTCTCGTCTCCACCTTCCTCACCGTGCCGGTGCTCGTGTTCATCGCGATCCTCCTGGACTGAGGAGCGGACCGACCGGTCTGCGGCGACCGGGAAGCCCGTGGAAACCCCGCGGTTGTCCGATAGCGGTCGCGGAAAACCCGGCCGGCTCCACCGGCGGGGAACACGGCATTCTGAGAATATTGAACATAACCCGTGCCGCGCGGGCGGCGCACTCGGGCGGGCCGCCGGTTGCGCGCCAATCGCGGTGCTCGCGCGGGGAACGTTCGACCTGAGGAAGCGAGGAGACACGCAAAACATCTCAACGGAATCTCAATATGACAACAACGCAAGATTGTTGACAATCAGGGTCAACACCACTAACTTCCCGACTCATCTTGAGTTCCATGCTCGTTCCCGCAGATCCCGGCCGGACCGCCACCGCCGGCCCATCCCCTACAGAACCGTGGAGGCACCGGGGCTCCCAGGACACGTGGACGGATCGAGCGAAACACCGGCCCCGCCGGTCCTGATATCCGCTCAATGGGCAGGAGGGCCCACTTCGATCAGGGTGAGTTAAACGAATCGATCGCCACCGAAAAACGGGAGCCGCGATGCTAGACGACCTCGCCCGCAGGTTCGGCCTGCGCACCAATTCACAGATTTTTTTCAGTTCCGCTCTGCTAGCGATCGTATTCGTCGTTGGAACGATCCTCTTCACCGACCAGGTGAATGGGATCTTCAGCAGGATGACGGAGGTCATCCTCTCGACCCTCAGCTGGTTCTACATCCTCGGGGTCACCGTCTTCCTGGGCTTCCTCCTCTGGATCGCGATGAGCCGCTTCGGCAGTGTGCGTCTCGGCGGGCGCGACTCGCGTCCGGAGTACAGCAACTGGGCCTGGTTCGCGATGCTCTTCGCCGCGGGCATCGGCACCATCCTGATGTTCTGGGGCGTAGCGGAACCGATCAACCACTACGCCAACCCGCCGCGGACCCCGCTCGGAATGGGAGAGGAGGACTTCGCCCAGACCTCGGCGGCGGCCAAGCAGGCGATCACCTTCACCAACTACCACTTCGCCCTGCACACCTGGGCGATCTTCACCCTGCCCGCGCTCGCCTTCGCCTACTTCATCTTCAAGCGCGGGCTGCCGATGCGGGTCAGTTCGATCTTCCACCCCTTCCTCGGTGAGCGGATCCACGGCCCCATAGGCCGGATCATCGACGTCACCACGATCCTGGGCACCCTGTTCGGCCTGTCGGTGTCCATCGGTCTGGGCTCGGCGCAGATCAACAGCGGGCTGGCGAACCTGTTCGCCCTGCCGACCGATCCCGACAACCCACTCACCCTGGTCAACCAGCTCGCCATCATCGTCGTCATCACCGCGATCGCGATCATCTCTGTGGCACTCGGCCTGGACAAGGGCATCAAGCGGCTGTCCAACATCAACATCCTGATGGCGATCGCGCTGCTGGTCTTCGTGTTCGTCGCCGGGTCGACGCTGTTCCTCGCCAAGGGCGTGGTCGAGCAGACCGGGGACTACCTCGCCAACATCGTCGCGCTCGGGTTCTGGAACGACACCTACGCCGACACCGGGTGGCAGGACGGCTGGACGGTGTTCTACTGGGCCTGGACCATCACGTGGGCGCCGTTCATCGGGATCTTCATCGCCCGCATCTCCAAGGGGCGCACGATCCGGGAGTTCGTGGCCGGGGTGCTGGGCCTGCCCACTTTGTTCAGCGTGATCTGGTTCAGCATCTTCGGGCTGGCCGCCTTCGACATCGAGCGGGCCGATCCGGGAGTGCTGGTCACCCCGGTCGTTGAGGAGGGGGACATCCCCGGTGCGCTGTTCGTCTTCCTGCAGCACTTCCCGATCCCCGAGACCCTCGGGACCGTGATCGCGGCCGTCGCGGTGGTGATCGTCGCGATCTTCTTCATCACCTCCTCGGACTCGGCCTCCCTGGTCATCGACATGATGTGCACCGGAGACCAGCATGTGCTGCCGCCCACGCGCCAGCGCGTTTTCTGGGCGATCCTGGAGGGCCTGGTGGCGCTCGCCTTGGTCGGCGGTGCCGGGGCGGCCGCGCTGGACGCCCTGGCCGAGGTCATCACCGTGATGGGACTGCCGTTCTTCATCATGTCGTTCCTCATGATGGCCGCGCTGGTCAGCTCCCTGCGGAAGGACCCCGACGTTCCGGGCAACGAGGCGCTGCGGCCGGAGCGCGAGGCGGAGCCGGAGGCGGCACGTTCCGACCCCGACTGACACCGCTGGAACCCGCCGCCCCGTCTCCCGACTGGCTGGGAGGCGGGGCGGCGGCATGTCAGGGCGCCATTTAATCGCGGTCCGCGCGAATCAACACGGGGACGGTGGGTAGCCGGACGGCCATAGTGAGCAAAGCGCGTGAGGAGGTCCCGGTCGAGGGCTCGTGCCGTCACACACCAAGAGACCGCGGAACAGCCGGACACAGGCCTGGCGACCGCTGGGGTGCCGCGGGAGCGCCCGGATCGGAGATCCCGTCGCAGTGCTGCGAGGTGAAACAGGTGTCCACTCCACATCCCAGACCTCCGGAGAATGAGCGTCCGCCCCGTACCGAAGAACAGGACGATTCGCTCGGCGATCTCGTCACCGATGTGATCGAGGACGTGCAGAGACTGCTCCGCCAGGAAATGGCCCTGGCCAAGGCGGAGATCCGCGAGGAGGCCGCCAAGGCGGGCAAGGCGGCCGGCCTGCTGAGCGGTGCCGGGTTCGCCGGCTACATGGTCCTGGTGCTGCTGAGCCTGGCGGCTGTGTTCGGCCTGGCCGAGGTGATCGCCCTGGGCTGGTCGGCGCTGGTGGTCGCCGCCGTGTGGGCCGTAATCGGCGCGGTGCTGTTCCTCGTGGGACGCGGCCGGATGCGAAACGTATCGCCAACGCCCAAGCAGACCATTGAGACGCTGAAGGAAGACGCGCAATGGGCACGCCACCCGACGAGATAAGAAGCGACATCGACCGGACACGCGCCGAGCTGAGCCGCGACGTCGACCGGCTCGCGGACCGCACGAGCCCGCAGCGCACCGCGCGCCGGCGTGCCGAGCAGATGTGGAGCTCGGTACGCCGCCTGCGCGAGCGGATGATGGGCGGCGCCTTGGAGCCCGCTGTACCGGATCAGGAGAACACCGGGGAGACGGAGGACGCGGCGGCGTCCGGGCCGGAGGAAGCGGCGCACCGCACCGCCGGCACCCCGGTCACGGTCGGCCTCGCCGCCTTCGGCGCGGGTGCGCTGGCCGCCTTCGTGTTCCGCAGGACGCGGCGGAACAGGGCGCACGGCGGCTCGATGAGCAGGCCGGTGAGGCGGGCGGCCAGGTCCGGGGCCTCACGGCGGAGGCGGACGAGCCGGCGCAACTGGCTGCGGGACTGCTGAGAACCGGCGGTACCGCGTGGACCACCGGGTCGCGCATCCGGGAGACCGCCAGCGGGTAATCACGGCGGCGCCCCTGGTCATCAGAGCCCGCCCGAACGCGTGGCGGAGCGTGGGACGGCCCCTCGTTCGCACGGCGGAGGTGGGAACGGTGACACGACACGAGGACCAGCGGGAGGGCGGCCGGCACAGGAGCCGTCCCAGTGACAACGCCGCTCCCGACGAGCTGACCGACCTCGGCAGTCGGTCGTGGACCGGGGTACTCAAACGCACCGTCAAGGAGTTCAACGAGGACAATCTGACCGACTGGGCGGCGGCCCTGACGTACTACGGGGTGCTGTCGCTCTTCCCGGCACTGCTCGCGCTGGTGTCGCTGCTCGGCCTGTTCGGCGACGCGGCGATCCGGCCGCTGGTCGAGGGCCTCGGCCGGGTCGCTCCCGGGCCGGTGCAGGAGACCCTGACCGCGGCTCTGACCAATCTGCAGAACGGGCAGGGTGCCGGTATCGCCTTCGTTCTGGGGCTCGCGGTGGCCCTGTGGTCGGCCTCCGGCTACGTGGCCGTCTTCATGCGCGCCTCCAACGTCGTGTACGACATGCCGGAGGGACGCCCGTTCTGGATCACCCTGCCAGTGCGGCTGGGGACAACGGCCGCGGTGGTGATCCTGCTGGGGCTCAGCGCGGTCGCCGTCGTGTTCACCGGCGGACTGGCCGGGTGGGCGGCCGGGTTCATCGGTCTGGGCGACACCGCGGTACGGATCTGGGACATCGCCAAGTGGCCGGTGATCGTACTGGTCGTGATCCTGGTCCTCGCGCTGCTCTACTGGGCGGCGCCCAACGTCAAGCAGCCGGGCTTCCGCTGGCTCACTCCGGGCAGCGTGCTGGCGGTACTGCTGTGGCTGGCGGCGTCCGCGGCGTTCGCCTTCTACGTGGCCAACTTCGGCAACTACAACGAAACCTACGGGACCCTCGCCGGAGCGGTCATCTTCCTCGTCTGGCTGTGGATCTCCAACATCGCCGTACTGCTCGGCGTGGAGTTCGACGCCGAGTTGCAGCGGGGGCGCAACATCGCGGCCGGGCAGCCCTCCGACCAGGAGCCCTACGCCGCGCCCCGCAGCACCCGGAAGTTCGGGGGCGGCCCCCCGCCGCCGCGCACCGGGGAGGCCTCCCGCGACCGCCCATCAGGGCGGTGACCCGGAACGGCGCCTTTCCCGGGCGGTCCCGCCCACCGGCGGCGCGATCAGGTCCTTCAGGTCGTCGGGACCGGCCTGGGGATGCCGGCGCGGAACGGCCGGATCCCCGTGTCACCGCTCATGGCAAGGACACCGGGGACGACCACGGAAAGAACGGTTTCCGGCCGGGCAAAACGCGGAACGGGAGAAGATCCCGGTCCGCGGAGAGCGTCCTCACATCAGCGGCCGCAGTGGGGCCAGGAGGATCTCGCCGAACCGGACCCAGACGGGCCGCCCGCTCCACTCCTCCGCGGTCAGCGGCCGAGCGTTGCCCCGGTCGTTGGCGAAGACCTGTTCGAGATGGGCAGCGACACCGGAGTCGATGATCTCCACATTGATCTCGTAGTTGCCGGTGAGGCTCACCCGGTCGATGTTCGCGGTCCCCACTGTGCTCCACCGGCCGTCGATCGTGGCGGTCTTGGCGTGCACCATCGCGTCCTGGAACAGCCACAGCTGCACCCCGCCGCGCAGGAGGGCGGAGTAGCGGTTGCGCGCCAGCCAGTCCGCGATGACGTGGTTGGACCGCTCCGGCATCAGGACGTGCACCTCCACCCCCCGCTGGGCGGCCGCGACCAGGTTGTCGACGATCTCCTGGTCGGGGATGAAGTAGGCCTGCGTGATGTAGATGTGCTTGTCGGCCCGGTCGATCGCTTCGAGGTACATGCCCCGGATCGGGTAGATGAGCTGCTCCGGCACGTTGCGGTAGACGCGGATGTGCGCGTTCCACGGAGCGGCGCCGAGGTGGTCCAGGACGGGGTGCTCACTCTTGCGGTGGGCGTTCCAGAAGTCGATGAACGCGTTCTCCAGCTCCCACACCGATGGCCCGGCCATCCGCAGGTGCGTGTCCCGCCACCGATCCGCGTACAGCTCCCCCACGTTGAAGCCGCCGACGAACCCGGCCTCCCCGTCCACGGTCAGGATCTTGCGGTGGTCGCGCCCGGACTTGCGGATGTCCAGCAGCAGGATCCCGGGGCGGAACACCGGGTAGCGCAGGACGTGCACCAGCGGCGGGAACCGGAAGAACGAGCGCGGCACCACGAGGTTGGCGAAGCCGTCGTAGATGACGTAGACCTCGACCCCTCGCTCCGCCGCCTCGATCAGGGCGCTCTTGAACCGCTGGCCCACCGCATCGTCCTTGAGGATGAACGACTCGAACAGGATGCGGTGCCGCGCGCCCCGGATGGCCCGCAGCATGTCCTGGTAGAGGTCCTCCCCGTAGGTGTAGGTGGTGACGGCCGTCCCCTCGACGCCGATCTCCTTCGCCTCCGTCTTGGGGAATGTCACGCGGCGGGGGCGGAACCTCTTGCGCCAGGTATCGATGCCGATGAGAACAGCGATCACCGTGGCCTGCGCCGCGACCAGCGCGAGTAGTGCACGCTTGACCACGGTGACAATAGTGCGCCCGCGCAGCATGGTGTCGATCCCCCGTTCGCCGTTCCGGATCCGCGGGCGTGTGGAACTCGCCCCTTTCTTCGGCTTGGCTCAGCAACCAAGGTACCGCTTCGATCGGCGCGGGCCCGAAGCTACCCGCGCCTTCGGAACGGAACGGGCGAAAAGCGGTTCGCGGGCCGGCGCGGCCGGATCGTCCGCCT
Source organism: Allosalinactinospora lopnorensis (assembly GCF_000981225.1). Taxonomy (GTDB): domain Bacteria; phylum Actinomycetota; class Actinomycetes; order Streptosporangiales; family Streptosporangiaceae; genus Allosalinactinospora; species Allosalinactinospora lopnorensis. The sequence goes on from NZ_LAJC01000037.1 coordinate 15,176, forward strand.
CACGGCGGGAACAACCGGAAGCCAAAACAGAACCAGGACCGAAGATTCCGTTCGAGGCGGATACCAAGCGAGAAGAAAAAGGCTTCTACCACGCAACAGGCCCGTACCCGCCCGGATGCCCGCAGCGTGTTTCATCTCAAACCGCGGACTCCGCAAAAGAAGCCCCGGCCGTGTTCCCCGGCGCGCCCGCACTTTCCGTGACAGCCGCCATGAGGCAGGACGGCGCCGCGCCGAACCCCTGAATCCGCCGTTGGCGGTTCAGCACACCGGTACTGCGTTCAACGGACGACCGGAAAAACCCGGCAACAGGAAATTTACCCGGTTTTCCGCACTCGGACACGCACCGGCCGCGCGACCCGAATAGCCGAACCCGTGGACGCACCGGACCCACGGCAGGGTATTCGGGGAAGTCAAGCGGACTCGCGGCCCCGCATCAACCGAACAACCGAACCGACAAATCGGGGGAAAATCGCAGCAAACAGCACAAGCAATCAGGTATACCCAAAGAAGGGGAAAGGGTATGGGTTTCACTATCCATTACCGCTCTTCGCGCCAATGGTGCGCGAAGACCATTTTTAGGGGGATTGATGGATAAAAGGACCGTTGCCGCAGCCGCCCTGGCCCTGCCCTTAGGCGTGCTGGCCGCCGGCCCCGTCCACGCCGATGACACGACGACTCTGCAGGCACAGCTCGCCCCTGTGAACGAACCGGACGCGAGCGGGACGGGGACGGTGCACCTGGACGGAACCCGCGTCACCGTCGACATCGAGGCCGGCGGTCTGGTCGGGAACCTCGCGCACGCCCAGCACTTCCACATCGGCGGCCAGAACACCTGCCCGCCGCACGACGCGAACGAGGACGGCGACGGATTCATCTCCACCACCGAAGCCCAGCCGTACGCCGGTGGGATCAAGACCTCTCTGACCACCGAAGGCGACACCAGTCCGGCCAGCGGTCTGGAGGTGGGCCGGATGCCTCTGGCCGACGGGGAGGGCCATGTCAGCTACCAACGGAGCTTCGAGGTTCCCGAGGATGTCGCGGCATCGCTCGAAGCGGGCGAGGCCGTCATCGAAATCCACGGCATCGACGCCAACGGCAACGGCCGGTACGACTTCGAGGCGGCCGGCGAGAGCGACCTCGACCCCGCCCTTCCGGCAGAGGCCACACACCCCGCGCTCTGCGGTGAGGTCCGGACCGCTCCTGATGGCGGCATGGCCGCCGGCCACGGCGGCAGCGCGGGAACGGGTGCCAACGCCGGTCTGATCGGGCTCGGTGCGGCCCTGGTCCTCGCCGCGGGCGCGGGTGCGCTCAGAGCCCGGAGGCCGCGCCCTGAGCGGTAGCCATCCGGTGGACCACGTCCCGCGCTGGGAGCGTGCGAGGAGAGGGCAATCCCGATCGTCGCACCGCGGTCGCCGCGCGATCCGCACGGCGACCGCGGCCCTCGCCTGTGCCGCCGGGGTACTGCTCATAGCGGTGGGGCTCGGCGGAGGACCGGGCGACCAGCGACCGCCCACGCCGGAGCCCGCCGCCTCCCCGACGGGCGGGGAAGGCGGCGGTTCGCGCGGGACGCCAGAGGGCGAGGCCCCTCGCCCTCTGGCCCGCTCGGAACCGGCCGGCCTCGCGATCCCCGCGCTCGGCCTGGAGGCGGACGAGTTCGTCGCGCTGGGGCTGCGGTCCGATGGAGAGATCGAGGTCCCCGCCGATACCGACACGGTCGGCTGGCACGAGAACGGCCCGTGGCCGGGGCAGGGGGGACCGGCCGTGCTGGCCGCCCACGTGGACTCCGCCACCGGACCGGCGGTCTTCCACCGGATCGGGGAACTGCGCCCCGGCGACGAGGTCGCGGTGACCCGAGCCGACCGCACCACGGCGGTGTTCACCGTGGACCGCGTGGAGCAGTACGCGAAAGAGGACTTCCCCACCCGGAAGGTGTACGGCCCTACCGGCGGCCGAGCGGAGCTGCGCCTGGTGACGTGCGGCGGCGACTTCAGCGCCGCGGACCGCGAGTACCGCGACAACATCGTCGTCTACGCCGCCCTGGCCGCCGCATCCCCCGCGGACTGAACAGCGGCGGGTGGCCCCCGGGAGGCGCAGCACACCGTCTGCGGCCACCGCCGGCCGCACGCCGGCGGGCGTGAATGGCGTGCGCGCGTCGGGGCGGTGGCCGGAGAACGGATGGCCGTGCTTCGAGGAGGCACGAATGCATGCACCGGTGCGTCCCGCGGGACGCGGGACGGCCTCCGGCGTCCTCACCTGGGCGGCGGGACGGTGCTCGCGCCCGCTGCGGGCGCGATGTTCGCGTTCAGGTGGAACAGGTTGGTCGGATCGTAGACGTCCTTGATGCGGGCCAGCCGATCGTACTTGCCGGGGCCGTAGGCCGCCCGCACCCGGCCCTCCTCGTACTCGGCCATGAAGTTGACGTAACTGCCGGCGCTGACCGTGTACGGCTGCAGGGCCTCCCAGAACGAGCGCACCCAACGCCGATCCGTCTCGACCGGCCCCGGTTCGGGCGCTATCGCATCAATGGAGAGCGCGAAACGCGCCCGCCGGCTGCCGCCGAAGGCGGTGTCGGCCTCGCCCGTGTCGCGGTAGGCCCCGCCGAGCGGAAATATCGGGGAGAACGACATCGGCGACGTCTTGCGCGGCAGGTACTCGGCGATGACGCCGATCGCCCCGTCGGTCAGCTCGTCCAGGTAGAGCGCCTTGCTGTAGCTGAAGATGCCCCATGTGGCACTCGCGTCGAGCTCCCGCTGCAGCTGTGTGTACGGCAGCGGGGTGCTGAACTCGAACAGCGGCGGCAGCGCGCCGCGGACGGGCCGCAGCAGCCGCTCGTGCTCCTGCTCTGTGGAGAAACCCGCGATGATCATGGCGCACCCCGGGACGTGGTGGTACCGCTCGGGCACGAACGGCGCCGGCGGCGCGCTGAGCCCGGCCGCGATGAGCGCGTTGGCGTCGCGCGGCAGGGGTTCGATGACGTCGCGGGCCAACCGCAGCACTTCGGTGCTCTGGTCGAGTCCCCAGAAGAGCAGCCCCATGTACACCTCCGGCCCCACCGGATGCAGCTGGAACTCGAAGGCGATGACGACGCCGAAGTTCCCGCCACCGCCGCGCAGCGCCCAGAAGAGGTCCGGGCGCTCCTTCCGGGAGGCGCGCACGATGCGGCCGTCGGCGAGCACCACCTGGGCCGAGACGAGGTTGTCGATCGTGAGACCGTGCCTGCGGGTCAGCCAGCCCATGCCTCCACCGAGGGTGAGCCCCCCGACGCCGGTGTGGCTGATGATCCCGCCGGTCACCGCCAGCCCGTGCTCCTGGGTCGCGGCGTCCAGGTCGGCCAGGGTGGCGCCGCCGCCGCACACCGCCCGCCGCGCGGCGGGATCGACCGACACCCCGTTCATCCTGCTGAGGTCGATCATCAGCCCGCCATCGGCCACGGAGGCCCCCGTGAGACTGTGCCCTCCCCCGCGCACGGAGACCTCCAGTCCTTCGTTCCTGCCGAAGGCGACGGCGGACGAGACGTCGGCGGCCGAGCCGCAGCGCGCGATCACCCTGGGGTGCCGGTCGAACGCCCCGTTCCACAGGGAGCGGGCGCTGTCGTAGCCGGTATCGGTCCGGGTGAGTACATCGCCACTGAAACGGGTGCGGAACGTGTCGGTGTTGGTACCGCTGATGCCGGTCATGGGTTCCCCTACCGTGTGCGCGATAGACATGGGGGCGTACCCGAAACAGGTCTGTGCTGGAGTTCGCGGTGCGGACGGCGACCATGTCTTCCCAGTTCACAGTGGCCTACACCGCCATGTTCGCTGTGCGCGCCCGCGGCGGGGTAGAGCCGAACGTGCACGGACGTCTAGGGGCGAAGGTCCCGCCGCGCTGGACCAGGTGGAGTAGGGGTGCCCAGCCGTCTCGCGGCCACGCAGGGGCGACCGTACCCGTTCAGGTGCCGGGGGCGGTGAAATCCGGTTCCCGGCCGGTTTTGGTGAAGTTGTCGACCCTGGTTCGCTGATTCTCGCCTTCCCAGATGATGAAGAGACGCCTTCTGTCAGGCATCTCTATTCTCCCGCGCTCGCGGAACTCGTTCTCAGCGGCGCATTCGAGCGTGATGGAGGAAACCCCGTTCCTGGTGTTCAGCGAGCCCGGACAGGAGAGCGGGCCGCTGGTGACCACTTCGTTCCCGGAGATGGTGAGGGTCTGCACCTCGTTCCCATCGGCGACCGACTCCCAGACCCCCGTCATGCCCCCGTCCACCTCCTCGTCCGCACCGTCCTCCTCGGGGACCTCGGGAACCTCGGGTTGGCCGTCCGGCACGGCCTCGGCCCGTTCACCGCCGCCCCCGGCACCTTCACCGGTGCCGCAGCCGGCCACCAGAACGGCGGCGGCGAACCCCGCCCCCGCGATTCGCACCCCTTTGCACGCGAACATCTCCTTCACCACGGATAGATGGTAAAGGATGGGTTACTGGGAACGGCCCGCGCGGAATCGCCGGCGCCGCGGGGCCACCGACGCCGCGGGGCCGGGCGCGAGCCCCGGCGCGGCGAGCGCCATGGAGAACGGCACCACGAACAAGCGTGAAGTCATGACTTAACATTCTGTTAAGTTTTTCCTTCAGATGACGGTTGTATTGACTGATCGCGATGTAAGCTGGGCGCAGCTATGAGTTCCTCCTTGGATTCCCCGGACCCCGCCCCCGCGCCTCCTCCCGCCGTTCCTCCGTTCGACGAGCACGAGTTCGGCACCCGCATCCGCGAGCTGCGGACGGAGCGGGGACTGTCGCTGCGCAAGGTCGCCGAACTGCTCGGCATCAGCTAGTGCGCTCTCCCAGATCGAGCGGGGCAAGATGCGCCCGTCGGTGACCCGGCTATACCAGATCATGTCGGTGCTGGACGTACCGATGGCGGCGGTCTTCGGCTCGGAGCAGCCGGAACCGGCCCCGCCGCTCCCTCCCGAGGCGGCCGGTGACGAGGTCATCGTCGTCCGCGATGAGGACGCGGCCAGGCTCGCTCTCAGCCGCGGTGTGCGCTACCGCAGGCTCACCCCGGTCGCCGTCCCGGGGATGAACATCTTCGAGTCCACCTATCCGCCGGGGTCGGGCTCCAGCCAGGACGGGGAGTACGTCAGGCACAACGGCCGCGAGATCGGCAATGTGCTCAGCGGAAGGCTCGTCGTCGACGTGGGCTTCGAGAGCTACGAACTCGGTCCCGGGGACTCGATCATGTACCCCTCGACCACACCGCATCGCATCTCCAACCGCGGCGACGCCGACGCCGTCGCGGTGTGGATCAACCTGTCGTGAGGCCTGAGGACCGCCCGGCCGAGTCCGGCACCGCCCGCGCTCCCGGTCGGGGCTAGTACGCGCCTTCCTCTGCCACCGGCCCGCTGCGGGGGTCGTCCATCAGTGCCCGGGCGAGACCGACGGCCTCGTGGACCCTGTCGAGCCACTTGCGCTGGTCGGCGTGGTCGTCGGCGCCGGGCCGCAGTTCGACCTGCGCACCGGGTGCCAGAGTGAGGACGATCCCGCGGGGACGCTGGTCGCTGACCCGGACTTCCTCGGGGCGGAGGCGGGCCACGGCGGGGGTGGGGCTGTTCATCGGCGGCTCCGGCGGACGTGCGCCCCAGGCGGACGGGAAGAACAGGGAGAAGAACGTGCCCGAGGTGGCTTCCAGCGGCCCCCAGTCATCGGCGAGGGTGTCGACGAGCAGCAGTCCCCGGCCGCGTTCGGCGGCGGGGTCGGGGGCCTCCGGCTGGGGGGCCGTGCTGGCGCCGTCGTCCTCGACGGTGACGTGGAGGACGCCGTTGCGGCGGCGCAGTCCGGTGCCGAGGATGAGCTTGCCGCCCTGGCCGGTGGCGGTGTGGGTAATCGCGTTGGTCACCAGTTCGGAGGTCAGTAGTACGGCGGTGGCGATGGTCTCCTCTGGCGCCGCGGGCCCCGAGCGGGTCAGCGACAGTACCTCGCGGAGCCAGTGCCGGGCCTCCGCCACGCTTTCAGGTTGGCCGGGGAGAGTGTAGGTGTGGCTCTCCAGCATGCTCACCTCCACCGTTCCGGCTTGCGGGCGGCCGGCTCCGTACGTCGGCGCCCCACACCCCAGGGTGTCTCCCGCGGTCTCAGCACGCATGGGCTGCCGTGCCGATCGGGGTGGGCGCTGGTTCATCGTGCTTCCTTCGCGGGCGGCGGTTTCGGAGTCCTGCGTCCCCGCTGGGCGCTGTCCCAAAGTGGTCTGGGTGTACAGCAGATAGCCGGATGTTAGAACGGCGCGAGCGCCGGCACTTCCACGAAGGCGCACAAGAGTTGCGCCGGGGCGCACGACCGGTTACTCAGTGTCCTCACCGCCCGCGCCACGCGGGGCCGACCGCAGGCGCCGGGTGGCGGGCGGCACCGCGGCCCGACCTCGAAAGCGATCGCCCGGACGCACGACCTTCCCGAGGAATCTCAGTCCGCCACCTGGACTGATGATCAATTCAACTGAATCCGGAAAATGGCTGTATTACACTTGTGGATTCGCGGTTCGCCACCAGAGCCCAGCGGTGGAGGCCTGTTTCGATGATGTCCGGAATCTGCGGTAGAGGATGTTCCCAATGGCCGGGGGAAGCTATCTCGTAGAAACGACAAAGACCGAGCTCATGGCGCCGCACGAGCGCACCGAATTCTGGAGTGAGCACGTCAACGCCTATCATTGCCGACTGGACTACGATTATCCGCTGACCAGCGGTTTCAATGGCGGAACGGTTCGCCAGCGCACCGATACCTACCAGAACGTCCTGTTCTGGTCCGGGGAAATCGGATACATCAGAACTCCGAAACAGGTGCGCCAGGCCCCGGACGAGGACTACCGGTTCGTGCTACCGCTCACCGGGGAACTGGTAATACGGCAGGACGAGCGGGAATCGCGGTTGCCTCCCGGGGCCGGGAGTCTGTTCACACTGGGCGCGCCGTTCGACCTCGTACAGGAGTCGGACGCGTGTGCGTTCATCCTGACCATCCCCGCCGGCGAGGTGGACGGTCCGCTGAACCGGTCATCGCCGCTGGCCGCAGGACTGGACCTGAGCTCCGGCCTGGGCCGCGTCGTGAACGATATGATGACCGGCCTGTTCGAGGAGCGCGACTCCCTCACCAGCGGCCAGTTCGACGCGGTGTGCGACCGGATGGTCGAGCTGCTGTGCATGCTCGTCGTGGGCGACGACCGCCCGGACGCACCGGGACACCTGGCCGAGGTGGAGGCCATGGTCCGCCGGTACGTACGCGAGCACGCCGCCGACGGGGAACTGACCTGCGCGGCACTGGCCCAGGAACTGGGATGGTCGCTGCGGCAGATCCAACTGGCCCTGCAGCGCGTCGGCACCACTCCCAGCGAGCTGATCCGCGAGGAACGCCTGCGGTCGGCGCGGGAACGGCTGCGGAGCCCCGCCTACCAGCACATGTCCATCACGGATCTGGCATACGCGTCGGGGTTCTCCTCCGCGAGCGCACTCAGCACCGCGTTCCGGAGGCGGTTCGGGATGACCCCCCGCGAGGCGCGCAACGAGCGGGACGCCGACTGAGCAGGCACTGCGCCGGGGAACAACTTCCCTACGCACGAGCGCAATTCCCGGCGAGCGTTCCATTGTAGCGTCGCGGTGGCATGCCGGGCGGCTCGCACAGCCGCGCCGGACCAGAGCGAGCCGCCGGGAGGCCCAATGGCCCTGAGAACGTCGTGCGCGTTCAATACGTCGCTGGAAAGCCACGAGCACGCCCGGATCGCCGAGCAGCTCGGGTATCAGCGCGCGTGGTTCTTCGACTCGCCGGCGCTCTATCCCGACGTCTGGGTGCAGCTGTGCCGCGCGGCGGAACGGACCGAACGCATCGGACTGGGCCCTGGGGTCATGGTGCCGGCCCTGCGCCATCCGATGACCAACGCGGCCGGTATCGCCACCCTGGTCTCGCTGGCCGGCGAGGACCGGGTCGCCGTCGGGGTGGGGTCGGGCTTCACCGGCCGACTGACCCTGGGCAAGCGGCCGGTCCCGTGGAGCGAGGTGGCCGAGTACATCCGGGTCGTCAGGGCGCTGCTGCGGGGCGAGCGGGCGCACTGGGACGGCGCCGTGATCGAGATGCTGCATCGCCCCGGCTTCGCACCGCCCCGCCCCATCGACGTGCCCTTCCTGGTCGGCGCCCAAGGCGACAAAGGGGCCACGGTGGCCCGCGAGCTCGGTGACGGGGTCTTCGGCGCCCCCCAGCCCGTTCCCGGTTTCGACTGGAGCGCGGTCCTGACGTTCGGCACCGTGCTCGCCGACGGCGAGGATCCGGGTTCGCCGCGGGCGGTGGAAGCTGCTGGACACGCGGCCGGCGTGATATTCCACTTCGCCCTGGAGTTCGACCGGCTTGAGATGATCCCCGACGGCCGGCGGTGGGCCGCCGCCTACGAGGAGGTTCCCGCGGAGATCCGCCATCTCGCCGTGCACGACGGGCACCTGTCCGACATCAACGAGTACGACCGGCCGTTCATCACCGGTGAGCTGCTGACCGGCCTCGGCCTGGCGCTGGGCCCTGACGGCTGGCGCGAGAAGCTCGCCCAGTTCGAGGAGGCCGGCGCGACCGAAGTGGTCTACCAGCCGGCCGGTCCGGACATCGCGCGAGAACTGGAGACGTTCGCCGAGGCGGCCCGGGGTTGACACCCCGCGCCGGTGCGATGCCGCCGGCGGGGCGCGACCAAGCGCCGGCCACCGACCGGTTTCGTCTCGATCGCCCTTCGGGGGAGAAGGGGACCCGGGCCCGGGAGTGCACGCGGACGCCTCCCGGGCCCCGGGTTTTTTCGCGCCGGTCGTGAGCGGATCAGCGACGGCCCGGCGGTGGTGGAGCACCGTCGGGCCGCTCGGCGTTTCAGGGGCGCCGATCATGGTGGTGGCGCCGAATTTAAGCGCCGGCTCTGGAGCCAGCGCCGTCTTAGGCGGTTTGCCAGGCGGTGGCGAAATACCGCTGATAGCGGCGCGGCATCACAGGAAAACAATTCGGTCTTGGACATTTTCCGCGCCGCGGAGTTAGGAAAGAAATGGAGGGCGCGACGCGCGGCCCGGCCACGCCCCGTTCCCGGTTCCCGTCCGGGAGTCGACCGCCTGCACGGAGAGCACACCATGAACGACCGCACCTCCGACCGGCTGACGATCGGGGATCCGCCGGGCGAGAACGGCAGGAGACCCTTTGTCCTCGGACTCGGCGGCACCGTCCGCGAGGGCTCGTCCTCGGAACGGGTGCTCCGGTTCGCGCTGCGCTGCGCCGAGCAGGAGGGGGCCCACACCGGGATACTCTCCGCGGCCGAGCTGGACATCCCGATGTACGCGCCCGGGCGTTCCGAGCGCGACCTGCGCGCCCACCGACTGGTGCGGGCGGTCGCCGCCGCGGACGGGATCATCATCGCCTCCCCCGGTTACCACGGGGGGATCTCCGGGCTCATCAAGAACGCCCTGGACTACATCGAGGACCTGCGCGAGAACCCGCGCCCCTACCTCGACGGCCGCGCCGTGGGGTGCGTCGTCTGCGCTTCGGGCCCGCAGGCGGCCGCCACGACGCTGGTGTCGCTGCGCTCCGTCGTGCACGCGCTGCGCGGTTGGCCGACGCCGCTCGGCGTGGCGATCAACTCCGCCGAGACCAGTATCGACGACCCGGACAACGACCGGCATCCGCACGCCGACCTGCGCGTCCTGGCCCGGCAGGTCGTGGACTTCGCCGCCTCGCGGCCCGGGATACCGCTCCGGAGGCCCCAGCGCGACAGGGCCGCCGAGGGCTGAACCGGACCCCCGATCGCCGATAGCGACGGTGACAATTTCCGTTCTACCGAAAATCCGACTGATTGATAGCGGTAAGGCATCACAGGACCGTAATCCGGTCTTGGACATTTTCCGCGCCGCCGCGTTAAGACAGGGGGGACAGCCCGCCGGTGCGCTCCATTCTGCCAAGTTGCTCAAGGTGGCGAAACGATGCGACGAAACGACGCCCGGCCTCAAGGCCGCCCCAATTGGCTGTATTGGGTCGCCATGGCGGCACTCGCTGTCATGGTCGCCCTGAACTTCCCGTTCTGGCTCGACGGTTCGGTGGAACCGACAATCCTCGGCCTCCCGATCGTCTTCACCTATCATCTCGCTTCGCACTGCTCTCGGCCGCGGTGCTGTGGCTGCTGTTCACCGCGATCTGGCCTTCCGGTGACGAGGAGAGCGACGCCGGGCAGGGAGGTCGACCGCGATGACCATCCCCCTCCTCGTCGTGCTGCTCACGGCCGGCCTGTACTTCCTGGCCATCCTCTTCCTGGGCCGGATCAGCGCCCGCGGCGCCGGACGGGGGAAAGAGGAGTACTTCGTCGCCGGCCGGTCGCTGCGCGGCTTCGTCCTGTTCGCGAGCATGTTCGGCACCAACATGACCGCCTTCGTGATGCTCGGCCTGGCCGGGCAGAGCTACCGCGGCGGCCTGGGTACGTGGGCCATGCTCCTCGGGGCGTCCGTGCTGGTGCTGCCCATCCACTTCTACCTCGGCTACCGGTGCTGGCTGGTGGCGCGCCGCGAGGGCATCACCACGCCGTCGGAGTTCTACCGGGAGCGGTTCGGCAGCGAAACGCTCGGCGTAGTCGCCTTCTTCTTCCTCTGCCTGTGGACCCTGCCGGTGGTCCTGACGGGCGTCATCGGCGGCGCGCGCGTCTTCGAGTCCCTCACCGACGGGGGCGTCCCCTACTGGCTCGGCGCGTTCATCATCACCGCGGTCGTCGCCTACTACACCACAGCGGGCGGCATGCGGGCCACGGCCTGGACGAACACGCTGCAGACCACCGTGTTCCTGGGATTCCTGCTCCTCGCCGTCGTCTACGTCCCCATACACGCCGGCGGACCGGGCGCGCTCCTCAGCCAGGTCCAGGTGGCCGGCCCGCACCTGGCGACACGCGTGTGGGAGGAGCCGACAGGGCTCGGTCCCACGCTGAGCTTCTTCGTCCTCTTCAGCTCGGCGAACTTCGCGACCCCCTACCTCTGGGTCCGGATGATCTCCGCGCGCAGCGGGCGGAGCCTGCGCCAGATGGCGACGCTGTACCCGATCGCGATCGCGCTGGCCTGGGCACCGGCCGTCCTGCTCGGGGTGTGGGCGACGGCGATCGTCCCGGGGCTGGAGGGCCCCGCGGCCGACTCGGTCGTCTTCGCGCTGAGCGGTGCGATCTTCCCGACGTGGCTGGTCGCGCTCGGCCTGATCAGCCTGTTCGCCATCGTCATGTCGTCGATGGACGCGCAGGCGCTGACGATCAGCAACCTCTTCACGGTCGACGTCGTCCAGCGCTTCACCGGGCTGACCGACTCCGAGAAGGACCGCGCCAGGGTCGTCTGGTACGCCCGCTGCTTCGTCCTCGTCCTGCTGGCGATCCTCTACGGCGTCTCCCTGATGCCGCTGCCGACCGTCTTCGACCTGGCGACTTTCGCGTTCACCGGCTTCATGTGCTTCTTCCCGCTGATGGTGGGCGGGGTGCTCTGGCGCCGGGCGACCGCGGCCGGGGCCGTGGCGAGCGTCCTCGTCGGCCAGGCGGTGGCGATCACCGGGTTCCTGGAGCTGTACCCGTTCCCGTACGGCCTGCAGCCGCCCGTCTGGGTGGCCCTGAGCACGTGGGGGACGTTCGTGGTCGTGAGCCTGCTGACCCGGCCGCCGGACGCCGAGCGGATCGAGCGCTTCCACGGCGTGTGGGACCACGTGTGGCGCGCCAACCTCCCGCGCGGCCGGACGCCGGCGCCGTCGCCCCGCCGCGTCACCCCCGCTTCCTAACGCGCCACCCGAACGAAGGGACTAACGATGCCACAGGTAAGGGAGACGACGATCAGCGTGGGCGGGCACCCGGTCCGTTGTCTCCAGGGAGGCTCAGGGCCGATCCTGCTGTTCCTGCACGGTATGGCGGGGCTGCGGTCCGGAGCGCCGTTCCTGGACCGGCTCGCCGAGCGGTACCGGCTCATCGCCCCCGAGCATCCCGGTTTCGGGGAGACCGACGAGCTGGCCTGGATCGGCAGTGTCCGCGACGTCGCGACCCACTACACGCGGCTGCTCCGCGAGACGCTGCGGGGCGAACCGGTGTTCGTCGTCGGCCACTCCCTGGGCGGCTGGGTCGCGGTCGAGCTGGCCTTCGCCAACCCGGAGCCGGTCAGGAAACAGGTACTCGTCGCCCCCGCCGGCCTCCGCGGCGAGACCGAGGCGGTCGACCCCTTCATGGTCGACGACGAGCAACTGGCGGCGCTCGCGGTCGCCGAGAGCGCCGCAGCCCCGCCGGCCCCCGTCCCCTCCGACCGGTCCGCTATCCGCAACCGCCAGATGACGGCGCGGCTGGCGTGGAGCCCCCGGTTCGCCGACCCCACCCTCCCCTCGCGCCTGAACCAGGTGGCGGCGCCGACCCTGCTGCTGTGGGGGACCGAGGACCGGATCGTCCCGCCGGATCGGTGCCGGGGTTTCCAGGAACACCTGCCGGACGCCCGGGCCGCCACCATCGCCGGCGCCGGCCACCTGCCGATGATCGAGGCGGCGGACGCGTTCGTGGACGAAGTGGCCGCCTTCCTCACCGACTGAACGACCGGCGGTCGACCGCTGTAAGGAGTTCCCGTGAAGTTCCTCGCCTTCCACCTGATGCCCTACGCCGAGCCGGACGCCATGGCGGCGATCGAGCGCTCGGAACCGCGGCGCGCGTGGGTCACGTTCTCCAACACCCACTTCGACCCGAAGCGCGGAAGTGAGCTGTACCGGCGCTACCTCGACGAGCTGGTCCACGCCGTGGAGGTGGGGTTCGACGGTGTCGGCGTGAACGAGCACCACCAGAACGCGTACGGCACCATGCCGTCGCCGAACGTGATGGCGGCCGCTCTCACCCAGCGCCTCGACCGCGGTCTGATCGCCGTGCTGGGCAACGCGCTCCCGCTGCACCGCCCGCAGCAGATCGCCGAGCAGATCGCGATGCTCGACCTGCTCTCGGAAGGGCGGATCATCTCGGGTTTCGTGCGCGGGATCGGTTTCGAGTACCTCTCGTTCAACGTCAACCCCACGGAGTCCCGGGAACGGTTCCTCGAAGCGCACGACCTCATCATCCGGTCGTGGACGGAGCCGGGCCCCTTCTCCTGGCACGGGCGCTTCTACGACTACGACTACGTCAACGTCTGGCCGCGGCCCCTGCAGAAGCCGCACCCGCCGGTGTGGATCCCCTCCCAGGGCAGCAACGAGACAGTCCAGTGGGTCGCCGAACGCGGCTACAGCTACCTGCAGACCTTCACCAAGCGGCCCCGGCTGGCGGCCATCATGCGCGAGTTCCGGGAGGCCGCGCGGGCGGCCGGCCACACAGCGACACCGGAGCAGCAGGGGTGGGCCGTGCCGACCTACGTGGGCGAGTCCGACGAGCAGGCGCGCAGGGAGCTGGCGCCGCACGTCGACGTCTTCTTCAACAAGCTGCTGACCGGGGACGTGCACAACTGGTTCCCGCCCGGCTACCTGTCCGAGGAGTCCCACGCGCGCGTCGTGAGCTCGAAGTCGGACCTGTTCGCGCACAACGCCCACACGCTGGAGCGCCTGGAGGAGGACGGGATGATCGTCGTGGGCAGCGCCGAGACGGTCACCGAACGGTTCCGCGAAATCATCGACGAGACCGGTGTCGGCGTGGTCCTGCCGATCGTGCAGATGGGCAGCATGCCCCATGAGCAGACCATGGCGAGCATCGAACGGCTCGGGCGCCGGGTGCTGCCGAAGCTTCGGAACCACGTCAGCGCCGTCTACCGGGAGGAGGCCGCGGCCGGTCCGGGCTGAGGGGCCGGCGCGGCGCCTCGCTCCGGGGCGGCCACCGGCCCGGACGCGGCCCCTCTGTTGCGCACATCACACGGGCCATGATGTATTCGACGTCGTGAACCGTGGCGCGGTGACGCGGGGCCCGAACGCCTCCGAGTACCCCCAGCCCCTCACCAGGACGCCCGGCGGCGCGGACGGCCGAGAGGAGGGCTCTCCCATGGAGCTGCGCCAACTGCGTTACTTCATATCCGTCGCCGATGAACTGCACTTCCGCAGGGCGGCCGACCGCCTGCACATCGCGCAGCCGGCCCTCAGCAAGCAGATCTCCTCGCTGGAAAGGGACCTCGGGGTGCGGCTGCTGGAGCGTACGAGGCGCGAGGTGCGCCTGACGGAGGCCGGGGAGATCTTCCTTGAGGAGGCGCGCCAGGTGCTGGCGCAGGCCGAGCAGGCGACCGAGCGGGTGCGCGGGGCGAGCCGCGGGGAGACCGGCGTCCTGGAGATCGGCTTCATCGCGCCCGCGATCTACGAGGTGCTTCCCCGCGTGTTCCGCAGGTACTGCGTGCGCTACCCCAACGTCCGCCTCGCGCTGCACGAGTTGAACAACCACGTCGCGATACAGGAGGTCCTCGCGGGGCGGCTGCACGCGGCGTTCGTGCGGCTGCCGATCGAGGACAAGGGCCTACGCTGCGACACCGTGCTCGACGAGCCCGTCGTGCTCGCGCTGCCCGACAACCACCGCCTCACCGAGTACCGCGAGGTCGCGCTCACCGACGTCGCGGACGAGGCCTTCGTGATGATCCCCCGATCGCAGGAGCCGGCGCTGTACGACTACTACATCGCGCTGTGCCTGAACGCGGGCTTCAGCCCGAAGGTCGTGCACGAGGTGGACCGCACCCAGGTCGCGATCGGGCTGGTGGCGGGCCGGGCGGGCCTGGCCTTCGTGCCCGCCTCCGCCACGCGGATGCCCTGCCCGGGCGTAGTGTACCGCCACTTGGCGGAGCCCGCGCCCCGTTTCCGCCTGGGGGCGGTGTGGAGCGGGGAGGACACCTCGCACGTACTGGCGAGCTTCATCGAGGCACGGCCCTGGCGTGATGGCGACCCGGACGGCGAGGAGCCCCTCTCCCCCGAACTGCTGGTGGCCGCCGCGCCGCCTGGAACGGAGGAATGCCGGTGCCGAACGGACCGAATATAGACCCCCTGTTCGATGTGCGGGGGTCGTGCGTCGTAGTGACCGGGGCCGCCAGTGGTCTCGGCCTCGCCGTCGCGACGGGCCTGGCCGAGCGGGGCGCCGCCGTGGCGATGGCCGACGTGGACGGGGAGGGGCTGGAGGAGGCGTGCGCGGCACTCCTCGCCCGGGACCTGGAGGTCTTCGCCGTCCGGACGGACATCGCCGACCCGGACCGCGTGGAGGACCTCTTCAACGAGGTCGTCGCCAGAACGGGGCGGGTCGACGTCGTGTTCGCCAACGCCGGGATCAGCGGCGGGCCGAGCTACCGCGAGCCCGGCGGCGAGGTCGACGGCGTGGACATGAAGGCGTGGGACCGGGTGCGCGAGGTGAACCTGGACGGGGTGTTCCACACCCTGCGGGCCGCCGCCCGCCGGATGAAGCCGCAGCGGAGCGGGAAGATCATCGTGACCGCCTCGATCGCCGGGCTGCGCGCCGACCCGATGGTCGGCTACTCCTACGCCGCGGCCAAGGCGGCCGTCGTCAACGTGGTGAAGCAGGCGTCCCTGGAACTGGCGCCCTACGGCGTGACGGTGAACGCGATCGCCCCGGGGTCGTTCCGGACGAACATCGCCGCCCAGCGGGAGAGGTCCCCGGCCTTCGAGGAGGGCTGGAGATCCGCGGTTCCGCTCGGGCGGTGGGGGGACCCGGCCGAACTGCAGGGCCTGGCGCTGCTGCTCGCCTCGCCCGCGTCCAGTTTCATGACCGGGGGCGTCTACCCGGTGGACGGGGGCGCGCTGGCGCGCTCCCACACGTTCTGAGACCACGGAACCGCCGACCGCGGCTGCCGGCGGCTTCCTGACGCGAACGGGGCCGGAGCCGCAGACGAGGCCCCGTCCGCGGGTCGACGCCGGCCGGCTCAGTACTCCTTGCGCAGCGATTCGGCGGCGGCGACCAGCGAACGGAGCTTACCCAGGGCGGAATCGCGCGGCAGGTATTTCATCCCGCAGTCGGGGGCGAGCACGAGGTTCTCCGGCGCGACGTGGGCCAGCGCCCGCTTCGCCCGGTCGACGACGGTCCGCGGCTCCTCCACGAACGGATCGGAGAGGTCCAGCACGCCGAGGATGATGGTCTTGCCGGGCAGGCGCTCCAGGATCGAGCAGTCGAGGCCGGACTGCGCGGTCTCGATGGAGATCTGGTCAACGGGGGAGTCCGCCAGCTCCGGAAGGAAGGAGTAGGCGTCCGGTCGGTCGTGGATGATCGCGGCGTAGCCGAAGCAGATGTGCACCGCGGTCGTCCCGGGGCCCCTTCGAGCGCGCGCGACAGCACCTCGACCCCGTACTCCTGCGCCTTGGCCGCACGGGCCTGCATGTACGGCTCGTCCAGCTGGACGATGTCGGCCCCGGCGGCGAACGTCTCGTGCACCTCCTCGTTGACCGCAGCGGCGTAGGCCAGCGCCAGCGACCGCTCGTCGGAGTAGTGGTCGTTCTGGGCCTGCTGCGCCATCGTGAACGGCCCCGGGATGGTGACCTTGATGGGCTTGTCCGTGTGCCCGCGCAGGAAAGCGGCGTCGCGGGCCGCCACGGCGGCGCGGCGCCGGATGGGGCCGGCGACGCGCGGGACCGGGTTCGGCTCCCCGCTGCGGTCGAGCGCCACCCCGGGATTGTCGATGTCGACGCCCTCCAGCGCGGTGGCGAAGTGGTTGGAGTAGCTCTCCCGGCGCGCCTCGCCGTCGGTGAAGATGTCCAGCCCCGCGGAGAGCTGGGCCTGCACCGCGAGTGTGGTGGCGTCGTCGAGCGCCTCCTCCAGGAGGTCGTCGCCGATCCGCCACAGCTCGCGGGCGCGGACCCTGGGCGGGAAGCGGTCTTTGAGCCTGTCCCGGTCGATGAGCCAGTACGGCTGCGGGTAACTTCCGACGAGCGACGTGGGAAACAGCATCGGACCTTCCTCCGTGTCGGCGCGCCGGATGCGGTGCGGCTCTCCTCGCCCCGGCGCTGTGTGATCTCCGACCATCGCCGCCGCTCCGGCCGGACACGTCGAGGTTAAATATTTTTTCTGATGGTCACAACGCGTTCCACAATAAATTCTTCTCTACAGAATTTCATGGCTGAGCGGTGCCCCGGATCCGCCACCCCGCACGCGGTCCGCCCCACCGCGGCCGCCGCCGAGGACGCCGGCCGCGAGGCCGGCAGGGGAGCGCCGGCTCGGACCACTACATCGGCTGTGTCGAACCGGGCGGAGTCCCGCCGTCGACGGTGTCCAGCATCTCCCGCCCCTGAGCGTAGGCGTCCAGGAGCTTGGGCCGGTGTAGTGGGCGCGGGCGAGGCGGGTGAGTTCCCCGTCCGCGTTGACGGCCACGGTGTTGCCGAGGTGCTCGAAGAGGGGCGCGTCCGACATCGAATCGCCGTAGGCGATGCAGCGTTGCGGGGGAATCCCCTTCCGCTTCCTGCCGTCCTCGACGATATCGACCTTGTCCTGCGGGATCAGGATGTTCTCCGGGGTGATCGGAGAGGCGAACGGCAGAGCCGGGAAGCGGGACGCCACCACCTCGTCGAAGCCGAACCGGAGCAGGAGCCGCGCGAAGAAGTCCGGAGACATGCTTACTACCAGGGAGTGCTCGCCGCGGGAGCGGATGTCCGAGCACACGTCCGCGATCCCCTCAAGGAACGGGCTGCCCTCGAACGCTGAGGCGACGTCGTCCTCGGTGAGCTCGTCCCAGAGCCGGTGGATACGCTGCGCGAAGCCGCGTGTGTCGATCTCCCGGCGCCGGAAGCTGTCCTCCAGCTCGACGAGTTGCGCCTCGCAACGGAGGAAGCGTGCGATCTCCAGGCTGGCGGTGGTACCCGCGAGGAGGGTTCCGTCCATGTCGAAGACGTGCAGTGAAGTCATGTTCTCCTAATCGTTTCGGCAGGGCGTGGGTCCGGGGAAAGGAGGGACCGCGGAACGGAGGGGGCGTTCTCAGCGCGAACCGGTATCGCCCCCCTTCCCACCAGCGGCCTGCTCCCCCGGCCGGACCCGGCTCCACCACAGGAGAAGGAGCCCCACCAGGCAGTAGCACGCGCTGGCGGACAGTGCCCACGGTGTCATGTCGCCGGGCGCGCCCCATACCGTCCCGTAAAGGACGGTGGCGACCAGGGCCAGCCCTATCGCGCCTCCCGCCTGCTGGCCGGTGGCCAGCAGGCTGGCCGTCACCCCGTGCCGTCCTCCGGCCACCGCGTTGACCGCCATGATGTTCGCTGCGGGGAAGATGAACGCCACTCCGATACCGATGAGGGTCGACGCCGGAAAGACGGACAGCCAGTAGCTGCGCCCGGCGGTCATGAGGAGGAGGAGAAGGGTCCCCGAACCGAGCAGCGCGAACCCCAGCGCCAGTGTCCTGACGGGGCCGATTCTCCCGGTCAGCGTCGCCCCGAGCGAGGACAGCAGCAGGACCATGGCCCCCTGCGGGAGAAGCGCGACCCCGGCGAGGAAAGCGCCGTAGCCAGATCCTCCTGCAGTCCCGTACCTGCGAGGAAGAGGGACGACGTCACCGTGCCGAACCCCAGGGCCAGACTTCCGACGCCGATCAGGACCGGACGGGCGGAGACGACGTCGCGCGGGAGCGGCGGGGACGCCCCCCTCCGCTGCAGCGTGAGGAACCATGCGGCCGGTACCAGCGCCGTGGCGGCCGTGGCGAGGCTCAGCCCCCATAGCCGGTTCTGCGCCATCGCCGCCGCGGCGATCACGGCCACCAGGGTCCAGGCGATGAGAAGGGAACTGCCCCAGGGAGGCGATGTCCGCGATTCGGGCCTGTGCGCGGGCACGCTCGTCACGGCCCCGATGACCGCGGCGAGGGCGCAGGGCACGTAGACCCAGAATCCCCAGCGCCAGTCGAGCAGTTCCGTCGAGGCTCCGGCCGCGAGGAGGCCCAGCCCGAAGCCGGCGGCTCCGGTCGCGCTGTAGACGGCGAGGGCCTGGTCGCGGGGCCGGCCCTCCTCGAAGGTGTTGGTGATGATGGATACGGCGGCCGGGAGGGAGAGCGCCGCCCCCAGCCCCTGGAGGGCGCGTGCCGTGACCAGCTGCACCGCGCCATCGGCCGCTCCGGCGAGGATGGAGGCGGCGCCGAAGAGGCCGACCCCGGCGATGAAGACGCGCCGCCGTCCGAAGGCGTCCGCGCACTGACCACCCAGCATCAGCAGACCCGCGAAGGATGCGAGGAAGGCGGCGACCACGAGGGACAGCGAGGAGTCGGACAGGCCGAGGTCCCGCTGGATCGCGGGGAGCTGGATGTTCGTACTCGACAGGCTCATGCCCTCCAGCAGAAGGGCGGTGCACATCACGGCCAGCAGCGTCCGGCGACGTACTGGTGTGCGCGAGGTGGTGGAGGCGGTTGTTCGGGTCACGTGTGCTCCGGCACGGGGTGGGGGAAGCGTGAGCCGCCGGTGCTGGTCTGCGGGGACAGCGAATAGGCGATATCAGGTCGGGGCAGGCCCCTCGCCCCGAGGACGGCCAGCAAGTCCGCGGTCGGCGGGAAGAGCGGTCCGGGAAGACGGTCGAGGGGGAACCAGCTCCAGGAGGCGAAGTTCTCCGGCTCCGTGACGGCGGGGGCCGCCTCGGCCGGCACTTCGACCGAGACCCCGGCGGTCAGCCACGGGGAGGTTCCGCCAGTGCGGAGGCACAGGCAGAACGCCGAGGCGGTGTCTACCTGAACCCCGGTCTCCTCCCGGAGTTCGCGCAGCCCGGCGGCCTCGAAACTCTCGTCGGCCTCAAGGCGGCCGCCGGGGAGGCACCACAGGCGGGATTCCCCGGTATTGATCCGTTCCCCCAGGAGGACACGACCGTCCGGATTCCGGGCCACGACCCCGACGCCGATGGTGGGGGGCGGGGTTTCGTGTGTGCTCACGCGGGGTCTCCTTGTGACCGGGGCCGCGTCTTCTTCAGGGTGCGAGCCGCGTAGTACCCGCTGATCATCGCTGCGACGATGCCTCGGAAAAGCCCGCACGCGTCCCCCGCGACCCATAGCGGCGCGTCGGGGCTGCGCAGGTCGCCGTCGACCTGCGGATACCAGCCCACGCCTTCGAGCGTCGGGCCGATGAGGGCGGTCTCCTCGTCACGGATGGCGGGAAACCTTTCGCTGATCCTTACTAGACCGCTTCGGATGAGCTCGTAGACCTCCTCTCCGTAGGTCCTGCTCATCAGTTGCTCGGCGGTAGAGGTCCGAGCCAGGACGTCCGCCAGCGGAAGGGTGAACGCGCCATCGCTGCTCGAAGCCGCGCGCAGGAGCCGCTGCAGGCCGTCGCGGGCGATCTCCGGTACTTCGACCCGGGTGTTGAACCCGATGTTGGACTCGCTGGTGGGTGGTCCGTCGGCGCGCCCGGAGACGGTCCACAGCCCCTGGGTGCGCGTCAGTACCGCCTCTCCCCGCCGGCACGCGCAGAAGGTGCGCCATTCGGTGGTCTGCTCGGGGGTGAGAAAGCGCAGTTTGGGGTCGAGTTGGCCCAGGTCTGCGAAGAAGGCGCGGTCGGCGGGCTGGCGGATCCGCACACCGGCTTCGAGCCGTTTGAACGTCCAGGATCTGACCAGGCCGCTGAGGTGGAGGGGACCGAACCGGCCGGTCGCCACCAGAAGCCGCTTCGCCTCCAGGTCAAAGGGGTCTCCCCCCGGCCTCGAGCACCGCACGACATGGGCCTGCCGTTCCCCGTCATACGCAGCGGACTCGACGTGGGTCTGCGTCAACACGTCGCAGCCGAGCGTGGAGACGAGCTTGTCGGTCAGGGCCAGGCGGGTCGGCAGATCGAGGTAGCTCGAAGGGTATTCCTTCAGTACCCATTCCCCCTTTCCCGCGGAGTACTGGTCGGGACTCTCCGGGAACGGCGGGACGTCGAGACCGAGAGGGGTGAGGATCTCCGAGGTCCAGTCATAGGCTCGTCGAAGCGCCTCGCGGTCGGGAAGCCTCCACAAAGCGCTGGCGGAGGGAAAGAAGGAGAACTTCCCGTCCGAGAACAGCCCGGCCCCGCCGTGCCCGCAGGTCATGTCCTCAGGGTGGTGCCGGTCGCGTTCCTGGACAGACCTTCCCGAATCCAGAAGAGCGATACGTTGCCCTTCGTTGTCCAATTCCTGAGCAGCGGCGAGCCCCGCCGGGCCGGCGCCGATGACAAGGACGTCGTATTTCAGCATGTGAGATCCAAGCCTCAGATTCCCGTTTACTCGTGCGAGGACGCGGAGAAGCGAATTCGCTTCAGCCGGTTCTGACCTCTCGGATGTCGGGAAGATTTCGGTGTCGGTCCGCGTAGTCGATCCCGTTGCCCGCGACCCAGTGCACGTCGATATCGAACCCCACGTACTCGACCTGAACGGGATGCCTGAGCGATTTCGGCTTCCTGAGAAGCGAGCAGATCTCCACTGAATCGGCCCCCAGGCCCTTGAAGTGCGAGACGAGGTGATGGAGAGTCAGTCCGGAGTCGACGATGTCCTCGACCAGGATCACGTCCCGACCAGCAGGGTCCTGGGACACGTCGCCGAGGATGCGCACAGTCCCATCGGTGGTGTCCCCCATTCCGTAAGTCGAAGCGCGTATCCAGTCCACCCCTACCGGCAGGGACACGTGGCGAGCGAGGTCGGCCGCGAAGAAGGCCGCCCCTTTCAAGACTCCCACCAGCAGCGGAGAGCGGCCTTCGTAATCGCGGGATATCTCGTTACCGAGTTCGCCCACTCTCCGAATTATCCGCTCCTGGGACACAACGATTTCACCAAGTGTTTCCTGGTGGTTCTGCTCGACAAAAAAGTGGCTGTTCATCTCATTCGATCCGAGAGTTAAAGATTTCCGTGCAAATCCGCCCGTCATCCTAGGGGCGGATCAAGTGACATTCAACGAATTGACGCCATCCGGCCACGCGACAGAGAATGCCCCTTTTGACCTGCACGAAGACACCGGTGGCCCACACAACACCGAAGAATGTGTTTGCACTTCGTTCGCCCCGGGTAGGGCTGTCAAAATTTATTCTTCAGACAGGTTTGCGTTGCGCGGTCCTCCGCCACGAGGGTCGCGAAGGAATCACGATCTTCGCCGGGATCGCGTGCCCCGGATCGCCCCTCATAGCTGTTCAGGGCCGTTCCTGCCGGAACCGGATCCGACCAGACCAACCCCACTATGGGCGCCTTCGTGGCTCCAGGTGGACGGAGGGCTCGCCGGGCCTCCTCTCTGTGGCCACCTGCGGCCATATATTTTCTGTAAGCGTGGTGCGCTGCGGGTTCGCGCCGGCCGTTTATGATCCGCGGCATCCCTATTGCGGTCTGGGGCCGTTCTCGCCCTCTGCGCTTCGCCACCGGCCGATATTCTTCCCTCCCGCGCGGACCATGGGGAAATTCCCGACATCGGCATGTGCGCGCGATACCCGTAACTCGCGTTTTCCCACCTGAGCGGAGCGACGAATGAGGCACTACTGAACTGAGTCGCTTCCAGGAAGGGCTACGCGCCACCCACCAAGGCCAGCCATCGAACAACACGGCCATCGGGCGCAGCTACGGCTCCACGCTGGCCGACCACACCGCGATGGACGAGGAGATGGTGATCCCGATGTCGCTCATCCGCTCCCTGGAGGGCTACATCCCGACCGCGACCGAAGCCACAAGGAGTAGGTGGTGCTCCCGACGGAGCGTGGGTCCTCACGGCCGCATGCCGCTGGACCGGCGCGGCGAGCCGACTACGGCCGGAACGGGGTACCTCAGCTCCTGCGGGCGTTGAGGGTGTTGATGGTGATCCAGGCGCCGAGGCAGGCCGCGGTGGGGACGGCGACGATCAGGGCCAGGGCGAGGTGCCGGGTACGGCGGGCGTCGCACGCGTTGACCGCGTTCTGCTGGTCCGGGTGCCACAACTCGGCCTCCCGCCGCTGCCCGGACTCGTCCACGCTGTAGTCCCACCAGGTGTCCTCGAGATTGCCCGGGTACTTGTAGGACGGCCCGGCTCCGAGCACGGAGGCGCACTTCGTCGTGCGCCCCGTCGATCCGACGGTCTTTCCGTACGGCGGAACGACCAGCAGGGCAAGCACGATCACGCAGCCGGCTACCGCGACCAGACGCAGTTTCCGCGGCGTCTCACTCGGCACGAAACCGCCTTCGAACTCGGGTCCAGGGACGGACGGCGGCAATTCTCCCAAAAGTGGCGACGCCTGGCGGGTCGGCGATCGCGGCGCGATCTCCCCATGCCGTGTCGAGTTGTCAGCCCTGTTCCCGGCAGGTGAGCCGGTCCTGGAGTTCTTCCAGTGCGGCGATCATGCCTGCTGGCGCGGTACCGCGCACCCGCTGGGGCTCCCCTTATGGCCGGATCCGGTCGGTTCCCTTCAGAGCCGTGTCCTTACACCTTCGGAGTCGTCGTTTCCGCTCTTGAACGTCTCAATCGCCAAAGTAGGGCGGGGGAAGCACCGCTTTTAGGCCCCGGGCTAGGGCTCCTAGGCCCAAGACGCCCGGTCGCCCCGCTCGTTAGTCTGCGCATTCGGTCTCTTTTGGTTTCTTCGGTTCTGGGCTGTTCGGGGGTGTGGCGTGCCGAGGCCGGGGCCGGAAAGATCGAGTACGGCGCCCTGGTCATCTTCGTCGCCGCGGTGGTGGTGACGGTCGTGGCCTACGGCCTGCCCGGTGACGTCCGGGCGCTGCTGGAGCGCGGCGTGTGCCTGATCCCCGGCGACCAGGAATGCGAGGAGGTCGTCGCCGGCAGCGACGACGACAGCGCCGGACCCGGCGACGGCAGCGAGGACGGCAACGGCGCAGACGAGAGCGGGGAGCAGGGCGAGGAGAATGCTGCGGGGGGCGAGGAGTCCGGCGAGGGCGGGGACGCCGCCGAGTACGACCCCGCCCTGGCCCAGGACCTCGAAGAGGAGGAGGACGCCGAAGACATCGACCACAGCCAACCCTGGATCCGCGCCACCGAGAGAACCGACTCACCCGTCGTGGACGTCGCACGCTTCGAAAGCGTCTCCGAACTCGAAACCGGCCTACGAGAAGAAGCCTCCCGCACGGAAAACGCCTCTCTGTTCCACCACCCCGCCTCCGAGACACCCGACCAGCTCCAGGCGGTGGTCCCCGACCCCGACGGCACGATCGTCCAACGGTGGACCTCCCCACCGAACACCCACCCCGCCGACGACTGAGAAGACAAAGAGAACCCGCGACGGCGACCGCAACAAAGGACGGTTTCGTCACCGCGGCCCAGGCCCGCCGATCACACGGCGGCCAGGTCCCGCAGGCCGGGTTGCCCGTGGGGCCCACCCCTCCCCCGGAGCAACCCGCAGACGGACACGCGCAGGGTGGAACGAAGGACACCAGCACGAATTACCCGGGTATATTTACGAGCTCCCTGACGGAACAAAAATAAAGAAAAGATCGAAATCCAGCGGCGCAACGATAGACATATCCATTCCCGGAGAGAAGGACAAGAAGGTGCATCTCCCATGAACTTCGAAGGAAGCACAGGGCGGTGCCATGGCGTCGTAGCTGCATCCGAGGCCAGAACGTGTGCTGTGTGAAGAAGCGGCGGCCGTTAATACTCGCGGACCGGGAGGATACCGCGATCCGCCACGGGAGAGGTGAGGGCGTGCGCGAGGCCGCCGACCCCGCCGAACGCGCCGCGCAACTCTCCATCACCGCCGTATTGGAGGAACGTCCAGCCGACTGCATCGACCCTGGCAGCACCGTCCTGCCCTACCGGGCAGCATGTGCCTCGGCCCGGCGACGAACCGAAGCGGCCGTACTGAAGGGCCACACCGGCTGGGTGAACGCGATATGCGCCTACACCGGTCCCGACGGCCAGCCACGCCTCGCCACCGGGAGCCAGGACCGGACGGTGTGCATCTGGAACCCGCAGACCGGCACGCAGTTGCTCAGTATCCCCGTCCACCATCCGGCCCGGGCCCTCGCGCGCGTTGGCCGGCGCCTTTTCGTCGGGATGGATGCCGGGCTCCTGGCGATCGACCTGCACGTCTGATGGTTCTTCCCCGGTGCGCGGGATCGCGGAACGGTTCTGTCCGCGTTCCGCACTAACGTCGCCCTCGGGCCGGTACCCAGCACCGGAGCCCTCTTCCAGGCGTCTACGGCTAGGACACGCGATGACCGGCACCCCTGTCTTCTCCCAGCGGGTCCTCAACCGCACGCTGCTCCAGCGCCAGTTCCTTCTCGAACGCACCTCGCGCGGCGTCCCCGCGGTCATCGAACACCTGGTGGCGATGCAGGCACAGGAACCCAACTGGCCCTACGTCGGGCTGTGGACCCGGCTGGCGGGCTTTCGGCACGAGGCGCTGACCTATCTGCTGCACGACGGAACCGTGGTGCGCTCCACCATGCTCCGCGTGACCCAGCACCTGGCCGGCGCCGCCGACTACGCCTGGCTGCGGCCCGCCCTGCAGCCGCTGATGGACCGGCACGTGCGCGCGTCCTACTACACCGAGCAGACGAACGGGCTGGACCTCGCCGAGGTCACCGCCACCGCCGTGGAGTTTCTCGGTGACCGGACGGTGCCTCGGCGGGAGCTGAACCGGATGCTCGCCGAGCGCTATCCAAGGCGGAAGGGGGCGCAATTGGCCGGGGCGGTGGAAACCCGGTGGGGCTGGTGCACCCCCCGCCGGGCTGCACGTGGGGCTCGTGGAGCAGCCGCGCCGTGATGCCGGTGGCGGTGGCGCGGGCGTGGACCGGGCTGCCCATGGACCCCGCTCCAGGTGTGGAACGGATGGTTGCGCGCTACCTGGCCGCGTTCGGCCCGGCCGGCATCCGCGACCTGTCCACGTGGAGCGGGCTCCCGCAGCGCTTGCTCCGCCCGGCGGTCGAGAGGCTGGGCGGCCGGCTGCGCACCTACCGCGATGAGCAGGGCAGGCAACTGTTCGACGTGCCCGACGCGCCGCTGGCCGATCCCGAACTCCCCGCCCCGGCGCGGTTCCTGCCCGGCTACGACAACCTCATCCTCTCGCACGCCGACCGGTCCCGGGTGATCAGCGACGCCGAACGCCCCAGGGTGAGCAGCGGCGCCGTCGTGCAGCCGACCTTCCTCGTCGACGGGTTCGTCCGCGGCGTCTGGTCACTGGAGGGGCCGGTCCTGCGCATCCATCCTTTCCGGCCGCTGCCGGAGGCGGACACCGCGGCGCTGCTGGCCGAGGCCGATCACCTGGCCGCTTTCGTCGCCGACGAGGGGACCGAGCCGAGGGTCGAGTTCTCGGTGTGACCCGTCGGCGCCGCCGCCCGCCGCACTTGACCTCAACAAAACTTGAGGTCCTACGGTCGGTCGCATCGCCATGGGGCGGACCGCTTCGGCGCGAGCCCCGCCGTCCCGTCCGCAGAGGGGAACACATGACGACCGACACCGCGCAGCGCGCCACGGGGCGGGCGTGGCTGGGGCTGGCCGTCCTGACGCTGCCGCTGATCATGGCGGCAACCGACATGACCGTGCTCTTTCTCGCGCCGCCGACCTCGCTCCGGGCAGCACGCAACTGCTGTGGATTCTGCATGCCGGGGAGTTCCTTGCCGTGGGGTTCGCGCTGACGATGGGCCGGCTGGCCAGGCGCCTCGGCCCGCGCCGCCTGCTGGTCATCGGGGGCGGCGCCTACGGTCTGGCCTCGTTCGCGGCGGCCTACTCCGTCAGCCCGGAGATGCTGATCGGCATGCGGGGGCTGCTCGGTGTGGCGGCGGCGACGCTGCTCCCGAGCGTCATGGCGCTGCTGCGCGGCATGTTCCACGACTCCCGCCAGTTCTCGGTGGCGGTCGCGGTGGTCATGACGTCCTTCTCCGCCGGTATGGCCCTCGGCCCGCCGCTGGGCGGGATGCTGCTGGAGCACTTCTGGTGGGGGGCGGTGTTCCTGGTCAACGTGCCGGTCGCCGTACTGCTTCTGGCCGGCGTCCCGATGCTGCCCGCCCTCCGGGGTGAAGAGGCCGGGAGGGTGGACATGGCCAGCGTGGCGCTGTCGCTGGGTGCCATCGTCGCTGTGGTCTTCGGCCTGCAGGAGATCGCCGACAAGCTGGCCGGAGCCGCCGGGGCACCGCTGTGGCCCTATGTCGGCTCGGTGGTGGCGGGCCTGGTGCTGCTGGGGGTGTTCGTCCGGCGGCAGCTGCGGCTGGCCGACCCGCTGTTGGACCTGCGGGTCTTCGCCGCCCCGACCTTCACCGTCTCCCTGGTGGCCCTGCTGCTGATGCTGCTGGCTATCGGGGGGACCGACATGCTGTTCGTCCAGTACCTGCAGACGGTGCTCGGCCTCTCCCCCGGCCACGCGGGACTGCTGCTGCTCGCCCCTGCCCTGGCCTCCGCCGTGGGGGCGATGCTGGCTCCGGCACTGACCCGCTGGGTGCGCCCGGCCTTCGCCATGGCGGGCGGGCTGCTCGTCGCGGCCGGCGGCGCGGTGGCGATTGTGCTGCTGGAGGGGCATACCGGCGCGGTGGCCCTCGTCGCCGTGGTGACTCTTATCGCGCTGGCGCTGGGGCCGCTCTTCACCCTGGCCGCGAACCTGATCGTGGGCATCGCTCCGGCGCGGCACGCCGGGTCGGCCGCGGCCATGACCGATGTGGGCGGCGGGTTCGGCAACGCCTGAGCCTGGCCTTCCTGGGCAGCCTCTCCGCCGTGGTCTACCGGTCGGCGCTGGGCGGGGCCGTCCCCGAGGAGGTCCCCGAGCAGGCGGCGGAGGCGGCCCGGGAGAGCATCGGCGGGGCCGCCGCCGTGGCGGAGGGCCTGTCCGGCGCCGAGGGGCGGGCGCTGCTTGAGGCCGCGCAGTCTGCCTTCGGGCTGGGCCTGCAGAGCGCCTACGGGTTCGGCGCGGTTCTGCTGACCCTGGTGGCGGTCCTCGTCGCCTGGTGGTTGCGCCACGCCGGCATCGCCACGGCGGAAACCGAGGACGGCCCCGGAGACCCCGCGGCGCAGGCGGCCGAGCGGCCGGTTCCGGAGCGCTCCGAGGCACCGGCCGGGGAGCCGACGGCGCAGAGCCCAGAGGAGGAGCTGGTTGAGGCCGGGTGCTGACCAAGGCCGTCCCCGGCCGGTCCGGCCGGGGACGGCCTTCCGCCGTTCACGGGGAACCGTTCCCTCCCTTGAGAGGAACGGTGCGCTCAGGGACGGCGGGCGGTGTGGGGCCAGATGGCGAGGAGGAGGGTGTCGGTGTCGGGGGCTTGGGTGAGACCTGTGGGGGTGGCGGCCCAGTAGGACTGGGTGGTTTCGCCGAACCAGACCACCAGGTGCGGGTGGTGGGCCTGGATCGCGGCGGCCCGGCGGTGCTCGGTGGCGAACTCGGCGCGGTGGCCGCGCAGGCGGGGATGGCGCGCTGCGCCCGGCAGGCGGGGTGGGCGCACCGGTCGCAGGCGACGTCCACAGGTGCGCGTGTGGGCGGAACGGTCCGCGCCGGTCTTGAGGCGGGAGTCCCCTTGATCCGTGCGGGCGGGGGCGCCGGGTGCGAGGGCGGCGGGAGCCGGGCCAGGGGCGGAAGCGGGGGTGGGCCGGGGGCTGGCGATAGTCTCGGGCATTGGTTCCATTCCGTTTCGTTGCAAGGGGTCTGGGATCAGGGCCCGGGAGGTGTGGTAGCACCTTCCCGGGCCCCTCGGCGTCGTGAGGGCGCCGATCATGGAACTGAGGCCGGATCCGACCGCCGATCCTGGAGGCAGCGCCAGATCAGGCGGCCTGCCAGGCGCTGTCGGCCAGGTCGTAGGCCAGGTGGAACCACACGTGGCGGTGCGAGGGGCGCCCGCAATCGCCCCAAGCCGTAGCGAAGGCATCCACCAACGCCAACCCGCGCCCCTGCTCCTCAAAAGGGTCGGCGCCCCGCCGGGGCTTGGGCAGGTGGTGGCGCTCCCGGTAAAGGAGCGCGGCTGGTGGGCGAAGTACCGCGACGTCTTCCGTAACGAAGCCCTGCCGGACTTCGAGGCCGAGGCAACCGACATCCGGACCTGCGAGTCACAAGTCATCCCCGGATTGCTGCAGACTCCGGAGTACGCGGAAGCGATCTTTCTCGGCGGCAGGTACGAGGGAGCAGAGGCGATCCAGCGCCGGGTGGAGGCCCGGATGGCACGACGTGAGATCCTCACCAAGTTCAACCCCGTGCACCTTCGTGCCGTCATCGATGAGTCAGTGCTCCAGCGAGCCATCGGCGGTAAAGAGGTGATGGCGGGCCAGCTCAAGCACCTCTTGTACATGGCGAAGATGCCCAACGTAGACGTTCAGATCCTCCCCTTGGAGGTAGGCGCGCACGCCGCTCTGACGGCCCCGTTCATGATCCTGGACTTCCCCAACCCTCTTGATCCCTCAATCGTCTGCGTCGAGACGCTGACCGATGCCCTGTACCTCGAACTACCAGAGGACGTACAGCGGTATAGCGTGACGTTTGGTGACGTACAGGGCTCAGCCGTGAGCACGGCCCGCTCTGCCGCGATCGTGTCCGATGCGCTGGAATCTTTAAGAGAGTGACCAATGACTGACGAGCTGGCGTTCCGGAGAAGCAGCTACAGCGGCCAAGGAGTGAACTGCGTCGAAGTGGCCGATCTCCCTCCGGGGCCGTCCTGCGCGACTCGAAGCACCCTGAAGCTGGGCACCTCACCTTCCCCGCCGCCGAGTGGGACGCCTTCCTCACCGCCGCCCGCAACGACAAGCTGTAATCTCGCCCCACCTGCGCCGATCTTGACAAGGCCGGGCCTCTTCCGCTGAGGAGGCCCCACTACGGTCAAGATCGGCGGGTTTAGGCGCAGACGCTCAGAGAAGACCGTGTGCGCCTGGCGGTACTCCGCCTCACCGGACGCCGCCCCTGAGGACCCTCCGGCCGCCGAAAGCGAACCCTCCCGGCGTTCACCCCTCCTCCCCGTCCTCGCCGAGCCCCCATCGGACCGCGTCGAGGATCTCCCGGGTGAAGGCGTGCCGGTGCTCATCGCCGACCTCGGCGAACAACACCACCGCGCGCTCCAGGGCGGCGACCGCGTCGCGGGCCCGGTGGTCTCTGAGCAGCGCCAGCCCGAGATTGGTCCGCGCCATCGCCTCGCCGTGGCGATCCCCGACCTTCCGGCAGAGGTCACGGGCACATTGATGGGGCCCGATGGCCTCCTCGAACCGGCGCGCCCCCTGCAGGGCGAGACCGAAGTTGTTGGCCGCCATCGCCTCGCCGTGGCGATCCCCCACCCCCCGGCAGAGGTCACCGGCACATTGATGGGCCTCGATCGCCTCCCCGAACCGGCGCGCCCCCTGCAGAGCGGTACCCAGATTGGTCCGCGCCATCGCCTCGCCGTGGCGATCTCTGGTCTTCCTGCAGTAAGCGAGATCGTGCCGGTGGGCGTCGATGGCCTCCTCGAACCGGCGCACCTCCTGCAGAGCGGTGCCGAGGTTGTTCCACGCCATCGCTTCGCGGTGACGGTCCCCCACCTCCTGGAAAAGGTCACGGGCACGCTGGTGAGCCTCGATCGCCTCCCCGAACCGACACGCCCCCTGAAAGGCAAGACCGAGGTTGTTGGCCACCATCGCTTCGCCGTGGCAGAACTCGACCTTCCGGCAGTAGGCGAGGGCGTGCCGGTGTGCGTCGATGGCCTCCTCGAACCGGCGCACCTCCTGCAGAGCGGCGCCGAGGTTGTTCCACGCCATCGTCTCGCGGTGACGGTCCCCCACCTCCTGGAAAAGGTCACGGGCACGCTGGTGAGCCTCGATCGCCTCCCCGAACCGGCGCACCTGGCGCAGGGCGGTGCCGATGTTGTTCCACGCCCTTCCTTCGCAATGGCGGTTCTCGACCTCCTGGCAGTAGGCGAGGGCGTGCCGGTGTGCGTCGATGGCCTCCTCGAACCGGCGCGCCCCCTGCAGGGCGAGACCGAAGTTGTTGGCCGCCTGGGCCTCGCGGTAGCGGTTCTCGACCTCCTGGTGCAGGGTGCGGGCACGGGTATGGGCCTCGATGGCCTCCTCGAACCGGCGCGCCCCCTGAAAGGCGAGACCGAGGTTGTTCCACGCCTGGGCCTCGCGGTGACGGTTGCCGACCTCCTGGTGCAGGGTGCGGGCACGGGTATGGGCCTCGATGGCCTCCTCGAACCGGCGCGCCTCTTGCAGGGCGAGGCCGATGTTGTTCCACGCCTGGGCTTCGCGGTGCTGGTCGCCTTCGCGGTGGGCGGTGGTCTGGGCGACACGGGAGACGTCCTGCCAGTCCTCGAAGTAGCGCCGCCAGTCCAGGTAGGTAGCCAGGGCCAGAGGCAGGCGGACAGCGGTAGGGGCGTGGCCGATGCGCAGGGCGGTGTGCACGGCGTCGATCAGGGTGGCGCGTTCGGCGTCCATCCAGGCCAGGGCCTGGGCCTGGCTGGTGAAGGTAGGGGGAACGGTGCGACCGGGCAGAGCCCGCAGGTGGACGTCGGCCGCGGCGGCGATGGTGGTGTAGTAATCCAGCAGCCGCACCAGCGCCGCACGGTGGCCTCCGGGCTCGGCTCCCCCTGCCACGTGGTCGGGGGCGGCGAGGTGGCGGATGTAGTCGGTGAGCAGGTCGTGCATGCCCCATCGGCCGTCCGGGTGGTCGGTGAGCAGGTGGGCCGCGGCCAGGTCCTCCAGCACCTCCAGGAGGGCCTCGGTGTCCAGGCCGGTGAGAACCGAGGCGGCGCCGGTGGAGACGGTGGAGCCCGGCGCCAGTCCGATCAGGGTGAACACCTCGGCTTGGACCGGGGTGAGTTCCTGGAAGGACAGGTCGAACACGGTGTGCAGGGCCTGCTCACCGTCATCGAGTCCCGCCACCCGGGAGGCGTTCTCAAGCCGGGCGGCCACCCGGGCGGGGGTGTGGCGGACCGATCGGGCCATGAGCGCCCCGGCGATCTGCAGGGCCAGCGGCAGCCCGGCGCACAACCGGGCCAGGTGCTCCAACCCGGCGAGGTCGTCCAGCCGCTCGTCCTGGGGATCGGCGGCGTCCAGCAGGGCGCGCAGCAACTCCGTTGAGGCGGTGGGGGTGAGGGTGTCCAGGCGCAACTGGCGGGCCCCGGTCAGGGTGGGCATGTGGTGGCGGGAGGTGACCAGCAGCCGGTGGCCGCCGGGCCCGGGCAGCAGCGGACGCACCTGGGCGATGGCCGCGGCATTGTCGGCCACCACCAGCACCGGGCCACCCTTCTGTCCGGCGACATGGGTGAGCTGGGAACGGTACAGCCCCGCCTTCTCCTCCCGGGTGGGCGGAAGGTCGTTGTCGGTCACGCCCAGGGCACGCAGCAGCTGGTCGAGGGCCTGCTCAGCGGTCAGCGGCGTGGCGTCGGAGGTGTAGCCGTGCAGGTTCACCCACACCACCCCGGCGAAGCGGCCTCCCTGCAGTGCGTAGTGGGCGGCGACCGTGGCCAGGGCGGTCTTGCCGATCCCGCCCATGCCCGACACCACCGCGGCCGCGGCAGAGGGGAACCCCACGACGCTGCCGGGTCCTGTGGCGCAGGGCTTCAGGGCCCGGCACAGCGCCTCCAGGTCGTCCTCGCGGCCGGTGAAGGCCGCCGGGACCGGGAGTAGGGCGTGCAGGGCGGTGGGCGCGGCCCGGGGCTGGTACTCGTTCCTGACCGCGATGGCGTCGCCGGCGATCCCCGCGTCGCGGAAGTCGATGTGCTTCCCACCGTAGGTGGTGGCCACGCCGCTGTGGACGGTATGAGCCCGCACCGCGGTCCCCGGTTCCTGCCCGCCGATCCGGTCGGACACCTCGACCTTCCCGGAGGCGCTCTCCGCACCGGCCTCGGGCAGGAACCGGCCGGACGTTCGCGACGCCAGGATTATCGCAGCGGTCGCGGTGGCCAGAGAGCCCACACCAGCGAGTTGGGAAAGTTGCTCCAGGTCGAACAAGAAGCGCAGGCCGATCCAGGAGGCTGCGCCCACCGCGGCCAATGATCCGAGGATCCTCGTGTACGGACAGTGTGTCCCCCGATACTGCATCCCACGATTCTGTCCACCGAATCAGCCGGATGTCAGTGAAACCGGCCGTCCGCAACGCGCCCTGGCGAAGAGTAGGGAAGTGTAGGAAAGCCGGCCGGCTCCGCAGCGGTGATCGCGGTCACCCGCCGGAGAACTCGAACACGTGCCCGTTCGGGCGGCGATCGGTCCCCACTGCCGACCCGGTTGCGGTGCCTGCGCGGGATCTCGGTGCTGGGCGGTTTCGCGCCGGCGGTGAAGACCGATGGCGACACCGCCGAAGCGGTGCCGCCATCGGCGCCTATGCCGGGCTGGTGCCCAGCGAGCGCTCCTCCTGCGCTGCCTGGTACCAGGGCCCGGTCCCACCGAGCGACCTGACCCACCACCGCGCCGCCGCCGCTTGCCCAACGGGGCAACCTCGGCGACGGCGGCGGGGGAGGGGTCACGGTAGTGACTCGGTAGCGGTCCCCGATGGGACGCTTGTGGTGCTCCGGTAGGGGGAGGTCAGATGATGATCTCGCATCCGGTGCGCGTCTCGATGCTGGAGGAGCAGCGGTCGGCCCCGCCCGGACCGCCGTGGCCCTCATCGACGCCCGCCTGGTCGGTGAGCGTGTCGTTGCCGCCGTTGCCGTAGAGTCTGTCGTTACCCGGACCGCCCTCCAGCCTGTCCGGGCCGTTGCCGCCGTACAGACGATCGGCACCATTGTTGCCGTTCAAGCGATCGGCACCATTGTTGCCGTACAGGATATCGGCACCATTGTTACCGTTCAGGCGATCAGCACCGTTACCGCCGTACAGGGTGTCCACCCCGGCTCCGCCGTTGAGGGTGTCGGCACCATTGTTGCCGTACAGGCGATCGGCACCATTTCCGCCATTCAGGGTGTCGGCACCATTGTTGCCGTACAGGCGATCGGCACCATTGTTGCCGTTCAGGTTGTCCACACCCGCTCCGCCGTACAGGGTGTCCACCCCGGCTCCGCCGTTGAGGGTGTCGGGGCCCGCCTGCCCGTTCGCCCAGTCGTTGCCGGCGCCGCCCCGGAAGATGTCCCTGCCGGCGCCGAGGCACACCGTGTCGTTGCCGCCCCCGGCGAACACCAGGTCGTTGCCCCCTAGGGCGACGATGACGTCCGCGCCCGAGGTGCCGTAGATGGTGTCGTTGCCCCCGGTTCCGACGATCGTGGCGGTCTTGCCGTTACATTGCGGCTGAGCGTTGGCGGGCGCTGCCGGCAGCATGGCGAATGCGGCGCCGAGCAGCACCCCCGGGACAGCGTAGGCCAGGGTTCGAGAAATTCGGGACCGTTGCAGAATCATGATTTTCAGACTCCAATTTCGCTGTTAGGCAGCACCGACGCGAAAATGATCTTTGTTTCGCGATGCCGACCTTTATGCGGATTCCGCCCGCACTGATTAACACATTTTTAACGCACACCAAGGATGTGTCAATAAGGACTTCCAGTACCGCTTCCGGGCCACCGCCGGTACTTTTGTATTTCGCTTGAGAAAATCTTTCCCGCCGGATTGAAGAGGGATCGAACCGAGGGTCTCCCGCATTTTCCGACCAGTTGCGCACTGTGTGATTCCAGGTCACAGGATTGCGAAAGATCTCGTTGAGCGACTGATCGCGGCCGCCGGAAACAACTGCGGAGCCGCCCGAGGTTGGGGCTCAACGGCCGAATAGAAGCGGCGGCGGGGTCGACTCCTTTGGCGCGCGTTCGCCCTACGCCTGGGGCCGGGGGCGGCTCGGCGATGTGTCCGGGCCGGGCTCACCCTCCGCTTCGACGACGCGGACCAGGGCGGAAAGCCCGGTGACCAGGGCTTCGACCTCTTCGGGGGCCAGAGCCGCGGCCCACCGGACGTAGTGGGCGTGGTAGGCCTCACTCATGCGCACGTGCTGGGCGCGGCCCTCATCGGTGAGCCGGAGCCGGTAGAGCCGCCGGTTGTCCGGGTCCCGCTCGCGCACCAGCACTCCCTTGCGCTCCAGCTCCGCGGCCATGCGGCTGACGCTGCTCTTGTCCAGGGACAGCCGCTCGGCCAGGTCGCGCTGGGAGAGCGGCCCGTCCTCGTCCAGTTCGTGGATCGCGAAGGCCTGGGACAGCGACACCGACTCCCCCGGCATCACCCGGTCCGGTTGCAGCAGCCCGGACGTGCGCACGAATTCCATCACCAGCTCGTGCAGCCGCTCGGCCGGCGGGGTGGCCACCTGGGCCTCCTCTCATTCAGCACCCGGCAGAACAGTTGCGTTATACAACTCTTCGCCGTAGAGTGCCAATAGGTTGCATTCTACAACTGTTGCGAGGTGTGCGATGCATACGAGAGGTACGGCCACTCGACACAACGAACCGGAACGAGTATTCCAAGGACGGAGCAGCCGGATCTACGACCGGCTGACCGGGCTGCTCCTGCGGGGCGTCTACCGACGCATCGCCGAGGACATCGCCGACGCGGCGCCGGACGGGGCAGCCGTGCTCGACGTGGGGACCGGGCCGGGACGGCTCCTGGCCGAGATCGCCCGCCGCCGGACCGACCTCCAGTTGACCGGCGTGGACCTGTCCCCCGACATGATCACGCTGGCCGAACGGAACCTGCGGCCCTACGGGGCCAGGGTGTCGGCCCGGACCGGCGACGTGACCGACCTGCCGTTCCCCGACGCCTCCTTCGAGCTGATCGTCTCCTCGTTCAGCCTGCACCACTGGACGGAGCCGGAGTCCGCGGTCCCGGAGTTGGCGCGGGTACTGACCCCGGGCGGCCGGCTCTACCTCTACGACCTGCGGTTCGCCCCGTTCACCAACGTCGTCACCGCCGCCCGCGAGCGCTCGCTGCTCACCGGGCGACCGCACCGCAGCACCCTGATCCGCACCGGATCGCCGCTGCTGCCCTCGTGCGTGCGGCACGTGATGTCCAACCCCGCCCGATGACGGGAGACCCCGCCGGTTCCGGCCGGACCGCCCCTCGACGGCTCACGGAGGGAACGCTCCGCTCGGGACCGGCGGAGCGGGGGACGCGCTCAGCGGATGAGGCGGATCTCGCAGTGGACCCCCGGAGCGGTCGCCAATCGGGCGTCCCCGGTCACCAGGGCACAGTTCAAGGTTTCGGCGACCGCGACGTAGGCGGCGTCGTAGGACGTGATGTTGTGCCGCAACTCCCAGACACGGTCCGCGACAGCGCCCTCCACCGCCACCGCGGCGATGGCCTGGCATCCGTAGAGCTTGCGTGCCGCCTCCGCCTGGTCCGGGGTGATCTTCCTGCCGAGCAGCAGCCCGCGAAGTGACTGCAGGAACTCCACGTGCTGGTGTACCGGCGCGTACCAGGCGGTATCGGTGCCGAGAATACGCCGGGCGCTGCGCGCCGAATGGCCCGCACCGAGATAGAGATCGATCAGGGTCGAGGTATCGACGACGATCATGCGACCCCTTCGGCATGACCGGGGTCGCTCCCGTCCCGGGCCTGACGCACCGCGGCCACGATCTCCGCCATGCTGAGCTCGGCTCCGGGGAGCGGGCACTGGTCGACGATCTCGCTGTTGCGGACGA
Source organism: Allosalinactinospora lopnorensis (assembly GCF_000981225.1). Taxonomy (GTDB): domain Bacteria; phylum Actinomycetota; class Actinomycetes; order Streptosporangiales; family Streptosporangiaceae; genus Allosalinactinospora; species Allosalinactinospora lopnorensis. The sequence continues at coordinate 51,424 of NZ_LAJC01000037.1, forward strand.
AGCGGGCCTCACGCTCCAGGATCGACAGCACGTAGCTCTGCAGCGACTGCCCGGTGCGCCTGGCGGCCGCGGTCAGCGCTTCCCGTACCTCGTCCGGAACGTCCTTGACCTGGATGGCTCCCATAGCGCCATAATAGCGCCAAAAGAGAGCCATCACCAGGCGACTTCGGCGCCGATCGGGTCAATGGCCGTCCCGCGTCGGCCGCGCGCTCGTGCTCCGGCTCCACCCTCAGGAGCCGATGGGTTTGCGCTCGGCGTTGCTCTCGATCGCGTAGCGCTCCAGCCGGTCCAGCCAGGAGCCGTCCGCGGGCACCGCCCGGGCGGCGATGGCCTTTCCGTAGCGGATCCGGGTGAAGGTCTCCGGCAGCCGCCGCTCCAGCCTGCGGTGGGCGATCCGCCCCAGCCCCCAGGCGGCCAGCAGCCCGTTGGCCAGCCCCACGGGAACGGCCAGCCACGGCACGCCCGCCTGCCAGGTCCAGGTCGCCGCGGCGATCGCCGGGCCCGCGAGCACCGGTGTCACGAACAGGGCGGTCCAGACCTGGAACTGCACGTCCCCGGCGTCGTTCGGGTCGACCCGCTGGTGCGGGTCCACCCCCGGCGACACCGCCACCACCGACAGCAGGACGGCGACTCCGCTGCCCACCCCGAACAGCGCGGCGAGGCCGGTGAGGACCATCGGCCAGGTCCAGTGCTGGCCGGTGGCCAGGATGAAAGCGGCGCTGACGGCCGTCGCGGGCGGGGCGATCAGCAGCAGGATCGCCAACTGCCGGCCGCGGACATCGGCGCGCGGTGTGCCGGCCCCGCACCCGACCACGGTCTGCCACAGGGCCGTACCGTCCTGGCCGTACAGATTGGCCGCGGCCATGCCCATGGTGAACGCGGCCACGACGCCCGCGAACGGCGCGAGCGGCTGGGCCCCGGCCACGAGCGCGAACAGACCGGCGAACACCCCCGCCCACAGCGAAGTGCGCACCTCCAGGCCGCGCCACGGGTCCCGCCACCGCTGCCGGAGCTCCTTGCCGGCCACGGCGCCCAGCGGGGTGGCGGGCAGG
>NZ_LAJC01000038.1 GCF_000981225.1 Allosalinactinospora lopnorensis
TCCGCCGTACGACCGGGGTGTGCAGCTCGACGAGCTCACGGTAGATGACGTCGCGTTCGTAGTGGTCTTCGGCGTTGTGGAGCCTCTTGAACAGCTCCCTCGTCTTGGTGTAGTAGGCCTCGTCTGATCGGCCATCCCGTGCCGTGCGGGGACGGGGGGTGGCTTCTGTCCGGCTGCGGAGCGTATTCGATAGGTGCATCGGACGACGTTCCTCGCTCATACGAAGTCGGACCGCCGATCGCGTCCCTTAACGCGGCAGGTGCGTGTTGTGCGGCCACCGTGCCGGCGATGTCCCCCCGTAGGCGGCGATATTCACCGTCTGCGCTGTTGCAGGCCACGAGGGCGACAGGGGTTACGCGATCGCGTCGTCAGGCCACTCTGTCGGACCTCGCGCACAACACTTCCGACCCTACGGGAAACATGGGCGAGTTCGCGGATACATGATTGAAGTTTTACGACCTGTCCGGAAGACGGCGCCGCCGTTCCCTCCCGCGGGTATGCCGCTGCCCCTGCGGGGAAGCGACGCCCGGCGGGGCGGCCGACCGCACCGGTGGCCGCGGTGAGGCTACTCACCCTGGTCACCGCTTCGCTCCCGGATTAGGCTCCAGAGCCGACGGGTAGCGGACCGTGCGTTCTTGTGACCAACGGAAAAACGGGGGAGGTAGCTTCATGACCCTGTCGCGCTACGACAGCGAACGGTTGCGCGCGATCGAGGAGCAACTCAAGGCTGAGGATCCCGAGTACGCCCGGAGCCTGGAGCGGTTCGCGGCCGACATTCCGGACAGTCCGGTAAAGGCGCGGGGCGAGCCCGGCCCGCGGTCGACGCTCGTACTGTTCTGCGGCTGGTTCATGGGGGCGCTCCTGCTGCTGGGCCTCATCATGTCGCTGAGCTCCGGTGCGGACGGCGGTAGGACGGACATCGAGCAGGGGTCCGCCAATGCGCCCGGGGCGGAGGTCTCCCGCATGGTCGGGCCTCTGTGAGGCGCCGCTACCTCTCCGAACCGCTGCGGTCCGCCTCTGGGCTGCTCTGCCCGGGCTCCTCCCCGGTGATCGTGATCGTCCTGGCCAGTTCGGCCAACCGGACGTTGAGGTTCTGCGACGCGGAGTTCAGGTACTCCCACGCCTGCTCCGCGGTCATCTGATGGCGTTCCATGAGGATGCCCTGCGCCTGGCCGATGGTCTCGCGGGTCTCCAGCGCCCGGCTCAGGTTGGTGACGCGCCGGGAGGAGGAGAGCGCCGTGGCGGCTTGGGCGGAGAAGATCACACCGACGTCGCGGTCCTGGGGCCGGAAGGCGTAGGGGACCCGGGCGTAGAGGCTCAGCGCCCCCAGCGTCTCCCTGGACGTGAACAGGCGGAAGGTCAGCAGGCTGCCGATGGGGAGTTTCGACGCCTCCTTGGCGTAGCGCGGCCACTGCTCCCCTTCGGCGACGTCGGACAGGTACAGGTACTCGCTCTCCCAGATCGAGTCGAGGGAGGGGCCTTCGCGCAACCGGTACTGCAGGGCGTCGCTCCGCCGTACGACCTCGTGGGTGAAGACGGGGGTGTGCACCTTCGCCCGCCCCTCGACGAGGGAGACGCCCGCATAGTCGCAACTGGCGATGGTCTCGACGGCGAGTTCGACGATCCGCTGCAATGTGTCGTGAAGGCTGGGTTCGGCGAACAAGGAGCGCACGATGTCGGCGAAGCTCTCGGGTGAGAGAGCCCGATCCTCGGGGCTGTGCATCTGTACCGTCCTTTCGCAAAGGCCGGACCAGAACCGTTCCCCCCTTGTTGTTCCCGGGGCGGACGGCGAGCGGGTGGCCTTCGCTACCCGGGTTCTCACACAGGCCCCGTGGAGGCGCTGGGAGACCCTGTTGTCCTTATGTCGAGATAAGCAGGGTTTTCCGGTATGGACGAGCACGGCTCGCCAGCGGATGAGCGAGTATCCCAACATCGGACTTCCAGGTCAATGCTACTCCGCGCCGTGTCGTAAGTGGTGCGTTAAACCCTCTTGTCGGGCCAAGTGTCAGGTCGGCGGCCTTGGGGGATAAGCCGGCCGATGCCGGGAAAAGCCTTTTCTTCCGCGGCCGACAAGATGGGGTGAACGAGCAGAGAGGCCGGAAGGCGTTCCCGCCTGCGGAGAGGCGCTTCCGATGCGGTTTCGCCCGGACCGCTGCGGTGAGTATACCGGCGGGCCTGTTTTCGCCAACGCAGTGGAGATCTCTATAGCGGAACACCATCGGCGGCTAAAAGCGCATTTCAGCGGCATGGAATCCCGCGTGTTTCGCGGTCGCCGCCTTTCGCGCTATTTCTTCTGCTTTCGGGTCCTCGAGAGGAGAGCTGCGGGCCTGCGGCCGGGCCCGGTCATGAGACGTAGACCGTACCGCCCGTCTTGCGGGCGCGCAGAGCGGCGGACAGCCGTGGGGCGATGGGCGGGAAGAGTAGTTCCACCGCGCGATCGGGCTCCACGAAAGCGTAGTCGTCGAGTTCCGACTCCTGCAACGTGATCGTGGTCCCGGAGCCGACCGTGCCGCAGTCGAAGACGAAGGAGAGGAACGGTTTGGGGCGGGCACCGTAAGGGGCGCTCCACTGGACCGAAAGGAGGGCGCCGGCTGTGAGGTCCAGGCCGACCTCTTCTGCGACCTCGCGCTCGCAGGCCATGTGCGGTGCCTCACCGTCTTCCACCACACCGCCGGGAAGCGTCCAGTGGTCCCGGTAGTTGGGGTCGACGATCAGCACGTTGCCGGTCTCATCGGTGATCAGTCCGGAGGAGGCCAGGTACGCAGTGGGCAGCGAGGCGAACCACTGCTCGGGCGAAAGCAGCTCTTGGGGCATATCCGCAGGCTAACCCAGTGCGGGACACGGCCTGAGCGTCCCCTGTCCTCTCCTGAGAGAACAGACGAAATCTACATTGTAAAGGCAGTGATGGATTGCACTCTTTCCACCTACACTGGGCGTCTTCATAACAACAACGGCATGCCGACCCCGGCCCGATCCTCCTCACATGACAGGATCGGTCGGCGCGCTTCTCGGTCTTGGTTACGATCTCAAGGGTTTCAACGGCCCGGCGGCGATTGCGGAGGTTCAGAGGTGGGTCCACTGGAGAACGGTGACCCGGAGCGGATCGGCCGGTACCGGCTGATCGGGCGGCTGGGAGCCGGGGGCATGGGTCAGGTGTTCTTCGGACGTTCCGCGGGCGGGCGCGCCGTGGCCATCAAACGGATCCACCCGCACATGGCCACAGACGCCTCGTTCCGGGAGCGCTTCGCCCGGGAGGTGACAGCGGCCCGCCAGGTGAGCGGCGCGTTCACCGCCCCGGTGATCGACGCCGACACAGAAGGCGCGATGCCGTGGCTCGTCACCTCATACGTTCCGTCCCTGCCGCTGGACGAGGCCGTCCGGCGTTTCGGTCCGCTGCCCGAGCACACCCTGCGCGTGCTGGCGACCGGTCTGGCCGAGGCGCTCAGCGAGATCCACCGCGTCGGCCTGATCCACCGCGACCTCAAGCCGGGCAATGTGCTGCTGGCCGAGGACGGTCCGCGCGTCATCGACTTCGGGATCGCCAGAGCCACGGAGGGGACGGCGGCGACCCAGTCGATCATCGGTACGCCGGGCTTCATGTCGCCCGAGCAGATCCAGGGCGAGCGGATGACCCCGACCAGCGACATGTTCGCCTACGGCGCGGTGCTGGTCTATGCCGCGAGTGGTGCCGGCCCCTTCGGCGAGGGCGCCATGCACACCATGGTCATGCGGATCATGCAGCACGAGCCCGACATCTCCGCGGTGCCGCCGTCACTGCAGCAGCTGGCCGCCGCGTGCCTGACCAAGGACGCCTCCCGCCGCCCGGGTCCGGGGCCCGTCCTTGACGCGCTCGGCGACATCCCCATCGGCCAGTCCTGGCTGCCTCCGGAACTCATACGCGGGGTGCAGGAGCAGGTGAACAAGGTCAACAGCGCACTGAGCGCGGCACCGGGCAGCGGCAACACCAACCCCGACGGCTCGGCCTCGGCGATCGGCGGAGCCGCGGCCGGCGGCATCGCCGGGGCGGCCGCCGGAGCCGCGGCCGGCTCCGTGTTCAACGACCAGCAGGCGACTCAGCAGGACGGCGCGGATGCCACTTCGATGATGGGCGCCTACGGGGAGCAGAACGGCCACCAGTCGACCGCCGTCTACGGCCAGACGGGCGGGCAGACTCCACCCACGTCGATGTACGGCCACGGCGATCAGACAGGAGGGCAGGCCCAGCCGACCGCGGCGATGCCGCCGTCCGACGGTGACGAGTACGGCGGCCTGTACCGCGGTTCGCCTGAGGACCAGGCGCGCCAGCAGCGTGAGCAGCGCCGCCGTGAGCGTGAGGAGCAGCGCTACCGCGAACAGCAGCGTGAGGAGCAACGCCGCCGCCAGGAGGCCGAGCGTGCCCACCAGGAGCGGCTCCGGGCCGAGCAACAGGCCGCACGGCGGGCCCAGGCGCAGGCGCGCCGGGCCGGTCAGCCGGGGCTGTGGAGTTTCGTCAAGCTGCTCCCGCTGCTGATCATCCCGATCGTCCAGATCCCGCTGGGATGGAGCGCCTCCTATGCCTGGCAGTGGTTCTCCGCGACGGAGATGTGGAACAGTCCCTGGTACTACGAGGGCATCCTGACCGAAAGCGGTTTCTTCCACGCTCTCTACCTGGGCTACTTCCTGCTGAACAACCTGGTGGCGCTGGAGTACGTGGTCCGTTCGGCCAGAACGGGCTTCGTCACCGGCACGGTGCTGGGACTGATGGTGATCGCCGGGACCAACGGCGCACTCTTCTACTTCGGATTCTTCGGCTGAGCCCGATTACCGGCCCCCCGAATGCGGCGGACGCGCCTGCAGCAGGCCGAACCGCCGCCGGAGGTCGCCGCAGGCGGCGGGGCGGTTGCGCCATCGCGCCGCCCAGCTTGTGCGGTTCGGCCTGTTGCAGGCGTGGGCGTGCGCGTTCGCGGTGTGCCTGTTCGCCGGCATGGCCGCGTCGGTGGTGCTGCCGATGCCGATCCCGCGTTACGACGCCCTTCTCGGCTACGGGGTCGTACTGACGGCGGTCTTCTGGGGGCCGCGCCTGGAAACCGGCCGCGATGTGGCGGCGATCCTCGGATTCCACGCGGTGGGGCTGGCCTTCGAGCTCTTCAAGGTGCACATGGGGTCGTGGGACTACCCCGAGGAGGCGGCCACCAAGATCGCCGGTGTTCCGCTGTACAGCGGATTCATGTACGCCGCTGTCGGCAGCTATGTGGTGCGCGCATGGAAGCTGCTGGACCTGCGGCTGACCGGGTACCGGCCGGCGGCGACAGCGGTGGTGGCGGTCGCGATCTATGCCAACTTCCTGACCCACCACTGGCTGCCTGACGCGCGGCTGCTGCTGGGAGTGGCGATGGTGGCGGTGACCTGGGGCGCGTGGGTGTACTACACGGTCGGGGACGTGCGCCACCGGATGCCTCTGGCGCTGTCGTTCGTGCTGATCGGGTTCTTCCTGTGGGTGGCGGAGAACGTGTCGACCCTGCTGGGCGCCTGGCGGTACCCGGGGCAGGTGAACGCGTGGGCGATGGTGCACCCGTCGAAGTTCGGCGCTTGGGCGCTGCTCGTGACGGTGTCCTTCGTCCTGGTGGCCAGTTGGAAACCGCCCGGTCGGAACGCGGGCTCCTCGGGCGGCGCCGGGTGACCGCGCGGACCGACTCGCGGAGCCGGTGCCCGGCGGTCGGCCGGACTCAGGTGCGGTAGAGCGTGGCGGTGGCGCGGGCGTAGTCGGCCAGGCCGGCGCGCAGTTCGGGCGGACCGAGTACTTCGATGTCGGGGCCGTAGGAGGCGAACTCGACGATGGCGTACTCGACGCTCTCGACCAGGAGTTCGGCCTCGCGCCATCCGTCCGCGCCGGGTCAACCGGACCCGGGTTCGATGACGCGCCTCACCCGGAACGTGCGGAGGGCGGGGGCGGCTGGTGTGCGGGCGGGCGAGGAAGTACCAGGGTAGCCGGGCGCCGATCGGCCCCGGTCCCCGGTCGGTCCCGCGCTCGTGCGGAGTGCCGCCTGTGTGGTTCGACCACGGCATGGCAGAGCAGGAGAAGACGTGCATAGGCGTTCCGTTCTTCGACGGTGTCGAGGAGCTGGACGCCGTCGGTCCCTCCGGTACGGCTACCGCCGGCCGTCCCTTTCAGGAGGGCCGGGCATACTCCGGGGCATGGAGCTCATCTCACTCGCTGATATTCGTGCCGCCGAAGTGCGGGTCCGCGGCCGTGTCGTGCGTACGCCGTTGCTGCCCTGCCCGTGGAGCGATGCGCCGCTGTGGCTGAAACCGGAGAACCTGCAGCCGGTGGGGGCGTTCAAGATCCGGGGGGCGATCAACGCGCTGGCGTGCCTGGGGGAGGCGGAGCGGAAGGCCGGCGTCATCACGCATTCCTCCGGCAACCATGGGCAGGCGCTGGCGTACGCCGCGCGCGCAGAAGGGGTCCGCTGCGTCGTGGTGGTGCCTGAGGGGGCGCCCCGGGTGAAGATCGCCGCGATGCGTCGGTTGGGTGCCGAGATCGTGCCGGTCGCGCCCGCCGACCGGAAGGCCACCGCCCAGAAGCTGGCGGCCGAGCGCGGTCTGGCGCTCATCCCGCCGTTCGACCACCCGGACATCATCGCCGGTCAGGGCACGGTGGGAGCGGAGATATGCGACGATCTCACCGACTCCGGCACCGTTCTCGTTCCCGTCGGTGGTGGGGGGCTGGCCTCTGGTGTGGCGACCGCGGTGCGGGAGCTGCGCCCCCGGATGAGGGTGGTCGGTGTTGAGCCCGAGTTCGCCGCTGATGCCGCGGAGAGCCTTGCCGCGGGGCGTCTGGTCACCTGGCCGCCGGAGCGGGCGCAGCGCACCATCGCCGACGGCGTCCGGGTGGGGCTCTCGGAGCTGACGTTCGCCCATCTGCGGGCCCGCATGGACGGGATCGTCACGGTCACCGAGGAGGAGATCCGCGCGGCGATGGGTACGCTCGCCCGCAACGGCCGGATCGTCGCCGAACCCAGTGGCGCGGTGGCAGCGGCCGCCTTCCTGGCGGGCAAGGCGCCGACCGGGCACACTGTCGCGGTGGTCTCCGGCGGCAACGTTGATCCGGTCCTGCTGGCCGAGGTGGTGGGGGAGGGCGGTGAGTAGGGGTCAGGCGGGCTGCGCCTCGCTATGGGGCCGCGCTGCGGCGCTGGTGTGTCCCGCGGCGGGGGCGGGGGCCCGCGATGCCGCGCGGCGCCGGCCCACTCCGTCGTAGACGATGTAGGCGATGCCGCCGGCGAAGATGAGACCGATGCCGATGGCGATGGTCATGAACGCGGCTGTGATGGCAGTGGGGTCGATCATTGTCCTTGCCTCTTTCCGCGACGTACGTCCGTGCTGACGTTGACACCCACGAGAGTAATAGCTGTTAACTAATATTTGTTATGTTTTTGAAAGTGAACAGCGTCATACAAGGGTGCGCTGCTCAATGCGCACCATGAGCGCTGGTCACCGTCCTGGAGCCGGGAGCGTGACATCACCCACGCGGAACCGCCCACGACCCCATACGGGTCCGGCCCGCAGAGACGCTTCAGCGGCGGTCAAGCGGGGAACAGCCCGCTAGAGACCGCGGCCCGGGCCGGGCCGCCGAACCGCCGACCGACCGCGTACGAGGAGCCGGCCATGGCCACACTCGACGACGTCCACTCCGTCATCGACAAAGGCGGCCACCGCGGGGTCGTCTCCACCACCCGAGCCGACGGGTCGATCCAGTCCAGCGTCGTGGTCGCGGGGTTCGTCACCCACCCCGTGACCGGTGAGCGCACGGTCGCCTTCACCACACCCGCCGACAGCGTCAAACTCCGCTTCCTGAGAGTCCGCCCCAAGGCCACGGTCGTGTTCTTCGCCGGCTACCACTGGGCCTCCGTCGAGGGCGAGGCCGACCTGATCGGCTATGCCGACCCCTTCGACGGGTTGGACACCGAGGACCTGCGGCTGCTGCTGCGCGAGGTTTTCACCGCCGCCGGCGGCAGCCACGACGACTGGGAGGAGTACGACCGCGCGATGGCCGAGCAGCGCCGCACCGCTGTCCTGCTCCGGCCCGCCCGCATCGTCGCTATGTGAGGCCCGGCACCGGCAGCTGCCGACCAGCGCGGGCACAGCGGGGATGCGGCGCCGGCGGGTACGGCCCGGCCTGCGCGCATATGGCACAGTCGACTTATGCGGTGGAGCCCACAACAGGCCCGGGAACGCTTCGCGCGCAGCCGCGTGGCCCGGCTCGCCACGGTCTCCGGAACGGGACAGCCCCACCTGATCCCGGTGACCTTCGCCGTGCACGAGGACACGGTCGCAACCGCCGTCGACGCCAAACCCAAGAGCACGCGAAACCTCAAACGGCTGGCGAACATCGCCGACAACCCCAAGGTGTGCCTGCTCGCCGATGACTACGACGACGACTGGGAACGGCTTTGGTGGGTCCGCGCCGACGCCGAGGCCCGCGTCGTCCACGACGCTCCGGAGCGCGACGCGGCACTGGAGCGGCTCGCGGAGCGTTATCCCCAGTACCGGCGGTCCCCGCCGGACGGTCCGGTGATCCTCGCCGAGGTGCACCGCTGGTCGGGCTGGTCCTTCCGCTGATGTCACCTCGCGCCCTGCGCGCCGTGGTCGACGTGCCGCGGGCGGGGCCGCCGCGTGTGGCGCGGGGGGCGCTGGCGCAGTGAGCTGAGGCGAGTGCGGTGGACACGCACCGGGGACTCACACGTTACTGATGTCACGTGGGGCAGGCTGGAAACGTGAGACCAGGAGGAATCAGACCGGAGAACGGCGGCGCCGCGCTGGAGGACATCCGTCCGACCGCGCGAAAACCGCTGGATTTGCTGCTCGCCGTGATCGGCGTGCTGGTGGTGGTGGCCGTACTGCTTCTCGTCTGGATCGGGACCGACAGCGACGCGGCCGAGACGACCGATCCGGACGAGCTGCGCGCTCTCGTACCTCCGTCGATACTCGCCCTGATCGTGGGTGTCGCTAACCTCACTGTGATCATCCTGGTTAGCATCACCGCACTGGAGGTTCTCATCCGCCGCGAATTCCGGCAGGTCGTGCGCGGCCTGGTCGCCGGCGCCCTCGGGTACGGACTGACCGGGGCGATCAACGCGGCGGTGCTCGCGATCTCGGTCCCTGTGGGCCCTCCCGACGTGCTTGCGGGCGCGGCCACGGACAGCGTGTTCACCTCGCCGCTGCACGGTTACCTGGCGGCCGCCATCGGCTACGTCCGTGCCGTCCCGCTCGGACACCTTCCCCGGGTGCGCGTCGTCATGTGGTCGGGGATCGCCGTTACCGCGGTCTCGGTCCTGCTGGCGGGGCTGACTACCTCACTCGCCCTGGTGCTGACCGTCCTGGTGGGGTGGACCTGTGCCTCCGTCGCGCGGTACGCGGTGGGACTCTCGTGGCCGGCTCCGGCGACCGAACGCCTCGTCCGGGAACTGCGGCGCTTCGGCCTGGAGCCGTTGACCCTCACCGCCGAGGGCAGCGACGCCGAAGGCAACCAGCGTTTCACCGCGGACACCGTCGACCGGGGCCTGGACATCATCCTCATGCGGGCCGACGACACCGCGGGCTTCTGGAAGCGTCTCCTCGGGGTGGTACTGCTGCGTGCCCCGGTGGCCCCGCCCATGCTGGTCGGGCTGCACCGCAGGGTCGAGCACGCGGCGCTGATGCATTTCGCCGCCGGGCAAGCGGGAGTGGCCGTCCCCCGTGTCCTCGCCATTACCGAGGTGGGCACCGGGGCGGTGGCCCTGATCCGCGAGCAGGTCCGCCTCCGTACGCTCGGCGACCTCCGGGAGGAGGAGATCACCAGCGGGCTTCTGGACCGCGTCTGGACCGAACTGGCCCTGCTGCACCGGCACCGCATCGCGCACGGCAACCTCAACGGCGACACGGTCGGCCTGCGTCTGGACGGCCGGGTCGCCTTCACCGGCATGTCCACCGGGAGCGTCGCGGCGACCCCCCTCAAAGCGTCACTGGACGTCGCCGCGCTACTGACGGCGCTGGCGATGCGCGTGGGCGGGGAGCGCGCCGTTCGTTCCGCGGTGCGGGGGCTGGGGGTGGAGGCGGTGGCGGCGGCGTTGCCCTTCATGCAGCCGGCGGGGATGCCGCAGGCACTGCGCAGTCGGCTGCGCTCCTACCCGCGGATCCTGGGCGCCATACGCGCTCAGATCACCGACGTCGCCCCGGAGGCGCCCGCCCGGCCGGCCAAGCTCGAACGCATGCGTCCGCGGACGGTGGTCAGCGTCGTGGCGGCCACCGTCGTCGGCATCGCCCTGGCCTACCAGCTCGTCGACGTCGACTTCTCCACCATCCAGCAGGCCGACCTCGGGTGGGCGGCCACCGCTCTGGTGACGTCGACACTGTGCATGCTGGCCGCGGCGATGGCCCTCATGGGCTTCGTCCCGCTCAAGCTCCCGTTGTGGCCGACGGTCCTGGCCCAGTACGCCGTGTCGTTCGTCCGCATCGCCGCCCCAGCGGGGGTGGGGATGGTCGCCCTCAACACCCGCTATGTGACCCGGATGGGCGCCCCTACGGGGCTGGCGCTCTCGGCGGTCGGGCTCTCCCAGGCCGTGGGCCTGCTCATCCACGTCCCGCTGCTGCTCGTGTTCGCCTACCTCACCGGCACGGCGCACTTCGCCGACTTCTCTCCTCCGATGACCCTCATCCTGGTGAGCGCCGTGCTGTCGCTCGTGGTCGCCTCCGTGCTGCTGCTGCCCGCGCTGCGCCGGACGATGCTGGAACGGGCGCGGCCGTACTTCCAGGGCATCCTTCCCCCGCTCCTGGATCTGCTGCAGAACCCGCGCCGCCTGGCGATGGGGACCGGCGGGACGCTGCTGCTCACCGCCGGCTTCATCCTGTCCCTGTACTTCTCCGTGCTGGCCTTCGGCGGGACGGCGAACCCGGCCGCGGTGGCGGTGGTCTTCCTGGCGGGCAACGCTCTCGGGTCGGCGGCGCCCACCCCGGGCGGCCTGGGCGCGGTGGAGGCCGCCCTGCTCGGCGGCCTGACCGCGGTGGCGGGAGTGCCGGCGGCTATCGCACTGCCGGCGGTCCTGCTGTTCCGATTGCTCACTTTCTGGTTCCCGGCCCTGCCTGGCTGGGGAGCATTCCATTATCTGCAACGACGAGAGGCGATCTGAGCCAGGAGAGGAGCGGTGCAGGGTGCCCCCGATCGTGAGCGCGGTCAGCCGCAGCCGGACCCACACCCTCAGCAAACCCAACCAGGACCACATCCGGTTGCTGACCGGTTTGGGCGTGGAGGGCGACGCCCACATGGGAGAGACGGTCAAGCACCGCTCCAGGGTCGCGCGCGACCCCTCGCAGCCCAATCTGCGTCAGGTCCATCTCGTCCACGCCGAACTCCACGACGAACTGCGGGCGGCCGGGTTCAGTGTGTCCGCGGGGGAGATGGGGGAGAACATCACGACGCGCGGGATCGACCTTCTCGGGCTCGCGACCGGTGCCCGGCTGCACATCGGAGCCCACGCCGTGGTCGAGGTGACAGGGCTGCGAAACCCGTGCGCCCAGCTGAACGAGATCCAGAAAGGGCTGATGACGGCGGTGGTCGAGCGCGACACCACTGGTGCGCTGGTCCGCAAGTCCGGTGTCATGGGGATCGTGCTCGCCGGGGGCGAGGTGCGGCCGGGGGACCGGATCCGGATGGAGGTGCCCGCCGGGCCGCACCGGCCGCTGGAGAAGGTGTGAGCGTCCCTTTCGGGCGGATAAGCGCCTTTCCTGTCCGGACAGCGGAGGATCGTGCTGGGTGCGGCTTAGCGTTGCAGCAGGCCCCGGCGATAGGCGGGGACCAGCCGGTGCGGAACGAGCGCGGTGCGCCCGTCCGAAGCGATGGGGACCAGCTCGGGGGTGCCGGCCCGTCACCAGGAGCGGCGTTCGCGGGTACTGGAGCGCGACATCCTGTGTTCGGGAACGGCCATGACCTGTCTTTGACGGGTGTCTCTATGGAGCGGGCGGCGGGTTACCTCCTGCGCTTGCCGTAGCGCTGCTCGAACCGCTCCACCCGGCCGGCGGTGTCGATGACCCGGCCCTTGCCGGTGTAGAACGGATGGCTGGCGCTGGAGATGTCGACGTCGATGACCGGATAGGTGTTGCCGTCCTCCCACTCGATCGTCCGGTCGCTCGTGGCGGTGGAGCGGGTGAGGAAAGCGAAGTCGCCCGCGCGGTCTCGGAAGACGACGGGGCGGTATTCGGGATGGATCCCGGGTTTCATCGGTGCGTTCTCCTTGCCGGATCAGGAGTTCAACGGTCTTCGCGGAAGTCCACGTGCTGGCGGATGACGGGGTCGTACTTGCGCACCACCAGCCGGTCCGGTGTGTTGCGCCGGTTCTTGCGGGTCACGTAGGTGTGGCCGGTGCCTGCGGTGGAACGCAGTTTGAGCACCGGTCGCAGGTCGTTGCGCGGCATGGTCGATCTCCTTTTCGGTTCTTGTCCGGGGTGCGGCTCGCCGCCGCCCCACCATGATTATAAGCAAACGATAATCGTTTCCACTTCTTGTCGGGCTGTGCCCTCCCTTCGGGGTTGGGCAAAGTTATAAATCTACGATGTAAAGGTAGCTGTTTTCTCACCACCCCCCAACTCCCGCATCAATACCGATACCCCAGATCAGTTGCACACAACTTAATTGTGCTATCGTCTTCATCGATCGAAAGGGTGAACCCACGTAATGTCGGCCACCATGCCCCCGCAGCGAGAAGAGGACCCCCTCTCCCTCGACAACCAGCTCTGCTTCGCCCTCTACGCGGCGTCGCGGGCCCTGACCGGGCTCTACCGCGAACTCCTCTCCGAGATGGAGCTCACCTACCCGCAGTACCTGGTCATGCTGGTGCTCTGGGAACACGGCTCCATGCCCGTCAAAGAGGTGGGGGTGGCACTGCGGCTCGACTCGGGCACGCTGTCGCCGCTGGTCCGCCGACTGGAGGAGCACGGGCTGGTCCGGCGCACCCGCTGCGCCGAGGACGAGCGTGTCGTGCGCGTCGCCCTCACCGAGGACGGTTCGGCGCTGCGCGAGCGTGCTCTGACTATCCCCACGCGCGTGCTGCGCGGAGTCGGTATCCCGGGGGACAAGGTGGCGGAACTGCGTGAGCTCCTCGATCAGATCACTCGCTCGGCTGGAAGCGCGGCCGCTGAGCTGCACTCCCTCCGGCACCCCTCGAATTACCCGACCCCTGAAGGAGATCACACGTGAAGGTGCTGTACACCGCCGAAGCCACCGTTGGCGGCGAGGGCCGTAAGGGTTACGGCCGTACCAACGACGACCGCCTCAACGTCGAGCTGTCGGTTCCCCGGGGACTGGGCGGAGACGACGGCCCGGGGACCAACCCCGAGCAGCTGTTCGCCGTTGGCTACGCTGCCTGCTTCCACGGCGCGCTGAAGAAGGTCGCCCGCGAGTCGCGCGTCAGCGTCGACGGTTCCACGATCGATTCCAGTGTCACTCTGGGCAGTGCCGATGACGGCCTCACGCTGACCGTTGGCCTGGACATCACGATCCCGGCAGTGGAGCAGGCGGAGGCCGAGCGGCTCGTCGAGGCCGCTCACCAGGTCTGCCCGTACTCCAGGGCGACCCGCGGCAACATCGAGGTGAACCTCACCGTGCGCGCCGCCTGACCGGGCGCCCGCACTGCCCGGCCGGAGCCGTCTCGGCTCCTGCCGGGCTTTTTCGCGCCGAAGCACGGGGCGTGCCGGGGCGGTGTTCCCTGCGCGGGTGCGCGGTCAGGCCGCGGGCTCGACGATCAGCAGCCGGTCCATCATGTCCTGCAGGGTGACCAGCCCCAGCAGACCGTTCTCGTCTTCCACCAGTGCCAGGTGGCTGCGGCTCTCGCGCATGATGCTCAGCGCCGCGTAGATGGGGGTCTCCACGTCCATCGTGAGCACCGGCCGCATCAGGTCGGCGGCTGTTGTCTCCGGGGGGCTGGTCAGCGCGTCACGCACGTGCAGGACGCCGACCGGTTGCCCGTGCTCGTGCACCACCAGGCGGAGGTGGCCCGAGTCGCGCGAGACCTGTTGGATGGTCTCCAGCGAGTCGTCGGGGGAGACCGCGGCCAGTTCCTCCTTTGGGGTGAGGATCTCGCGCAGCGGGCGGGAGTTGACCTCCAGCGCGGTGGCGAGCTGGTCGCGGCGGTCCTCGTCCAGGGCGCCGGCTCTGGCGGAGTGGTCCACCAGTTCGCGCAGGTCTTCGGGGCCGTGCCCGGTGGCGACCTCGTCCACGGCGTCCACGCCCACGCGGCGCAGGCACCAGTTGGCCATGCCGTTGAGGAGGACGAGGATCGGCCGGGTCCACCACATGAAGACCCGCATGGGGATGGCCAGCAGGGTGGCCGATTTCTCCGGGTGCGATATCGCCCAGGACTTGGGGGCCATCTCACCGACCACCAGGTGCAGGAAGGTCACCACGACCAGTGAGAGCACGAAGGCCAGGGCGGTGGAGACCGGATCGGGCAGCCAGCCGTCGAAGAGGGGTTCCAGCAGGTGGTGCACTGCCGGTTTGGTGATGGCGCCCAGCGCCAGAGTGCACAGCGTGATGCCCAGTTGGGATCCGGCGAGCAGCAGCGACAGGTCTCGGGCGCTTTTCAGGGCGGCCCGTGCCGAAATGCTGGTTTGGGCGGCCTGTTCCAGCCGGTAGCGCCGTGCCGCCACGAGGGAGAACTCGACGGCGACGAAGAAGGCGCTGAGGAGGATGATGCTCGCCGAGATGACCAGAGCGAGCAGTGGGTCCATCTCGCTCATGCGTTTACCTCCGGGGGTCGGGCCGTGGACGGCATCACGGGTGTCTCGTCCAGTTCGAGCCGGACCGTCTCGGGGACGTGCCGGTCGACGCTTTGCACGCTCAGCACGAGGAACCGGGGCGGTTCGTCCTCGTCGGCGCCCGGGTGGCGGGGGAGTTCCACGTTGACGATGTCGCCCGGTTCGGGCAGCCGGCGGAGTTCGTTGATGATCAGCCCGCCGATGGTCTCGTAGTCGCCTTCTGGCAGGTCGTGTTCGATCAGGCGTTCCACTTCGTCGATGTGCAGGGCGCCGGGCAGCAGCCAACTGCCGTCGTCGCCGATGCGGGGCATGCCCTTGTCGGCGGGGTCGTGCTCGTCAGCGATCTCCCCGACGAGTTCCTCGGCGATGTCCTCGGTGGTGATGACCCCGGCCAGTCCGCCGTATTCGTCGACGACGCAGGCGAACTCGTCCTCGGCCGCGCGGAGGCGGTCGAGGACGGCGGGCAGCGGCAGCGAGGTCGGGACCATGATCGCGGATCGGGCGATGGCGGAGACCTCGATGCTGTCGAGATCCTGATCACCCAGGGCGAGTACGTCGCGCAGGCAGATGACGCCGAGGATGTCGTCGACATCGTGGCCGAGTACGGGGAAGCGGGAGTGGCCGTGGGCCATGAGTTCCACGACTCGGCTGGCGGGTTCGTCGATTTCGACGGTGGTGACCTGGGGGCGCGGGATCATCGCGTGGCCGGCTGTACGGTCGTGGAAGTCCAGGGCCCGGTCGAGCAGTGTGGACAGCTCCGCTGGCAGGTCGCCGCTCTCTCGGGATTCTTCGACGATGCGTTCCAGGTCGCGGGGGGTCGCTGCGTGCTGGACGTCTTCGACGGGCTCGATGCGTACGGCTTTGAGCAGCAGGATCGCCGCCTGGTCGAACAGCCAGATCAGCCAGCCGAATGTCCGCAGGTACAGCCGGGTGGACAGGGCGAGGGCGATGGCGATCGGTTCGGGCCGGGCGATGGCGAGGTTCTTGGGGAACAGTTCCCCGAAGACCATTTGCACCACGGTGGAGAACAGCAGGGCGGCGACAGCGCCGACGGCCATGCTGAGACCAGCGGGGAGACCGGTGTCATCGAGTATCTCGCCGAGGCCTTGCCCGATCATGGGTTCGGCGACGTAGCCGACGAGCAGGCCGGTCACGGTGATGCCGAGTTGGGCGCCGGAGAGCATGAAGGAGGTGCGGGAGGTGATCCCCAGGGCGCGGCGTGCGCCGGGGTCGCCTGATGAGGCGCGGGCTTTCAGGCGGGAGCGGTCGACCGCCATGTAGCCGAATTCCTGGGCGACGAAGTAGCCCGTGGCCGCGGTGATCGCGAGGACCACCAGCGCTCCGAGGAGGATGCTGAGTGCGACGCTCATTTCGCGCGCACCACCTCGGAGCGGTTACCGGCGCGCGCGCCTGCTGGTGAGGGAGGTTCCTCGGGGTCGGAAGTGCAGCGTCCGTCGGAGACGCTGCCGGTACTTCGGGACGGATCCACTTTTCCTCTCTCTGGTCGCGTGTATGGGGATACGTCGGCGGGAGATGAGAAATTCCCGCAGTGTCCCGGCGGGAATCATCTCGGGGAGGGTGTTTACCCGGTGAGCGCGGTGCCGTTGTCCTGCGCGGTGTCCTCTGCGAGGGCCTGCCATTCGCGGCGCCGGGTTTCGGCGATGGCGATGGCGGCGGCTACGGCGACGTTGAGGGAGCCGACGCGGCCGATTTGCGGGATGTAGCTGATGGCGTCGGCCGCGGATAGCAGCGCGGGAGAGCACCCGTGGTCTTCGGCGCCGATGGCGAGGCAGATGTCGCCGTGCAGGGGCGCTTCGTGGAGGGGGACGGCGTCGCGTGCGAGTTCGATGGCGACGACGCGGAACCCTTCGTCGTGGGCGGCGTTGACGGCTTCGGTGCTGGAGCGTGGTTTCCGGCACTGCAGTTTCCGCTCCGTGCCCAGTGCGGTCTTGCCGACCTGGGGGTGGGAGGGGTCGATGGTGTTGCCGGTGAGCCAGAGTGTCTCTACTCCGAAGGTGGAGCAGGTGCGCAGGATGGAGCCCAG
The DNA here is from genome assembly GCF_000981225.1 of Allosalinactinospora lopnorensis. Taxonomy (GTDB): domain Bacteria; phylum Actinomycetota; class Actinomycetes; order Streptosporangiales; family Streptosporangiaceae; genus Allosalinactinospora; species Allosalinactinospora lopnorensis. The sequence continues at coordinate 16,805 of NZ_LAJC01000038.1, forward strand.
GTTGAACGGCTGGGAGATGGATTCGGCGATGAGGGCGACGCGGCCCTCGGTGCGCCTGCGCCATTGGCGGTTGAGTCGCTTGACGTCAGTGGGGCGCAGCTGCGTGCTCACCTGGGCTCTGTTCCTTGTGTCTGGGCTTGGTTCCGGCTGTGGGCACCGTCGTGCTCTGGTGCGATCTGCTTCAGGATATCGCCGGCTGGATCTGTTGTGTGTGGTGGTCGGTGGGGTTGTCATGGGTGGTGGGTGCGCAGAACGCGGAATCCGGCGCGGGAGGCTGCTCGTTCGGTGGGGTGGCCGTTGTCGTTGAGCCAGCGTTGCAGGGAGTCGGCGCCGAGGTTGCGCTGGACGACGAGGTGGGCGGTGCCGTTGGGGGAGAGGCGGGCCAGCCAGGTGCACAGGAGTGAGTGCAGGGCTTGTTTGCCGACGCGGATGGGCGGGTTGGACCAGATGGCGTCGAAGGGGCCGTTGAGGAGGGCGTGTTCGTCCGCTGGGGCTCCGGTGTTGTCGATGAGGTGGAAGTGGGCGTTGTCGAGGTGGTTGTGGTGGGCGTTGGCCGCGGCCAGTTTGACGGCGCGGCTGTTGACGTCCACCCCCAGTACCGATGCGTTGTGTGCGCGTGTGGCCATTGTGAGGGCTATGGGGCCGTATCCGCAGCCGAGGTCGAGGAGTGTTCCGCCGTTTGGTGGCGCGGGGACGGTTTCCAGCAGAATGCGGGTGCCCAGGTCGATTTTGTCGGGGGAGAAGACGCCCCGGTCGGTGTTCAGCCGCAGGTGGAGGTCGGGCAGGACGAGGTCGACGGTGCCGGGGCGGCTGGCCGCGTCGGGGTCGGGGTCGAAGTAGTGCTGCGCCACGCGGCGACGTTACCAGGAGGTTCGGGGTGGTGAGCTGCACCCTGTGCCGCGACCGACCGGTTGGTCGGTACTGTTGTACGGGCCGAGCACCTGGCGCAACGACGCCAAGACGAAAGGATAGTGGTCGTGGGACGTTTCGACGGGAAAGTCGCCATCATCACCGGTGCCAGCCGCGGGATCGGGCTGGCCGCGGCCCGGCGCATCGTGAGCGAGGGAGGCCGGGTCGTCATCACGGGGCGCAAGCCCGACGCCCTGGAGAAGGCGGTGGCCGATCTCGGCGGGGAGGGGTACGTGCTCGCGGTCGCGGGCAAGGCCCAGGACGCCGAGCACCAAGAGGAGGCAGTGGAGCAGGCGCTGGCGACCTTCGGCCGGATCGACGTGCTCGTCAACAATACCGGGATCAACCCGGTCTTCGACGCGGTCGTCAATGTCGACCCTTCCGCTATGGCCAAGATTTTCGAGGTCAACGTGATAGCCGCGGCCTCCTGGGTCTCGGTGGTGCACCGCGCCTGGATGAAGGACAACGGGGGCGCGGTCGTCAACGTGGCCTCGCTGGCCGGCCAGTACCCCTCGCCCGGTATCGGTGTCTACGGTGCCAGCAAGGCCGCGCTGATCAATCTCACTCAGCAGCTCGCCTACGAGTTGGCCCACAACGGGATCCGGGTGAACGCCGTGGCCCCGGCCGTGGTGAAAACCAGTTTCGCCACGGCTCTGTACGCCGACAACGAGGAGGAGGTGGCCGCCGGCTACCCGCTGGGGCGGCTGGGGGTTCCCGAGGATGTCGCCGCGGCGATCGCCTACCTCGCCTCAGAGGACGCGGCGTGGGTGACGGGGCAGGTCCACACCCTGGACGGGGGGCGCACCCTCAGTGCGGGGGTGGAATGAGCGGCGTACCTGAGATGCCCGCCGGTGATGCGGGAGGCCGCCGCCGGTAGTGGGTGCTTACCGGACTCCGATGTCGGAAAACGGTATCGGAGTCCGTCGGCCGTTGAGGAGGCGAGCATGATCGCACCGCCGGAGGCTTCTCCCGCCGGTGGTGCGCGGGTGAGCGTGGGGGAGGGGCCCTCGGTGAAGGGCGGGGGATCGGCCGCCGAGGTGTTCCGGGTGTTTCTGGGGCTGGGGCTGACCTCGTTCGGCGGGCCGGTGGCGCACCTTGGCTACTTCCGCGAGGCGGTCGTGGTGCGGCGCCCTGTAGGCAGTCGGGGCGGGAGCGGGGTGCGGCCCGCGTCAGCCGGTGGGCCTCTGGCGCGACCGGGGCTCCTTCGGGCTTCTTTGCCACCTGCGGCGGGATGAGAACACCGGGCATTGCAATCCCGGTGTGCTCAGCGGAGGATAGTGGGTGACCCCCTTGTCAGGGGGAGGACCGATGCGAGCGCAGAGCGGCGACCGGCGCGTCGTCGAGGGGCCGCGCGAAGGCGTGCACCGCCGCACTGGTGCGGTGCCGGAGTCCGGGGCGGGGATGGGGCTTTCCGTGCCTGGTCCGCCGGATCGGCGGGGGAGCGGACCATGATGTGCTGGTCTACCCGGGGCCCGAGGCTCATATCGAAGAAGGGCCGGGCGAGCGCTGCGCGCCGGCCATGGGCTATTTGGGGGTGAGCTTCATATGCACACTATGAAGCGATGGAACGTCGACATCCTGCTGTCGGAGGAGACCGAGGGCGACTCCACCCGCACCTGGGCCGAGGCCGGACTCGCCTCCGACGACGGTTCGAGTCTGCGCGGGCACGGCATGGCGCGCAAGCACCCGGCCGACGCCGACGTCCCTGAGATCGGTGACGAGCTCGCGGTGTCCCGCGCCCTGGCCGACCTGTCACGCCAGCTGCGGCAGGTGGCGGCGGAGGACATCTCCGAGCACACCGGGACTCCTTGGCGGCCGTGAGGCGCAGCGGCCGGTTGTGGTCGCATCCGATGCGGGAAAAATTCACTAGGGCGTGATCATGCTGGGGCAGACTCTGCCGGTATGACCACCTCTCCTGGTTCGCATTCGCAGGCGGAGTCGGCTCGGCAGCTGGGCGCCCCGAACGCCGTCGTCATCGGCGCGGCGGCGATGGTCGGCGCCGGGGTGTTCGCCGTGTTCGCCCCGGCGGCCGGCGCCGCCGGGGCGTGGCTGCCCGTCGCCGTGGTGATCGCCGGTGTGGTCGCCTACTGCAACGCGATCTCGTCTGCGCGGTTGGCGGCCCGCCATCCCGGGTCCGGGGGTGCCTACGTTTACGGTCGCGAGCGCCTGGGGGAACTGTGGGGCTACCTGGCCGGCTGGGCGTTCGTGGTGGGCAAGATCGCCTCCTGCGCGGCGATGGCTCTGACCTTCGCGGCCTATGTGCTGCCGGGCTGGGAGCGGCCGGCGGCGGTGCTCGCGGTCGTGGCGCTGACCGCGGCCGGCCATTTCGGGGTGCGCACCCGGCCTGGCTGAGCCGGCTGTTCCTGGCGGCGGTGCTGGCGGTGCTGGCCGCTGTCGTGGTGGCGGCCCTGGGCAGCGGGGGCGCCGATCACGGGCACCTGGCGGTGTCTCGCGAGTGGCCGGGCTTCTTCGGGCTGCTCGGCGCGGCGGGAATGGTGTTCTTCGCCTTCGTGGGGTATTCCCGCATCGCCGTGTTGGGCGGGCGGGTGCGTGAGCCCCAGACCACGATCCCACGCGCCATCACGATCGCGCTGGCCGGTGTGTCGGCGGTGTACCTGCTGGTGGGTGCTTCGGCGCTGATGGTGATGGGCCGCGAGCGGCTTTCGGTCAGCGCCGCGCCCCTGGCCGATATGGTGGCCGCGGTGGGCAGATCCGAGCTGGTGCCGGCGGTCGTCGCGGGGGCCGCGCTGGCCAGCCTGGGGGCGCTGGTCTCGCTGATCCCGGGGGTTTCGCGCGCCGTGTCGGCGATGGCCGCTGACGGTCACCTGCCTCGCTACCTGGCCGGTTCCGGTGTGGCGCACCGGGCGGAGGTCGCGGTGGGTGCGCTGGTTGTGCTGCTGGCGCTGACGTTGGAGGTCCGGGGCGCGATCGGGCTTTCGGCGTTTGGGGTGCTGGCCTACTACACGATCGCCAACGCCTCGGCTCTGCGGCTGGGGCCGGAGGAGAACCGGCCCCCGCTGCTGGTGCCGGTGGTGGGTCTGGCCGGGTGTGTCGTCTTGGCGTTCAGCCTGCCGCTGCCTTCGGTGGTCCTCGGGACGTCCGTGATCGCTGCCGGCGCCTTCGCGTGGCTGCTGCACCAGGCCGTCCCTTGGCGCGGCAGGTGATGGTGGGCCGCGCGCCGGGGCTCAGTGCGGGCTGGCCGCGGTCAGCGCGGTCAGCCCGCGCCGGGCGGTGCTGGAGAGCCGCATGTGGGGCAGGTCGTCGGGGGTGAACCACGCGCTGTCGATGGTCGACCCGGCCGCCTCGGTCACGGTCGGGGTGCTCGGGTGGTCCACGTGGACGTGGAAGAACACCCAGATCGCGTAGATGTCGGTCGCTTCGCTCTCCGGCCCCGGCTGGCCGCCTTTGTGGTGGCGGGCGATGGCGATGAGGCGGCCGACCTCACCGCGCTGCCCGGTCTCTTCGAGGAGTTCGCGGCTCAGCGCCGCGTGGACCTCCTCGCCGTGGTCGACGCCGCCGCCGGGCAGGTGCCAGGATCCGGCGCCGGGAAAGCCGGGGGCGATCTTGGTGAGGAGGACCCGCCCGGTCGGGTCGGTGACGATGCCGTAGGCGGCGAATCGCCGCAGTGAGGGCTGGGCGCGGTCGGGCTCGGCGGGCACCAGTTCGGTGGCCGCGGGGTGGGGGGGAAGCGCCAGGGCCTGGCGCAGGGGCAGGGCGCGCGCGGTTTCGAAACCCGCCGCCTGCGGGGTCACGGGGTCCTGCGGTCCGGCCGTGTAGTAGATGCGGTCGATGTGCAGCCGGACGGGGTCGTGGGGGTCGGCCAGGCTGAGGATGTCGGTGCGCACGTGGTAGGGGCTGATGCGGGCCCCCGGGGGCAGGCCCGCCGAGGCGCGCGCGACGTCGGCGGGGTCCTCACCGAAGCGCACCCGCGCCCCGGGCAGTGTCCAGGGGGTGTCGCCGGTGCGCACCGCGGTGGCCTCCCCCTGGGCGGTGAGCCCGATGAGGTGGGCGCTCACCCGGCGTATGGGCCTTTCCGCGGGGTCGCCGGGGGCGGCGGCGCTCACTGCGGCTCCGGGTCGGCGGGGCCGCCGGCGGTGACGCCGTCTTGGGGGGCGGGGGGCTGGCCGCTCGGCGGCGCGGCGGCGCTGTCGGGGGAGCCGATGCTCCTGGCCTGTTCCATCGCCGGGCGGGGGCGGTCCTCGCCGTTTCCGCTCATCGGGAGCAGCTCGTCCAGGCCGGAGATGGTGGCGATGTCGTTCTGCCCGTGGTGCCGGGCGTGCCGGTCGAGCAGGACGGGGCGCAGGCCGGCGGCGACCGCGCCGAGGGCGTCAGCCCGCAGCTGGTCGCCGATGTGCCAGCACCGGCCGGGGTCGACGTCGAGGTGGCGGCAGGCCGTGTGGAAGATCTGCGGGTCGGGTTTGGCTACTCTCGCGGTGTCGGCGCACACGATGGTGTGGAAGTGGTGGGTGATGTCGAGCACGGCGAGTTTGTCGTGCTGGAAGGACTCGATTCCGTTGGTGATGACGCCCAGTCTGACTCCGGCGGCGGCGAGTTCGCCCAGCACCGGGGCGACGTCGGGGAAGGACCGCCAGGCTTCCCGGTGGGAGCGCAGGTACAGCTGGTAGAGCTCGTCGCAGTGCTCGTCGGGGAGGTCGGGGTGTCCGGCCTGGCTGGCCAGGGCCCGCACGCGTTCGCGGCGCTGCTCGGCCAGGGTGAGCCGCCCGTCGATGTAGGCGTTGAAGGAGATATCGGTCTGGACGTCCCAGAGACGCCGTGCGGCGGTGAACTCGGGGTGGCCGAGTCGGTCCATCAGGGTTCGCAGCCCGGCGGAGCTGGCCGCGTGGTCGTCCAGCAGCGTGTCGTCGAGGTCGAAGAAGATCGCTGCGGGTGTGGGGGAAGGGTCCGGCATCGTTTCGTTTCTCATCGCGTATGGCAACAGGGCAAACATTGACACGCTACCGTTTGATCTGGGACGACGCGGATCGCCGTGCCGGCGGGGGCAGGGGCCCCGCCGCGCCAGGGGCGCGGCGGGCTCAGGGGAGCCGCTGGAACCAGAGCAGGGAGGTGAGGGCGGTGGCACCGGCGAGCAGCAGCGCGACGAACACGAACCTGGTGACGACCTCCTCGTGGACCGTTTCGGTGCCCAGTGAGGAACCGATGTCTGAGTAGACGTCGGTGAGTTCGGCCTCGGACTCGGCCTCGTAGAAGTGCCCCCCGGTGGCCCCCGCGAGCCGCTCCAGGGCGTCCTTGTCGATGTCGGCCTCCACGTACTGGCCGTTGATCTCGATGAGCGAGGCACCCGATCCGAAGGCGATGGTGGACACGGGCACACCGGCGTCGGTGGCGGCGTCGGCGGCGGAGGTGACGGGGCGGCCGCTGGTGTTCTCCCCGTCGGAGAGCAGGACGATGGCCGAGGGCGGCGGGTCGTCGCCGGCTTCCTCGTCGAAGGAGTGGATGGCCTGCAGGGAGGTGAAGACCCCTTCGCCGATGGCGGTGCCGGGTGACATCTGCAGGCTGTCGATGGAGTCGGCCACCCCTTGGTGGTCCTGGGAGGGGGAGACGGCAACGCCGGCGGTCGCGGAGAACTGCACGAGCCCGACGTTGAACCGGTCGGGCAGCGAGTCGATGAACCCCCGGGCGGACTCCTTGGCCGCGGTGAGCCGGTCGGGGTCGACATCGGTCGCCGCCATGGAGGGGGAGACGTCGATCGCGACCATGATGGTGGCGCGCTCACGCGGTACTTCGACCGGCATGGCGGGCCGGGCCACCGCGAGGATCATCACCCCGATGGTGAGGCAGAACAGGGCGGCGCTGACATGGCGCCGCCAGCCGGGCCGCCTGGGCGCGACCTGGTCGAGCAGGGCGAGGTTGGTGAATCTGAGGGTGTAGTCCCTGCGGTGGTACTGCAGCACGACGTAGAGGGCGGCGAGCGCCGCAAGGGCCAGCAGCCACCACAGTCGGCCTGCGGCGAGGAAGGTCACCCGGTTGTCCTTTCGCTGGGGTCAAAGGGCGCGCCGCGGGCGCGGCTCAACGTGGCACCACCGGTGTGTGCCGGGCCAGCCGGTGGGCGGTGCGCCGCTGCTCCACCACGAACCGGGCCATGTCGACGATCCAATCGCGGTCGGTGCGCAGCACCAGGTGCGGGACCCCGCAACGGCGCAACCCGCCCCGCACCGCGGCGCGCTGGGCCTGGGCGGCCTCGCGGTAGCGCTGCTGGACTTTCTTGGTGAGCCGGACTTCGCGGGAACGCCCGGTTTCGGGATCCTGCATCGTGACCAAGCCTATGCCGGGAAGGTCGAGTTCGCGGGGGTCGACAACCTCCACCGCCAGCACCTGGTGGCGAAGGGACAGCTGCCGCAGCGCCGGCTCCCACGGGGCGGGTGCCTGGGCGTCCGCCCCGGGAGGCGTGTCCAGGAAATCGGAGATGATCACGCGCAGGCCGCGGCGCGGGCGGGTGCGCGCCAGGTCGGCGAGGCCCTCGCCGAGCGAGACCCCCGCACCGTTGCGGCCGTCGCCGCGCGGCGCCGATGCCACGGTGGACAGCAGCGCCAAAAGCGCCGCCTTGCCCGAACGGGCCGGCCACCGCCGGATCTGCCCCCGGTGCAGGAAGTGGGCGCCGAAGCGGTCGCCGACCCGCTGGGTGAGCACGTTGACCGCCGCGAGCGCGCCGAGGGCGACCTCGCGTTTCTCCTGGTGCCCGGTGCCGAAATCCATGCTGGCCGACATGTCCACCAGGCTCCAGCTCTCCAGTTCCCGGTCGGCGACCAGGTCACGCACGTGCGGGGTGGTGGTGCGCGCGGTCACGGCCCAGTCCATGAGCCGGACGTCGTCCTCGCCGGGCTGGTAGACGCGGGCCTCGGCGGACTCGCTGCCCGGCCCCAGCCACAGTCCCAGGTGCTCACCGTGCAGCATGCCTTCCAGGCGCCGGACCACGCGCAGGTCCAGGCGGCGCAGCGCGGCGTGCAGGCGCGGGTCGAATCCGGGGCGCGGCGCGGGGTGTGCCATGGCGGGCCTACCGTGCGGCCATGGCGGCCGAGCCGCCGGTGGGCGGATCGTCCCAGATGACCCGGGGCGGCGGTACCGCGGCCAGTACCGGTCGACGACCTGGGCGGTGGTGGTGCCGTCGGCGAGCGCGTCGAAGGTCAGCACCAGGCGGTGCGCCATGACATCGCGGGCCAGCACCCGGACGTCGTCGGGCAGCACGTAGTCGCGTCCACGGATCAGGGCGAGAGAGCGCGCGCAGGCGACGAGCCCGAGGGTGGCGCGCGGGCTGGCGCCGATCTCCAGGATCCGCCGCAGTTCGGGCAACCCGTAGTTCTCCGGTTCCCGGGTGGCCATGACCAGCCGCACCACGTAGTCGGCGATGAGCTGGTGGACGTGTACGCGTTCGGCGTCGCCCTGCAGTTCCAGCAGGGTGACCGGGTCGAGGATCTGGTGGGCCTCGGGCGGGGTCGCGCTCATCCGCCGCAGGATCTCCATCTCCTCGTGCGCGCGGGGGTGCGTCATCTCCACCTTCATCAGGAACCGGTCGCGCTGGGCCTCGGGCAGCGGGTAGACGCCCTCGGACTCCACCGGGTTCTGGGTGGCGATGACGACGAACGGGTCGGGCAGCGGGTAGGTGGTGCCGCCGATCGACACCTGCTTCTCGGCCATGACCTCCAGCAGCGACGACTGCACCTTGGCGGGGGCGCGGTTGATCTCGTCGGCCAGCACGAAGTTGGTGAAGACCGGCCCGAGTTCGACGTCGAACTGCTCGGTGGAGGGGTGGTAGATGCGGGTGCCCACGATGTCGGAGGGCACCAGATCCGGGGTGAACTGCAACCGGGTGAAGGAACCGCCGGTCACCTTAGCCAGGGTGGACACCGCCAGCGTCTTGGCGATGCCGGGCACCCCCTCGAGCAGGCAGTGGCCCTTGGCGATGAGCGCTATCAGGGTGCGCTCCACCATCTGGTCCTGGCCCACGATGACAGTGGAGACCTCCTGCAGGGCGGCCCGAAGCAGCCGGGTCGGCTCGCCGGCGGCCTCGGCGCCGTCGGGCCGGGCAGGCTGTTCGCCCTCGGGGCCGGGTGCAGGCGCGGATTCCGCCATCGCTACCAACCTTTCGACAAGAAGCAGTGGCGCCCCGCCTGACGCCGACGCCGGGTACGTTGATGAACACGCACCGGCGAGACTACCCGCTCGAAGTGATCGGGGTAGGCGGCGGCCGGGGCCGGGCGGCGCCGGTGCGGCCCATGACCGGCCAGTCGTTTCGTGACCGCTTCGCTGAGGAAAGGCTACGGCAGGTGTCTGAGCCGTTGCAGGACAGCGATCCGCGCCAGCTCGGCGCGTTCCGGCTGCGTGAGCGCACGAGTGTGGGCACCGAGGGCATCGTCTACCTGGCGCACGACTCCGCTGGGCGGGCGGTGAGCGTTGCGGTGCTCAGCGAGGGCGCGGCGGCCGATCCCGCCGCCAGGGACAGGTTCGTCGCCGCGGTGGCGCGGGGCGCCGGGGTGCAGAACCCGCCGCGGGTTCTGGCCTCCAACACCTCCAACCCGGCCGCCTCGTGGGTGGCGGTGCCCCACAGCGACGACGCCCCCGGCGCCGGGGCGTTCCTCGAACCGGTCGCGGTGGAACCAGCCGGGGGCACACGGCGCTCACCGGGCTACGTGCCGTACTGGGCGGGGGCGCGCGCGCCGGCATCGGGGCGGTGGTCGTGGCAGGGCGGCGGGGGCAGCGGGGCAGCCGCGGCCGACCCGAGGGCGACCCGGGCGGTGATCGCGGGACTGGTGGTGCTGCTACTGCTGCTCGTCGCGCTGCTGGTGGTGCTGTACATGTGGCTGGCGCAGATATACCAGCAGGCCACGGCGCCCCCCGCCCAGCCCGGGCCGTCACCGACCCAGGAGGAGAGCGGCCAGGAGGAGGAAGAGGAGGCCTCGCCCGAGGAGGCCGAGCCCGAGCAGGGGCAGGACGAGACCGCGCCCCCCTCACCCTCACCGGTGGAGTCCCCGACCGGGCACGTGCCCACCGTCCCGCTGGAGGAGGAAGACCGGGAGGACCTGCCCGAGGACCCCGAGGGCCTCCACTGAGCCCGCCCCGCGCGTCGTAGGGGACGCGCGTCCCCTACGACGCCTCCTTCCGGCCGTTGGCGTCGTCCTGGCGGGGCGGGGGCGTCCGCGGGTGAGAGAGCCTCCCGCCCTGGGAACGGTGGGACCAACGGCCCGGCGGACGGCGCGCCGCAGACCGGGCCGGGCCCCGGGCGCGACGAAACAGCAGTGAAGGAGCGAGCGATGAAGCTACTGGACGCCGAGCAGATCACCGAAGGGCTGAACCGGCTGGAAGGCTGGGAGTGGGACCACGACCGCAACGAGATCCGGCGCACCGTGCGCATGCCGGACTTCCTGAGCGGCATCCACCTGGTCACCGCGGTCGCCCACGCCGCGGAGCAGGCCGACCACCATCCCGATATCGACATCAGGTTCAACAAGATCACTTTCCGCCAGATCACCCATGCCGCCGGCGGCATAACCCAACGCGACCTGGAGATGGCCGCACGCATCAACGACCTGGTCGCCGACGCAGCCACGGCCAGCTGACCGGCGAAAAAGGGGTCACCCGTCCGCGGCGCGCAGCCGCGAACGCCGGATCTTACCCGACGGGCTCTTCGGTAGCTGCTCGACGAAGGTGACCCGGCGCGGGTAGGCATGCGAGGCGAACCGGGTGCGCACCGTTTCCCGGAGCTCCTCGGCGAGCTCCTCGGTGGCCACGACACCCTCGTGCAGCACCACGCTGGCGGCCACCACCTCGCCGCACAGGTCGTCGGGAACCCCGTAGACGGCGGTCTCGGCCACCTCGGGGTGCTGCAGCAGTGCCGTCTCGACGTCGAAGGGCCCGATCCGGAACCCCGACATCAGGATGGTCTCGTCGTCCCGGGAGGACAGGAACAGGTGGCCGTCCTTGTCGCAGGCCCCGGTGTCGCCGGTGAGGTACCAGCGGCCCTCGGGGGTGAAACGGGCGGCCGAGGAGTCGGGGCTGCCGCGGTACCCGGTGAACCACATGAGCGGGCTGTCCTTGATGTCCACGGCGACACGCCCCACCATCCCCGGCGGCGTCTCCTCGTCGGTGGAGGGCTCCAGCACGCTCACCGCCCAGCCGGGGAGCGGTCCGCCGGTGGAGCCGGGCTTGCGGGGGGTGTCGGCGCCGTCGATGTGCTGGTCTCCCGCGCAGATCCCCAGCTCCGTCTGCCCGTAATGGTCGAGGACCGCGACCCCGAACACGTCGCCGGCCCAGTCCACCACATCCGGACTGAGCTGCTCACCCGTGCTGGACAGCCGCCGCACGGCGATTTCGGGCGGCAGCGTCTTCAACGTGGCGCGCAAGGTGCGATAGACCGTCGGCGCGGCGGCGAAGTTGCTGACACCGAAGGTGGCGAGCACATCCAGGGTGAGCTCGGGGTCGAACCCCGCGCGCAGCTGCAGGGTGCGGTGCCCGGCCAGCAGCGGCGACACCAGCCCGTAGTAGAGGCCATAAGACCAGGAGGGGTCGGCGGTGTTCCAGTACACGTCGTCATCGGTGACGTTGAGACCGTAGTGGTGGTAGGTGTGGAACGCCACGAGCGCGCGCACCGGAACGGCGACCCCCTTGGGCGGCCCGACCGTGCCGGAGGTGTAGAGCAGGATGAACGGGGCGTCGCCGCCGGTGGCGGCCGGCTCGGTCACCGGTGAGGCGGCGGCGCAGAGCCCGGCCAGGGTGTGGTCGCCCTCGCGCTGGGGGCGTGCGGCGGTGGTGGCGACGTGCCAAGGGGCGTCGGCGGGGACGTCCTCGCCCGGGTCGAGTTTGCACCGCTGGTCCTCGTCGCACACGACGAGCCGGGCACCCGAATCGGTCAGGCGCAGCGCGATGGCCGAGGGCGCGAACGCGGTGAAGACGGGGACGTGCACGGCGCCGAGCCGCCAGATGGCCAGCGCGGTCACAGCGAGGTCGATGCCTTTGCCCATGAGGGTGGCCACATGGTCGCCGGCGGTGACGCCGAGTTCGGCCATGCCGGCGGCCAGCGCGGCGGAGCGCCGGGCGAGTTCGCCGTAGCTGAGGTCGTGCGCGCGCAGATCGGGGCTGATCTCGGTCACGGCGATGGCATCGGCGGGGTGGCGGTCGCACAGCAGGTAGCCCACCGAGGCGGTGGATGCGTCGTAGGTGGCGAGCCAGTCGCGCACCTGACGCGCCGCGTCTGACATCGGAATTCGTCCCCTTTGCGGTGGATCGTGGCGGCGTCCGGTCATTAAGACTATGCCCTGTGTGTGATTCCGCCTCACGGGTGGGCGGCGGGGCCCACGCTTTCGCGCGGGCGCGGCAGAGACGCGTGGCGGCGTTGCGCCACCGCGCCGGAGCGAGAGGATTGGGCCATGGATGTCGCCGCGGTGGTGGAGCGTTTCGAACTGGGCGCGGACATGCGCGACTGGCTGGCCGACACCGCGGCGCTGCCCGCGCGCCAGAGCGGGGCGGTGCTGCCGCCGCGTGAGCGGGCGAGTGAGGCGCTGGCCCCGTTCGCCCTGGCCGGCTCCGACGAGGCCGAACTGGTGGAGCTGTGGCCGGACGAGTCGTGGCCGGTGGAGCTGTGGTGGCTGGTGGAGTACATGTACGCGCGCCTGCTCAGCGACATGGAGCCGCCGGCAGTGCACTGGCGGCACTGGCCGCCGCTGCCGCACGTGCCAGACGCCCGGGCGCGCTGCGCCCCCGTGTTCGCTTTCGCCGCGGCGGTGCCCGCGCTGCGGGCGGCGCACCGGCGGCTGGGCGTACCGCGGGAGGTGAGCGCGGCGACACTGGCCGACGTCGGCCGGCACGTCGCACACACCCGCCAGATGTTCGGCCGCATCGGCCTGGAAACGGCCTCGTGGATCGCGCTGCACTTCCGGGCGGGCCTGTTCGAGCTGGGGCGGCTGCAGTACGAACCGGCGCGGCTGGGGCCGCGCGGCTCGGTCACATGGTACGGCCGGGCCCGGGCCTGCTCCATGGGGCCGGAGTTCGAGCACGGCGCCCCCGTGCTGCGGCTGCACATCCCCGCCGACGGCCCGCTGGACCCCGCCGGGATCGAGGAGTCCCTGGCCGGGGCCAGGTGCTTCTTCCGCGCCCGCACCGGGGTGGACCACCCGGTGGCGACATGCACGTCATGGCTGCTGGACCCGCAGCTGGCCCGGTACCTGCCGCAGCGGTCGAACATCATGGCGTTCCAGCGCCGCTTCACCCTGGTCGAGCAGGACGCCCCCGGCGACGCCGACGTGTTCCGGTTCGTGTTCCGGCTGGCGCAGGTGCGCCCCGAGCAGGCACCGCAGAACACCCGGCTGGAACGGGCGGTGGTGCGGCACATGCGCGCGGGCCGCGAGTGGCGTGTGCGCACAGGCTGGCTGCGGCTGCCGTGAGGATCACCGGCCGCGCTCAGCCGCCGTCTCTCGGCTCGGGGGAGGAGGACCAGCCCAGCGACGGGATGCGCCCCGAACCGTCGCAGTCGTCGCACGGGCGCGGAACCACCATCTCGCCCGCCACGTTCCTGCCCCCGTAGCCGACGACGTTCACCCGCAGGCCGCTGCCCTGGCATCCCTGACACACGATCGCGATGTCCATCCCGAGCAGGATAGGCCCTCGCGCGCCCGACACGCCCGCGGCGCCGACCGTGTCGGTGGCTGGGCCTACCCCTGGTCCCCGGTGAGTCCCAGAGCCGCCAGCAGTGCCCTGACCCGGTCGGTGTCGTGCTCGATCACCGGGACGTACTCGCACACGCCCACCCCCACCACGTCATGGTGGGCCGCGATCGCCGCCAGGGCCTGGGCCACCGTCGCCGCGCGCGGGCCCTGCGGCGAGGGGCAGGACACCGCGGGCAGGTCGACCGGGTCGCACACGTCCATGTCCAGGTGCACATAGGCGGGCGTGCCCTGGGGGCGAGGGGAGACCACACCGCTGGGGTCGGCGATGACCTGCACCGGATCCACCTGCTCCAGGCCCGCCGAACGCGCGAACTCCTCCTCGCCGGGGTCGAGGTCGCGCGTGCCCACCAGGGTCACGTGCGAGTGCGGCACCGCGGGCCCGCCGTTGCCGAGCAGCCGCGGATGCCCCTCGCCCAGCAGCAGCCGCAACCCCATGCCGTGCGCCTTGCCGCTGGGGGAGGAGTCGGGGGTGTTCAGGTCGGCGTGGGCGTCCACCCAGTACACCACCATTCCCTTATGGCGGGCCGCCAGGTGTTCGGCCGCGGCGACATCGGAGAGGCAGTCGCCTCCCAGCGTCAGCACCCGGACCGGGGCCTTGTGCGCCACCCGTTCGCGCAGCTGCCGCAGCGTGTCGGCCACCACCTGCAGGTTGCGGACCTTGTCGACCTTCTCGCGGGGGCCGTCGGTGACCGACACGTGCAGCCGGCTCCCGCCCGCGGAGGGCACTAACCGCGCCAGCGCGGAGGCCCCCTGGGCGACGCGCACGTCGTCGCCGCCCTGCCAGAGCGGTACTACCAGATCAACGTCCCGCTGCCACATCATGCCCAACACCTTAGGGCCGTGCCCGCCGCCACACACCGCTTATGCGACATGATCTCCCGACCAGGTGTGGCCACCCTTGGTCACAGCGTCGACACGCCGGGTGCGTCACCGCCTGTGCTGGTGGCCGGCCGCAGCGGCGCCCGGGACACGCCGGTGCGCCTCCCCGGTCGCGGTGGCCGGCGAGGTCGGGGCTTTCCTATCTGAAGCGAGGGAGGGGCCTCGCCGGCCGGTGAGACGCGGCGAAGCCCGAAGCCGCGGCGCGGCGTAGGTACTCACCACGCATCCGCGCGAACCCAGGGCGGGGCAGTCGGGAGCCTCGAAAGGGACCGATACGGTCTGACTTTACATAATGTGCATTATCGGCGTTTTGGGAAGGGGTGGCGGAAGGGGCGCCGGGGTGCGTGTCGCGGTACCGGATTTCCGTCCCGTGTCGCGCGGGTCCGGGATGCGGGACTCGCCGGGTGTCGCGGCGCGGTCGGCGGCTGAGGCCGGTGCCGTGCTGCTTGCGGTTCCGGGCTGTCGCAAAGAGACGGAGTCTCTTTGGTCGGCGGCGACGTGCTGTGGCGCCCTTCCTGGCCTTTGATGGATCACTCGCATAGCGTTGCCGGAGAAAGGGGTGATCGCCGCGTTGCGGGGTGCGGCGCCGGTGGTGCCGGGCCGGATCGGGAACTCCCCCTGAGGCGATCTCGTCGTGTTCATGTTCCATGCATAAAGTGTGTTATGCATCACTTGTTACTGAATATGACATCTCGCGCATTTTGTCCGTTTGCTTGGGTGTGCGGCGCGGTCGCACCACCCAGGGCCGGGATCGGGACGCCCCGTTTCCCGGATCCGTTGTCCCCGACCTGGAAAACAGGCCACAAGCGGTCAAAAGCCGCGATGAGCCCTACGGTCGTGCGGAAGTAAGGGGAGTATCGAAGGGTGTCGAACAGTACCAACCCCTCCCCTCGCGGCGGGGCCACCGACGAGCCGCCGCTGGACACGGCGGCTTCCCCCTCCTCCGGGCGTGTGAACGGGCGCGCCTCCGCCAACGCCTCCGCCAACGGCTCGGCCGCGGGATCCGCCGAGGGTGCCGCCTCCGGCCGGGAGCGCCGGGGCAGGCGGCACCGCTCCCCCGGCTGGTGGCGCCGGCGGTTCCGGGCCGCCTCCTCCGGCGACCGGCTTATCGGCATCGACGTCGCGCGCGGGCTCGCGGTGCTGGGCATGTTCGTCGTGCACGTCGGTATCGGCTGGAGCCTGGCCGACGGCGGCAACGCGCTCCTGCCCGTGGTCTCGGGGCGGGCGGCGGCGCTGTTCGCCCTGCTGGCCGGGGTGTCCATCGCGCTGATATCGGGCGGGGCCACCCCCAAGACCGGCGGCGATATGGGGGTCGCGCTGTGGCGGGTGGTGATCCGCGGCCTGCTCATGCTGCCGCTCGGCACTCTGCTGACCATGACGGGTGTGCCGGTCGCGGTGATCCTGGCCTACTATGCGGTGTTCTTCGTGCTGGCCGCGCCGCTGATGGACGAGCGGTGGAAGATCGTCGCCGGGACGGCCGCGGTGCTGGGGCTCGTGGGGCCCTTGGTGTCGTTCTACCTGCGCGGGCTGATCCAGGAGGGGCCGCTGGAAGGGCCGGTGGCGGCGATCAACTCCTACGACCCGCTGGTGGCCTGGTCCGGCGAGGGGATCGTCGACTTCCTGCTGACCGGTTCCTACCCGGCGATCACCTGGATGCCGTTCGTGCTGGCGGGGCTGGCCATCGGGCGGTTGGACCTGCGCTCGGTCAAGGTCCGCTGGGCGCTGGCGGGCGTGGGAACCGCGGTGGCCGCGCTGTCCTACACCGGCTCCTGGTTCGCGCTGAACGCCTTCGGCGGCCGGGAGCGGTTGGACTCCTCCTTCGACGCCGGGTACATGGCGGACCAGGGAGGGGCCGAGACCCTCGATGCCACGCTGCGGGAGGGTGTCGCGGGCACGGTGCCGCTCAACGACTGGGCGTGGCTGCTGACGGCCGCACCGCACAGCGGGAGCCCGTTCGAGGTCTACGGCGCGGGCGGTGTCGCGATCGCGGTCCTGGGGGTGGCCCTGCTGGTGTCGCACTACCTGCGGTGGGCGCTGTACCCGCTGGCGTCGGTGGGGGCGCTGGCGCTGACGACCTATGTGGGTCATGTCCTGCTGATCTGGGTGGGCGAGGAAGGGTGGCTGGCCGGTACGCCGCTGCGGTTCGTGACGGACAACATGGACTGGTCGGTGCTGCTGGGCGCCCTGCTCTTCGCCACGGCGTGGAGGCTTCTGGTGCGGCGCCGCGGTCCGCTGGAAGGCCCGCTGCACGGGGTGTCGATGTGGGCGGCCAAGAAGATCCCGTGACCGCTCCCCCGGTGCCCGGGTTGGCGGGGCGGGCGCGGGGATGCTGACGTTCGGATCGCGCGCCCCTGGTGCGATCGCGGCCCGTGGAATCGGGGAAGCTGTGGGGCATGAGCGTTACCGACGGTGTTGCGGAGGTTGGGGCGTCCCCGATGCGGGCGGTGGATGCCGTTGAGGAGTACCTGGTGGCGCGGCGGCCGGCGAAGCCCTCGCCGCACACGATCGCGGCCTACCGGCGGGACCTGCTGGGGGTGCTGGACCGGGCAGCCGATGTTGAGCGGTGCGAGCGGGCCGATCTGCGGCTGGCGGATCTGGGCGGCGGGGTGCTGCGGCGGGCGTTCGCGGAGTTCGCCGCGGATCGCGCGCCGTCCAGTGTGGTGCGGGCCTGGTCGACGTGGAACGGGTTTTTCGGGTTCTGGGTGGCCGAGGGGGTGGTCGAGGGCAATCCGATGCCGGCGGTGCGCCGTCCCAGGGTGAAGCCGCACGAGCCCAAGCCGCTGCTGGGTGAGGACACACCGGAGCGGTTGCTGGAGGCGTTGGCGGCGGGGTGCCGGCGGGCGCGGGATCCGTGGCCGGAGCGGGATATGGCGGTGCTGGCGCTGGCGCTGCTGACGGGGTTGCGCTCGGCGGAGATGCTGGCGTTGCGGGTGGAGTCGCTCGGTGGGCGCGCGGGCGAGCGCCGGGTGCGGGTGAGCGGTAAGGGCGGTGTGGCGCGGACGCTGCCGATCGAGCCGCCGCTGGAGGCGCTGCTGGAGGAGTACCTGGCGACGCGGCGCGCGCGTTTCGGGGCCCGGTTGCGGGGGTCGGATCCGCTGCTGGTGGACAACCGCGGTGAGGGGCTGCGCCGCGGGGGCCTGCAGTACCTGGTGCGCCAGTGCTACAAGCACGCGGGTGTGCACGACCGGGTGGCGCGGGGGACGCTGGTGCACGCGCTGCGGCACACGTTCGCCACGCGGTTGGCCGAGGACGGGGCGTCGGTGAGCGAGATCATGCGGTTGCTGGGCCACAGCTCGATCACGTCGTCGCAGTCCTACATCGATGTGACGGCGAGGGCGCAGCGCGAGGCGGCGCGGTCGAACCGGACGTATGGCGTGCTGCGTCGGCTGGCTGGTGGCGCGGGGGAATCTGAGGAGGTTGAGGGGAAGGCGTCCGGGTTGCCGCGGATTTGACGTGATGTGGCTCACGCTTTCGGGTAGGGGTGGGATGCCGGTTGCCGAGATCGAGACGAGGGGGCGTCTGATGAGGGCAGTGGTGTACCAGGGACCGTTCGAGGTCGCTGTCGAGGAGGTACCGGATCCGCGGATCGAGCACCCCAACGACGTGCTCGTACGGGTGACCTCCACCTGTATCTGCGGCTCTGACCTGCACATGTATGAGGGGCGGACCGCCGCGGAGCCGGGCATCGTGTTCGGTCACGAGAATCTCGGTGTCATCGAGGAGGTCGGTTCCGCGGTGACGACGCTGCGCGAGGGTCAGCGCGTGGTGATGCCGTTCAACGTGGCGTGCGGGTTCTGCCGCAACTGCGAGGCGGGGAAGACGGGGTTCTGCCTGACGGTGAACCCGGGCTTCGCCGGCGGGGCGTACGGCTACGTGGCCATGGGGCCCTACACGGGCGGACAGGCGCAGCGGCTGCGGGTGCCCTACGCCGACTTCAACTGCCTGGTGCTTCCGGAGGGGACGGAACACGAGACCGACTACGCGATGCTGGCCGACATCTTCCCCACCGGGTACCACGGCTGCGAGCTGGCGGGGGTATCCCCCGGTGACACGGTCGCGGTCTACGGGTGCGGGCCTGTGGGGCTGATGGCGGCGTACTCGGCGTTCCTGCGCGGGGCCTCGCGGGTGTACTCGGTGGACCGGGTGCCGGAGCGGCTGCGGCTGGCCGAGCAGATCGGGGCGACTCCGGTCGACTTCACCCAGGGCGATCCCGCCCAGCAGATCTTGGACCTCAACGGCGAGGGGACGGATGCCGGTATCGACGCGTGGGGTACCAGGCCCACGGGGTGGAGGACCCGGAGCGCGAGGAGCCGGCCGCGGTGCTGAACTCCCTGATCCAGACGGTGCGGCCGACCGGCGCCATGGGGGTGCCGGGGCTGTACGTGCCCGCGGATCCGGGCGGGCCCGATGAGAACGCGAAGCGGGGGCGGCTGCTGTTCGACATCGGGAAGATGTTCGAGAAGGGTCTGCGGATGGGCACCGGCCAGTGCCATGTCAAGCGGTACAACCGGCAGCTGCGCGACATGATCACGGCCGGGCGGGCGACGCCGTCGTTCGTGGTGACCAACGAGGTGTCGCTGGACCAGGCGCCGATGGCCTACGAGAAGTTCGACAAGCACGAGGAGGGCTACACCAAGGTGGTGTTGCACCCCTAGTTCGGGCTGTTCGCCAGGGGCCGGTGCCGGTGGGCACCGGTCCTTTCGCTGTGGTGGCGGCTTTGAGCCGGGACTGCGGCGCCGGCGGTGGTTGGTTACGCTTGCGCGCGTGCAGATGACGATTTCTACGGTGAACGTGAACGGGCTGCGCGCGGCGGCGCGCAAGGGGTTCGTGGAGTGGCTGGCCGCCACGGATGCCGATGTGGTGTGTCTGCAGGAGACGCGGGCGGAGCGTTCGCAGCTGAGTGAGGCGGTGATCGCGCCACGGGGGTGGCATGTGGCGCTGGCGCCGGCGGCGGCGAAGGGGCGTGCCGGTGTCGCGCTGTTCTCGCGGGAGGAGCCGGGGGCGGTGCGGGTCGGGTTCGGCGCGGCCGAGTTCGAGGACGCGGGCCGCTATATCGAGGCCGATCTGGGCGGTGTGGCGGTGGCCAGCCTGTATCTGCCCTCGGGTGAGGTGGGCACGCGGCGCCAGGAGGAGAAGGAGCGTTTCATGGAGGCGTTCCTGCCCTACCTGGTGCGGCGCCGTGCCGAGGTGGAGGCGCAGGGGCGCGAGCTGGTGGTGTGCGGCGACTGGAACATCGCCCACCGCGAGATCGACCTGAAGAACTGGCGGAGCAACCGCAAGACGTCGGGGTTCCTGCCGGAGGAGCGGGCGTGGCTGTCGCGGGTGTTGGAGGAGGCGGGATACGTGGACGTGGTGCGTTCGCTGTATCCGGAGCAGGAGGGGCCGTATTCGTGGTGGACCTACCGGGGCAAGGCCTTCGACAATGACGCCGGCTGGCGCATCGATTACCAGGTGGCCACGCCGGGGCTGGCGGCGCGGGCCAAGGTGGCGCGGGTGGAGCGGGCCGAATCCTACGATCGGCGCTGGTCCGACCACGCCCCGGTGACGGTGTGTTACGCGCCGGCGTGAGGTGAGAGGCAGCGCGGCGGGGCGGAGTCTGGACAATTGTGGGGTGGCCCGCAGGCTCGTGGGCCGTGAGGCGTCGTCTCGGTGAGGGCGGATATGAGCGTTCCGATCGTGTTGGTCCACGGGCTGCGGGTCTCAGGGAGCATGTGGCGTGCGCAGGTGGAGGCGTTGGGCGCGCAGGGGCGGCGTGTGGTGGCGCCGGACCTGCCCGGCCATGGGGGGCGCCGGGGCGAGGAGTTCACGCTGGGGGCCGCGGTGGATGCGGTGGCCGGGGTGATCGACGAGGTCGGCGGGCGTGCGCTGCTGGTGGGGTTGAGCCTGGGCGGGTTCGTATCGATCGCGACGGCGGCGGCGCTGCCGGAGCGCGTGTCGGGGCTGGTGGCGGCTAGTTGCACGGTGCGGCCGGTGCAGGCGTTGACGCATGTGTACCGGATCCCGGCGGTGCTGATGGATCGGTTGCCCGATAAGGGCAAGGCGGTGAACCAGCGTTTCCACCGGTTGACGCTGCCGGGTGAGGCCGCGGAGGCGGTGCTGGGCGGCGGGTTGGCGATGGAGGCGGCCCGCGCGGTGATCGACGAGATCGCCGAGATGGAGGTGTTGGGGGCGCTGGGAGCGTATTCGGGGCCGGTGTGGCTGATCAATGGGGCGCGGGATCATTTCCGGATCCACGAGAAGCGGTTCTTGGACGCCTGTGCTGATGGGCGCTTGCTGAACGTGCCGCGGGCCGGGCACATGGTGAGTCTGGACCAGCCGGAGAACTTCACCAAGATCGTCGCCGATGCCGCCGATGTGGTGGCGGTGCGGGAGGTGGGGCTGTCGGCGCCGCCGCGACCGCAGACCGTGCGGGAGCCGCGTTCTGCGTCCTGAGTCTTTTTGAGGGCGGGTGCGGTCCCGGGCGTGGGTGGTGTCGCGCGGCCGGTGGCGGGGAGGGGCCGGGGCGGTTTCTAGACTTGCTCGGGTGACTCTCCAAGCCGAACCCCTGCTGGCCGATGCCCTCCTGTTCGACATGGACGGCACTCTCATCGATTCCACTGCCGCCGTTGAGGAGGCCTGGTCGCAGTGGGGTGCCGAGTACGGGATTCCGCCGGGGCGGTTGGCCGGTGTGCTGGGGCATGGCATTCCGGCGCGTCAGATCGCCGAGCGGTTGTTCCCGGCTGCGGAGGTTCCCGCGGCGGTGGCGCGGATCGAGCGGATGGAGATCGACCGTGTTTCGGGGTTGGTGGTGCTGCCGGGGGTGCGTGAGCTTCTGGCCGCGTTGCCGGATGGGGGCGCGTGGGCGATCGTGACCTCGTGCACCCGCCCGTTGGCCGAGGCGCGGTTGAATGCGGTCGGGCTTGAGGCCCCGGTGCTGGTGACCGCCGATGATGTGGCGCGGGGAAAGCCTGATCCGGCGCCGTTCGAGCTCGGGGCGAAGCTGGTGGGGGCGGCGGCCGCGCGGTGTGTGGTCTTCGAGGACGCGCCGGCGGGGTTGGCGGCGGGCCGGGCGGCGGGTGCGGCCACGGTCGGGGTGAGCACTACCCATTCGGCGCTGGAGCTGGACGCCGATGTGGTGGTGGCCGACCTGTCCGCGGTGTCGGTCGGGGGCGATGGGGACGGCGGTCTGCGGGTGCACATCAGCGGGTGAGTGCGGGCGGCGTGTGCCGGTCGGGTTCTCGCTGTGGTTGCGGTGGGGTGCTCTTCGGCGGGCCCGTTCGCCGCCGTGTCCTGGACCGTGGTGCTTTCCATCTGGAAGGCGCTGCTCAACGGGATCGGTTCGCGGGGGGCGCTCGCGGGAGGGAGGAGGATCAGGGCCATGGTGCACCCGGTGGCCACAGTGGTGAGGTGTGCGGCGAGGTGACGCACAACGCACTCCAATCACTTTCTGTCATGGTTTCAGTACTTATTGTATGCGGCGCAGGTGTGGTGCGCCCCTTGCGCCAGGCGAAAGCGTCACCGTGGTTTGCGAGGGGCGGAGCGGTGCGGCTCCCCCGCTCAGGGCCGTTAGGCTGGCCTGCGGCTCGGTGTGCTTTTGTGGCCCTCGGGGCGATCACGCCGACCGGAGCTATCCGGGCCGCACCAACACAAGTGGGGTTGCCGATGATCCTGGCGGCGGGAGAAACGCCCGAGTTCCTCGGACCAGTTGTCGCGCTCGTCTGTGTGGCCGGACTGATCGGTGCGTTGTTCGTGCGGTTGCGCGTGGTGCCGATCGTCGGGTTCCTGCTGGCCGGAGTGGTGATCGGCCCGCACCAGCTCGGCTTGGTGGCCGAAGAGTCCTATGTGGAGACAGCGGCGGAGATCGGCGTGATGCTGCTGCTGTTCACCATCGGTATCGAGTTCTCGCTGGAGCGCCTGGCCCAGATCAAACGCTTCGTGCTGGTGGGCGGAGGTGTGCAGGTCAGCCTGACCACCGCCGCTGTCACCGGCCTGCTCCTGGCCTTCGGCCAGGATTGGCGTATCGGTGTGTTCACCGGGTTCCTGGCGGCGCTGTCCTCCACCGCGATCGTGCTCAAGGTGGTCGCCGCCAAGGGGGCCACCGCCCAGCCTGTCGGGCAGACGACGGTGGGCGCGCTCATCTTCCAGGACCTGGCGATCATCGTGATGGTGATGCTGATCCCGCTGCTGGCCGGTTCCGAAGGCGACGCGGGCCCTTTGAGCATCGTCCGGGCACTGGGGACCGCGGCGCTGGTGCTGACCGGGGTCATCGTTGTCGCGCGCAAGCTGATGCCGCCCCTGCTGGAGCGGGTCGCGCGGCTGTGCTCGCCGGAGATCTTCCTGCTGACCATCATCGCCATCGCCCTCGGGGTCGCCTACCTCACCTCCTTGGCCGGGATCAGCGAGGCCCTGGGGGCTTTCCTGGCCGGGATGGTACTGAGCGAGTCCCGGCACAGCGCGCACGCGCTCAGCGAGATCATGCCGCTGCAGATGCTCTTCAGCGCGGTCTTCTTCGTCTCCATCGGGATGCTGCTGGACGTGCGCCTGCTGCTGGATCTGTGGTGGCTGGTGCTGTTGCTGGCGGCGGCCGTCGTCGCGGTGAAGCTGGTGACCGGCTACGTGGCGATGGCGGTGCTCCGGGTCGGTATGCCAACAGCGGTGGCCAGCAGTTTCCTGCTGGCGCAGATCGGGGAGTTCTCGTTCGTCCTGCAGCAGGCCGGCGCGCAGTCCGGGATCAGCCCGGCGGGTATGGAGCTCAGGGCGACCAGTTGCTCATCGCCATCACCGTCATCCTCATGACCGCCACGCCGGCCCTCGCCGCCGCGGGGGAACGCCTGGCCAAGTACATCAGCACGCGCGAGACCGCAGTGGCGCCCCCGGCCGGGGGCGGCGCGGCCGTCGTGCCGCCCGGGGACACCCGAGACCGGGTCCTGCTCTCCGGTTGGGGGCCGGTGGCCCGGAATCTGGGCGCCTACCTGCGGGCCAACGGCATCCCGGTCACCGTCACCACGCTGCACCCGGACCTGGCAGCCGAGGCCGAAGCCGAGGGCCACACCGTGGTCCGCGGCGAGGCGATCAAGGCGAGCGTGCTGCACGAGGTCGGCATGGCGTCGGTGCGGCTCATCGTGATCGGTGAGAACAGCGGTGAGGAGACCACCCACATCGCCGAGGTGCTGCACAACGTGGCGCCGGGGGTGCCGATCGTGGCGCGGCCGCGCGAGTCCACCGATGTCGCCGGGCTGCACCATGCCGAAGTGGCGCGCATCGTCGACACCCAGCGGGCGGTCACCGAGCCGCTGTCCTGGGCCGTCCTGGACCTGCTGGGAATCGACCACGTCACCGTTGGCAAACCCGACCCCACCGTGGCCGTGGCCTTCGCCCCGGCCCCCGAGTCCCACTGCCCGCACACCGGGGCCGTCCGGCCGGTGCTGCCGAAGAACGCCGGGTGCACCGGCTGTCTGAAACAGGGCAAGCACGAGTGGGTGCACCTGCGGATCTGCCTGAGCTGCGGGTATGTGGGCTGCTGCGACTCCTCCCCCGAGCGCCACGCCGGCGCGCACAGCGCCGAGACCGACCACCCCATCGCGGGCTCGGCCGAACCGGGCGAGACCTGGGCCTGGTGTTTCCTCGACGGGATACGGATCGGGCCCGCCGCTGAGCGCTCCCGGACGTTGTGAGCCCCATCGGCGCACCAAACGTCGCGGCGCCGGGACGGCTACGGGGGCGTCACCGGGGCATCGGGAAGAAGATCATCGGGTTGCGCCGGCCGGAGCGGACCGGATCGGCCAGCTCGAGGCGCTCCTTGGCCAGCAGGAGTTCCCGGTGGACCGTCGGATCCTTGGCCGCTGAGGCGGTGAAGTAGCCGGCGCCGCGGCGCGCCAGCCATCCCAGGACGGCCGCGCCCTCGGTGAACGGCAGCGCGCGCCTGCCGTGGAACACATCGTGCACGCTCACCGGCGTCCCCTCCGCGACCTTCGGGAAGAGGTGGGTGAGGTACCAGCGCGCGAACCACCCGTTGTGCGCGGCGTCGAGGAAGAGGTGGTCGACTCCTTCCGGTAGGGCGTCCAGGTTGTGCCGGATGTCGCCCTTGGTGAAGGTCCAGCGCTCTTCGGCCAGCTCGTCGGGAACGTTGGCGACCACGTTGTCCTTGATGTCGAAGGAGTACAGGCTGCCGGTTCCGTTGTCGCGCAGGGCCGAGAGGAGCCAGGTGGTCGACCAGCCGTGGAAGGTGCCGATCTCCACCACGGTCGCGGGGCGGTATTCGCGCAGCAGCAGATAGGTGATCTCGGCTTCGAGGTCGTCCAGCTGCGGGGTCATCGTCGCCTGGTTGGCGCGGCAGAACTCGCGCTGGTCGTCGCGCACCCGTGCCAACGGGTCGCGGTACTTCTGGTACAGCTCGATCACGGATTCGGCGTCGAACCCCCGCAACGGTTACCCCCTTGCGCCCGTACCGGGCACCGACCAATCGGTGTTACCGGGACGCTATCAGGCGGCGCCTCCGAGCGGCTCTGTTCCCGGTCAGTCCGCGCCGCCGGTGTGGCTGAGGGGGCGACCGTCGGGCGTGCGCCCGTGGTCGACCGGTGCGGGGGCGGTCGACGGGACCGCGGTCTGGGCGGTGAACGCACCGGCGATGACGATGGCGGCGCCCAGCGTCTGCGCCGTACTCAGCGCCTCCCCCAGCATCAGCCAGGCCAGCACGATCGCGGTGACCACCTCCAGGTAGGCCACGGCGCCCGCGACCACCGGGGACAACCGCCGGACCGCGGCGACACCGGTCACATAGGCCAACGCAGTGGAGACCACCGCCAGCCACCCCACTGACACCAGCGCGGAGGTGGAGGCACCCGAGATCGTGACCTCCCCGGCCAGCAGCTGCCACGGCATCTCCCACGGCCGGGCGATGACGGTGATCAGGGCGGTGGCCACCAGCGCACCGTAGGAGATGATGGCGATCGGCTCCACGTCGTCGCCGGCGGTGTCGGAGAGCAGGAAGTAGGCGGCCTGGCAGGTCGCCGCGGTCAGCGCCAGGGCGAGCCCGAGAAGATCCAGGCTGATCCCGGCCCAGACCTCGACCAGGCAGGCCAGTCCGGTGACCGCGAGGATGACGCCGAGGGCGGCGGCACGTGAGACAGGGCGGCGCCGCACCAGCCGGATCCAGCCCAGTACCAGCACCGGTCCCAGGAACTCCACCAGCAGTGCCACCCCGACCGGGATGCGCGATATGGCCGCGAAGTAGAACGCCTGCACGCCGGCCATCGGGAACACGCCGTAGGCCAGCAGCAGCCAGGGGTGCGTGCGCAGCACGTTTCGGTGTCGGATGGCCAGTGGAAGCAGGAGCACCGCCGCGCCGGCCCCCCGCAGCCAGGTGACGTGCAGAGGGTCCATCCCGGCGTCGATGAGGGGGCGGGCGAAGGGGCCGGAGCCGCCGAAGGCGAGCGCGGAGGCGACGGCGTAGCCCAACCCCGAGGCGCGGTGCCGGACGGGGGTCTCAGCCATGGCGCGGTGTGCACCGGGCCGATGATAGGGCGAAAGACATGGCTGGAGCATAACGGGGGGCGGTGACATTCCTCCCGGCGCCGCCGCGCATGGCGGGGTGCGCGGCCTCGGCGCGGCTACCGGTGCGTAGGGTCGGTTTCATGCCCGACACCGAGCTCGAGTTCTTTGAGAGCCTGCCGCGAAGCCGGGGCGCGGCCAGCGCGCTGCTTTGTGACGGCGATGGCCGGTTGCTGCTGGTGAAACCCACCTACAAGCCGGGGTGGAACCTGCCGGGCGGGGTGATCGACGAAGGTGAGTCTCCTCTGCAGGCGTGCCGGCGCGAATGCGTTGAGGAGCTCGGGTTCGTGCCCCGCCTGTCCGGGCTGGTGTGCGTGGACTGGCAGCCGCCGCATCTGAGCCCGGACCGGCGGCCCGCGACGGTCTTCGTCTTCTCCGGCCGCCTCTCCCCCGGCGGCTTCGAGGCGATCCGGCTGCCCGCTGAGGAGCTCAGCGAGGCCGTGCTGGCCGATCCGGCCGGCCTTGGCGACTACCTGCGCGAGTCCGTGGTGCGCCGGATCGGCCACGCCGTGCGGGCCGCTCGCCGCGGGCACACCCTGTACCTGGAGCACGGCCATCCGCTCGCCTGGGACGCTGAGGCGCCCTAGCTGTTCTGTCCGGTGCGGTTCAGGCCTCCCCTTGCCCGAACCGGCGCGGGTAGTGCTCCTTGTCGAACATCCGGGCCGCCTGCAGCGCCGATGGTGTTCCGGCCGTGGGGTCGGCGCCGTGCTCGACCAGTACCGCCACCACGTCGTCCTCGCCCTTGAACACGGCGCCGGCC
This sequence comes from Allosalinactinospora lopnorensis, assembly GCF_000981225.1. Taxonomy (GTDB): domain Bacteria; phylum Actinomycetota; class Actinomycetes; order Streptosporangiales; family Streptosporangiaceae; genus Allosalinactinospora; species Allosalinactinospora lopnorensis. Next base: position 43,556 of record NZ_LAJC01000038.1, read on the forward strand.
AACGGGGACTGGCCGCGGTCGTTGAGCCGGTCGACATCGGCGCCGTGCTCGCACAGCCGCGCCACCGTCTCGGCGTGGCCGTGGTAGGCGGCCAGCATGAGCAGCGTGTCGCCTTTGTCGTTGGTGAGGTTCACCGGAACGCCCGCGTCGAGGTAGGCGCTCAGCGACGCGGTGTCGCCGTGCCGGGCGAAGTCGAAGATCCTGCCGGCCAGCTCGATGACGTCGGGGGGCGGGCCCTGCTCGGGGCCGTGGTCTGCCTCGCTCACGTTGGAGATCCTAGACGCCGTCGGGAGGCCGGGCCCCTCAGGTATCAATGTGATGAGGGATGAATCATCCTTCTTGTGTGAAAGACGCGGTTCAGGCGGGACGCGCTGTTTCCGAGGCCCGGGTGGCTACCGTTCTGCTGACCGTCAAGCGTGATCCGGATGTCCATCTGATCCGTTTTATCGCTATGGTGCATGCTCAACTCTGAGAGGAGCACTACCGTGCGACATGTTGTCGGATTCCTGGCTGGTCTGATCCTTGCCCCTGTGATCCTGCTTGGAAGCGGATGGGCGTTCGCCCGCCTCACTGGGCTCAACAGGGACGGTGCCGCGTTCCTCAGCACGTCGGGCCTCGTCACCCTCGCAGGCATGTGCGGACTCGCGCTGCTTCTGGCGCTGCTCATGGTCCCGCCCCGGCTTACCCCGCTCCTGCCGGGGGTCGCCGGCCTGTCCCTGGCCGGTTTCACCGCCATCCATGTGCTGCGCCCGGAGATCCTTGAGCGGCTGCCCAGCCTGCCCGGCCTGGGCGGCGCCATTACGCTGACCGGTTTGGGCCTTTACCTCCCTCTCGGGCTCGCTCTCATTGTTCCGATGTTCGCGGCCGCACGCTGGTCCCGGCGCGAGATGGTCGAGGAGAACCTCGCTTCGGGCGAGTACCTCGACGGGATCTATGAGGACGGAGAAGAGGCCCAGCTGCCCCGGCGCGGCGGGCGCCGGCGCAAGAGCGGATGAGGCGCGCCGCGCCTCCCGGGGACGGCTCCGCCTGCGGTCATAGCCAGGTCGGGCCCCAACCGGAGTTGTCGGAGACGCCTGGGGGCAGGGGTGGCAGGCGGCTCGCCCCCGGCGCGGTGCCGCCGTCGGAGTCTTCGTCCTTCTCAGGGGCGGTCTCGCTGTCTTCGGCCGGTGCCGGGGCGTCCTCCTCGCCGGTGACCGCGGGAAAGGCCACGGTGGGCGCTCCTGGGGGCTCGGGCTTCGGTGCGCTCCCGACAGACTCCTCCTCCGGGGCCGTTGCGGGCTCCTCGGCGCTGTCGGGGTGTGCTTCCGCGGCGGGGGTGAACATCTGCCCGGGGGAGGCGGTTCCGGTATCGAGGACGTCTGTTCCCGCCGGTTCCTGCTCGGTGGCCTGCGGGTACACCTCGGGGGCGTGTGTGGGCTCGGCGGAGGGGAAGGCCGCCGACGCCTCTGGTGCGCCAAGGGAGACGTGCTGCCACCACCGGGCGGTTTCCTCGGGGGTGAGTTCCTCCTCGACCTCCAGCCAGCCGCGCACGTGCGGGTGGTGCCGTCCGGCGCTCCAGGTGCGCGGGTAGGGCAGCTCGTCCAGTACCAGCAGATGTTCGCCGTCGGCCGTGGGGATGTCGGCCGGGACTCCCTCGTTCCACACCCAGGAGCCGTCGGCGGCCACCAGGTTCCACCAGCCGTACACCGTCGACGCCTCGGGGTCGGGGGCGGTGTCGCGGAAGGCGGCCGTCCACCGCTCGTCGGGGCGGTGGCCGGCAAGCCCCCGTCCCTCCTCCCCGACCAGCGCGTCGGCCAGCAGGGTGTGCAGCTGGAAGTTGTCGCCGACCCCGTCGAACAGCACCCGGAAGCCGCGCCCTGAAGCGCGGTCGAGGACGACGGCGGAGCCGGCCTCGGCCATCCGCAGCAGCGCGCGGACGTCCTCGAACTCCCAGAGGGCGGTGGCGAGCTGGTTGGCGATCGCGACGAGTTCGGCGTGCAGTTCGGGGTCGGCGCGTACCGCGGAACGCGCGCCTGACTCGCTGAGCATGGTCTTCGCGGCCAGCCCGTGGCGGCGAATGGTCCACCAGCACACGGTGGCCTGCGGCGCGGTGTCGCCGAGTTCGGAGGCGACGCGGTGCTCCGTGGCGGCGGTGACCTCTTCTGGGTCGGGCGGTGCGCCGCCGCCGCTGCGCTCCCATGCGCCCAGGAACACAGCGGCGCCCTGGCCCATGGTGCGCAGCCGGCGCAGGACGGCTATGCCCGCATCGCCGGGGGGTGTGCCCATTTCGACCATGGCGCCGGCGACGACGGTCAGGTCAGCGGTGACGCCGGGGGCGGCGTGGGTGCCGCTCAGCAGGGGAACGAGAGCCTCCAGGGCCATCTCCCGCTCCTCGGAGGAACATGGGAGGCCAGGGTGTAGACCTTGTGGACGGCGGGTGGGAACCGCCGGGTGTCGGTCGCGACAGAGGCGTCGATCAGCTCCTGGAACGCGGCGCGAAACTCATCGATCACCTGGGCATTTTCGCATATGACGGATACGGTCCAGTCACAGCCCCAACCGGGTGACGGCGTTGTCTTCGAGCGGGTTGGCGGTGCGGATGTAGCCGTGCACGGTGCGGGGGTTGCTCCAGCGGCCTTGGCGCATGATCTCGCGGTCGCCGGCGCCGCCGAGCGCGGCTTGGGTGGCGAACCCGGAACGCAGCGAATGGCCGCTGAAGTCGGAGGGGTCCAGTCCGGCGCGCCGGGCGTAGCGTTTGACGAGGTCGGCGATGGCGCGTCCGGAGATCGGCCGCTGCGCCGGGTGGCCGTGCCGACTGACCGCTGGAAACAGTGGGCGGGCGGTGCCGTCGGCCAGGTCGGTGCCGGTGTAGGTGTGGCACCGGTGCGCGGGCGCTGCGGTCGGCCCGGTTTCGCCGTCCAGGAGGGCGCGCATCGCCTCGGTGCCGCCGTCGCGGTCGGCCTGGGTGAGGTCGGCCCAGTCGGCGAACGCGCACACCGGGCAGGTGTGGGTGCGGCGCCCGCGCGGCAGGGCGACCTGGGTGGTGTTGCGCCCGTCCTGGTCGGTTTTGCTGGCTCGCAGCCGCACCACCAGCAGTGGGGCTCCGGTCGCGGGGTCGGTGTCCACGGCGACGTCGTCGAAGGTCAGTGAGGCCAGTTCGCTGCGGCGCAGCGCGCCGGCGAAGCCGGTGAGCAGCAGCAGGGCGTCGCGGCGGCGTGCCACGCCGGTGGGGTGGCCGGGGGGCGGGCGCTCCTCCAGGAGTGCCTCCAGGGTGTGCATCAGGAGGGGACGTTTGCGCTCGGGGCGGGCGCGGCGGCGCCTGCGGATACCGCGCAGTGTCATGCGGACGACGTCGTCGCGGGTGGGTGAGGCCAGCCCGTGGGCCGCGTGTACGGCGGCGATCGCGGCGGCTTTGCGTTCCAGGGTTGAGGGGGACAGTGCCCAGCGGCCGGGGGCGCCCTCGGTGACGGCGTCGGCCGCCGCGGCCAGGTAGACGGCGACGTCGACGGGGTCGGCGGGCAGGGAGCGGCGCTGCTCGCCCTGGCACCAGGCGGTGAACGCGATCCAGTCGGAGCGGTAGGCGCGCAGTGTGTTCTCCGACTGGGCGGAGGAGAGGTAGCGGCCCAGCGCGGCGGCTTGCTCGTCGTCGAAGCGCTGCCGGACCGCTTCGATGGCCCGGGTGTCGACCAGGACGCTGTGGGTGCCCTGTTCCAGCCGGGTCTGGACTTCGGCCGGCAGGAGCGGGGGCGTGTTCTGGGCCGCTTTTCCTGCGGGCGGGCTGTTCTCACTCACAGTGGTCCATGATGGCCTAGCCGTGCGGCGGGAGGGAAAGGGGCGCCGCGGCTCAGCCGAACGCGCCGCGGATGGCGGAGAGCATCTCGGTGGGCGGGGCCAGGGAGAAGAGCGCACCGGCCGAGATGAGCAGAGCGGCGCTGAACATGGCCGCGGCGACCTTGCGCCGTACGACCAGCGCGGTGATGGCCCCGGCCAGCGGGGTGCCCAGCGCGAACACCAGGAGCCAGATCAGGTGCCAGGCGGTGGCGCGGCGGGCTTCGGTGGTGACTTCGCCGCTGGTGAGGAGGTTGAGGCCTTCGGCCAGGTAGAGGACGAAGAAAAGGGCGGAGCCGCCCAGCCATGCCACTGCCAGCACCGTCCATACGGCGAGGGGCCAGCGCCGGCGGTCGTCGAGCACGACGGGGGTGCGGCTGGGCCTGCCCGGTGAGCGGGGGTCTGCGGGCGCCGTCCTGGATGTCGCCGTGCCGTTGCGTTGTGCGCGGTTGCGGGGGTTCTTCTTCTTAGGGGACACACATCCTCCAGCAGCCAGCGGTCGCCGGTGGCGCCGGGTGCTGGTCCCCGCCCCACAGCGGGGACCAGCACCCGGTTATGCCTCGGCGAGCAGGTGGATTGCGGCGACGAAGACGATCGGCCAGGCCAGCAGCGCCAGTGACCACAGGGCCGCACGCCGGTCGGCGGCCACGGTGGCGATCGCCGAGCCCAGTAACGGCAGTCCTACGGAGGCGCCGAATCCCAGGGTGAACCATTCGGCCGCGGAGTTGGTGTCGGCGTAGATCCCGTTGGTGTAGCCGATCGGGCCCAGGATCACGGAGAGGGCGGCCAGGATGGCCACGGTGACGCGGATCCCCGTGGGGTGGCGGGTGTTCCGGGTAGGCCGCTCGCCGCCGTCGGCGGCGGAACGGTTCCCGTTCTCAGTCGACGACAACGGAGAATGCACCTTCCCCCTCGAAGTCGTCAACGGCGGTGGGGCTGGGGTGTGCACGGGTGGCGGGCGGTCGAGCACGGTGTCTGCGGTGCCTTTCAGCTGGTGCGGGTGGGAAGGGGCCTGTGCCGGCAGGATTGGTGGCCTGGGGGCGGTACCCGGAAACCCGGCGTGTGCCGCGCGGGCTCGCCGTGTTCTCGCGGGGTCCCCCGGACCGGCCGGATCGAGGTGGACAAAACGGGCCCCTTCTGGTGGTGCGCAGGTGTCACACCGTTATCCAACTGGGCTCGGGCCCACTGATCAAGTGGACGGAACGGGTGAACGTCATGAAGTGGAGTGTGCGGTTGCGAACACCTCATTGTGCTCATGACCGGCGGATCCGAGCCAGGGGGAGGTTCGGGCGCACAACCCGGTGAACCCGGCGAGCGCCCGCAGCTCGGTCACCGACCGGGGCGAGGATGCCAGCAGGTGCGGAGAGTACACCAGCACCGCGAGAACCTGGGCGCGTGACAACGCCACGTTGAGCCGGTTGCGGGAGAGCACGAAGTCCAGTCCTCGCGGGAGGTCGGAGGCGCTGGAGGCCGTCATGGAGCAGAGGACGACGGGAGCCTCCTGGCCCTGGAACCGGTCCACTGTACCAACGCTGACCTCGCTCAGCCCCGCCTCGTGCAGGGCGGAGCGCAGCGCGCGCACCTGCAGATTGAACGGTGCCACGACGAGGATGTCGGCGCCGGTGAGGGGGCGTGCGCCCGCCTCCCCGTCGTGCAGGGTCCGGCCCACCAGCCGGCCGGCCACATCCACGACGCGGGCCACCTCCTCGGGGCTGTGCGTGTTGCGGCCGCGATGCTCAACGGTGATCCGGCGCAGCCCCGGCTCGACCTGCTGAATGGCGCGTTCGGCGGTCGAGGGGTGGGCGCGCAGCCGTCCCCGGTAGGCCAGTCGCGACACCGGGGCGCACACCGCTGGGTGCATCCGCCGGCTCTGGTCCAGGAAGTAGCCGAGTTCGGGGGCGATGATCTCAGAGTCGCCGACCAGGTGCTCCAACGCTGAGGCCGCCGCGCCCGCGGCGTGGCTGCCCTGCACGACCTGCGGAAGCTGCTGCGGGTCGCCCAGCAGCACCAGGTTGCGGGTGGCGACGGAGACGGCGAGGGTGTCGGCGAGCGCGAACTGTCCGGCCTCGTCGATGATCAGCACGTCGAACGGGTCGGCGATGATCGCCTCGTTGGCGAAGTTCCACGCTGTTCCCCCGACGAGGTATCCACCCTGCTGCTCCGAACGCCAGGCCGCCAGCCCCTTCGGGGAGGTGGGCTGGTCCCACGGCGCCTCAGGGGCGGGTTTTCGCCTGGGGCGCTTGGCGCACGGCAGTGCTGTGCCCCCCGCCCCGCCGGCGGCGCGCACCGCCGCGCTCAGCACGTTCTCAATGGCCGTGTGCCCGGTCGAGCACACCCCCACCGATCGGCCCTGCCCCGCCAGGTGCGTGATGAGCCGGGCGGCCAGGTAGGTCTTGCCCGCGCCCGGCGGCCCCTGCACCGCCAGGTAGGAGTCGTCCAGCCGGTCGACGGCCTCGATCACACAGGCCACGGGGTCGCTGCCGTGGTCGTCCGGGCGCGGCAGCGCCGCGCCGTCGCGCGTCCGCGGCGGGACCCGGCGCAGGATGTCCATCCCGGCTCTGGCGGGGAGTTCCGGCAGGCCGTCGACGACCTCTTCGGTCAGCCTCAGCAGCGCCTCGTCCTTGGGGGCCGAGCGCACCGGTGCGCCGGGCAGGACCGCGGCCGGGTTGCGGGCGTAGGTGTCACCCGGGTCGCTGGTCTCGACCAGGGTGAGGCGTTCGGCGCTGACCGCCTCGATCCTGGCGTTGACGGTCGCGGCCTGCTGGCCCGGCGGCCCCGGGTACAGCAGGCGGACCTCGTCGCCGGTGGTGAAAGGGTGCGGCCGGGCGGGGTCGGCGCGCATCTCCAGCTCGCGGCGCGCCTTGCGCTGCCGCCCGGCGGGCTCCTGCCACTCGCCGCGGTGTACCCGAAGCGGGACCATGCAGTCGCCGTCGGCCTCCAGCTCCTCCGCCGGGGCCGAGATGCGGCGGAAGTACTCCCACCACGCCGGGTTCTCCTCGCGCCGGTAGTAGCCGGCGAGCGCGGCGAGCAGCGCGCGGGCCTCGTAATGGTCCTCCGGCGCCTGGGGGCCGTGCAGCAGCGGCTCGGTCAGCGTGCGCAGCCGCTCCTCGTACTCCGCGCGCCGGCGCAGCCGTTCGGCGGCCCGCTCCTCGGCGTCACCGGCCGTGAGTTCGCCCTGGCCGGCGGGGCGGGCGGTGATCCCGTGCCGGGTGCGCAGCTCCTCCAGCCAGTCGCGCAGCCGGGCGGTGGAGACGCAGTCGTCGCGGTTGTAGGAGGCGATCCCCTCCAGGATCTGGCACGCGCGCCCGTCCTCGCCCGCCTGGACGGCGGCGATGTAATCGGCGTAGGCGTCGATGCTGGACGTGGCGGTGGTGACGTCGCCGGAGCGGGCGCCGTCGAGGTAGAGAGGCTCCAGGTACTTGATGGAGTAGGAGCGCTGGGACACCCGCAGGCTCTTCTTGACCGCGGTGAACAGGTCGACCAGGCGGCGGTGGCGCAGCAGTTCGTCGACGTCGGTCTCGCGGGTGCCGAAGGTCGCGGCGAGCAGCTTCAGCCGGTCCACCTCATAGGAGGCGTAGTGGTAGACGTGGGCGCCGGGATCGGTGTCGATGCGCCGCGCGACGAAGTCGACGAACTCCTCGAAGGCGCGTTTCTCCTGCGCGGAGTCGTGGGCCCAGAACGTGTGGAACTCCCGGCCCTCCTGCGGGTCCTCAGTGACAGCGCCGAACAGGTACTCCAGGCCGCGGCCGTCGGCGCCGCCGAAGTAGGGAAAGCCCTCCATGTCGAAGAACACGTCGCCGGGGCTCGGCTCGGGCAGCATGGCCAGCCCTTCCTCGGAGTAGACCTCGGCGATGACGGTGCCCAGAGGGTCCTCGGCGGTGCGGGTGGCGTCCTGGCGCGTCTGCAGGGTGGCCTGTGCGCGCAGCCGTTCATAGGAGTGGCGGGGCAGCGATTCGGGACGGTCCTCCTCCCCGGCCAGGGCGAGCGCGTCGATGGTGGCGATGCCGCTGTCGGCGAGCTTGCGGACCTGGTCGGTACGGATACCGGCGACCAGGGACAGGTGCCGGGCGCCGGCTCGGCCCTCGGCGCACATCGCGGCGTATCCGCAGCCCTCACAGGAGGGGCGTGGCTCGTCCCACAGTGGGTCCGGCAGGTGTGCGGGCCCACGCAACCGGGCCAGCAGGCGCTCGCGCACCGCATCCAATACCGGGGTGAAGTCGGCGACCCGGTGCGCGTGGATACCGCGGTCCCCGGTGAGCAGGTACATGTACTCCGGTGACCCCTCGCCGATCTTCCCCAAGGCTTCCGCGTAGGCAGACAGCTGCACGATGGCGGCCGGGCCGGGGCGGCGGGCGAGCTTGGTGTCCCAGGGTTCGTGCACGGGTTCGGCGTCGCGCCGCCGTCCCGTGTGCGGATCGACGTCGCCGCGGATCAGGAAGTCAGCGCGGCCGTGGAACGCGACACCGGACTCCAGGGTGCGGTAGAAGCAGCCTGGTAGATCACGGGAGCACCGGAGCGGATGGCCGTGGCGGTGTCCTCGGCGGCACGGCGCATCGAGGTGTCGGTGGCTTCCGGAGCCTCGATGCAGGCGACACCCGAGGCGCCGAACACCTCGCGCAGCCGTTCCAGCTCCGCGTGTTCATGGACCTGGCCCTGCTGGGCCACCAGCGGGTCGATGTCAGCGGGTTCGGGGGCGTCCGGGACGCCGGCCGCGAGCGCCGCCTTGAGCGCACTGCGGTGGTCGCACTCCATGGTGTCGACGAGATCGGTGGGCGAGACGACCCAGCCCGACTCGGTGCGGAACACGCGGATCCCCTCCCCTGCGCGGTCTTTGGGGATTGTGCCATGCCCGCCCGTCGCCCTCCACCACCCTCAACGGAGGCGCGCCGCGCCACACCCCCTCTGCCCTCGTGTGACTGTCTGCACCGGTCCGGTCGC
>NZ_LAJC01000039.1 GCF_000981225.1 Allosalinactinospora lopnorensis
ACCACCCGCACAGACGCGGCGCCCCTCCCGCCTCGTCGGCGGAAACAGCGGTGCGAGGAACAGGGCCGCGGTTCGCGGAGAAGGTCGCCGGAGGACAGGCGCGCCTCCTCCGGCCTTCGTTTCCACCGGCGCCACAGGCACAGCCGTACGTCAGGCCCCTCCCCGCCGCCGGAATCACCCCGCTCGCCGCAACGGGGACACCCGAACCGGTGAGTACGGGACGGGAGGCCGGAAGGAGCACACGGCTGTGCGCACTGTCATGGCGCTAACAGCGGATCCGCTCGATCGGGCCACGTGCGCGAACTCCCTCGCGAGCTGCGGCCGCCAACAGAGAATCGCAGCTCAGAATGGTTTGACGCGGCCCCATGACGGTGTGCGGCCGACCCGCGGAATTGGCGGTACGACCACCGGGAACGAGAAGGGGAAACCAACAGAACCCGAAATCGATAACGGAAAGTAATCAATGCACGTATAGGCCTGATTGTAGTTTGACAAATCGGACAGTACGCCACAACCATAACTCCCTGCGCTTTCACATTCGTGTGCGATATGCCATAGCGGAGGGGACCAATGCGGAGAGTGCTGATCGTTGGGGGTGGGCAGTCGGGCCTGCAGCTCGCACTGTCACTGCTGGCACACGATTACGACGTGACGGTCATGACCGTGCACGACCCGGATGAGCTGCACATGGGGCGGGCGGTCTCCGTACAGATCCTCTACGACGAGCCGCGCCGGGCCGAGCGTGAGTACGACCTCGGTTTCTGGGACGACGCGGCCCAGCCGATCACCGACTTCCGGATATCCGCCAGCGGGGAGATGCCCCCCTTCGATTGGACCGGCCGACTCGCGGCCCCCGCGCAATCGATCGACGAGCGGGTCAAGATGTCGACATGGCTCGACCTCTTCGAGCATCGGGGCGGCAAGGTGATCATTCACGGGGCCACGGTCTCCGACCTCGACCATCTCGCCGAGATGTTCGACCTGACGATCATCGCCGCCGGGCACAGCGGGCTCGCCGAGATGTTCTCCGTCGACAGCGCGCGTCCCCTGGCCCGGATGCCACCGGTCGCGACCGCGATCGCCTACGTCGAGGAGATCGACGGCAATCCCGACCGGGACGGGATCGGCGTCGACCTCGTGCCCGGCCTGGGCCACATGATCTCCTGGCCGACCTACTCGGTGAACGGCCGGTGCCGCCTGGTCTTCCTCACGGGCCCCGCCGACGGCGCTCTCGCCGACTGGCCGAAGCGGATCACGCCGCAGGGGCATCTCGATCGGATGCTCGACCTGATGCGGGAGTTCCTACCGCACCGGTACGAGGTCTACGCCGGGGCCGAACTCGCCGACGACCAGGCCGTGGCCCTGGATCAGGCGAATCCCCTGGTGCGCCACCCGGCCGCGCGGACGCCGAGCGGCCGGCTCGTGATGGGGATGGGCGACACCGTGGTGGTGACCTCTCCCGCTCTCCAGCAGGACGCCAACAACGCCAGCAAGGCCGCCGAGATCTACCTGCGCTCCATCCTCGAACAGGAGGACGCGCCCTTCGACGAGGAGTTCATGTCCCGGACCTTCGCGCGCTACATGGAGTATGCGGGGCACTTCACCGGGGAGATCGCGGCGCGGCTGCACTACACCCCGCCCTACGTGATCGACATGTGCGTGGCCGCCAACCGCGACCAGGAGCTCGCCGACCGCTTCGTCAACGGCTTCAACGACCCGCCCGGCCTCGCCTCGTGGTTCGTCGACGAGGAGACGACCCGCGCGATAATCACGAAGGGGGAGGGAACGCGGTGACGCCCGCCCTGGTGTTCCCGCGGCTCCTTGAGCACCGCGGGAACACCAGGGCCGCCGCGGCGGAGACCAGCCGCCTCCCAGGGCCGTGTCGGCGCCGCACCGGGGTCACGTGGTGTCCCGCACGACCAGGTGGGTATCGAGGATCACCGTGGCCGCCCCCGGGTCGGCGACCGCGGAGTGGTCACCGGGAGTCCACGAGATCCGGTCGGCGAGCAGCCGCGCCATCTCCTGGCCCATCCGCTCGGCGGGCTGGTGCACCGTGGTGAGCGGCGGATCCGCGTGCAGCGCGATGGATATGTCGTCGTAGCCGACCACGGCCACGTCCTCCGGAACGGCGCGGCCGGCCTCGCGCAGGACGCGCAGCGCCGCCATCGCCATCAGATCCGAGGCGATGAAGACCCCGTCCAGTTCGGGAGCCGTGCGCAGCAGCTCCCGCATGGCCTGCGCGCCGCCCTCGTAGCTGAAGTCCCCGGTCGCGATCCGCTCCGGGACCGGCTGCCGGCCGGCATCGCGCAGGGCCTTCTCGTAGCCGCGCAGCCGCTCCACGCCGGCCACCATGTCCTGCGGCCCGGTGATCGTCGCGACGGCACGCCGGCCACCGGCCAGCAGGTGTCGCGTGGCCATGTACCCGCCGCCGATGTTGTCGATGTCGACGTAGCTGAGGTGCTCCCGCTCCCGGCCCAGCGGGCGGCCGCCGTGCACGCAGGGGACCCCGGACTCGGCCAGCCGCGCCGGCAGCGGATCGTCCCGGTGCTCGGAGACGAGCAGTACCCCGTCCACGTGATCCCTGGTCAGGTACTGGCTCGCCCGCTCGTGCTCCGCACCTGAGGCGACCATGGTCAGCAGCAGTTGGAGGCCGCGCTCGTTCAGCACCCCGCTGACGCCCTTGACGACCTGCGCGAAGAACGGCTCGGCGAAGACCCGCTCGTGCGGCTCGGAGGCCACCAGCGCCACTGTGTCAGTGCGCCGGGTGACCAGGGTGCGCGCGGCGTGGTTGGGCACGTAGCCCAGTTCCGCCACCGCCTGCAGCACGGCCTTCCTGGTCAGCTCGCTGACGCGTGCGGAGCCGTTGATGACGCGGGACACCGTGCCGCGTCCGACGCCCGCCCGCTCGGCGACCATCTCCAGCGTCGGCCGTTGTCGGCCGCTCATCTCGCCCCCAGTCCTCGCCTGGCACGCCGGTGGCCCCGGGACGCGCCCTTCTCCATCTTCGCGCACGCCAGGCGGGTTCTGTTCGCCCTCTCCCACGTCAGGCGGACCCGTCGAGCGGGGGCACGGCACCGGTCGAGGCCAGCCGGCCGTACCACCGGCCGCTGTCCTTGACGATCCGGCGCTGCGTGTCGTAGTCGACGTAGATGATCCCGAACCGTTCGCGGTAGCCGTAGGCCCACTCGAAATTGTCCAGCAGGGACCACACGAAATACCCCTTGACGGGCGCCCCGGCCGCCAGGGCGGCGTGGGCGGCGCGCACGTGCTGGTCGAGGTAGGAGACCCGCCGGGGGTCGTGGACGGCGCCGTCGTCGCCGATCTCGTCCCGGTAGGACGCGCCGTTCTCGGTCACGTACAGCGGCGTTCCCGGGTAATCCACCGCCAGCCGGACGAGCAGCTCGGTCAGGCCGCTGGCGTCCACCTCCCAGTCCTGGTCGGTCCGCGGCGCCGCTCCGCTCAGGAGACCGACGTTCTCGCAGCCCACCAGGGGGGAGGGGTCGGCGCCGTCCGGCTCCAGCAGTTCGCGGTCGACCGCTCCGGCGGCCCCCGTCACGCTCGCCGGGCTGTAGTAGTTGACCCCGAGGAAGTCCAGTGGCGCCGCGATAGCCGGCAGGTCCCCGTCCCGCACGAAGGCGAAGTCCGAGACGCCGGCGAGGTCCGCCTGGACGTCGTCGGGGTAGCGGCCGTGGTACAGCGGATCGAGGAAGATCCGGTTGCGCACACCGTCGACCCGGCGTGCCGCGTCCAGGTCGGCCACGGAGCCGCTGTGCGGCCGGATCGGCTGGGGGTTGAGCGCGATCCCCACAGCGGGCGCACCCGGTACTCCGGGGTCCCGGATCGCCGCGGCCGCCAGCCCGTGAGCGAGCAGCAGGTGGTGCACGGCCGCGAGGGCGGAAGCCGGCTCGCGGCGCCCCGGAGCGTGTTCTCCGGAGGCGTAGCCGAGGAAGGCGATCACCCACGGCTCGTTCACGGTGCACCAGGTACCCACCCGGTCTCCCAGGCGCCCGTAGACGGTCTCGGCGTAGTCGGCGAACCTCAGGGCGGTGTCTCGGGCCGGCCAGCCCCCCGCGTCCTCAAGCGGCTGCGGCAGGTCCCAGTGGTACAGCGTCGGCCACGGCTCGATCCCTCCCGCGAGCAGCTCGTCGACGAGCCGGTCGTAGAAGTCGAGGCCCGCGGGGTTCCCCGGGCCGGTTCCGTCCGGCTGGATGCGGGGCCAGGCGAGGGAGAACCGGTAGTTGCCGATCCCCAGGGACTTCAGCAGCGCCACGTCCTCGGTGTAGCGCCGGTAGTGGTCCGATGCCGGCTCCCCGGTGCCGCCGCCGATGACGTGCCCGGGCGTCGCCGAGAACGTGTCCCAGATGCTCACGCCCCGCCCGTCGGCCCGGGTGGCGCCCTCGATCTGGAACGCGGCGGTGGCGGCGCCCCAGGCGAAGTCCGCGGGAAAGCGCGTCTCGAAGGAGGCCTCGGGTTGCGGGAGGGGCGGCGCGGCCACGGCCGAGGAGCGGGAGGAGAGAGAGTAGTGGGAAGTCACCCTTTGATCGCACCTTCCATGATGCCGCCGATGAGCTGGCGGCCGAACAGGACGAAAACCAGTAGCAGGGGCAGGGTCGCGAAGGTCGCGCCGGTGAACATCAGCGCGAAGTCGGTCGTGTAGCCGCGGTTGAGCTGGTTGATCGATACCTGCACCGTGGGGTTGTCGGGGCCGAGCACCGCGATCGGCCAGATGAACTCGTTCCAGTTCTGCATGAAGGTCAGCAGGCCGAGCACGACCATGGCCGGACGCAGCGCGGGCAGCACCACGCTCCAGAACGTCCGGATCGTCGAGCAGCCGTCGAGCCTGGCCGACTCCAGCAGCTCGGTGGGCACGCCCTGCAGGGCGTACTGCCGCATCATGAACACGCCGAACCCGGTGCACATGAACGGGAGGATGACCGCCTTGAGATCACCGCGCCAGTCGAAGGCGTCCATCATGATCAGCATCGGGACGACGGCCATCTGGACCGGCACCATCATCGTGAGGATCACGCCGAGGGTGATCGCGTTGCGGCCGGTGAAGCGCAGCTTGGCCAGGGCGAAGCCCGCGAGGGAGCAGAAGAGCACCACCGACACCGCGGTGACCGAGGCCACGATGGCGGAGTTCATCAGTCCCAGCGCGAAGTTGGCCTGCTCGTTCTCCAAGGTCCGCGCGACGTTCTCGGCGAACTCGCCGCCGGGGGCGATCGCGGGGGGCCGCTGGGCGATCGCCGCGTTGCCGCGTGTGGCGACCACGAACATCCAGTACAGCGGGAAAATGAAAAGGAGGACCGCGAAGGTCAGCGCTATGTAGGTGAGTGGTCCGGCTTCGCGCACCGGAGAGACCCCCCAGGTGCGGCGCCGCTGGAGCGGCCGGATCGGCGTACCGCCGCGAGGTGCGGACCGCTGGGGTGCGTCCGTGGAGGTAGGCATGGTCGTCATCTCCGGCATCACTTAGTCCGCACTGCGGATGCGACTGATGAACAGCACGTTGATCAGCGCTAACAGCACGATCAACAGGAAGATCACCCAGGCGATCGCGGCGCCGTAGCCGAAGTTCTGGTAATCCATGGCCTCCTGGAACATCAGCATCGCCACGGTCTGGAACTGGCCCTGGGTGCCGCCCTCGTACCCTCGGCCGAAGATCACCGGCTCGGTGAACAACTGCATCTGGCCGATCGTGGCGATGATGACGGTGAACATGATGGTGGGCCGCACCATCGGGATGGTGATCTGCCAGAACTGGCGCATCCGCGACGCGCCGTCGAGGGCCGCGGCCTCGAACAGGTCCCGCGGGATCGCCTGCATGGCGGCGAGGTAGATCAACGTGTTGAACCCGGTCCAGCGCCAGTCGATCATCGCGGCGATCGCGACCCAGGAGGCGAAGCGCTCGTTGGGCCAGTCGACGGTCCCGAGGCCGAGGAAGTCCAGCGTGTAGTTGATCAGCCCGAAGTCCCGGCCGAAGAGCTGCCCGAAGATGACCGCCATCGCCGCGATCGAGGTGACGTAGGGGATGATCACCCCGACCCGGAAGAATCCGCGCCACCGGATCCGCCGGTTGAGGGTGTCGGCCAGCAACAGCGCGATCACCAGTTGCGGGACGACCGCGATGACGAAGATGCCCAGGGTGTTGACCAGGGCCCGCCAGAACTTGGCGTCGCCGGCCAGGAACGTGTAGTTATCCAGTCCGATGAACCCCTGGTTGCCCGCGAGCAGCCCCCAGTCGTGCAGCGATATCCAGAAGGTGAACAGCACGGGGAACAGGCCGAAGACACCGAACAGCACGAAGTAGGGGGCCACGAACAGGTAGGGGGACAACCGGATGTCCAGCCGGGAACGCAGCGCCTGCCGGCGTTCCCGCCGCCGTTGGCTCTCCCTCGGGGCGTCCGGCGGCGCGGGCGGCCCGACGTCCGCGGAGGCCTCGTCGTGGTTGAGGACTCTCATCGTTTCCCGGGGCGGAGGCCTCCGGCGTGAGCCGTGGGGGGCAAGCCCCTCCCTCCTTTCTGCTCTGCGGCACGGTTGCCGTGCCCGGCGGCGGGGCCGGTCCGGCGGAAAGCGGCGCCGGCCCCCATGCGCGAGGCCGGTCGGGACCCGTGCGGTGGGGCCGCAGGCGGCTCCCCCGCCGGACCGGCACGGCCTCGGCGCGGCCGTCTCGTTCGTGGGGGTGGCGGCCCGGCCCCTGGGGAAGGCGGGGCGGTTCGGCCCCGCCGCGAAGGGGGCGCGGGAGCCGGGCCGCCGGAGCGGCTACCCGGCGATCCGTTCGGCTTCCGCCACGGCCTGGTCCCAGGCCTCGCCCCGGGTGGCCTGCCCCTGCTCCCAGGACAGCAGCGCCTCGGTGTTGGTCCTCTGCTGCACCGGGAAGTGGTTGAGGCCGAAGAAGACCGGCTCCAGTTCCAGTGCGCCTTCGGCGTAGATCTCCCCGACCGGCGCGTCGCGGAAGTAGCCGTTGGTGTGCCCCCGCACCTCATCGCTCTGCAGCACCTCAGGGGAGGACGGCAGGTTGTTCCGCAGTTCCCAGGCACCCAGCTGCCCTTCGGGCCCGGTCAGGAAGCGGGCCAGTTCCGCGGCTTCCTCGGGGTGGTCGGTCTGGGCGGGCACGGCCAGCCAGGACCCGCCCCAGTTGCCGCCGCCGCCGGGAACCTCGGCCACATCCCACAGGCCCTCGCTGTCCTCGCCGGCGTTCTCCTCGATCTGCCCGAGCATCCAGGAGGGGCAGGGCATCGTCGCGAAGGTGCCGGCCTGGATCGCGGCGGTCCAGTCGTCGGACCACATCTCCAGCTGCGCGGTGAGGTCCTTCTCGATCATCTGTCCGGCGATGTCCCAGGCATAGTCGACGGACTCGCTCTCCTCGATGATCAGCTCGCCGTCCTCGTCGAAGAACATCACATCGCCGGACTGCCGCATGATCGCGTTGCTGAACTCCGTGGTTGTGTCCACGAAGGCGGCGTCGACATCGGATTCGGCGAACTCCTCGCCGACCTCGACGAAGTCCTCCCATGTCTCCCAGAGCTCCGAGACCTCCTCCCGGTCGCTGGGCAGACCCGCCTCCTCGTAGTAGTCGGCGCGGTAGCAGATCGCCATTCCGCCGATGTCGGTGCCAAGGCCCAGCAACTGCCTTCCGGGGTGTGCCCCAGCTCCCACTTCCACGGCAGGAAGTCGCCCTCCATCTCACCGGCCTCGTAGTCGTACAGGTCGTGGAAGGCGTCCGCCGACTGCATGACGTCGAGGACGATGCCCTCCTCGATCGCCACCACGTCACCGAGGCCGCTGCCCGCGGCGATGTTCTGGGTGAGCTGCTCGTTCCAGTCCTCGAGCTCGCCGTAGACCCGCTCCTCGACGGCGATGCCGGTCTCCTGCTCGAACTCCTCGATGAGCTCCTCGTAGCCGAAGGTGCCGAACGTCTCGATCACCAGCTCGACGTCGCCATCGGCGGCGTCCCCACCACCGCTGCACGCGGCCGTCGCCAGCAACACTCCACTCATCACGACCGCGGCGGCCGCTCGTCCACCGCGCGCACATCTGGTCATAGTGCGGCCCCTTACCCAGGCGAAACCCATGATCGCATCCCAGCCTCTTAGTGTGGGAGCGCTCCCACAAGAGGACTCCCTCGGAGGGGAGCGCGTCAATCCCCGCGCAATGCGGTGAAACGGAATCGTTACCCGGCCCGCACCCGAAGCGGATGCGCGGCCGCGACTCCGAAGGCATGGAAAGGCGGCCACCGACGAGCCGCCCGCGGAAACAGGGGGAGCGGTGCGCGACCGGTCGCATGAGACCAACAAAAAGGAAATATTGTTTTCAGTTTGAAATTCTCCGACGAGACCCGGTTCTCACGGCAACCCCTTGCGTGTTACACACCACTGTGGGAGCGCTCCCAAACGAAAGGACCAACCGCCCGCACCATGAGAGGAAGTCCGCGAAGATGCCCACCGAACAACGCCGCCGATGGCGGCGTATCCCCATCACGGCCACGCTCCTCAGCGCCGTGCTCATAACCCCCCATGCCGCTCCGGCATGGGCCGACGAAGTCGAGACCGGGGCGGGCAGCTACACCACCACCCTCCCCTCGGGTGAGTCCGGCCCCGGCGACATGGACGGCGCGCCCGTCGAGCCCACGGTCACCGAGGACCTCGACCAGCCGCCGACCACCAACGACTGGTGGTCGTCGCTGATCTTCCCCCGCTACTCGGACAACCCGTACGGCGAGAACCTGTTCGCCCATCCCCTCTCGTTCCACCCCTCCGAGGACGGCTTGGAGATCGGCTACTCCAGCGAGCCCGAGATCGTGGCCGACGGCCTGAAGTACGAATTCGGCCACAGCCCCGACCTCACCCTCGGCGTCCAGGGCCTCCAGTCACCCGACACCCGCGTCGCCGACTACAGCGACTGGACCGTCACCCCCCAGTGGTCCGACGGGCAGCGGACCCTGCGCGCCACGATCGGGCAGGGCCTCCCCTTCGCCTACGCCGACCTCGACGGCGGGGCGGCCGAGGTCACCTTCGCCGCGGAGCCCGATATCTGGCACGACGAGGCTCCGTCGTCGGTGCCACCGTCAACGGCAACCACTACGCCCTGTTCGCCCCGTCCGCGACCGCCTGGACGGAGTCCGGAACCGTGCTGCGCACCGAGGACGAGTCCCCGGGCTATGTCTCGGTGGCGCTGCTGACGAGCCCGGACGACCTGGCGACCTTCGAGCCCTACGCCTACTCGTTCGTGACCGACACCACCGTGTCCTACGACTACGACGAGGCGGCCGCGACGCTGAGCACCGACTACAACGTCGCCACCGAGGCGCGCGAGGGCCCGGAGACCGGGAGCCTGCTCGCGCTCTACCCCCACCAGTGGAAGGAGAGCGGCACGGAGCTCACCGACCTGAGCTACGCCTCCCCGCGCGGGGAGATGCGTGTCGTGGAGGGGGACGGCTTCACCACCGAGCTCACCACCCACGGCCTGCTGCCGAGCATGCCCACCGTTGACGAGGCCGACCACGACCGGCTGCGCCGACTGATCGACGAGGAGCTGAACGCCGACGATCCCTGGAAGGGGGCCACCGACACCTACTGGACCGGCAAGGCGCTGGGGCGGCTCGCGCAACTGGTTCCGATCGCCGAGTCCATCGACTACACCGAGGGGCGCGACGCGCTCCTGGACCTGCTCCGGGAGAGGCTGGAGGACTGGCTGACCGCCGACTCGAACGGTGACGGCCGGTTCTACTACGACGAGACGTGGCACACCATGATCGGCTACCCCTCCAGCTTCGGAGCGGACGAGCAGATCAACGACCACGACTTCCACTACGGGTACTACATCCAGGCCGCAGCCACTGTCGCCCGCTACGACCGTGACTGGGCCGCCGACGACGCTTGGGGCGGGATGATCAAGCTGCTCATCCGGGACGCCAACAGCCCCGACCGCGACGACGAGATGTTCCCCTTCCTCAGGTCCTTCTCCCCCTACGCGGGCCACGGCTGGGCCTCCGGCCACGCCGGCTTCGGTTCGGGGAACAACCAGGAGTCCTCCTCCGAGGGCATGCACTTCGCGGCGGCCACCGCCCTCTTCGGCGCGTCCACCGGAGACGAGGAGCTGCGGGACCTGGGGGTGTACATGCACACCACGCAGGCCTCGGCGATGAGCCGCTACTGGCAGAACGCCGACGGCGACGTCTTCCCCGAGGAGTTCGACCCCGATATCGCCGCGATGATCTGGGGCGACGGCGGCGACTACCGGATCTGGTGGGACGGTGCCGACGAGGAGCATTACGGCATCAACTACCTGCCGATCACCGCGGCCTCCCTCTACCTCGGCCACGATCCCGAGCACGCGGGGGCGATGTACGACTCCCTGACGGATCGGATCGGCGGGGAACCCGAGACGTGGCGCGACATCCACTGGGCGCATCGCGCGCTGTCGGACGCCCAAGGCGCGCTGGCCGCGTTCGAGGAGCAGTGGCAGAGCTACGAGCCCGAAGACGGGTCGTCGAAGGCGCACACCTACCAGTGGCTCACCACGCTCGCCGGAATGGGCCACGTGGACACCTCCGTCACCGCTGATACCGCCCACTACGCGGTGTTCGAGGAGGGCGGCACACGTAGCCACGTGGCGTTCAACCCCGAAACGTCACCGATCGACGTCGCCTTCTCCGACGGCACCACCCTGACCGTGGAGCCGGGAGAAGTGGCCACCGGCTGACCCGCACACCCGCGCCGGGGTGGGTGCGAAGAGGCCTCTCCGTACCCACCCCGGCCCCGATTCCGCCGGGGACCGCCGGGTTTTCGGGCAGCACGCGTCCCCGCGACCGCCCCCGAAGTCGGACCTTCCCGCCGCCGTCCGCACCCGCGGTGTGCTCCACGGCGGCGGGAACGGCCTCACGGTCGGCCGCCCGTGCCTGCGGGGCACATCCCCCGCGACCCCCCGTATGAGAGGACCGCGGAGCCCTGATCCGGGTTGTGCGCCGCTATACGGCCCCCGGTACCGCCTGCGTCCTACCGGCGGCGTTCAGGGGTAGAGCAGATCGACCTGGCGATGACGCGGCACATGCCCGCTCGACGCGGTGCACGGGGAGCGCGCCGGCGCGGCGCGCTCCAACCGGGAGTAGGCGTCCTCCAACCGGGAGTAGGCGTCCTCCATCCGGGAGTACGCGTCCAGCGTGTCCGTGACGTAGAGCTGGTCGCCCGGTGTCCACTGCCCGCGCGCCCCGGGCGACCATCCCGATGCGGCGTCGGCAGGAAGCTCCTCCGCCGCGAACGGCGACGGTTCGACATCCGCGGTCGACCAGGAGGCGTATCCGTTCGGCTCGGTGGTCTCCGGAGTGTTGAGTCGGGCGGCTCTGATGACCTCGGCGGCCTGGTACATACCTCGGGCCAGGGCGTGCCCATCGTCATCCACAGGCGCGTTGGTGGGGTGGCGGCGGGCCGCTTCCTCGTAGATGGCCTCCTCAATGGTTTTGAGGACGAGATCGAAATCGGGATAGGGACCGAGAATATCTCGAAGCTGGGTCCTTAACTTGTTGTTGTTGAGGTCGGCGTCGTACCTCATTGGCTCCTCCTGTACAGGGGACGCGGCCCCGGCGGAATGGGGCAGGCGCCAACGGCCTCGGACTCGGCGAAAAGTCTTCGGCCGTATCGCTCAGGACACGCGCGGGGAGCCGGTCGGGTTCGCTCGGCTATTCGCCGCTGGAGCGCCCGGCACGGCGGGACAGTACGTGGCCTGCGCAAAGTCCCGCCAAGTATGCCGGATTCCCGGACGGCGCACTGGAGCGGGATCCGGCCCCTTGCTCCAGGACCGCCGCCCGGGACCGCGGGCGGCGGTCAGCACTCCGCGACCATGGTGGCCCGCCTGCGGGGAGGAGCGAGAAGAACCGCGGTGAGCCCGGTGCGGGCGCGGGCGGGTACCGGGCTCAAAGACGGCGGCGCGGAGGTGCCGCGCTGTTCAGCCTTCCAGGCTGCGGCCCGCGTATGCCGCCGCGCCCTGCTCTCCCCCATCGTCGAAGACCCGGCTCGCCCGGAAGTCCGCGGGCTCCAGCCGCGTCAGCTCCTCCAGGCCGCACTGCTGGTCCTCCCCGGTGATCAGTCGCTGAGCGTGCCGCAGCCGCGCCCGTTCCAGCGCGTTGCGGACGCTGCGCGCGTTGGCGAACCGCGGCCGCCGCATGCGCCGCCGCAGGTATTCGGCGAGCGTGTCCTCCGCCTGCGGCGACAGCCGGTACTGCTCACGCTCCACCATCAGCCGCGCGATCGCCAGCAGCTCGTCCAGCGTGTAGTCCGGGAAGTCGATGTGGTGGGCGATGCGCGAGCTCATCCCCGGGTTCGAGGCGAAGAACGCCTCCATCCGGTCGTGGTAGCCGGCCAGGATCACCACGACGTCTTCGCGCTGGTTCTCCATGAGCTGCAGCAGGATCTCGATGGCCTCCTGTCCGTAGTCGCGCTCGTTCTCCGCCCGGTAGAGGTAGTACGCCTCGTCGATGAAGAGCACCCCGCCCATGGCGCGCTTGAGCACCTCCTTCGTCTTCGGCGCAGTGTGCCCCACGTACTGCCCGACAAGGTCGTCGCGGGTGACGGCGACGAGGTGCCCCTTCCTCAGGTATCCCAGCCTGTGCAGCAGGTTGGCCATCTGCAGGGCTACGGTGGTCTTGCCCGTGCCCGGGCTGCCGGTGAACGACATGTGCAGACTCGGCCGGGACGCCGTCAGGCCGAAACGCGCTCGCGCCCGGTCGACCAGCAGCAGCGCGGCGATCTCGGCGATCCGCCGTTTGACCGGAACGAGGCCGATCACCTCCCTGTCGAGCGCCTCCAGCACCTCGTCGACCCCGGAGTTGGAGCGGGCGGCGGCGAGGTCGATGACGGTGTCGGGCGGCAGCGGCGCCGCCTCCGCGCCCTCCTGCGCCTCGGCGGCGTCCGCGTCCGAGGCGGCGCGGGACGGCGCGCCGGGGCGCGCCATCCCGAAGGAGGGGCGGGACGCCGCCCCGTTCCCGTTACCGGTGGTCTCCGTCATGACGCGGGATCCTGTCCGTACCGGTCACCGCGCGGCCGGTCCAGCGCGTAGGGGTGCACCGCGAACCGGATGCGCCGGTCGGACCCTTCCGTCCGGTCGAGGCGGTATCCGGGCTCGACGGCGGGCCGCTGCACGATGAACGACAACGCGGTGGTCTGGCGACCGTAGCCGGCGTCGTAGGCGTTGACCCGGACGTAGTGCTCCGGGTACGCGCGGCGGCACTCGTTGACCTCGTAGAGCACCGCGTCGGGGGCGGGGAGGTCGAACATCGGCAGCCCCCACATCTGCCAGTAGTCGTTGCGCGGGTGCGGGTCGTCGGTGAACTCGACGGAAACGGCCCAACCGTGGCCGAGGGCGTACTCCACCTGGCGGGAGATCTCCTCGTCGGTGAGGTCGGGCAGATACGAGAACGTTCCCTGGGTGATGCGCACACTGCCCTCCGGGTCAGTTCGTGGTCGGGGTCGCGACGACATCGGGGGTGTCGGTGGACTCGTAGGTGAACGTGATGTCCCCCCAGGTCCCCAACGCCATGTCGAGCTCGTTGCTGTGCCTGGCCGCCGAGCGCAGGATGTCCCTGCCCTCGGCGAGGAAGTCCCGACCCTCATTGCGGGCCTTGATCATCGCCTCCAGCGCGACGCGGTTCGCGGCCGCGCCGGCCGCGATCCCCATCGGGTGGCCGATCGTGCCCCCGCCGAACTGCAGGACGACGTCCTCGCCCAGGTAGTGCAGCAGTTCGTGCATCTGCCCGGCGTGGATCCCGCCGGACGCCACCGGCATCACACCCGGCATGGAGGCCCAGTCCTGCTCGAAGTACAGCCCGCGCACCGGGTCGGCGGGTACCCGGCCGAGCCGCAGCACGTCGTAGAAGCCCCGCACCGAGTTGGGATCGCCCTCCAGCTTTCCCACCACGGTCCCGGCGTGGATGTGGTCGACGCCGGCCAGCCGCATCCACTTGGCGATGACGCGGAAGCTCACCCCGTGCGCCTTCTGCCGCGTATAGGTCGAGTGCCCCGCGCGGTGCAGGTGCAGCAGCATGCCGTTGCGGCGGCTCCACTTCGCCATCGACTGGATGGCGGTGTAGCCGACGGTGAGGTCGATCATCACGATCACACTGCCGAGTTCGCGCGCGAACTCGGCACGCTCGTACATCTCCTCCATCGTGGCGGCGGTGACGTTCAGGTAGTGCCCCTTGATCTCCCCGGTCTCCGCCTGTGCCAGGTTGACCGCCTCCATGCAGTAGAGGAACCGGTCGCGCCAGCGCATGAACGGCTGGGAGTTGATGTTCTCGTCGTCCTTAGTGAAGTCCAGCCCGCCGCGCAGCGCCTCGTAGACCACACGGCCGTAGTTCCGCGCGGAGAGCCCCAGCTTGGGCTTCACGGTCGCGCCGAGCAGCGGGCGCCCGTACTTGTTCAGGTACTCGCGCTCCATGACGATGCCGTGCGCCGGCCCCTGGAACGTCTTGACGTAGTGCGACGGGATGCGCATGTCCTCCAGCCGCAGCGCGCGCAGCGCCTTGAACCCGAAGACGTTGCCGATGATGGAGGAGGTCAGGTTCGCGATCGACCCCTCCTCGAACAGGTCGAGGCTATAGGCGATGTAGACGATGTACTGGCCCTCCTGGCCGGGAACCGCCTCGACCCTGTAGCACTTGGCCTGGTACTGCTCGTAGCTCGTGAGGCGGTCGGTCCAGACCACGGTCCAGGTGGCCGTCGACGACTCGCCCGCGACCGCCGCTCCGGCCTCCTCAGGCGGAACGCCCGGTTGCGGAGTGACACGGAACGCGGCCAGCACATCGCTGTCCTTCGGCTCGTAGTCCGGTTGCCAATAGCCCATTTCTGCGTAGGGGATCACTCCGGCGCCCCAGCGCCCGGAATCCGACATGTGTCCTTCTTCCATGGCCGTCTGCGTATCGACAGGGCCATCCTCGCCACCCGACACTTATAACGTCCATGAGATATTTACCGCCTATGCTTAAGTAAATATTTAAGAGAGGTGGCCAGTGGCCAACGCCAAACTCCGCGCCTTCGTCGCCCTCGCCGACACGGGGTCGGTCCGCGCCGCCGCCGACCGCCTGGTCGTCTCCGAACCCGCGGTGTCGGCGGCCATCGCGGCGCTCACACGCGAAGTGGGGGTTCCGCTCACGGCGCGCGTAGGCCGGGGGATCCGCCTGACACCATCGGGCGAGGTCTACGCCGGCTATGCCAGGCGGGTTCTCGGACTGCTCGACCAAGGGGCCGCCGCCGCGCGGGGCGAGCTCGCTCCGGACCAGGGAGAGATCCGGCTCGCCGCGGTAACGACGGCCGCCGACCATGTCCTGCCGGCCTGGCTCGCCGGCTTCCGCCGCCGCTACCCGCAGGTCGGGCTGCACCTGGAGGTCGCCAACAAGGACCGGGTGTGGGCGCTGCTCGAGGCGCACGAGGTGCACCTCGCCATCGCCGGGCGGCCCCCGACGGCCGGCGATGCGGCCGTGCGCGCCGTGCGCTCCAACACCCTGGTCATCGTGGCGAGCGCGGAGGTGGCGCGCGGTTTCACTCCGGCCACCGCTACCTGGCTGCTCCGCGAGCCCGGTTCGGGAGCCCGCTCGACCTGCGAGTCGCTGCTCACCGGTCTCGAGATCGACCCGCCCCGCCTCACGCTGGGATCCAACGGCGCCGTGGTGGCCGGAGCCGTCGCCGGACTCGGGGTGTCACTGGTGTCGCACGACGCGGTGGCCGACGAGCTCGCCGCGGACCGGCTGGTAACGGTCGAGATGCCGGGTGTGCCCCTGAGCCGGCCCTGGCACGCGGTGTCCCACCGCCAGAGCACCGCCACGACGCTGCTCGCCGTCGACGACCTGGTCCGGCACGGCGGGGGATGGCGCTTCGCCGGCGCGGACACCGCCGCACCGCGGCACTGGACGGCCGGCGAGGCGGGGACGTAAGGCCAGGTCAGCCGCCTTCGCCCTGGCCGGTGGTACCGGGCTCCTCCCCGTCCTGCAGTGGCAGGGTGACCCGCACCATGGTCCCCCGCCCCTGGGCGGAGACCGTCTCGCACTCGGCGCCGATGAGCCTGGCCCGTTCCGCCATACCGGTCAGCCCGTAGCGCTCGGGCGACGGGGGTACGCCGGCGCGGTCGAAGCCGCACCCGTCGTCCACGACGAGCATGACCACCTCGTCCGGACGGTGGCGCAGCTCGATGCGCAGGTGTTCGGCCTCGGCGTGCTTGGTGGCGTTCTGCACCGCCTCCTGTGCGATGCGGAACAGCATCGTCTGCACGTGGTCGGGCAGCCGGAACCGGTCGGCCTCCACGGTGACCCGAGTGAACGGGGCGGTGCGCGCCAGGCTCTCCAGACCGTCGGCCAGCCCGAGATCGTCGAGTACCGGGGGGCGCAGCCCGGTGATCGCGGCCCGGGTCTCCACAAGGGCCAGATCCGCCAGCTCCCGGGCGACCCGCAACTGCTCGGCGGCGAATCCGGGGGCGTTGTCCAGCGCGTCCGCGGCGGCGGCGAGACGGAAGGAGAGGCTGACCAGACGTTGCGAGACGCCGTCGTGGATCTCGGCGGCGAGCCAGCGCCGCTCGGCCTCCTGGGCCGCCACCGCCTGCTCGCTCAGTGCCTCGCGCGTCCTGCGGCGGTCCGCTCGCTGCCGGCGCAGCCGGGCCTGCTGCAGTGCCACGGCGGCCAGGTCGCCCAGCGAGGCGAGCAGTTCCGTCTCCGCCACCCGAAACCCGCCCGGACGGCGCCATCCCGCCACCAGAACCCCGACCGCACCGCGGGAACGCACCCGCATGGGAAGCGCGACAAGGTTCGCCAGGCCCGCCGCGCGAAGCGGCTCGTCCCGCCCGCGCGGATCAGCGGTGAGATCGGGCACCGCGAGGGGGCGCCCGTGGCTCGCGGCCCATCCGCTCACCCCCTGCCCCAGTGGCACCTCGGCGGTGCCGACCAGCTCCGACGCCGGGCCGGTGGCACCGAGCAGGCACAGCGAGCGCCGCCTGTCGAGGACAAGGACCGCGCACGCGTCCGCCGGCACGACGTCGTTGGCGATCCGGGACAGCCCCCCGGCCAGTGCCTCTGCCTCGCACTCGCTGGAGAAGAGCTCGGTCAGCCGGAGCAGGACCTCGATCTCGCGGTCGCGGTCGGGCAGCCCCAGTCCGTGCGCCGTCACCGGAAGATCCCTTCGCGGAGGCGACCGCGACGGCCGCCGCGCGGTCGCCCACCTCCAGCTTGCGGTAGAGGGTCCGCAGATGGCTCTTGACCGTCTCCTCCCCCACTACGAGACGCTGGGCGATGGCCCGGTTGGACAGACCCGAGACGAGCAGCGCCAGGACCTCGCTCTCACGCTGCGTCAACCCCATGCGCGAGCCCGGCCAGAACTCGCCGCTGTGCAGATGGGCGGCGGAGGCGGCCGCGCGCCCGGCCAGTGTCGGGTCGATGACGGTCTCACCCGAGGCGACCTGCTCCAGATGGCGGACCAGTTCCTCGCCTCCCACCCGCTTGAGCAGGTACCCGACGCGCCCGCGCGCAGCGCCTGGAACAGGTACTGCTCGTCGTCGTACACACTGAGGAAGACGACCCGCCGGGCGGGCTGCCGATCCAGGAGGCGGCGGCACAGGTCGAGTCCGCTCGCGCCGCGCAGCCGTACGTCGCACAGCACGACATCGGGATTGAGCGTGGTGACCATGTGCTCCGCCTCCCGCACCTCGGGCGTGTGCCCGACGATGCGGACCCGGCTGTCGTACCGGGACAGCATCGCCTTGAGGCCGTGGAGCACCATCTCGTGGTCATCGATGAGGACCAGTCGCAGGGGACGACGTTCCATGCACAGAGCGTAATCTGCACGCATGATCACGCATTGCCCGGGGGCGGGGTAGGGGCCCGCCCCGCTCCCCCCTGAGTTCCCCCGGATGGGGGATCCTTCGGAGGGCCCCGCGTTTCTACCGTCCGGTAACACACTGCCGACCGCTGGCCACTGTCGCCCACGGCAGCACCGCGCGTTCAGTTCGCATCCACCCGACGATAGGAGCCCCGGTGACACCACCCGCATCGAGACCGCTCATCGTCCCCTCGGTACTGCCCGCCGACTTCGCCAACCTCGGCGAGGCCTGCCGGCAACTGGAAAAGGCCGGTGCCGACCGGATCCAGTGGGACATCATGGACGGCCGCTTCGTTCCCAACCTGACCTTCGGGCCGGACACCGTGGCGTCCTGCCGTCCCCTCGTCGAGCTGCCGTTCGAGGCGCACCTCATGGTCGACGACCCCGACCGCCTGCTGCCCCGCTGGGTGGACGCGGGCTGCGCGACGATCATCGTGCACGCCGAGGCGGCCACGCACCTGCACCGCACGCTCCAGACGGTCCGCGGTCTCGGTGTGCGGGCCGGAGTGGCGATCAATCCCGCCACCCCGTTGTCTCTGGTCGAACACGTCATCGACCTCGTCGACCTGCTGCTCATCATGACGGTGAACCCGGGCTTCGGCGGCCAGGCCTACCTCGCCTCCCAGGAACGCAAGATCGCGGCGGCCCGGGGCCTGCTCGACGCCGCCGCACCGGAGCGGAACATCGAGCTTGAGGTCGACGGCGGTATCACGACCGAGACCATCGACGGCGCCGCCCAAGCCGGCGCGCGCACCTTCTGCGCGGGCAGCGCACTGTTCCGCGCTCCCCGTGGTCTGGAGTCCGCAGTCGCCGAACTGCGGCGACGCGCTGAGGAGGCCATCCGATGAGCACGTTCTCCCCCTCCCCCGCGACCCGCACCACGGCGGCTCCCGGCGATCTCGCCCCCGCGCCGCGCGACCTCGACGGCCGCGCGATCGCGACGCTGCGGATGCTCGCCGTGGACATGGTCGAGAGCGCCCGCAGCGGCCACCCCGGGCTTCCCCTCGGTGCGGCCCCGGCCGCCTGGATTCTGTGGTCCCGTTTCCTGCGCC
Source organism: Allosalinactinospora lopnorensis (assembly GCF_000981225.1). Lineage (GTDB taxonomy): Bacteria > Actinomycetota > Actinomycetes > Streptosporangiales > Streptosporangiaceae > Allosalinactinospora > Allosalinactinospora lopnorensis. Next base: position 18,902 of record NZ_LAJC01000039.1, read on the forward strand.
ACGACCCCGTATCGCCGGACTGGCCCGACCGCGACCGCTTCGTCCTGTCGGCCGGGCACGGCTCGGCGCTCCTCTACGCGCTCCTGCACCTGTGCGGCTACCACGTGCCGCTGGAGGAGCTGCGCCAGTTCCGCCAGTGGGGCTCGCGGACCCCGGGGCACCCCGAGCACGGGCACACCCCCGGCGTTGAGATGACCACAGGCCCCCTGGGGCAGGGCCTGGGGCACGCGGTGGGGATGGCCCTCGCCGAGCGGATGCTGGCTGCGCGGCTGAACACGCCCGGGCACACGGTCCTCGACCACCGCACGTGGGTCCTCGCGAGCGACGGCGACCTCATGGAGGGCGTGAGCCACGAGGCCGGATCGCTCGCCGGACACCTCGGCCTGGGCAAACTCACCGTGATCTTCGACGACAACAACATGACGATCGACGGCCCGGCAGCGCAGAGCTGCAGCGACGACGTACTCACCCGCTTCGCGTCGTACGGCTGGCACACGATCGAGGTCGGCGACGGCAACGATCTCAGGGCGCTCACGGAGGCCTACCGCGAGGCGTCCGCCGAAGGGGACCGTCCGAGTCTCATCGCGGTGCGGACCACGCTCGGCTACGGCTCACCTACCCTGGCGGGCACGAACACCGTCCATGGGGCGCCCTTGGGCGCCGATGAGGTGGCCGCGCTGCGGGAGCGCTTCGGCTGGCCGGACCGGCCGTTCGTGACCCCGCCCGAGGTAGCCGGGTACTGCGGGCATATCACCGAGCGGGGGCGAGCGGCGCACGGCAAGTGGCAGGCCGTGCGCGAGGAGTGGGCCGCCCTGCACCCCGAGCTGGCCGCCGAATGGGAGCGCGCGCTCGCCCGACGGCTTCCCGCCGGGACCGCCGCGCGGCTGCCGGAATTCCCGCACGGTGCGAGCACGGCCACCCGTACGGCCTCCGGGCAGACCCTCGCCGCCGTCGGTCCGGTCCTGCCCGAACTCGTGGGCGGCTCGGCGGACCTCGCGGGATCCACGAAGACCACCATCCCGGGCACGCGGCCCGTGGCCCGGCACGACTTCGGCGGGCGCACCCTGAACTTCGGGATCCGCGAACACGGCATGGCCGCGGTGCTCGGCGGCATGGCGCTGCACGGGGGACTCCGGCCCTACGGCAGCACGTTCCTGGTGTTCTCGGACTACCTGCGGCCGTCCCTGCGGTTGGCGGCGCTGATGCGGCTGCCCGTCGTCTACGTCTTCACCCACGACTCGATCGCCGTCGGCGAGGACGGGCCGACCCACCAGCCCATCGAGCACATCGAGTCCCTGCGGCTCATTCCCGGGCTGACGGTGCTCCGGCCCGCCGACGCCAACGAGACCGCCGCCTGCTGGCGCATGGCCCTGGAGAACACCGGCGGCCCCACGGCGCTGATCCTCACCCGCCAGGACGTGCCGGTCCTGCCGAACGCGCCTACCGGGCGCTGGTCGCGAACGGCGCCTGGACGGTGCGGGACTGCGAGGGGGTGCCGGACGTCGCTCTCGCCGCTTCGGGATCCGAGGTCGCCGTGGCACTGGCCGCCGCGGAGCTGCTCGCCGAAGACGGTCTTGCGGCCCGCGTGGTGTCGGTGCCCTGGCGGGAGCGGTTCCGGGACCGGCTCGACGCGGGGTGCGCCCCCGTCCCGGCCGACTGCCCGGCGGTGTGGATCGAGGCCGGATCCACCACCGGGTGGCACGCGCTCGCCCGGCCCGGGGACCGCGTGGTCGGACTGGACGACTTCGGCGCGAGCGCGCCCGGGCCGGTCCTGATGCGAGAACTCGGCCTGACACCGGAGGCGGTCGCCACCGCCGCCTCGGCCGCGGCCGGCAGTCCGCGGCGGACGTCGACCAAGGAAAGGGGCTGACATGCCCGACAAGATGCTACGCATGCACCGCGCCGATATTCCGGGAGGCCGGAACCGCCGACCGGTCATGCTCGCGATCGCCGGTGACAGCGCCAGCGGGAAAACCACCCTCACCGCGGGGCTTGTCGGCGCTCTGGGGGCCGAACGCATCACCTCGATCTGCGTCGACGACTACCACCGCTTCGACCGCGCGGAGCGTGCGGAGCTCCCGTTCACACCGCTGCACCCGAAGTGCAACTACATCGACACCATGGAGCAGCACCTGCAGCTCCTCTCCCTGGGGCAGCCGATCCTGAAACCGGTCTACGACCACTCCACGGGAGCCCTGGCCCGGCCCGAGCTCATCGAGCCCCGCGACTTCGTCATCGTCGAAGGGCTGCTACCGCTGCACACGAAGCTGAGTCGCGCATGCTTCGACGCCACGGTCTACCTCGACCCTCCGGAGGAGATCCGCCGCGACTGGAAGGTGCGGCGCGACTCGACCAAGCGCGGCTACCAGCCCGAACAGGTGCTCGCCGAGCTGGAGAAGCGTGAACCGGAGTCGGCGGAGTTCATCCGGCCGCAGCGGAAGTACGCCGACATCGTCGTGCGGTTCGCCCCTGTCGCCGAGCGCCAGGATCCGCCGACCACACCGCTGTCGGCCGAGCTCACACTGCGCCCGATGATCCCCCACCCCGACCTCACGCGCATACCGGAATGGGTCGACCAGCAGACGATCCATCTCAAACTCGTCCGGGAGGCGGACGGGCGGCCGGTGGACATGCTGCACGTGCACGGCTACGCGCCGCGCGAGCAGAGCCGGGTGGTGGAGAAGGCGATCTGGTCCCAGCTCGGCATCGACGCCGAACTCCCGAACGCGCTGGGGTCCCTCGGTGAGGAGGGACGCAGCGAACCGCTGGCCATCACGCAACTGCTGCTGCTCTACCACCTTCTCGCGGCCGCGCGTTAGCCGGAGAGCCCGTCCCCGGCTGCGGGCGGCATCCGCGCAGCCGGGGCAGGTGGCCCTCCATGACGTTCCTGACCACCGCAGCGGAGAAGACGGCGCTGCCCGCGGACAGCAGCCGCACCGCATGGACCAGTCGGTCGGGATCGGTGTCCTTGAGCAGGTAGCCTGCTGCCCTTCGCGTAGTGCTGCGGTGATGTACTCGTCGTTGTCGAAGGTCGTCAGCACGGCTCGCCACGACATCGGCGTCCGGGCTCGATCCGGGGATCATGCTCGGTCCGGTCTGCATCAGCGTCTCGTCGTCGATGGGACGCCCCTGCTCCGTTCCGCCCGCTCACCCCGCATGCGCGCTTCGCGCCCTGAGCGTACGGCCACGCCGATGCCCCGCTCGCCGATAGGGCAACTCAGCCGTGCTACGGACAGGCCAGTCGGTCTCAACGCGCGGGCCCACCGCCATGGACACCACGTTTCCGCCCCGGCGGCTGGCCTGCCCCCACCCCCGCGCCCCTCGACCATTCCCTCGGATCCCGCCGGAAGATAGGTAGAACACTGTTCGGGCAAGTCTTCCTATGGCTGAGGGAAGGGATCTGATACCGCTGCTGGAGGCGACGAAAAAGCGCGGTCCGGACGGCCGCGGCTTTCGGAGCACCCTCGTGGCGCCCGACGGGCCTCCGGGAGAACTGTTCCTACGACCGGAAGACCGTTCCGGCCGGGAGAGAAATCACTCGGGAGACGTTTATATAGCTCGCCGAAAAATACATATGTGTCTATAGGAACAGAAACACAGTACGTTCTCCTCCTGCTGTCGGTGTGGTGCAGACTTACTGTTTATGGCGAACCTTCCGGAGCTTCTGTCGAGTCCTGGCCTTGAGGTTATATCGCTGGTCACGGGACACGACACGCGGCGGGTCGTGTCCCGTGTGGCTGTGCTGGATGACGCCAAGCGGCTGCCCATGGTGCCGAGGGACAGCCTGGTCCTCCTCACACCGGTACTCGCCGATGAGGCCTACGGCTACCAGCTCGACATCTGGTGCCGTACCGCGGCTGAGCGCGGCGCCTCCATCGTGCTCTTCAGCGGACTGCAGCCCGAGGACATACCGCGCAGCAGCGTCCGGGTCGCCAAGCGTTCCCGGATGGCGCTGGGGTGCGTACCCGCTGATATCTCTCTCGGAGGTCTGATCGTCGACATCGGACGGGCGATGGATGCCGGGGCCGCCGAGGCCCTGAGCCGGGCCGTGCATACCGCGGACGTGCTCGCCAACGCGGTCGACGAAGCGCCGAGCGGCGGGGTCGCAACCGCTCGACTGTGCGAACTGGCCTCCGCAGCCAGCGGGCAGGCAATCGCGGCGCGCCAGCCCGAACCGGGCGAGCTGAGCGCCCCCGTGAGGGTGGACGGCATCGAAGTCGACCACGTGACGGCGGCCCCCCACCCATCCACCATGGCGGACCAGCTCGCCCGGCTGGTCATCCGCCTGACAGCGGAGTCCGCCTCTCGGGCCGTGGCCTACAGCCGCAGGGCCTCGGAACTCCCCATCCGTTCACAGACACAGCTGCTCGGTGAGATCCTGGTGGCCGGGCCACAGTATCTGGCCGAGCTCCTGCCCCGTGCACGCTCGCTCGGCTTGGGAGTCGATGCCTGGCACGCCACCGTAATCGTCGAGGTCGACACCACCGATCTCGACGCGGTCACCGGTGCGGCATTCCTGGAGACCCTTGGCGCCATCGTCATGCAGGCTGTGGGGCGCGCGGGCCGCAGCACCGGTCTGGGAGAGGGAACGGGCTGGCACCTGGCCTACGCCGACCACGCGCCGGTCCTGATCCGCACGTGGAAGCGGGAGCCCGCGGATCGGGACGTTGAGGCGCTGCGCACCGCCGCGGCAACGGTCCATGGTGAGCTGCGGCGGCGCTGGCCGGACCGCCACATCCGCTGCGGCGTGGGCGGAGTCCACGAAAGCGTCGAGGGCCTGCGCTCCTCATGGGCCGAGGCCCGATCGACGCTCATCACCGGAAACAGCTTCGCCTCCAACCAGTCCTCGCCAGTCGTCCTCTTCGACGACCTGGGCCTGCACCGCACGCTGGTGGAGTGGTACACCACCCAGACAGCACGCGCGGCAGTGCGCGACCTGCTGGCCCCCCTGGAACAGGAGGGCCCGGACAAAGCCTCGATGATGATCCACACACTGCGTGTCTACCTGGACAACCAGGGCGCTGTGGCACCCACGGCCACGGCGCTGAACCTGCACCGCAACGCGGTGTCCTACCGGATCAAACGCATCCTCTCGCTGCTGGACGCCGACCTGGACGACCCCAACCAGCGCCTGGCCGTCCACCTCGCATGCCGGGCCTGGAAACTGTGCTGAAGTTCGCCCGCCCTTTCCCGACGTCCCGCTGGTCGCGTCGGTGATTGTGCCGGATGCACAAAGGCACCGGTCAGCTCGATGCGGCGTGACCGTACCTTAGAGCGGCCCCTCTTCCTAGGCTCTGTTCGTAGGTCCACGTCCTCGCGCCGTGGGCGCGTTCGGACACATCCGAACCGCACAGATTCAGCGGCCTCGCCGCAGCTACGGGGAGAGAGCAGCATGTCCGGTAATGGTCTTCAGCGGAGCTCACTGACCTTTGGTCAGCGCGTCCGGCGGTTGCGCGAGCGCAATGGCCAAACCCGGGCAACCGTGGGCAACCTGGTCGGACGCTCGGCGGAGTGGGTCAAGGCGATCGAGGCAGGGCGGCTGAAGATGCCCCGCCTCCCGCTGCTCCTGCAACTGGCCAGCGTGCTCGGAGTCAACGACCTCGGCGAGTTGACCGGTGAAAGCGGACTCTCCGTACCCACCCGCATCAGTCCACCTCACGCGGCTGTTTTCACGGTCGCCGAATCGCTGACCGCCTACCCGCTCGACCAGGCGAGCACCAGCGAGGGCGGGACGGATGACCTGTGCGAGCGCGTCCGGCAGGCGTGGCGGCTATGGCACCACAGCCCCAACCAGCGGACCCGCATCGCCACCGTACTTCCCGCCCTGCTGTCCGACTTGAGGCGCGCGTCCCGCGTCCGCGACCATGCCGACCAGCGCCATGTTCTCTCCGCGCTCGCGCAGACCTACCACCTGACCCAGCTCTACCTGAGCTTCCAGCCGGTGCCCGGGCTCGTCATGCTGGCGGGCGACCGCGCTATGCAGGCCGCACAAGACGCCGACGACCCCCATGCCATCGCCGTCGCCGCCTGGTACATGAGCCACGTCCTTCGCGACAGCGGCCAGCGCCACGAGGCCCGGCTCGATCTGACCACGCGCGCCGCCGCCCTCCTGCGGCCAGAATCGGGGGCCGAGGACCTCGCCCGCTGGGGGCTGCTGCAACTGGCGGCGGCGCTCTCCTTCGCACGGGAAGGGCTATCGGAGCCCGCATGGCGCTATTGGGAACGAGCCAATCGGGCTGCGCGGGCGCTGGGTGCCTCCTACGTCCACCCGTTCCTGATCTTCGGCCAGGCATGGTGGACGCCTACGCGGTAACGATCCACACCGACCTTATGCGCGCCGACGAGGCCGTGGCCGCCGCCAACCGTATCGAGCCCGCCTCGATCCCCTCGGCCACACGCCGCAGCTTCCACCTGATCGAGGCCGCCCGCGCGCACAGCCTGCGCCGCGACAACGTGGCCGTCGTGTACCTGCTCAACCGGTCCTACACCGAATCCCCGGAAACAACACGGTTCAACGTGTTCGCGCACTCCACGGTGTCGGAGCTGACCGCCTCGGGAAGCGCGGTCCTGCGGGAAGACACCCGACGCCTCGCCCAGGACCTCGGAGTCGTCGTATAAGGCGGAACTGTTCCCACCGGACACCCGTGAGCTTTACGGGAGGGGCACACGTATCCCCACCGCAGGTATAAAACGTACCCATGGAACGGGGGTAATGGTTAGCCCGCCGGGAAGCCGGCTCCGCACATCACGACCCAGGCAAATTGCGCATTCCGGGCAGGGCGCTATTGGCGTTCAAGCCCACCGAATTTCCGGTCCACCCACGTATTCGATAACCGTTCCCCCTTCCATGAGAGACGGACCCGCTGATCAACACCGCTGTGGCCGGATCCGGCGAACCGGCCGGCTCGGGAGACGACAGCGGCGCCTCCACATCGCCCCCCGGGAAGCAACATTCACGCGGGCACAAAGCGCGATGCCCCCTTGCGCAGCCGCACCCCAAAGGGAGACCGCCGAGGAACCGATATCCGGCGTACCCATCGACAATCCCGCGTTGTGCGTCCCGCACAAGAATCAAAGGCAATACAGTGCACAGCGCCAATAACGCTTCCAGCGCACCGCCCTAAACTCAAGGCCCATGAGGCTGGACGAGACCACACTCCCCGTCTACGCGAAGGGCGCGGCGATCCTCGGCGCAGGGGGCGGGGGCAGCACACGCCCCGGACTCCTAGCGGCCCTCGAGACTGTGGAGGAGAAGGGGCCTGTCGAGGTGATCTCCCTCGACGACGTTCCGGACGACGAACTGATCGTCCCGGCGGGCCTGATGGGTTCACCCAATGTCAGTCAAGAGAAGCTCGGCAACCCCGAAATGGGCGCGTGGATGCGGGACATACTCGAACGCGAAACCGGGAAGCGAGTCTGTGCCTTCATGCCGGCCGAGATCGCCGGGCAGAACGCTCTCGCGCCGGTGATCTGGGGGGCGCATACCGGACTTCCCGTCGTCGACGCCGACGGAATGGGACGCGCGTTTCCCGAGGCGCAGATGTTCAGCATGAACGTCGCGGGCGTGTCGCCGTCTCCATCGGCGCTCATCGATGAGCGTGGACACAAGGTGATGCTCCGTAATCTGGACGCGCTGCGGCACGAGCGCTGCGCACGTTCCATGGTGGTCGCTTTCGGCGGTTCTGCCGGCAACGCGCTCTATGTCTGCACCGGTGCCCAGGCTCGGACGGCGGTGATCGCGGGCAGTGTCACGCGCGCACTGCGGATCGGACAGGTGCTGGCCGACGCACCTGCTGACCGCATCCGCGCACTGCTGGACCACCTGGGTGGCCAGGTCATCATCACCGGAAAGGTCAGTGACATCGAACGCCACACATCCGGTGGTTTCGTCCGCGGACACGCGCTCATCGATGGGGTCGGCGTCGACAGCGGCCGACTCGTCCGCATAGAGATCCAGAACGAGAACCTCATCGTACTGGAAGAAGGCGGGGTCCTGGTCTCGGTGCCCGACATCATCACCCTGCTCGACACCCAGACCGGAGACGTCATCTTCACCGAAACCATACGCTACGGCCAACGCGGCACCCTTGTAGCGTTTCCCTCCCCCGACATCTGGCGCACACCCGAGGGCTTGGCACTCGTAGCCCCGCGCGCGTTCGGCTACGACTTCGACTACGAGCCCCTGGAACTACTCACACTTTCCCGAAACGGTGAAGAACGATGATGTTCGAAACGGTCGACGGGCAGCGCAACGATGCCATCCTCCCAAACCGCGACCTTGTTGCCCCCCACACCGCCACCTTTCGTCTCACCCAGCAAGACCGTCCGCTCGACCGGCTGCCCAGCATCGCCCGCCGACTGGTCACGGAGCAGCTCCGCAAGTGGGGGACGGCGTTCTTGATCGATGACGCTCAGACAGTAACCAGCGAGTTGGTCACCAACGCCGTTCGACACGCCGTGTTGTACCCCTCTGACCAGGTCCTGCTAAGCCTACTCCCCGAACCGGGCTCGATATGGATCGGGATTGTCGACCCTTCCCCAGAGCCTCCCGGCCCCGGCGATTCGGACTCACTGACCGATAGTGGGCGCGGACTTTCCTTGATCGTGAATGAATTGACAGACGGGCAGTGGGGATGGGAGGCGCTCCCCAACGGCAAGATCGTGTGGGCCAGGCTCAGGCGCGAGTAAACGTGAAAACACTCAGCCCGAACGCTGGATCTTGTCGTCTGTGACAATCGCAGTACAGGTTGTGCTCGTTGCCCAAAAGTGCGCCAAATATCGTGCACTCGCCCCCATGACCAGCAATCGCTCCGCCTCTACACTTTGACCCGTGCTACTGGACGAAACGACACTTCCCGTCTATGCGAAAGGCGCGGCGATCCTCGGCGCAGGAGGCGGAGGCCACACGCACCCTGGACTGCTGGCCGCCCTCCAAGCCGTGCAGGACAAGGGCCCCGTCGAGGTGGTCTCCCTCGACGACCTCTCCGACGACGAACTGGTCGCCCCGCCGGGGGTCTGGGATCCCCTGACATCATGATGGAGAAACTTGGCAATCCCGAGCAGGGCGTATGGCTGCGGGAGATGATCGAGCGCGAGATCGGAAGGCCGGTCACCGCCCTGATGCCTGTCGAGATCGGCGGCTCCAATGCCCTGCTGTCGGTGATCTGGGCAGTCCACGCGGGACTCCCCGTCCTAGACGCTGACGGGATGGGGCGCGCCCTGCCCGAGGTTCAAATGGTCAGCATGAACGTCGCCGGCACTCCCGCCACGCCGGCGGTCGCGGTCGACGAACACGGCCGCGAACTCGTCTTCCAGGACATGGATGCCGTCTGGCTGGAACACGCCAGCCGCGCGGCGGTCGTGGCGTTGGGGGGTTTCTTCGCCCTGGTCGACTATGTCCTGACCGGAGCCCAAGCCAGACGCGCCGCGATCAAAGGCAGTGTCGCGCGTGCCCTACGGATCGGGCAGGTGTTGGCGGACGCGCCGAGAGACCGGATTCGTGCTCTGCTGGATCACCTGGACGGCCGTGTTGTGATCACCGGAAAGGTCAGCGACATCGAGCGCCAGACAACGGGCGGGCTCGTCCGCGGGCAGGCCCTAATCGACGGGGTCGGCGCCGACCGTGATCGACTCGTCCGCGTAGAGATCCAGAACGAGAATCTCGTCGCGCTGGAAGAAGGCCATGTCCTGGCCTCGGTGCCCGACATCATTACCCTCCTCGACACCCAGACCGGAGACGTCATCTTCACCGACACCGTGCGCTACGGCCAGCGCGTCACCCTGGTTGCCCTACCATCCCCCGACATCTGGCGCACACCCGAAGGCTTGGCGGTCGCAGGTCCGCGCGCGTTCGGCTACGACTTCGACTACGAGCCCCTGGAAGCATGCCTGCCATCGTCCGCCTCGGAGGTCGCACTGTGACGACCGGCATCCCCCAGCCCGCCAGCGCTCGACAGGATCTGCGTATCGGGATCGACGTCGGTGGCACCAACACCGACGCCGTCGCCCTCGACACCTCCTCGACGCCGGTGGCCAAGGCGAAGGTGGCCACGACCATCGACATCACCTCCGGTATCCGCCGGGCGCTAGGCGAAGTGCTGGCCAACCCCCGTGTCGATGCCACACGCGTCGGCCATATCATGCTCGGCACGACCCACGCGACCAACGCCGTGCTGCAGCGTCGCGACCTGCGCCGGGTCGCGGTGATCCGGATCGGGGCCCCCGCCTCGGTCGCGGTGCGGCCGATGTTCGGCTGGCCCGAAGACCTGCACCAGCACGTGTCGGTCGGGTCACGGATCGTGCGCGGCGGGGTCGAACTCAACGGAAGCGACGGCGTCCCCTTCGACGCCGATGAGGTCACCCGTTTCTGCGAGGAGATCGCCGGAAAGGCCGAGGCGGTGGCCATCTCCAGCGTCTTCGCCCCGGTTTCGCCCCGCCACGAGCTACTCGCCCGCGACATCGTCCGCCGAGAACTCGGCGACATCCCTCTCTCACTCTCCCACGAGATCGCCTCCCTGGGCCTGCTGGAGCGGGAGAACGCCACCATCATCAACGCGGCGCTGGGCCACGTGGCCCGGAAGATCGTGGCGGCCATCGAGGACGCACTGGCCAGCTTCGACCTCGACCACGTCGTTCCGTACTTCACACAGAACGACGGCACTCTCATGAGCCTGGACTTCACGGAGCGCACACCGGTGCTGACCATCGGCAGCGGGCCGGCCAACAGCCTTCGGGGCGCCGCCTTCCTGAGCGACCTGTCCGATGCCCTCGTCATCGATATCGGCGGCACCTCCACCGACGTCGGCGCGCTCGTTCAGTCCTTCCCACGCGAGTCGACGTTTGGTGTGGAGGTAGGCGGGGTCGCCACCAACTTCCGCATGCCCGACCTGGTGAGCATCGCGATTGGCGGCGGCACGATCGTGCGGCGCGCGGAGGATGGCACCGTCCAGCTCGGTCCGCAGAGTGTCGGCCACGACCTTTTGCACTGCGCGCTCACCTTCGGCGGTGACACCCCGACCCTGACCGATGCCGCCGCTGTTGAGGGGCGTGCCCGGATCGGCGACCGGATACCACCGGATACCTCGGCGTCCTTGCTGCGCGAGGCGCTGTCCCGCTCCGACCACGAACTCGCCGAGGCCGTGGATCGGGTCAAGGTCGCGCGTGGCGACGTCCCGCTCGTTGCTGTCGGTGGGGGCAGCGTCCTCCTGCCCGACGCTCTGCCCGGGGTCAGCAAGATCGTCCGGCCCGACGATTACGACGTGGCCAACGCCATCGGCGCTGCCATCGGCACGGTGAGCGGGCAGGTCGACCAGATTGTGGAGATTGGGGCCGGAACAGGAGGGCGAGCACGTGTCATAGAGGTAGCCCGGCAGGCCGCCATCGACAACGCGGTGGCCGCAGGGGCCGAGCCGTCCGCCGTCGAGATCGTGGACATCGACGAGATCCCGCTGACGTATCTCCGGGAGCCGGCCATTCGGCTGCGCGTGAAAGCCGCTGGCCCGCTGAGCAACGTGTGAACATCCAAGACCACGCAAGCGCAAGGTATCCCGGTCGAGGTGGCATGCGGGTGTGGATGCGCCCGTGTCGAGTTAGGACGACTGGCCGATCGCCGGTTCTGTCGCACCGAGCTCACCCGGTTGTGGGCAGGAATGTCACTGCGCACCCCACCCGCGAGGGCAAGATCTACCGTGCGGTGGTGCCCGATGTCTTCTTCCGCTGGGGATCGGCTGGTGTGATCATTCGCTTCGATCCGGGTGTGGCGGTTGCCGTGGGACGTAAGAGACCCGTGGCTCTCCTTAGATCGTGACTGCCGCTAAGCCACGGCCGATCGCGGAAAGCCACGGGTCGTGACTAACGATGGTTGCCGCATCAACTTCAGGCGGCAGCAGAGTTGGTTCTGCTTACGTCGAGTCGATGCGCATGGGTTTACTCCTCACGTTGCCGGTCATGTGATGGGATTCGACGTCGGTCCGGCCTGGTCTTCGAGAGGCGCCGGCGACGTAAGGCTGCCCCATTCGCCGCGCTGGAACGCCTTGGCGAGGACGAGTTGTAGGACGAAGGCCACGAGGAACGAGTCGATCGCGGAGACGGTCGTCAGTTGGAAGAGTCCCAGGCCCGGGAACTCGGGGGTAGTCATGAACGCCACAAGGCTTCCGCAGACCCAGGCTGTCCAGGAGACGTGGCGGATCGCGGGCACGCGGCTCAGGTTCTCGAAACGGTACACGCGCCGGTTGACGACGAAGTAGTCCGCGGCGAACACCCCGCCGATCGGTGGAACCAAGGCGCTCAGCGCGAGCAGGAACGGTTCGAGCTGTTGGAGGATGCCGACCATGGCCAGCAGCGTGCCGAGGACGCCGGCGACGGCGGTCAGCTTCCACTTCGGCCAGCGGCGGAAGACCAGTGAGAACGCGAGTGCGGCCGAGTAGAGGTTGTTGTCGTTGGTCGTCCACTGCGACAGGATCAGGACCAGGAACGCGACGACGCCCCAGCCGAGCGTCAGCATGATCTGCACGATCTCGGACTCTCCCGTCGCGTGGGCGAGGATCGCCCCGACGAACACGATGATGACGTTACCGACCTGGAAGCCCAGTACAGCGGCCAGCACCGCATGCGTCGAGTTGCGCGCGTACCGGGTGATGTCGGGGGCGACGACGGCACCCACCATGAACGATCCCGCGACGATGGAGATGGCGACGCCCATAGGCATCGGATCGCCAGGCACCGGGGCGGCGACCAGCTCGCCCCACGGGTTGTCCCGGAGCACCATGACCAGCGATGCGAACATGAGGATGACCAGTGCCGGCACCGCGATCAGGCTGAGTTTTTCTATGGCCCGGTAGCCGAAGATCGCGGTTGATGTCATGAGCAGCCCGCCGACAAACACCAGCAGGAGCACCGGGGGTTCGAACCCGCCGTGCTGGAACACCGTGAAGGCGGTCTCCCCGAACAGTCCCGTCTGCACACCGAACCAGCCGTAGCTGCCCAGCGCGAGGACGAGCGCTGTCAGGTAGGAGCCCTTCTCTCCGAACGCGAAGCGGGAGATCATCGCGGTGGACAGGTGCGTTCGCGCCCCTACCATCCCGGACAATACCGCGACGAACGTGAGCACGAGCGAACCCGCGAACACCGCGATGAACGCGTCGCGGATCGGCAACCCGCTCCCAACGGTGCCACCCAGGAGAAACGCGGCAATCGTCATCCCGACGCGACCCAGACGACCCCCATCTGCAGCCAGTTCTTGCGCATGTCATCGGGGACTGGCTCGCGCTCGTAGTCCTTGACGATGCTGACCTGGTCTTGGTTCTGCATGGCCTCACTCCCTGTGGAATTGTGGAACTAAGGAACCAGAACGGTTCTCGGCCAGGACGTCATTGATGCGGCTGTTCCAAAGAGCGCGGATCCACGAGTTCAAGCCCGTCCACGCAGCATCAGGCGTCCCTACGTGTGAACGCGACGCCCCAGCGTGGGAAAGCCGCTGGCCATGCCACACAGCCCCGCACCGATATCAATTGGAGGCGGGCACCAGTGCGGAGCGGATTTCGATGGCCATAGCCATCGATAACTACTGGCATCGGAACCTCTTGGGGGAAACAGCGGGGGAAGTGCTGCCAGCGCCACGGCTCTGGCATAAGGCGTGTCACGAGCACGGCCACGAGCCTACGGGGGCGGGGGCGCGCAGTGGGGTTTTTCGCAAAAAGGGGATGACAGGACGATCCCCCGCATAGCCAGCGCAGGTGCGGCGCCAGCAGCCAAGACGGGATGCACGTGCATTCGGGTGTGCACAAAGGACCGCTCCGGCGTTCGGCGAGCGCTCCCATGGCGCAGCCGATCGTGCCGATCAGCAACAGCAACAGCATTTCGCGCGGCCTGTTGAGTAATGTGCCACTGAGGTGAATCCAGCGAGTTTCACTCGACCTGTCTATGTCTGAAGCGGGCGAGAACGAGAGCGGCTTCGGCCTTCCTCGCCTGCTCCAGGATCTGGTGAAGGTCGGGACCCGGGGACGGAATCGAGCCTTCCACGGGAACCCGCGGGGCTTAGTCACCTCGCCTTCCGCCTGGGGCTTCACACCTATATCCTGGGAACAGGGTTTTCCCGACCTCCTGGTTCGCGTACTTCGCCGCGCATCGCCCGCTCCGGATTCTCCGGGATCACCTCACTATCACGCGTCCAGAGGAAAGCACACGTCAATACTGGGGGTACAAAATGCACCCTCGGCATGGAGCAGTGATCGTATCCATGGGATGATATGCCCCCGTATCGCACCCCGGAAAAATTGCGTGTTCCGGACCGGGCGCTATTGGTGTTCAAGCCAGCCGAATTTCCGGTCCATCCACGTATTCGACGATCGCGTTCCCCTTCCTTGGGAGACGGGCCCGCTGTTCAACGCCGCTGTGGCCGGATTCGGCGAACCGGCCGGCCCGGTAGACCGACAGCGCCGCCGCACCGCGTCCCGGGAGGCCACATTCACGCAGACACGAAGCGCGAAGCCTCTTTGCGAACCGCATCTCAAAGGGAGACCGCCGAGGAACCGATATCCGGCGCACCTATCGACAATCCCGCGTTGTGCACCCCGCACAAGAATCAAAGGCAATACAGTGCACAGCGCCAATAACGCTTCCACCGCACCGCCCTAAACTCAGGTCCCATGAAACTGGACGAGACCACACTCCCCGTCTACGCGAGGGGGACGGCGATCCTCGGCGCGGGCCGTGGAGGTCCTACCCGTACTGGGCTGCTTGCGGCCCTCCAAGCTGTGGAGGACAAGGGCCCCGTTGAGATGATCTCTCTTGAGGACGTGCCCCATGACGAACTGATCATCCCGGGTGGCAGGTTCGATTCGCCCGATGTTCTGCTGGAGAAGCAGCTCTGCGATTCCAGAGAGGGCATGTGGTTGCAGGAGATGATCGAGTGGGAAACCGGGAAACGGGTCTGCGCCCTCATGCCGGGAGAGGTGGGTGGGAGCAATGGTCTCGCACCGGTGAAATGGGCGGCGCACACCGGCCTTCCCATCGTCGACGCGAACGGAACGGGTCGTGCTCTACCCGAAGCGCAGATGATCAACATGCATGTCGCGAGGACTCCCGCGACCCGATCGGGCCTGATCGAGAAACGCGGGCTCAAGACGGTCCTGCGTAACATGGACGCCGTCCTGTTGGAACACGTCCCGCATCCGACGGACGCGGCGCGTGACTGCGCCACGAACATAACCGACCGTGTCTTCACCGGTGCCCAAGCAAGGGGCATCGCGACCCCCGGAAGTGTCTCGCGTGCCCTGCGGATCGGGCGGGCACTGGCCGAGGCGCCCGTCGACCGAGTCCACACCCTGCTGGACCATCTCGGTAGCCGTGTGCTGATGACCGGCAAGGTCAGCGGCATCGAGCACCGCACGAACGGTGGTTTCGGCCATGGGGAGGCCATGGTGGACAGCACGGGCATCGACCACGGCCGGCTCCGGCTCGTCCGCGTCGAAATCCGAAAAGAAAACCTCCTGGTGCTGCAGGAGGGCGGAGTCGTGACCTCGAAGCCCAGCATCATCACCCTCCTCGACGCCCAGACCGGAGACGTCACCTCCCCCGAGAACCTGTGCCACGGCCAGCGCAGCACCCTGGTGGTTTCTCCCGCCCCCGACATCTGGCCCACACCCGACGGTCTGGCGATCGCGAGTCCACGCACGTTCAGCTACGACTTCGACTACCAACCCCTGGAATAATCCTCACTCATCCGGAAACAGTGAAGAACGATGACGTCCGAAACGGTCGGCGGGCAGCGCACAGCTGCCGCCCCGCGTCACCACCTAGTCGCCCCCCTTCGCTGGGCTCTTTCGCCTCACCCAACCTGAGCGGCCGCTCGATCAGTTGCCCCACATCGCCCGCGGCCTGGTCGCCGAGCACACGCGCAGATGGGGGGTGGCATCCCTGCCGGAGGACGCCCAGACAGTGACGAGCGAACTGGTCACCAACGCTGTTCGCTATGCCGTGGCCTGCCCCTGCGACCGGATCCTCCTGCACCTACTGCCCACCGGGTTCGATATGGATCGGGGTCATCGACCCCTCCCCGGAGCTCCCCGGTCCATGTACCCCCGAACCGCTGTCCGAGAATGCCCGCAGGCTCCGCCAGGTCGTGGACCGGCTGACGCGCGGGCGGTGGGGATGCGAGCCGCTGCCCGGCGGCAAGATCGTGTGGGCCCGGCTCACGTGCCCACGCAACTGAACTCAGTGCTCCAGCCCTAAGGCTGCCCATGGCGAGCCCCTGCCGGACACGTCCGCGCACCGGCCGGGAGCCGGGATTCACCCCACCGACCCTGGCAGCCGGTGGTCATGCTCCGCGGCGGTCGGGGCCGTCGGCGGGGCCTCCTCCTCGGACCACACCAGTTCGAGACTCCAGCAGCGGCCCAGGGTCGCCAGTGCCATCTGAGGGGAGGAGAACAGGCCGCATGCGCCGCGTCTCCCCCGCGCGTAGACCACCGTCCTATCGGGGTAGCACAGCCCCACGAACATCGGTTGGTGAAGACCGCCTCCCGGCGCACGGCTCCACAGTGTGAACCGTTTCGGGGCGACGCGGTGCGGTAATTCCTCGAACCCAGCGTGCAGGAGCGACATCTCCCCACCTCTTGCCGGTCGGAAAGGCCCAATGGGCATGTCTCCATGCTGCGTCCCGGGCGCCGGCGTGGACAGAGAGAGGCCGCTACATGGCGGCCTGTAGCGTCTCCCGGTCACGGGGCGGCCCGGAAGGCCCCCGGACACGGGCCGGCAGTGGCGCTGCACCGTCTGAACACGACAAAAGCGACACGATTGTGTCACCGTTGGAGGCAACCACCCCGGGGCGCCATGACCGCCAGAGAATCCACGTGAATACTCTCCGTCACAAACGTTGCCCTCGGGGCGCCACGGCGGTTCTCTGTGTACCGCCCCCGGCACACAGGGTGGCGCCCTCGCCCGCTTTCCCCGGGCCGGATCGCGCTTTCCCCCGGAGCCGCATGGTGGACACACGGCAAAAACCGTTGTGTAGTAGAGCTGAGCTGGGCTGCTGCGTATTTCAACGATGCGCCATGCAGCGATCTATACTGTGACTGATGTCACACCTTCGGGCACCAGGGGGCACTCAGGCGATGTAGATCGGTTTTCATCCTTTCGGCGGGGCCCGACGCGTATTCCGCGACTACGCACCCCAAGGCAACTCCAGGTAGTGGCCTGAAACGATCTACCGACTCACAGAGGGGCCCGGAGGGCAGAAGGCATGGCCACTCCGCGAGATTCCGCGCCTCGATCGGGTGATCCCCTGGTCGCGGCCGTGGAGCAACGGGCAAGGCACCGCCGATCCAGGTGAGCCGCCGTACCCGGCGGCCGGAGGGGCAAAGAGGAGATCGTGCCAGCAGTACGCGCAGACAAGCTCTACAAGGTTTTCGGGAAACGTGCGGACCAGGCCGTCGAGCTGCTGAGCGACGGACGGCCCCGCGACCAGCTCCGGGAGCTGAACGTCACCGCGGCCGTGATCGACGTGTCCTTCGAGGTCGACGCCGGTGAGATCTTCGTCGTCATGGGGCTCTCGGGCTCCGGCAAGTCCACGCTGATCCGCATGCTCAACGGGCTGCTGGAACCCACCGCCGGGACTGTCGAGATCAACGGAACCGACATCACCACCCTCCCCTCGAATGAGCTGCGGCGGCTCCGCAGCCGGCACATCAGCATGGTCTTCCAACACTTCGCGCTGTTCCCGCACCGCACCGTGCTGGACAACGCCGCCTACGGTCTCGAGGTCCGCGGCGTCCCGCGCGCGGAGCGGCGGGAGAAGGCCCGCTACGCTCTCGACCTGGTCGGCCTGGAGGGCTGGGAGGACCACGTCCCAGAGCAGCTCTCCGGCGGCATGAAGCAGCGCGTGGGTCTGGCGCGCGCGCTGACCGCCGATACCGAGATCATCCTGATGGACGAGGCGTTCAGCGCGCTCGACCCGCTGATCCGGCGCGACATGCAGAGCCAGCTGCTGCAGCTCCAGGCCAGGCTGGGCAAGACGATCGTCTTCATCACCCATGACCTCAACGAGGCGATGCGGCTCGGCGACCGCATCTGCATGCTGCGCGACGGCCGCGTGGCGCAGATCGGCACTGCCGAGGAGATCCTCAACGCTCCGGCCAACGAATACGTCGCGCAGTTCATCGAGGACGTCGACCGCAGCCGCGTACTCAGGGCCTCCTCCGTCATGGAGCCGCCGACCGCGGTGCTCGGCCCCGCCCACGACCCGCGCGCCGCACTGCGCACCATGCGGGACAACCAGACCTCCTCGGCGTTCGTCGTGGGAAGCGACCAGACCTTCGTCGGTGTGGTCCGGGACGGCGCCATCGGCGAGGCCGGCCGCACCGGCGCCACCGATCTGACCGGTCTCGTCGACCCCGGCGTCGAACGGGTGCACCCCGACACCACCGTCGCCGAACTGTTCCACCGGTCCGCGGTGACCCCGCACCCGCTGCCCGTGGTGGATGACGCCGGCCACCTCGTCGGTGTCATTCCATGGACCGCGCTGCTGGCTGCCCTGGCCTCCGGCGACGGCGCCGGAAGCGGGATATCCGCCGGCTCACCGCCCGCGCGCGCCGAAGCCGGCGCGGGCGCGACGCAGCGGCCGGTCGAGAGCGAAGAGGGGGCGCGATGAGCGCGTACGGCTCGGGCTATGCCATCGACATCCCCCGGCTTCCGGTCGGCGCGATGTTCGAGAGCGTCATCAACTGGCTGCGGAACAACCTCGCCGCCCTGTTCGACATCATCGGCGACGTCATCGACAGCAGCGTGGCGGCGCTGTCGGGGTTCCTCACCGACCCTTCCGCCGCACAGCTCACCCTGATCGCCTGCCTGGTCATCGCCATCGGCCTCATCCGCCGCGGTCAGCTGCGGCTCGTCGGTGTCCTGGTGGCCGCGTACCTGGCGCTGGTCCTTCTCGAAGCCCTCACGGGCGCGGTCACGGTCGTCATCAGCTCGCTTCCGGGCGCGCTGTTCATCTGGGCGATGAACCTGTTCGGGGCCGCCTACGTCTACCCGCCGCTGGTCCTCGTCCTGCTGCTGCTCGCTGCCCTGCTCGTCACCAGCGCGGTGCGGACGGCGTCGCGGCACCAGTGGATCCTGGCGGCCGGGGTCACCGGTGCGTGGCTGCTCCTCCTCATCGGTGTGTACATCGTGGGCGTCCAGTTCGAGCTGTTCGCCGTGCTGATCTTCGCCTCGCTGGCGTGGTTCATCGCCGGGTGGCGGCTCGCCGTCTTCACCGTCCTTGGGTTCCTGCTGGTCATCAGCATGGAGCGGTGGGCCGAGGCCATGAGCACCCTGGCCCTGGTGCTCGTCGCCACCGGTGTCGCGGTGGTCTTCGCCATTCCGATCGGGGTCATCGCGGCGTACAGCGACCGGGTGAGCATGCTGTTGAAACCGGTCCTCGACTTCATGCAGACCATGCCGGCCTTCGTCTACCTCATCCCCGCGATCGCCTTCTTCGGTGTCGGCCAGGTCCCGGGGGTCATCGCGACCGTCGTGTTCGCGATGCCGCCGGGTGTCCGCCTCACCGAACTGGGGATCCGGCAGGTGGACAAGGAGCTCGTCGAGGCCGGCGAAGCGTTCGGGGCGCCCGACATCCAGGTCCTGCGAGGGATCCAGCTGCCATTGGCCCTGGCGACGATCATGGCCGGTATCAACCAGGTCATCATGCTCAGTCTGTCCATGGTGGTCATCGCCGGCATGGTCGGCGCCGGCGGCCTGGGCAACGTCGTCTACTCGGGTATCGCCCGCGCCGACATCGTGCTCGGGTTCGAGGGAGGTATAGCGGTGGTGATCGTGGCCATCTTCCTGGACCGGTTGACGGCGGCCGTTCCCCGGTTCTCGCCGGCGGCGCGGGCGAAACGGATGGCGCTCGGGTGATCTGGGCGGGCCGCGGGCCCCTCCGGTGCCGCGGCAGCACACATGAGAATGCGACGCCCCTCCGTCCCGTTCTCTTTCTCCACAACAGGCCAGGGAAGAACAGCGAGAAGAGGAAGAGAGGGAAAGAACATGCGATCGATCAACCGTACCGCCCGGATAACGGGGTTCGCGGCCGCGGTGGCGTCGCTGGCTCTCGTGGCGAGCGCCTGCAACGGCGGGGACGGTGTGGCGACCGGCCCCGAGGAGGGCGAGGGTGAAGCGCAGTCGGTCACCATCGCCCTCATCCCATGGGACGAGAACATCGCCGTCACCAACATGTGGCAGGTGCTCCTGGAGGAGAAGGGTTACGACGTCACCGTGCAGGACGTCGACGTCGCCCCCACCTTCCAGGGCATCGCGCAGGGGGACCTCGACGTGTTCATGGACGCCTGGCTCCCCGACACGCATGGTGAGTACTGGGACCAGTACGGCGAGCAGATCGAGGATGTCGGCGTCTGGTACGAGGGTGCGACGCTGCACCTGACCGTGCCCTCCTACGTCGACGAAGTCGACTCCATCGAGGACCTCCCCGACAACGCGGACCTCTTCGACAGCCAGATCGTCGGGATCGAAGCAGGGTCGGGCCTGGTGCAGCGCACCCAGGAGGACGTCATCCCCGATTACGGACTGGACGACTACGAGCTCGTCGAGTCCTCCACACCGGCGATGCTGGCCGAGCTGGACAGCGCGATCTCCAACGAGGAGCCGATCGTCGTCACCCTGTGGCGCCCGCACATCGCCTACGTGGACTACGACCTCAAGGACCTGGAAGACCCGATGGGCGCGCTGGGTGAGGGCGAGCAGATCCACACCGTCGCCCGCGGCGGCTTCTCGGAGGACTTCCCCGAACTCAACGGGTGGCTGCAGGAGTTCACCATGTCCGAGGCGGAGCTGGAGAGCCTTGAGGAGGCCATCATCAACGAGTACTCCGACGACCAGCAGGAGGGTGCCCGCGTCTGGCTGAACGAGAACGCGGATTTCGTGAAGCGGACGCTGGGTGAAGACGCCGAGGGGCTGGACTTCAGTTCCTAGACGCGTGTCCTCCGGTAACGGGGCCCGTATCCGTGTTCGGGTGCGGGCCCGGTCCACAGGCACTTTGCCGCCGCTGATATCGGCGGCCCCAATCGAGGAACGCGCCGGCCCCTATTAGCAGGAAAACAGTGGCCGTACGTCATTGTGGCCGCCATCGGCCAATTCCGTCCCCCGCGGTGAATAGTCAACGGACTTCCGGCGGCTCTCCTTTTTTTCCGTCCGTTTTCTTCGGGAGGGAGCCGGGGAAGGGCCGGACCGCGACGGACGCCGCCGACCGCACGCCGGCAGGGGCGCATCCGGGCGGGCACCCCCGCTACCTACATAGGCCCTCTACGCAGCGGCGATGCGGAAGGCTCCCTGCCTCGTCCTTCGTATTCGCACGCCAGCTGTGACACGATACGAGGAGAGGGCCACCTGCACAACACGACCCAGGCGGCGACCAAGAGCGACTTCCCGGATACACACGGTTCCGGACGGCGGCCCTGGATAACCAAACCCCGCACAACCGGATCAATATACGATAACCAAACGGCGTTTATCCGCCGAACTTCCGCGACTTCGGGCTTAGGATCCTAATCTGAGGACTGCGATTAGCCGTACACAATTCGATATCCGGCACCCATGACGGTCCCCGGCGGGCGGCCGGCGAGCTCGCGCTTGGACGGCGCCTGATGTGCGAAGCGCTTTGACCGGCGGTCGCGGAAACCGGGACGGATGGTCCGGAGCTCGGGAAGGAGTCGTCATCAATCGGGCTAAGTCCTATATACAGGAGCATACGAATCCACCGGTCTTCTTCATCTCAGGCGCGGTCGTCCTTGCCTTCATAATCGCGGGTCTGGTGAACCCCGAGGGGTTCCAGACCGGGGCGGAGACGACGCGCGACTGGATCGGGGCGAACCTCGGATGGTTCTACGTCCTCGCGTCGACGTTCTTCTTGATCTTCGCGGTGTGGGCGATGCTCAGCCGGTTCGGGCGGATCCGGCTCGGCCCGGACTCCTCCCGGCCGGAGTTCAGCACCGGGGCCTGGTTCGCCATGCTGTTCACCGCCGGCATGGGAATCGGCCTGGTGTTCTACGGTGTCGCGGAACCCACCTTGCACATCCAGGACCCGGCCGTCGTCGCGGACCCGGAGAACCTCCAGGGCAGTGACGCCAGCAGCGCCATGCAGTACACGCTGTTCCACTGGGGCTTCCACCCCTGGGCGATCTACATCGCGCTCGGCCTGTCCCTGGGCTACTTCTGCTTCCGCAAGGGCCTGCCCATGCGGCCCGCGGCGGCCCTGTACCCACTCATCGGCAACCGCATCTACGGGTGGGTCGGCAACCTCGTCGACATCCTCGCCGTCTTCGGTACCCTCTTCGGTCTGGCCACCTCGCTGGGCCTGGGTACGCTGCACATCAACACCGGCCTGGAGAGCATGTTCGGCATTCCGAACACGCAGCTCACCCAGACCGCGATCATCTGTCTGGTCACGGCGATCGCCGTGGTCAGCGTGCTGGCGGGGATCGACAAGGGCATCCGGCGGCTGTCCGTCATCAACCTCTGGCTCGCGGCGGCCCTACTGCTGTTCCTCTTCCTTGTCGGGCCGAAGCTGTGGATGCTGAGCCTCATGGTCACCGGCACCGGCGACTACCTGCAGAACCTCGTGGACATGAGCCTGGCCTTCCCCACCGAGCAGTTCGACGCGGACCAGAACGCGTTCATGACCGCCTGGACGGTCTTCTACTGGGGCTGGTGGATCTCCTGGTCGCCCTTTGTCGGGATGTTCCTGGCCCGCATCTCCTACGGCCGCACCATCCGGCAGTTCGTCGTGGGGACGCTGTTCGCCCCGGTCGGTGTGACCATCGTCTGGTTCGGAGTCTTCGGCGGATCCGGTCTCTTCCAGGACCTGTTCCGCCCAGAGACCGAGATGATCGGCGCCGCCGAAAGCGAGGCGGAGGCGACGTACATGCTCCTCAACCAGCTTGGCCTCTCCGGTCCCGTTCTGGCTCTCCTCGCGCTCCTCGCCATCGTCGTGGTGACGCTCTTCTTCATCACCTCGTCCGACTCCGGCTCGCTGGTCGTCGACATGCTGACCAACGGCGGCGACCCGCACCCGATCAAGGTGCAGCGGGCCGGCTGGGCCATCACCGAGGGGCTGATCACGGTCGTCCTGCTGATCGTCGGCGGCCAAGCGGCGGTGCAGGGGCTCCAGGCCGCAGCCATCG
Organism: Allosalinactinospora lopnorensis; assembly: GCF_000981225.1. Classification (GTDB taxonomy): domain Bacteria; phylum Actinomycetota; class Actinomycetes; order Streptosporangiales; family Streptosporangiaceae; genus Allosalinactinospora; species Allosalinactinospora lopnorensis. Next base: position 42,070 of record NZ_LAJC01000039.1, read on the forward strand.
TGACCGGCCTACCGTTCGCGATCGTCCTCATGTTCGTCTGCCTCGGCCTGGTGAGGGCACTGCGCGACGAGCATCCGTCTGCCTACACTCCGGTGGTGACGGTCCCCTCGGACCGTTCCAGTGCCCCGGGCGCAGTCGCCGATGCTTCAGGCGACACCGCCGTGTACACGCCGGGTCACGGCGCCGCCTCCGATTCGGGCACGCCGGCGAAGAACCCTCCGCAGGCCAACGACGGCGAACAGTGAAGGGACGGACACGACGGTGAGCACGAAGAGAAGAAGGGGTAACCCCTTCCGCGGAGTCCTGGACATGATGAGCGAGATGAACAGGATCTCCGAGACCATGACCAACCTGGAGACCGGCTCGCCGCAGTTGCGGGGGTACTCCGACGCGTGGAGTCCGACCACGGACATCCTCGCGCGTGGTCAGGACCTGATCATCCGCTGCGAGCTGCCGGGAGTGCTCCCCGAAGACTGCGAGGTGACGCTCTCGCACGGGTACCTGACGATCGCGGGCGAGCGTCGGCAGGACGACTCCGACGTCATCTACTACGCCTCCGAACGGTTCCGGGGCACCTTCCGCCGGGAGATCACCCTGCCGGAGGGCGTGGAGGACGACGACATCGAGGCGCAGATCGACGACGGGCTGCTGGAGGTCCGGGTGAAGAACGCCGCCGAGGCGTCGGGCCCGAAGCAGATCACCGTGCAGAGCAAGCGGAAGCGCCAGTAGAGGACCCGGTCACGGTTCGGCCCGGGCGGATGCTCTCCGTTCGGGCCGTTTCGTGTCGGCTCCCCGCCGCAGCGGGGCCTCCGCCTTTAGAACCGGCGCCCCTCCTCGTAGGGTCCGATCACCGCCAGGATCTCGGGGCGGCCCAGGACCTCAGCGGCGACCGCGGCCGCGTCCTCCGACGTCACGGCGTCGAACAGGGCGAGGTCGTCGTCGAGCGAGATGTGTTCCGGGTAGCCGAGTTCGTGCATCGTCAGGCGGCCCATGCGCGAGGTACTGCCTTCGCTGCCCAGCACCCAGGAGCCCCGGATCTGCCCCTTGGCTCGGGCCAGCTCCTCCTCGGTCAGTCCGTTGGCGGCGACGGCGGCCAGCTCCGCACGGCAGACCCCCAGTACTTCGTCGATCTTGTCCGGCAGGCACCCCACGTAGACCTGGAAGATCCCGGTATCGGCGTAGCTGGTGTGGTAGGCGTGCACCGCGTAGGCCAGGCCGCGCCTCTCCCGGACCTCCTGGAAGAGCCGGGAGGACATGCCTCCGCCCAGCGCGGAGGCGAGTACCCGCAGCGCGTACCAGCGCTCATCGATCCGCCGCACTCCCTCGCACCCGAGGATGAGGTGGGCCTGCTCGGTGTCCCGCGACAGCAGCCTGCTTCCCGGACGCACGGCCACCGGAGCGCCGCCGATCCGGGGAGCGCCGGGACCGAGTCGCCCGCGGTGTCGAGCAGCCCGCGAAACACCGAGCGGACTCCCGCCACCACCTCGTCGTGGTCGAGGTTGCCGGCCGCCGCGACCACCAGCTCCCCGGGGACGTAGCCGGCCCGGTACTGCTCCAGGATCCGTTCCCGGGCCAGCGCCCCGATGGTGTCGTTGGTGCCGAGGATCGGGCGTCCCAGAGCCGTGTCACCGAAGATCTGCGCGGCGAAGACGTCGTCCACCAGATCGAACGGTTCGTCCTCGTACATCGCGATCTCTTCGAGGATGACCCCGCGTTCGGTCTCCACCTCCTTCGGGTCGAGCACCGAGTTCGCCACCATGTCGCCCACGACGTCGATGGCCAGCGGCAGGTCCCGGTCCAGGACCTTCGCGTAGTAGGTGGTGGACTCCTTGGTCGTGTAGGCGTTGTGATCGGCGCCGACCCCGTCGAGCAGCGCGGAGATCCGCAGCGCGTCCCGCTCGCGGGTCCCCTTGAACAGCAGGTGTTCCAGGAAGTGCGCGGCTCCGGCGTGCTCGCTGTCCTCGTCCCGGGAACCGCTGGTGGCCGAGATTCCGAAAGCGGCCGAACGCGTTCCCGGGAGTGCTTCGGTGACAACGCGCAGACCACCGGGCAGCACGGTCCGACGCACGAGTCCCGAACCGCCGCTGGACTCCAGCAGGGTGATGGTGCTACCGGGGTCCTGCTCGGCTGCGACAGGGATTGGGCTCATTCTTCCGCTCCGGGATGGTCGTAAGGGGGTCGGCCGAGAAGGGGGGAAAGAGACGGGGCGGCCGCACCACCGCGCGACCGCCCCATCGTTTCCGGCGTGATCAGGTGTTCTCGGCCCGGGCGCCGCGGGTGCGGCGGCGGCGGCGCTCCTTGCCGCCTTCAGCCTGGGTGTCGGCCTCCTCGGCCGAGTCCTCCGCAGCCTCCTCACCGGCGGTCTCGGCTTCGACGACCTCCACCGGGACCAGGGAGAGCTTGCCGCGGTCGTCGATCTCACGGATCTCGACCTGGATCTTCTCGCCGATGCTGATGACGTCGTCGAGGTTCTCGATGCGCTTTCCGCCGTGCAGCTTGCGGATCTGCGAAATGTGCAGCAGGCCGTCCTTGCCGGGAAGCAGCGATACGAACGCGCCGAACGCCGTGGTCTTCACCACCGTGCCGAGGTAGCGGTCACCGATCTCGGGCATCGTCGGGTTGGCGATGCTGTTGACCGTGTCGCGCGCGGCCTCGGCGGACGGGCCGTCGGTGGCACCGATGTAGATGGTGCCGTCGTCCTCGATCGTGATCTCGGCGCCGGTGTCGTCCTGGATCGAATTGATCATCTTGCCCTTGGGGCCGATGACCTCGCCGATCTTGTCGACAGGCACCTTGACCGTGAGGATGCGCGGCGCGTGCGGGCTCATCTCCGCCGGACGCTCGATGGCCTCCTGCATGACCTCCAGGATGGCCAGGCGGGCGCCCCGCGCCTGCTGGAGCGCCATGCTGAGCTGCGCGGCGGGGATACCGTCGAGCTTGGTGTCGAGCTGCAGCGCGGTGATGAGCTCGCGGGTGCCGGCGACCTTGAAGTCCATGTCGCCGAACGCGTCCTCCGCGCCGAGAATGTCGGTCAGCGTGACGAACTCGTCCCCTTCGCTGATCAGGCCCATGGCGATACCGGACACCATCTCCTTGAGCGGAACGCCGGCCGACATCAGCGACATCGTCGAGGCGCAGACCGACCCCATGGAGGTGGAGCCGTTGGACCCGACGGCCTCCGACACCTGCCGGATCGCGTAGGGGAACTCCTCGCGGGACGGGAGCACCGGAATGAGCGCCCGCTCGGCGAGCGCGCCGTGGCCGATCTCGCGCCGCTTGGGCGAGCCCACGCGGCCGGTCTCACCGGTGGAGTACGGCGGGAAGTTGTAGTTGTGCATGTAGCGCTTGGTCTTCTCCGGGTTCAGAGTGTCGACCATCTGCTCCATGCGCAGCATGTTCAACGTGGTGACGCCCAGGATCTGGGTCTCCCCGCGCTCGAACAGCGCCGAGCCGTGCACCCGCGGGACCACCCCGACCTCGGCGCTGAGCTGCCGGATGTCCTTGGGACCGCGACCGTCGATGCGGATCTTGTCCCGAAGTACCCGCTCCCGCATCAGCTGCTTGGTGAGGCTCCGGAACGCCGCGGCGACCTCCTTCTCACGCCCCTCGAAGTCCTCCAGGAGCTTCTCGCCGGCCACGGCCTTGACCCGGTCGAGCTCGGACTCGCGGTCCTGCTTGTCGGCGATGGTGAGCGCCTGGGACAGTTCCTCGCGGACCGCGGTGTCGACCGCCTGGTAGACGTCGTCCTCGTAGTCGACGAAGACCGGGAACTCACCGGTCTCCTTGGCGGCCTGGTCGGCCAGCGCCTGCTGGGCCCGGCAGAGCACCTTGATGAACGGTTTGGAGGCTTCGAGCCCCTCGGCCACGGTCTGCTCGTTCGGACCGACGGCGCCGTCGGCGACGAGCTTCAGCGTGTTCAGGGTGGACTCGGCCTCGACCATCATGATCGCGACGTCGCCGTCGTCCAGCACCCGGCCGGCGACGACCATGTCGAACGTGCCGTTCTCCAGCTCGCTGTGCGTGGGGAACGCCACCCACTGCCCCTCGATCAGCGCCACGCGGACACCGCCGATGGGACCGGAGAACGGGAGCCCGGCGAGCTGGGTGGACATCGACGCCGCGTTGATCGCGACCACGTCGTATAGGTGGTCGGGGTGCAGCGCCATGATCGACTCGACGACCTGGATCTCGTTGCGCAGACCGTGCTGGAACGACGGGCGCAGCGGCCGGTCGATCAGCCGGCAGGTGAGGATGGCGTCCTCGGAGGGACGGCCCTCGCGCCGGAAGAAGGAGCCGGGAATACGCCCGGCGGCATACATCCGCTCCTCGACGTCGACTGTCAGCGGGAAGAAGTCGAGGTTCTCCTTGGGCCGCTTCGAAGCCGTGGTCGCCGACAGCACCATGGTCTCGTTGTCGAGGTAGGCGACGGCGGAGCCGGCGGCCAACCGGGCGAGGCGCCCGGTCTCGAAGCGGATGGTTCGGGTGCCGAAGCGACCGTTGTCGATCACTGCTTCGGCGGAATACGCGCCCTCCATGGGCGACCTCCTGTACGGGTCGGATACTCGAAGATCCCGCGGCCGTACCCCGGAGAAAGAGTTCGTCGTCGAGAAGTCGTCTCGACCGTCGGAGCGGCACGGGGCGTGCCCGGTGCGGCGCTCGCTGGTCCCTGACTGCCGGCCATCGATCGAAGCCCTCGGCATGCCCTGCGCGGGCGGGCCGAAGACCACTACCGAGGACCGGCCTCGACGCTTGAGCCGAGGGTGGGGTCGGGAATGCTTCAGGTTTTGGTTATATCTACCACTGTGGGCACCGGGAACGATACTCCCTGGCCACAGCGGCCATAGTAGTTCCACACTACTAAGAAAGGGAGTGGCCGCGACCACTCCCTCGCTTTACCTGGGCTAACGTCGCAGGCCGAGGCGTTCGATGAGCCTGCGGTAGCGGGTGATGTCCTGGTCCGCGATGTACTTCAGGAGCCGACGGCGGCGCCCGACCATCAGCAGCAGGCCACGGCGGCTGTGGTGGTCCTGTTTGTGCGTCTTCAGGTGCTCGGTCAACTGGGTGATCCGGTGCGTGAGCAGCGCGACCTGGACATCAGGGGAACCGGTGTCGCCTTCCTTGGTGGCGAACTCGGAGATGATCTTTTCCTTCGTGGCGGTGTCGATCGACACGGCGCTCCTTCTCGTATCGGTACGCAGGTTCGCTTGAAGCCGCCGCACACTTCCCCGCAGGGGGGCGGGTGCGGTTTCGGTGACCACGCGTACGAACAGTCACCGTAAGGGAGACCAGGCGTCCTCCCCGCGAGAGATCAGCGGGGTGCCGCGCACCTGGTCACTCGCGCCCGGTCGTCCGAAGGCGACCGGCGCACAACAGCGGCACGGGCAACGCAGTGCAGTCTACAGCAAAGAACGAGGTACCGGACGCGTTCAGGACCCGGCCAGGAGTTCCCTGGCCCGGACGACGTCGTTGCGCATCGCCTCGATCAGCTCCTCGACACCGTCGAAGCGCAGCATCGGCCGGATGCGGTTCAGGAACTCCACTCCCATCGCCTCGCCGTAGAGCTCCAGGTCGTCGCGGTCCAGGGCGTAGGCCTCGACACTGCGGGCCCCCTCCTCGAACGTGGGGTTGGTGCCCACCGAGATCGCCGCGAGCCAGGAGGACTCGGCGCCGCCGCGCGGCTCCGCCCGGAGCAGGCGGCCGGCGTAGACGCCGTCGGCCGGGATCGCGGTACCGGCCGGACAGTCGAGGTTGGCGGTGGGAAAGCCGAGCAGCTCGCGCCCCCGTGCGGCGCCGTGCACGACGACGCCGTCGACCCGGTGCGGCCGACCGAGCCCGGCGCGCGCCCGTTCCACATTCCCCTCCTCGATGCAGCGCCGGATCAGGGTGGAGGTGATGACCCCGGTGTCGGAGACCAGCCGCACGCCCTCGGCCGCGAAATCGTACTTCTCCCCGAGGGTCTGCAGCACACCGATGTCACCCGAGGCCTTGTGGCCGAAGCGGAAGTCCTCCCCCACGACGACCGCGGCGGCGCGGAGCCGGTCCACCAGTACGCGCTGTACGAACTCCTCGGCGGAGAGCCCCGACAGCTCCCGCGTGAAGGGCAGCACGCAGACGGCGCCGGCCTCGTACCGCTCCAGCAGCCGCGCCTTGCGGTCGAAAGGCGTGAGGACCGCCGGGCGCGGCAGCCCGCGCACGACGGAATCGGGGTGCGGATCGAAGGTGAGGACCACCACCGGAAGCTCCAGCTTCCGGGCCTGTTCCACGGCCCGGCTCAGGATGCTCTGATGGCCGCGGTGGACACCGTCGAAGACACCAATGGTCACAACGGACGGACCCCAGTCGTCGGGTATCTCCTCCAGTCCGCGCCAGCGCCGCACGTCGAACAGCTCCCCTCGAACGGATGCCCGGACGGGCCTTGCTTCTCGCCCCCAGGGTGCCACGTTGCGGGCTCCGCCCCGGCAGCGACTCGACCGCGCGGATCAGGCGGGATCGAAGACCACGGTCGGTTTCAGGTACCCGGGTTTCTGCTCGCCGAGTGCGACAACGGTGCCGTCGGGGGCGAACAGGCCGATCGGGCCGGGTCCCAGGTCACCCGGTGGGATGCGGTTGCCGTGCGAGATCTTGCCGGCCTCGTCGGCGCTGAGGACGCGGACCGGGAAAGCCGCCGCCACCGCCTCGGCGAGCGGCACCGCGGTGAACTTCTCGGCCAGCTCTTCGAGTGTCGCCGCCCGGGAGAGCTCGTAGGGGCCGACCCGGGTGCGGCGCAGCGCCGTGAGATGCCCGCCCACACCGAGCGCGGTCCCCAGATCCCGGGCGAGCGCCCGGATGTAGGTACCGCTGGAGCAGGTGATCCGGGCGTCGACGTCGATCAGCGCGCCGCTCTCGCCGGGAACACGGCGGATCTCCCGCACCGAGAACTCCGCCACCGTGACCTGCCGGGGGGCGAGTTCGACGTCCTCACCGGCCCGCGCCGAGGCATACGCCCGCTTTCCCCCCACCTTGATCGCGCTGACCTGAGGTGGTATCTGCGACACGGTTCCGGTCAGCGCGGCGACACCGTCGTGGATCGCCTCGTCCGCGACCTCCTCGGCGCCGGCGCCGCCCACTGTCTCGCCTTCGGCGTCGTCGGTGGTGGTGGCCAGGCCGAGCCGCATCGTGGCCTCATAGACCTTCTCGGTGAGCGCGAGGTGGCCGAGCAGCTTGGTCCCCTTCCCGATACCGAGAACGAGCACACCGGTGGCCATGGGGTCGAGCGTGCCGGCGTGGCCGACCTTGCGCGTTCCCGCGAGCCGACGCGTACGCGCGACCACATCGTGCGACGTCTGGCCCGCGGGCTTGTCGACGATGACGACGCCGCTTTCGGTCATAGGGGTGGATGCTCCTCGCATACCGGATCGCCGGGGTTCAGCCGTCCTCCTCGTCGTGCTCACGCGGTTCCTTGTAGGGATCAGGATCGCCCGCGGGCTGGGCCGTCGCGGCGGCCCGGGCCACCTCGGCGTCCGAGCTGCGCGCCTTGGCCAGCAGCTCCTCGATGTGCGCGGCGTTCCGCTGGACCTCGTCGCTCTCGAATGTGAGGCTCGGCGTGTGGCGCAGCCCCGTCTGCCTGCCGACCTCCGTCCGGATCACGCCCTTGGCGCTCTCCAGGGCGGCGGCCGTTCCCGTCTTCTCCTCGTCGCTGCCGAACACCGTGTAGTAGACCGTGGCGTCGCGCAGGTCGTTGGTGAGGCGCGCGTCGGTCACGGTGACGAAGCCCAGACGCGGGTCCTTGATACGCCGCTCCAGCATCTCCGCCACGATCTTCTGGATCCGCTCGGCGAGTTTGCGCGCGCGTGCCGCATCAACCATGAATCCTATTCTTCCTCTCGACCGAAAAGCCGGTGTCGCGCCGAGAGCAGTTCGATCTCGGGGCGCCCGGCGACCAGGCGCTCACAGTTGTTGAGCACGTCGGAACAGTGCGCTGCCGTTGATGCGACCACCGCGACACCGATCTCGCTCCGCCGGTACAACTCCTGCTCTCCGGTCTCCGCGACGGACACGGAGAACTTGCGCTGCAACTCGGCCACGATCGGCCGGACGACCGAACGTTTCTGCTTCAAGGATCGGACGTCACCGAGCAGGATGTCGAGCGTCAAGGCTCCGACGAACACGCACTCACCCCGGTTCACGCATTGGACAGTGTGGGCTGTTGGCGCCGGTGCCGCCGCGGTGCGGCGAAACCTGCCCGGACCCCGGCCAACGGGCCGGGGTCCGGGCAGGTGCGCCTATCGCCCGTCACTCACGCGGCTTCTCGCGCATCTCGTACGTCTCGATGACGTCCTCGACCCGGAGATCGTTGTAGCCGAGCCCAATGCCGCACTCGTAGCCGTCGCGGACCTCGGTGGCGTCGTCCTTGAACCGGCGCAGCGACTCCACAGTGAGGTTCTCCGAGACGACGACGCCCTCGCGGATGAGCCGCGCCTTGGCGTTGCGCCGGATGGTACCGCTGCGGACGATCGAGCCGGCGATGTTGCCGACCTTCGGAACCTTGAAGACCTCGCGGATCTCTGCGGAACCGAGCTGGACCTCCTCGTAGATGGGCTTGAGCAGCCCCTTGACCGCGGACTCGATCTCGTCGAGCGCCTGGTAGATGACCGAGTAGTACCGGATGTCCACGCCCATCCGGTCGGCGAGCTCGCTGTTCTTGCCCTCCGGCCGGACGTTGAAGCCCACGATGATCGCATCGGCGGACGCGGCCAGGTTGATGTCGTTCTGCGTGATCGCACCGACACCGCGGCCGATGACGCGGATGCCGACCTCGTCGCCTCCGGCGTCGATCTTCTGCAGGGACTCTTCCAGGGCCTCGACCGAACCGGACATGTCACCCTTGATGAGCAGGAGCAGCTCGTTGCGCTCCCCTTCCTCGAGGGTCTTCTGCCAGTTGTCGAGGGTGACCCGGCGGCTGGACCGCGCCTGCTGGGCGAACCGCTCCCGCGCCTCGCGCTGCTGGGCGATCTGGCGCGCCACCCGGTCGTCCTTGACGACCAGGAAGCTGTCGCCCGCGCTGGGCACGTTGGTCAGACCGAGCACCTGGACGGGCCGGGACGGCTCCGCCTCCTGCACGTTCTTCCCGTGCTCGTCGAGCATGGCGCGCACGCGGCCGTAGGCGTCGCCGCAGACGATCGAGTCGCCCACCTTCAGCCGGCCGCGCTGCACCAGGACCGTGGCCATGGAGCCGCGGCCGCGGTCGAGATAGGCCTCGATCGCCAGCCCCTGGGCGTCCATGTCGGGGTTGGCCCGCAGGTCCAGAGCGGCGTCGGAGGTGAGGACCACGGCTTCCAGCAGTGCGTCGAGGTTCTGGCCCCTCAGGGCGGAGATGTCGACGAACTGCACGTCGCCGCCGAGTTCCTCGGCGACCACACCGTACTCGGTGAGCTGGGCCCGCACCCGCTGCGGATCGGCGCCCTCGACGTCGATCTTGTTGACCGCCACCACGATCGGCACGTCGGCCGCCTTGGCGTGGTCGATGGCCTCGGCCGTCTGGGGCTTCACGCCGTCGTCGGCGGCGACCACCAGCACAGCGATGTCGGTCGCCTGCGCACCGCGGGCACGCATAGCGGTGAACGCCTCGTGGCCCGGGGTGTCGATGAAGGTGATCTTGCGGTCTTCCTCGTCGACCCGGGTCCCGACCTGGTAGGCACCGATGTGCTGGGTGATGCCGCCGGCCTCGCCGCTGACCACGTTGCTGTTCCGGATGGTGTCCAGCAGCTTGGTCTTACCGTGGTCGACGTGGCCCATGACGGTCACGACCGGCGGGCGCGGACGCAAGTCCTGGTCGGACCCGGTGTCCTCGCCGAACTCGATCGAGAACGACTCCAGCAGCTCGCGGTCCTCGTCCTCGGGGCTGACGACCTCGACCTTGTACTTGAGCTCCTCACCCAGCAACTGCAGGGTCTCGTCCGGCAGCGACTGGGTCGCGGTCGTCATCTCGCCCAGGTGCATCATGACCTGGACCAGGGAAGCCGGGTTGACACCGATCTTGTCGCCGAAGTCCGAGAGGGAGGCACCGCGCGACAGTCGGATCGTCTGGTTGTTCCCGCCCGGGATCTTGACACCGCCGAATGACGGCGCCTGCATGTCGTTGAACTCTTGGCGGCGCTGCTTCTTCGACTTGCGCGCGCGGCCCGGCCGACCGCCCGGACGGCCGAACGCACCCGCCGTACCGCCGCCGCGGCCACGGCC
>NZ_LAJC01000040.1 GCF_000981225.1 Allosalinactinospora lopnorensis
CGGCGAGGCCCCGCCGGTGCCCGCGGCCGCCCCGGCCGCGGCCCCGCAGTCCGGTCCGGTCCGGCACAGCTACCTGAGCCGTATCGAGGTCCAGGGGTTCCGCGGTATCGGTCCTCCGGCCGCGCTGGACTTCCCGCCGACCCCCGGGCTGACCGTCATCGTCGGGCGCAACGGTTCGGGCAAGTCCAGCTTCGCCGAGGCGGCCGAGGCCGCCCTCACTGGACGCAACCTCCGCTGGGACGCGATGCCCACGGCGTGGCGCGACGGTTGGCGCAACCTGCACTACGAGGAGCACACCGAGGCCACCATCGACCTGATGCTGTCCGGCGACACCGTTCCGACCCGCGTCACCCGGACCTGGACCGGCGACAGCGTGCGCTCGGCCCGTGGCGCGGTCGAGTGGCCTTCCGGTGAGACGACCACGCTGCGCGGCCTGGGGTGGGAGGCAGAGCTCGGACGCTACCGCCCGTTCCTCTCCTACGACGAGCTCGGGCGGGCTGTCACCGGGCGCGCCGCCGAGCTCTACGACACGCTCACCGCCCTGCTCGGCATCACCGAGTTGGCCGAGGCCGAGCGCCGCCTGGCCAGGATGTGCGACAAGCTGGCCAAACAGCGCGACCGCCCCAACCAGGACCTTCCCCACTTGGTCGAGCGGCTGCGCGAGAGCGGCGATCCGCGCGCCGCGCGGGCCGTGGAGGTCCTGACCGCCCCGTCCATCGACCTCGACCGGCTGGGGAGCATCGCCGCCGACAACGGCCCCGCCGATCCCGGGCAGCAGGTGGTGCTGCGCCGGCTGCGGCGGCTCTCGGTGCCCGAGCGCGCCATCCTCACCGATGTCGTCAACGAGCTGCGCGGTGCCGCCATGGAACTCGCCATGGCCGCCGGAACCAAGGGCGACCGCGCCCGGGGTATCGTGGAGCTGCTCCGGCAGGCGCTGGAGCATCATCGCCGGCACCCCACCGACTCCGACTGCCCCACCTGCGGTACCAGCGAGGCGTTCGGTCCGGGATGGGCGGCGAAGGCCAAGGCGCAGATCGCCGCTCTTGAGCCGTCGGCCGCCACCGCGGCCGCCGCCTACCAGCGCGCCGACGCCGCCCGCGACCAGGCCCGGTTCCTGATGGCCCCGATGCCGTCCTGGCTGCCCGCCGACAGCGAGCTCGGCCGCGTCTGGGCGGAGTGGGAGGCTGGGGCCCAGCTCACCGATCTGGGAGAGCTGGCCGATCACATCGAGGCCGTTGGGCGCAAGCTGCGTTCCACGGCCAACGCCGCGCGCAAGGCGGCCGGAGCGCGCCTGGAGGACCCCACGGACGGCTGGGCGGAGCTGGCCGAGCAGCTTTCGGCGTGGATCGACGACGCCCGCAGGTCAATGCGCGCCAGTGAGACCCTGCATCCCGCCGAGCAGGCCCTGCGCTGGCTCACCGAACAGGCGCGGGAGATCCGGGCCGAGCGGCTGCACCCGCTCGCGGCGCAGGCCGAGCAGGTCTGGCACCTGCTGCGCCAGGAACGCTACATCGACCTGGAAGCACTGCGCCTGGTCGGGCGGGGGACACAGCGCCGGGTGGCGGTGGACGTCGCCGTCGACGGAGCCGAGAGCGACGCCAACTCGCCCGGGCTGCTCAGCCAGGGAGAGTTCCAGGCGCTCGCACTGTCGATCTGCCTGCCGCGCACGATGGTCCCCGGAAATCCGTTCGGCTTCCTCGTGCTGGACGATCCCGTGCAGGCCATGGACACCGAGACCGTCGAAGGGCTGTCGAGTGTGCTCGCGGAGGTGGGGCGGTACCGGCAACTCGTCGTTTTCACCCACGACACCCGGTTGCCCGACGCGCTGCAGCGGTTGGGGCTGCCCGCGACGATCCGCTCCCTCCACCGGGACTCGATGTCCAACGTCCGGGTGACCGGCTACGGGGACTGAGCACCGGAGGCGCGCGACGCGGGTGCCGTTGGAGGCGCAGCGCGGCCCGGAGTCCCGATTTGGCAGAGCACCCCGCGGGGGCTGTATAGTCGTGACCAACGCGGAGGGCGGATCCCGGAGCGGGTTCCCCGGAGGCGTGCCCCTTTAGCTCAGTCGGCAGAGCGTCTCCATGGTAAGGAGAAGGTCTACGGTTCGATTCCGTAAAGGGGCTCCACCACTTGATGAGGTTCCGATTCACTCAGGTGGGTGGTCGGCGGAAATCTCGTCCGCCGGTCTGACCGGGTTCCGGTATCCTCCCCGAGAGTGGTCCGGATGTCCCGGAGCGAGGCGGGGTAGCTCAGTCGGTAGAGCAAGCGGCTCATAATCGCTGTGTCGTCGGTTCAAGTCCGGCCCCCGCTACTACCTGCGCGACCCCTGGCCCTGAACGAATCAGGGGTCTTCGTGGGTCTTTTGTAGTGTCCAAGTCTTCCAGCAGAAAGGCACTCCGACGTGGCTACCACTGACGTGAGGCCGAAGATCACCTTGGCGTGCCAGGAGTGCAAGCACCGCAACTACATCACGCGTAAGAACCGCCGGAACAACCCCGACCGCCTTACGCTGAAGAAGTTCTGCCCCAACTGCCGGTCGCACTCCGAGCACCGCGAGACTCGCTAGAACCCGCGGCGGACCGGCCCGGCGGCCCGCCGGGTCCGGGACCGGACCGGCGTTCATGCGCATCCAGCCCAGTGAGCGGTACCGCTCACTGGGCTATGAGTGTGTGGTGCTCCGGTCGTGTTGGGGCGGCAGTGACCGGATACGCGGCGTGAGAGGGACTGCATGGCGATCAACCGTGATTTTCTGGGGCGGGAGTACCGGGCCCCGGAACCCTATGAGGTGACCCGGGGCAAGATCCGGGAGTTCGCCGAGGCGATCCAGGACCCGACCCCGATCTACAGCGACACGGCCACGGCCAGGGCCGCCGGGTACACCGACGTCATCGCGCCGCCGACGTTCCCCATCATCCTGGGCATGGCGGGCGCGGGGCAGGCGATCGTCGACCCCGAGCTGCGCCTCGACTTCTCGATGGTGGTCCACCGCGAACAGCGCTTCCGCTACAGCCGCCCCATGGAGGCGGGTGACCTCGTGGAGTGCGTCACCCGCATCTCCGACATCAAGGCGCTCGGCGGCAACGAGCTCATGACGCTCGACAGCGAGATGCTCACCGTCGACGGTGAGCACATCGTCACCGCCGTCAACACGCTCGTCGTGCGCGGCGGGGCCGAGGACGACGGCACCGCGGGGCGGTAGCGGAAGAAGGGGACCTGTTCATGACAGCCACAATCAAGTACGCCGACGTCGAGGTGGGCGAGGAGCTGCCCGAGCAGACCTACCCGGTGCGGCGGCTCGATCTCATCCGCTACGCGGGGGCTTCCGGGGACTTCAACGAGATCCACTGGAACGAGCGCGTCGCCAAGTCGGTCGGCCTGCCGAACGTGATCGCCCACGGCATGTTCACCATGGCCGAAACGGGGCGTTACATCACCGACTGGGTCGGCGACCCCGGAGCGATCGTCGAGTTCGGTGTGCGCTTCTCCGCCCCCGTCGTGGTGCCCGACGACGACAAGGGGGCCGAGGTCACCGTGAGCGGCGTCATCAAGAAGAAGCTCGACGACAACCAGGTCGTGGTGGCCATCACCGCGCGCTCCAAAGGAGTGAAGGTACTGGGTGGCTCCACCGCCGTCGTCCGACTCGCCTAATCCGTCCCGTAGTCGGCCGTGCTCGCGCCGGCTCCGGCCTCCCGTCCCACCAGAGGTGCCCCGTGACCACTGCTCCCGTCCACGACGTCCCGTTGGCCGACTACACCACGCTCGGCCTCGGTGGTCCCGCGGCCCGGTTCGTCACCGCCCGCGATACCGAGGAACTGGTCAGTGCCGTGGCGGCGGCCGACAGCGTCGGTGAGCCGGTGCTCCTAATCGGCAGCGGCAGCAACCTCGTCATCGGCGACGACGGCTTCCCCGGGACGGTCGTGCACGTGGACTCCCAGGGGGTGCGCCTGACACCGGTCGGCCCGGCCGGACGCGGCCGGGTGCAGCTGCGCGTGAGCGCGGGGGCGGAGTGGGACACCCTCGTGGAGTACAGCATCGCCGAAGGGCTCAACGGTCTGGAGTTCCTCTCCGGGATCCCCGGCCGGGTCGGCTCCACCCCCATCCAGAACGTCGGCGCCTACGGCCAGGAGGTCAGCGAGACCATCGCGGAGGTGCTGGTCTACGACCGGCGCACCGGTGAGCGGCGCGTCATGGCCGGCGATGAGTGCGGCTTCACCTACCGCAACAGCATCTTCAAAGGTGACGACCGCTACGTCGTCTGCGAGGTGGTGTTCGAGCTCACGCGTGCCCACCGGAGCCGCCCCGTCCGCTATGCGGAGGTCGCCCGGACGCTGGGGGCCAGGATCGGCGACCAGGTGCCGCTGGCGGAGGCGCGCGACGTCGTACTGCGGCTGCGCAGGAGCAAGGGCATGGTGCTCGATCCCGGCGACCCTGACACGCGTAGCGCGGGCTCCTTCTTCACCAACCCCGTCCTGGGTCCCGAAGAGTTCACCGAGTTCGGTAAGCGCGTCGCGGAACGGCTCGGACCGGACGTGGAACCGCCGGCCCATCCGGACGGGACCGGCCGCGTCAAGCTGTCCGCCGCGTGGCTGATCGAGCACGCCGGATTCGGCAAGGGCTACGGTCGCGGCCCGGCCCGGATCTCCACCAAGCACACCCTCGCGCTGACCAACCCGGGAGGCGCCACAACGGCCGACCTGCTCGAACTGGCCCGCGAGGTGCGCGCCGGCGTCGCCGAGGTGTTCGGGGTGACCCTGGTGAACGAGCCCGTAATGGTGGGCGCCGGCCTTTGAGGTAGGCCCGGGAAGTAATTGTTTTCGGTGTGCCGAACTCCTTTATTGGGAAAGTCCATTGAAATCGATTGCGGCGCCGATAAATTGCGTGCCGCCAATTCTCTGCTAAAGTCGAATTTAGCGAAGGGGAGTAGTCCCGAATCGTGCGATCGACAGACTGGCCGGCGTAAAGCAGGCCCGGTCGCACGGGCCTGGGGTTTTCCGGGCGGACGAGACCTTTGATCCGGCAGGCAGCGCCTGCGGGTCGGAGTGTCGTTCCCGCTTTTCGCCTCCGCCCTGCGGGCTGAAACGACGGGTGGAGACTCTGTGGAATTCCTCATTGTGCTGGCGGTGGGCACCGGGGCTATTTTCGTCGCCGAAATGGGTGACAAGACCCAGCTCGTCGCGATGTCCCTGGCGACGCGCTACCGGCCCCTGACCGTACTGCTCGGCATCACGACGGCGACCTTCGCGGTACACGCCATCAGCGTTCTCGTCGCCGAGGTTCTGGGGCTGGCGCTTCCCACCGCCTGGATCACGCTCGCCGCCGGGGTCTCCTTCCTCGTCTTCGGCGCCTGGACGCTGCGCGGCGACGAGCTCAGCGACAGGGACGAGGAGCGCGCGGCCTCCAGGCGCATCCGGTCCGGTTTCCTCACCGTGTGCGCGGTCTTCTTCGTCGCGGAGCTCGGCGACAAGACGATGCTGGCCACGATCGCCGTCGGCACCCAGTACCACTGGCTGCCGGTGTGGCTCGGGTCCACCCTGGGTATGGTGCTCGCCGACGCCATCGCGATCGCGCTCGGCGCCGTCCTCGGCAAGAAGCTCCCCGAGAGGGCGGTGCAGCTCGGCGCGGCGATCGCCTTCTTCGCCGCGGGAGCGGTGATGACCTTCCAGGGCGTGCGGATGGTGGCGATCTGAGTCTCCGGGCCTTTGCCGCCCGTGTGGCGGACTCTCTCCCGGCTCACTCGACCGGTGGGGCCGCCAGCCAGGCGTCGATTCCTGCCAGCAGCTCCTTCTTCAGCGCGTCGGGCGCGGTCGAGCCGTTGACCGACATCCGGGCCAGCAGTGCCAGCTCGTTGTCGGAGAAGCCGAACACCGAGCGGGCGATCTCGTACTGCTCGGCCAGCCGGGGCCCGAACAGCAGCGGGTCATCGGCGCCCAGGGCGATGGGCGCCCCCGCGTCGAACAGTCGGCGCAGCGGTACGTGCCCGATCTCTTCGACCACCCCCAGACTCACATTGGAGGTGGGGCAGACCTCCAGCGTGACCTCCTGGGTGGCGATCCGCTCCACCAGGTAGGGGTCCTCGATCGCGCGTACGCCGTGGCCAAGGCGATCGGCCGACAGCTCGTCCAGGCACTCCCGCACGCTCCGGGGGCCGTGGAGCTCGCCCCCGTGCGGGGCCGACACCAGCTCGGCGCGCCGCGCGATCCGGAACGCCCCCTCGAATTCCAGGGCCCGCCCCCGCCGCTCATCGTTGTTCAGCCCGAACGCGCCCACGCCGCGACCGCTGTACTGCGCCGCGAGCCGGGCCAGCGCCTTGGCGTCGAGCGGGTGCTTGGTGCGGTTGGCCGCGACCATGATCCCGATACCGACTCCGGTATCGCGCTCGGCCGTCCGAGCCGCGTCCAAGATGAGTTCGAGCGTGGCGGTGAGGCCGTCGAAACGCGAGGCGTAGCCGCTGGGATCCACCTGGATCTCCAGCCACCCCGAGCCGGCGGAGCGCTCGTCCTCGGTCGCCTCCCGCATCAGGCGGTAGATGTCCTCGGGCCGCTGCAGCACCGAACGGGCGATGTCGTAGAGACGCTGGAACCGGAACCAGCCGCGCTCGTCCGTTGCCCGCAGTTTCGGCGGCCACTCCTCCACCAGGGCGTGTGGCAGGTGCACACCGCGCTCGCGGGCGAGCTCGACCAGGGTGGTGTGCCGCATGGAACCGGTGAAGTGCTGGTGCAGGTGGGCCTTTGGAAGCCGGGCGATGGGGCGGTGCATGACACAAGGGTGCCTTAAGAGCGCTCGTGTCGCCTAAGGCGGCGGAGAAAAACACGATCGCCCGGAACGGCCGCCGTTCCGGGCGATCGTGTTCGGGCCGGTGGTGCTACTGCGCCTCGTTCAGCAGCTTCTGGATGCGGCCCACACCTTCGGCCAGGTTGGAGTCGCCCAGCGCGTAGGACATCCGCAGGTATCCCGGGGTGCCGAACGCCTCACCGGGGACGACGGCGACCTCCGCCTGTTCCAGGATCACCTCGGCGAGCTCGGCGGAGGTCTGCGGGCGCTGCCCGCGGATCTCCCTGCCGAGCACGTTCTTGACCGAGGGGTAGGCGTAGAACGCCCCTTGGGGCTCCGGACAGATGACGCCGGGGATCTCGTTCAGCATCCGGACGATGGTCTGCCGGCGCCGGTCGAAGGCGGCGCGCATCTCGGCCACGGCGCTCAGGTCGCCGGAGACCGCGGCCAGAGCGGCGGCCTGGGAGACGTTGGCGACGTTCGACGTGGCGTGCGACTGCAGGTTCCCGGCGGCCTTGACGACGTCCTGGGGGCCGGCGATCCACCCGACGCGCCAGCCCGTCATCGCATAGGTCTTGGCGACACCGTTGACGACGACGGTCCGCTCGGCGAGTTCGGGCACCTCCACCGGAATGGAGCTGAAGCGCGCGTCGCCGTAGACCAGGTGCTCGTAGATCTCGTCGGTGAGGACCCAGAGCCCGTTGTCCTGTGCCCACTGCCCGATCTCGCGGACCTGCTCCGGCGGGTAGACGGCGCCGGTGGGGTTCGAGGGGGAGACGAACAGCAGGATCTTGGTCCGGGCGGTGCGCGCCGCCTCCAGTTGCTCGACGGCGGCGAGGTAGCCGGTCGATTCGTCGGTCACCACGTAGGAGGGAACGCCGCCGGCCAGCTTGATGGACTCCGGGTAGGTGGTCCAGTAGGGGGCGATGACGATGACCTCGTCGCCCGGGTCGAGCAACGTGGCGAACGCCTCGTAGACGGCCTGCTTGCCGCCGTTGGTCACCAGGATCTGGCCCGGCTCCACCCGGTAGCCGGAGTCGCGCAGGGTCTTGGCCGCGATTGCCTCCTTGAGCTCCGGCAGGCCGCCGGCCGGGGTGTAGCGGTGGAAGCGGGGCTCGTGGCAGGCCTTCGCCGCGGCCTCGACGATGTAGTCGGGTGTCGGGAAGTCGGGCTCCCCGGCGCCGAAGCCGATGACGGGACGCCCGGCCGCCTTCATGGCCTTGGCCTTGGCGTCCACGGCCAGTGTCGCTGACTCGGAAATGCCGCCGATGCGTGCGGAGATGCGAGGTCGCTCAGTCATGTTCACTATGCTTGCATGAGGTGTCGAGTGGCTTTCCCGGCATGCGGGGGTGCCGCCGGTGCCGAACCGTCGGCAGGGCCCTCCGGCAGGCCGGAGCGGCCGGGTTGGTGCTAGGCGGGGATAGGGCATAGACTTCTTTGACCGATGGTGAGGTCACCTCAACGGGTGTGTGCCCGATAATGGCTTGCGCCCCGCGGAAAGCGCCTCGCTATCCTGGGAGCCGTACGGAATCCCGAAGGGCAGTGGCTCAATTGGCAGAGCACCGGTCTCCAAAACCGGCGGTTGGGGGTTCGAGTCCCTCCTGCCCTGCAAGGCACTCTGAGAAGGATGCGGGGCACCGCGAGCGAGCGCGGTGGAACTCTCCCGACCCGGACCGTCAACTCCTAAGGACCTCAGGTGACACAGACTGACGCCGCGGCTAAGCCGGACCGGGGGCCCCAGCGTCGAACCGGTCCGGTGACCTTCGTCAAGCAGGTCGTGGGCGAACTGCGGAAGGTCCGCTGGCCCACCCGCCGCGAGCTCGTCACCTACACGATCGTCGTCATGGTGTTCGTGCTCATCATGGTCGGTTACGTCTCGCTTCTCGACTACGGGTTCGGCGAAGCCGTCACCTGGCTCTACGGAACGTTCGGGAGCAGCGGTGAGACGGGCGGCCAGGCGCCGGCCGTTCCGCAGTAGCGGCGCGCCCTGGATCAACACGCCCGGCTGGTCCCATTACCATCGCCGAGACCGTAAGCTGGGCAGGGACTGGTACCGGCGCTATCGATCATCGAGCCGGCCCAGAGCGCGTAACCGACGAGAGAAAGAGCAGCCGTGTCCGAGTCCCCACTGACCTCTGACGACCTCCCCACCGAGGAGCTGGATCAGTCGTCGGCGGAAGAGACGGAGCAGGCGGCGGCCAGCGACGCGGCCGAGGAGGCCGCGGACGAGGCCGGAGGCGCCACGGCGGAAGAGGGCGAGCCGGAGGAGGCTCCCAGGCTCGACCCCGTCGAAGAGTTCAAGATAGAACTCCGGCTGCTTCCGGGCGACTGGTACGTCGTGCACACCTATGCGGGTTACGAGAACCGGGTGAAGGCCAACGTCGAGAGCCGCACCCAGTCGCTCAACATGGAGGACTACATCTTCCAGGTCGAGGTACCCACGCAGGAGGTCACCGAGGTCAAGAGCGGTAAGCGCCAGCAGGTCACGGAGAAGGTGCTGCCGGGTTACGTCCTCGTGCGCATGGACCTCACCGACGAGTCCTGGGCCGCCATCCGCAACACGCCGGGTGTCACCGGTTTCGTGGGCCTGTCGAACCGCCCCGCTCCGCTGAGCCTCCAGGAGGTCGCCGAGCTTCTCGCGCCGGAGGCGGAGGAAGAACCGGAGCAGGTGCAGAAGGAGAAGACCGAGACGCGTTCCGACGTCGCCTACGAGGTCGGCGAATCGGTCACCGTGATGGAGGGTCCGTTCGCCACGCTTCCCGCGACGGTGAGCGAGATCAACGCCGACACCCAGAAGTTGAAGGTGCTCGTCTCGATCTTCGGCCGCGAGACCCCGGTGGAGCTGGGCTTCAACCAGGTCTCCAAGATCTGAGGCCGATCCGGCGCCTTCCGGCGGACCTGCCGGGAGTGCCCTCGTTGGCGTGCGCCGGCCCCTTCCCGCGCGAGGCGGGCTGGTGAGCGCGTAGACTTGGTGGGTCCGCCTTACAGGCGGAACCATCGCGCCCCGCTCCGGCGGGGCGTATTCGCGATCCGCTCGGGTCCCGGTGGATGCGCGGTCCTCCACATCGTGTGGAGGCCGGCCCATGGTCCGGCGCCGCACGGATCCGGCCTGTACACCCCACGCATGCGGAGTGTCAGGGACCTAAACGACAGAGCGAGTCAGGCAAAGGACCCGAAATGCCTCCCAAGAAGAAGAAGATCGCAGCGCTGGTCAAGGTCCAGTTGCCCGCTGGCCAGGCCACACCGGCCCCGCCCGTCGGTACCGCGCTCGGTCCGCACGGCGTCAACATCATGGACTTCTGCAAGCAGTACAACGCTGCTACGGAAGGCCAGCGCGGCAGCGTCATCCCCGTAGAGATCACCATCTACGAGGACCGCTCGTTCACCTTCGTCACCAAGACGCCGCCGGCCCCGAAGCTCATCCTCAAGGCCGCGGGCCTGGACAAGGGCAGCGCGGACCCGAAGCGCACCCGCGCCGGTTCCGTCACGGCCGACCAGATCCGGGAGATCGCCCAGACCAAGCTGCCCGACCTCAACACCGACGACATCGAGCGTGCTGAGCAGATCGTCGCCGGCACCGCCCGTTCCATGGGGATCGAGGTCAAGTAGCCCTCCCGTCACCCGCCTCCACCCACAGGGGGGGCGCTGGCGCGCCGGGGGAAGCTTCGTACAAGGGGGCGACGGGGCGCCGAGGAGAACCCGCAGTGGCAGGGCCAGGCGCTGGCCCGCACACCACAGCTTTCGATCAGGAGAGTCACGTGAAGCGCAGCAAGAACCACCGCAAAGCCAGCGAGCTGGTGGACCGGAGCCGGCTCCACTCGCCGGCCGAGGCCGTGAAGCTCGCCAAGGAGAGCAGCGTCGCCAAGTTCGACGCGACCGTCGAGGTCGCGCTGCGCCTGGGCGTCGACCCGCGCAAGGCCGACCAGATGGTCCGCGGCACGGTCAACCTGCCGCACGGCACCGGCAAGACCGCTCGGGTCCTGGTCTTCGCCACCGGTGACCGTGCCGAGCAGGCCCGCGCCGCGGGCGCCGACTTCGTCGGGGACGACGACCTGGTCCAGGAGATCCAGAACGGCTTCCTGGACTTCGACGCGGTCGTCGCCACGCCCGACCTCATGGGCAAGGTCGGCCGCCTTGGCCGGGTGCTCGGGCCCCGCGGCCTCATGCCGAACCCGAAGACCGGTACCGTCACCCCCGATGTCGCCAAGGCCGTCGGCGACATCAAGGGCGGCAAGATCGAGTTCCGCGTGGACCGCCACGGGAACCTGCACTTCATCATCGGCAAGGTGTCCTTCGACGAGCGGCAGCTGGTCGAGAACTACAGCGCGGCGCTCGACGAGGTGCTGCGGCTCAAGCCCTCCGCTGCCAAGGGGCGGTACCTCAAGAAGGTCACCGTGACGACCACCATGGGCCCGGGTATCCCGATCGACCCGAACGCCACGCGTAACCTCGCCGCCGCCCTCTGAGGACGGCTCACACGGCGCGCGAAGTGCCCCGGCCCGTACGGGCCGGGGCACTTCGCGCGTTCAGGGGTGCCCCCGGCGTACGCAGCACTCCGCGGTCTTTAGTATCGTTGGAGACGCCGAAGACCGCCGGTCGTCACCCAAAGGGTGACCTAAGGTTCCATGCGAAATGGGCGGCCAGCGCAGGTGTGAGTGAGTCGTTGCGATCCGTGCCTTTGCGGCATGGGCCTCTTGGCCCCGCGCACACCCGCGCCGGGGCGTTTTTTATGCGTTCCGCCTCCTTCGTGCGGCCCCTTGGGAACCGCCGGCGTTCATTTTTGGAAGGAGTCCCATGGCGAGGCCGGATAAGGCAGCCGCGGTCGCCGAGCTCACGGAGGAGTTCCAGAGCTCGCAGGGCGCCGTGCTGACCGAGTACCGGGGGCTCAGCGTGGCGCAGGTCAGTGAACTGCGCCGCAGCCTCGGCCAGAACGCGCGATTCCGCATCGTCAAGAACACGCTGACCAAGATCGCCGCCACAGAGGCCGGTCTTGACGAGCAGGTCATCGACCTGTTCCAGGGCCCTACGGCCATCGCCTTCGTCCGCGGTGACGTCGTCGAGGCCGCGAAGGGGCTGCGTGACTTCTCGAAGGCGAACTCGCCGCTGGTGATCAAGGGCGGCGTCATCGACGACAAGGCGATGACGCCGGAGCAGATCAACCAGCTGGCCGATCTCGAGTCCCGCGAAGTTCTGCTCTCGAAACTGGCCGGAGCGTTCAAGGCCAAGCAGGGCCAGGCCGCCCGGTTGTTCCAGGCGCTGCCGACCAAGACCGTGCGGCTCGCCCAGGCGCTGCACGACAAGCGCTCGGAAGAAGCCTAAGAAAACCCCGGACCCGGCAGGGGCGTCCAGACGCCGTGTCGGGGATCGGCACCGCGTCGGTGTACGCGCGTGTTGTTAGAGAAAGAGAGATCGCAACCATGGCGAAGCTCAGCAACGAAGAGCTGCTCAGCGCTTTCGAGGAGATGACCCTCCTTGAGCTCTCCGAGTTCGTCAAGCTGTTCGAGGAGAAGTTCGACGTCGAGGCCGCCGCTCCGGCCGCCGCGGTCGTCGCTGCTCCGGCGGTCGGCGGTGGCGAGGCCGCCGTTGAGGAGGAGAAGGACGAGTTCGACGTCGTCCTCGAGTCCGCCGGAGACAAGAAGATCCAGGTCATCAAGGAGGTCCGTGGTCTCACGAGCCTCGGGCTGAAGGAGGCCAAGGACCTGGTGGACAACGCGCCCAAGCCGCTGCTTGAGGGCGTCAACAAGGAGGCCGCGGACAAGGCCAAGGAGGCTCTTGAGGGGGCCGGCGCCACGGTCACGCTGAAGTAGCCCTCTTCCGGTTACACGGGGCGGCCGCTCCTGCGGGGGTGGCCGCCCTCTCGTGCTTCCGGGGCCGGCGAGCTCCGCGGAGCAGCGTCGGCGCCGCCGCGCAGCGGGACCCCGATTGACCTCTGGATCGGTAAATCATTCCCAATGTCGCCTCGTTCACACTTATCCGGGGCTGTGGGGCCTCTCACGGCGGCCGATTGGCCGGATACAGCTGCTCTGGGCTTGACGGATTCGCCCGTTAAGGCGATGCTGCCTGGTGTCGTGACAGACTCCGGGGGCCGTTGTTGGACAGCGGTGTAGTATTCGGCTACACTGCCCTTTTGCGCTGCCCTTTGACGATCCCTGTGCCGGTGACCGTGTGTTGTGTCCGAATTCCCTTGGGGTTTCGGAGCTGAGCACGTGCTCCACGAGATGAGAGCCGACCTGTCTCACACCGGTCGTTCTCCTCAGACATGAGGGTCGTCCGGCGTGCGCGCGCATCAACCGCCACAAGCCTTCGGAAGGACCCCTGTTGGCAGCCTCGCGCAACGCCTCCGCTAACGCCCTTGGTCCGAACCGCGTTTCTTTCGCCCGCATTCAGGAACCGCTTGAGGTCCCTAACCTTCTCGCTCTGCAGACCGATTCGTTCGACTGGCTGCTCGGCAACGAGAAGTGGAATACCCGAGTCGAGGCGGCCCGTAACGCCGGCCGCAAGGACGTTCCGGAGCAGTCCGGCCTCGAAGAGATATTCGAGGAGATCAGCCCGATCGAGGACTTCTCGGGCACCATGTCGCTCTCGTTCCGAGACCATCGGTTCGAGCCGCCCAAGTACTCCGAAGAGGAGTGCAAGGACAAGGACATGACCTACTCCGCCCCGATGTTCGTCACGGCGGAGTTCATCAACAACGACACCGGTGAGATCAAGAGCCAGACAGTGTTCATGGGCGACTTCCCGCTCATGACCGTCAAGGGCACGTTCATCATCAACGGCACCGAGCGCGTCGTCGTTTCGCAGCTTGTCCGTTCGCCGGGCGTGTACTTCGACCGCCAGGTCGACAAGACCTCGGACAAGGACCTTTACGGGTGCAAGGTCATCCCGTCGCGCGGTGCCTGGCTGGAGTTCGAGGTCGACAAGCGCGACTTCGTCGGCGTCCGGATCGACCGCAAGCGCAAGCAGGGCGTCACGGTCCTGCTGAAGGCGCTCGGCTGGACGACCGACCAGATCCTGGAGCGCTTCGGCCAGTACGAATCCATCCGCAACACGCTGGAGAAGGACCCCACCGCGGGTACCGACGACGCACTGCTGGACATCTACCGGAAGCTGCGCCCGGGGGAGCCGCCCACGAAGGAGTCGGCCCAGGCGCTGCTGGAGAACCTGTACTTCAACCCGAAGCGCTATGACCTCGCGAAGGTCGGCCGCTACAAGATCAACAAGAAGTTGGGTCTCGAGACCGAGATCGGCCAGGGGACGCTGACCGAAGACGACATCGTCGCCACGGTCGACTACCTCGTCCGGCTGCACGCCGGCGAGGAGGAACTGGAAACGCCGCAGGGCACGTTCCCGATCGAGACCGACGACATCGACCACTTCGGCAACCGCCGGCTGCGTACCGTCGGCGAGCTCATCCAGAACCAGGTCCGCCTGGGCCTCGCCCGCATGGAGCGCGTCGTCCGCGAGCGGATGACCACCCAGGACGTCGAGGCGATCACGCCGCAGACACTGATCAACATCCGGCCCGTCGTCGCCTCCATCAAGGAGTTCTTCGGCACGAGCCAGCTGTCGCAGTTCATGGACCAGACCAACCCGCTGGCGGGGCTGACCCACAAGCGCCGTCTTTCGGCGCTGGGGCCCGGCGGTCTCTCCCGTGAACGCGCCGGCTTCGAGGTGCGCGACGTCCACCCGTCGCACTACGGCCGGATGTGCCCGATCGAGACCCCTGAGGGGCCGAACATCGGTCTGATCGGTTCGCTCTCCGCATATGGGCGGGTCAACTCCTTCGGTTTCGTGGAGACCCCGTACCGGCGGATCGTCGACGGCAAGCTGACCGACGAGATCGCCTACCTGACGGCCGACGAAGAGGACCGTTACGTCATCGCGCAGGCCAACACTCCGGTCGGGGCCGATGGCTCGTTCACCGACAACCGCGTCCTGGTCCGCCGCAAGGGCGGGGAGTTCGAGGCGGTGTCCGCGGACGAGGTCGACTACATGGACGTCTCGCCGCGCCAGATGGTGTCGGTCGCGACGGCCATGATCCCGTTCCTGGAGCACGACGACGCCAACCGGGCGCTCATGGGGTCCAACATGCAGCGCCAGGCGGTGCCGCTGCTGCGCGCCGAGTCCCCGCTGGTCGGTACCGGCATGGAGTACCGCGCCGCCACCGACGCCGGCGAGGTCGTCCTGGCCGGAGACTCCGGTGTCGTGGAGGACGTCACGGCGGACTACGTCACCGTCATGGCCGACGACGGCACCCGGAAGACGTACCGCCTCGGCAAGTTCCGGCGGAGCAACCAGGGCACCTGCTTCAACCAGCGCCCGATCGTGACCGAGGGGCAGCGGGTCGAGGAAGGGCAGGTGCTCGCCGACGGCCCGTCCACCCAGCAGGGCGAGATGTCGCTCGGCAAGAACCTGCTCGTGGCGTACATGTCCTGGGAGGGCCACAACTACGAGGACGCCATCGTCCTCTCGCAGCGCCTGGTGCAGGACGACGTCCTCTCCTCGATCCACATCGAGGAGCACGAGGTCGACGCCCGCGACACCAAGCTGGGACCCGAGGAGATCACCCGGGAGATCCCGAACGTCAGCGAAGAGGTGCTGTCCGATCTCGATGACCGGGGCATCATCCGGATCGGCGCCGAGGTCGTCGACGGCGACATCCTCGTCGGCAAGGTCACCCCGAAGGGCGAGACCGAGCTGACCCCTGAGGAGCGGCTGCTGCGCGCGATCTTCGGTGAGAAGGCGCGCGAGGTCCGCGACACCTCGCTGAAGGTCCCGCACGGTGAGTCCGGCAAGGTCATCGGGGTGCGCGTGTTCAGCCGCGACGACGGCGACGAGCTGCCTCCGGGCGTCAACGAGCTGGTCCGCGTCTACGTGGCGCAGAAGCGCAAGATCACCGATGGCGACAAGCTCGCCGGGCGGCACGGGAACAAGGGCGTCATCGCCAAGATCCTCCCGCTGGAGGACATGCCGTTCATGGAGGACGGCACCCCGGTCGACATCGTCCTGAACCCGCTGGGTGTGCCCGGCCGGATGAACGTCGGGCAGATCCTGGAGATCCACCTCGGCTGGCTGGCCCAGAACGGCTGGAGAGTCGAGGGCAACGATGCGGCCTGGAAGGAATCCATGCACGCCATCGGCGCCTCCGAGATCTCGCCGGGAACAAAGGTCGCCACTCCGGTGTTCGACGGTCTGCGGGAGGACGAGATCGGTGGTCTGCTGGAGTCCAGCCTGCCCAACGAGGACGGGAATCGCCTGATCGACTCCAGCGGCAAGACCGTGCTCTACGACGGGCGCACCGGCGAGCCCTTCGACGAGCCGATCGCGGTCGGTTACACCTACTTCCTGAAGCTCCACCACCTGGTGGACGACAAGATCCACGCGCGCTCCACTGGTCCGTACTCGATGATCACCCAGCAGCCGCTGGGCGGTAAGGCGCAGTTCGGCGGCCAGCGCTTCGGCGAGATGGAGGTCTGGGCGCTGGAGGCGTACGGCGCCGCCTACGCGCTGCAGGAGCTGCTCACGATCAAGTCCGACGACGTCCTGGGCCGCGTGAAGGTCTACGAGGCGATCGTCAAGGGCGAGAACATCCCTGAGCCGGGCATTCCCGAGTCGTTCAAGGTGCTCATCAAGGAGATGCAGTCGCTCTGTTTGAACGTGGAGGTGCTGTCCAGCGACGGTATGTCCATCGAGATGCGGGACACCGATGAGGACGTCTTCCGTGCAGCGGAAGAACTTGGTATCGACCTTGGTCGGCGAGAGCCGAGCAGTGTCGAAGAGGTCTAACTTCCGCGATCTTAAAGAGCAGGGGACGAATTAAGTGCTCGACGTCAATTTCTTCGACGAGCTGCGTATTGGCCTCGCCACCGCCGACGACATCCGTCAGTGGTCGCACGGTGAGGTCAAGAAGCCGGAAACAATCAACTACCGGACCCTTAAGCCGGAAAAGGACGGACTCTTCTGCGAGAAGATCTTCGGTCCCACCCGCGACTGGGAATGCTACTGCGGCAAGTACAAGCGCGTCCGGTTCAAGGGCATCATCTGTGAGCGCTGTGGTGTTGAGGTCACCCGGGCGAAGGTCCGGCGTGAACGCATGGGGCACATCGAACTCGCCGCACCGGTGACCCACATCTGGTACTTCAAGGGCGTGCCGAGCCGTCTGGGCTACCTGCTGGACCTCGCCCCGAAGGATCTCGAGAAGATCATCTACTTCGCGGCGTACATGGTCACCTGGGTCGACACCGAGGCCCGCGACCGCGACATGCAGTCGCTGGAGGCGCGTATCTCGGTCGAGCGGCAGCACCTTGAGCAGCGGCGCGACTCCTCCGTCGAGGAGCGGCACCGCAAGCTTGAGGCCGACCTGGCCGAGCTGGAGGAGCAGGGGGCCAAGGGCGACGCCCGGCGCAAGGTGCGCGAGAGCGCCGAGCGCGAGATGCGCCAGATCCGCGACCGGGTCCAGCGCGAGATCGACCGCCTCGAAGAGGTCTGGAACCGTTTCAAGTCCCTCAAGGTCCAGGACCTGGAGGGCGACGAGATGCTCTACCGCGAGATGCGGGACCGCTTCGGGAAGTACTTCCGCGGCGGCATGGGCGCCCAGGCCATCCAGGAGCGGCTGGCCAACTTCGACCTCGACGCCGAGGCGGAGAAGCTGCGCGAGACCATCCGCAGCGGCAAGGGGCAGAAGAAGGCCCGCGCCCTGAAGCGGCTGAAGGTCGTTTCGGCGTTCCTGAACACCCGGAACAGCCCCATGGGCATGGTCCTCGACTGCATCCCGGTCATTCCGCCGGACCTGCGGCCCATGGTGCAGCTCGACGGCGGCCGCTTCGCGACCTCCGACCTGAACGACCTGTACCGCCGGGTGATCAACCGGAACAACCGACTCAAGCGACTGCTCGACCTCGGTGCGCCGGAGATCATCGTCAACAACGAGAAGCGGATGCTTCAGGAGGCCGTCGACGCGCTGTTCGACAACGGCCGCCGCGGCCGTCCGGTTACCGGACCGGGCAACCGCCCCCTGAAGTCGCTCTCCGACATGCTCAAGGGGAAGCAGGGCCGGTTCCGGCAGAACCTGCTCGGTAAGCGCGTCGACTACTCCGGCCGTTCGGTCATCGTCGTCGGTCCGCAGCTGAAGCTGCACCAGTGCGGTCTGCCCAAGCAGATGGCGCTGGAGCTGTTCAAGCCGTTCGTGATGAAGCGCCTGGTCGACCTGAACCACGCGCAGAACATCAAGAGCGCCAAGCGGATGGTGGAGCGGTCCCGATCCGTGGTGTGGGACGTCCTCGAAGAGGTCATCACCGAGCACCCGGTGCTGCTGAACCGGGCGCCGACCCTGCACCGGCTGGGTATCCAGGCGTTCGAGCCGCAGCTGGTCGAGGGGAAGGCCGTCCAGATCCACCCGCTCGTCTGCACCGCGTTCAACGCGGACTTCGACGGCGACCAGATGGCGGTCCACCTGCCGCTGTCGTCGGAGGCGCAGGCCGAGGCGCGGCTGCTCATGCTGGCCACCAACAACATCCTGAAGCCGTCCGACGGCAAGCCGGTGACCATGCCCACCCAGGACATGGTGATCGGGCTCTACTACCTGACCACCCTCAAGGAGGGGGCGAAGGGAGAGGGCCACGCCTACCGTTCGCCGGCTGAGGCGATCATGGCCTACGACCTTGGAGGACTCGATCTCCAGGCGCGGATCAGCCTCCGGGTCCCCGGTGACATCCCGCCGCCGCGCGACTGGGTGCGGCCTGAGGGCCACGAGCCCGGCGGCAGCTACGTCCTGGAGACCACGCTCGGTCGGTACCTGTTCAACGAGACCACACCGGTCGACTACCCGTTCGTCAACTACCAGGTGGCCAAGAAGCAGATCTCCACACTGGTGAACGAGCTGGCGGAGAACTACCCGAAGGCGCAGGTGGCGACCACGCTGGACGCGCTGAAGGACGCCGGGTACACCTGGGCCACCCGCTCGGGGCTGACCATCGGCATCGACGACGTCGTCGCTCCGCCGCACAAGCAGGACATCCTGGAGAGCTACGAGAAGCAGGCCGACAAGATCCAGCGGGAGTTCGACCGCGGTCTGATCACCGACGACGAGCGCCGCCAGGAGCTCACGGAGATCTGGACCAAGGCCACCAACGAGGTCTCCGAGGAGATGGAGGAGAACTTCCCAGCGGACAACCCGGTGTGGATGATGGTCCAGTCCGGTGCCCGGGGTAACCCGATGCAGGTCCGGCAGATCGCCGGTATCCGCGGTCTGGTCTCCAACACCAGGGGTGAGACGATCCCGCGCCCGATCAAGTCCTCCTACCGCGAGGGCCTGTCGGTGCTGGAGTACTTCATCTCCACCCACGGTCAGCGCAAGGGTCTGGCCGACACCGCGCTGCGTACGGCCGACTCCGGTTACCTGACGCGCCGTCTGGTGGACGTCGCGCAGGACGTCATCGTCCGCGAGCTCGACTGCGGCACCGACCGCTCGATCTGGCAGGAGATCGGCGAGAAGAACGCCCGCGGCGTCGTCGTGCGCAAGCACAACGTCGAGAACACGGGCTTCGGCCGGACCATCGCCGAGGATGTCGTGAAGGACGGCGAGCTGGTCGTCCCGGCTCTGACCGACACCTCCGAGGGCATCATCGACACGCTGGTCGCCCACGGTGTCGAGCAGGTGCGGGTGCGCAGCTCCCTCACCTGCGAGGCCAAGATCGGGGTGTGCACCACCTGCTACGGCCGCTCGATGGCCACAGGCAAGCCGGTCGACGTCGGTGAGGCCATCGGCATCATCGCCGCCCAGTCCATTGGCGAGCCGGGTACCCAGCTGACCATGCGGACCTTCCACATGGGCGGTTCCGCCGGTCAGGACATCACGCACGGTCTACCGCGTGTGCAGGAGCTGTTCGAGGCCCGCATCCCCAAGGGTGTGGCCCCAATCAGCGAGCTCGACGGCCGGATCCGGATCGACGACACCGAGAAGAGTCGCAAGATCATCCTGATCCCGAACGACGGCTCGGACGAGATCTCCTACCCGGTGCCCATGCGGGCCCAGCTCCTGGTGAGCGACGGCGAGCAGGTCTCGGTCGGCCAGCAGCTGATCCAGGGCGCCATCAACCCGCACGAGGTGCTGCGTATCCAGGGTCCCCGCGCGGTCCAACAGCACCTGGTGTCGGAGGTGCAGGAGGTCTACAAGTCGCAGGGTGTCTCGATTCACGACAAGCACATCGAGATCATCGTGCGCCAGATGCTCAAGCGGGTGAACATCCTGGAGTCCGGCGACACCGAGCTGCTGCCCGGCGAGATGGTCGAGCGTCCGAAGTTCGAGGCGATCAACCGCCAGGTGGTGGCCGAAGGCGGCCAGCCGGCGGCCGGGCGGCCGGTGCTCCTTGGGATCACCAAGGCGTCGCTGGCCACAGAGTCGTGGCTGTCCGCGGCCTCCTTCCAGGAGACCACGCGGGTGCTCACCGAGAACGCCATTCACGGCAAGAGTGACCCCCTCGTGGGCCTCAAGGAGAATGTCATCATCGGTAAGCTCATCCCGGCGGGTACCGGTATGCCGCAGTACCGGAATATCCGGGTCGAACCGACCGAGGAGGCAAAGGCGTCGATGTACTCCGTTTCGGGCTACGAGGAGCCCAGTGAGTACACCTTTGGTCAGGGATCCGGCGAAGCGGTTCCGCTGGAGGAGTACGACTTCGGCCCCTACAACAGGTGAGTCGAGGGACGGCCCGTGAGATCAGGTGACTGATCTGGCGACGGCGGTAGCGCACTCCAATGGAGGGGGCGCTGCCGCCGTTCGTCGTTGTCGCTCGGCATACTCGGATTCGGATGGGGCTTCGAGCGCTCAGGCGCGGTCTGGAGATCGAACACAGTGACCGATAACGGGGGAGCGCCGTACGGAACGCCAGGTGATGAACCCGAGCCGCGGCAGGATGACGCGGGCTCATGGTTCACGCCGACCGGCGGCCGGTACGGCGCTCAGACGCACTACCAGGACCCGTACAGCGAGCAGAGCGAAGGACCTGCCGAGTACCAGGACCGCTGGGACTCGGACAGAGCGTCCGCGGCCCCTGGAGAGCATCCGGGCCAGGAACCACCCGCAGGAGGCGAGAGATTCCCGCGCACCGGTGGCTACCCGGGAATGAGCGGTGAGCGTCCGGGCATGGCGGAGCCTATCCCTCGGCCCTCAGCGGCCTGGGGGGGCCCGGGCCCGGCACCCCACCGGCCTCGGGGCAGTCCGGACAGCCCTCCGCGTTCCCCGGCTCCTCCTATCCAGGGGTCTCCCCTTACTCAGGGGCGTCCTCCTACCCGGGTGCCCCTGTGTACCCGGGGGCGGGGGACAGCGCGGGGAACCCGCCGTCCCCGGAATCGGTGAGCCGTCCCTACGCTCCGGACCTCGGCCCCTCGCAGGAGGAGCCGTCCGATCGCTACGCTCCGGAAGCGGCGCCGGCGGACGACGGCTGGGGCTCCGGCTTGGGAGGCGGCTCCAGTCCCATGGGAAGCGTTCCTCGCGGCGGGGCGCCGTACGAGCCCCAGGCTCCGGCGGGCTCAGGGGGGTCCACCGGGTGGCCGGGACAGGGGAGCGGTGGCACCGGTGCGTACTGGGAGCCCGCCGGCGGGCAGCCGCCGGCCGGGGGAGAGCCCTACGCCCCGAGCGTGCCCCCGGAGCAGGGAGAGTTCACGGCACGGCCGGCGGAAAGCCCGGAAGCCGGGGCCTACTGGGAGTCCACCGGCGGGCAGCGGTCCTTCGGCTACGGGAGCGACTCCTCGTTCGGACAATACGAGCAGGGCGGCTACGAGGGCGGTCAGTACCGCGACTACGAGGCGGGTGCGCCTCGCGGGGCCTACCCCGCCGCGCCCGATCCTCTCGGAGGGACCGGGAGCTATTACGAGTGGCAGTCGAGCGCTCCCGGATCGGCGGACGTGTTCACCGATCCCGCGCCGAGAGAGGACTCCGCCGCCGGCGTAGGAGGGTGGCCCGCTGATCGCTCCGCGCCCGCGGAGGGCACCGGGTGGCAGCGCTCTGACGCCTTCGGCGCCGGGGGCGACCGTCCTTCCGCTCCCCAGGAGACGGGGGGAAGCGGAGGAACCGGCTACGCGGCGGGACGGTACCGCGATCCGGGTGAGAGCCCCGAAGCCCGCATCAGCCGACTCGCCGACCCGCTGAACGACCCGCTCGACGGTCCCCGCACGGCACCGCGCTCCTCCGGGCCTCCCGAGACCGGTGCGGCCCCCGCGCCGGAGATCGGCTCCTACGGTGCGGTGCCTTTCGGAGACCGCACCGGCGGCCTCGGGGACCGCTCTGATGCCCTCTACTCGAAGGAGGCTCCGGACCGCTACGACGACGAGCTCTCCCGGCCCCGCACCGACCGGCCCGGTCCGGACGGCGAAGCCGTGCCGTACGCCGGTGCCCCCGGTGGCGGTACCGGGTATCCGGAGTACGGAACTTATGCTCCAGGCGAGGCGGACCCCGCGGGGATCACGAGGGACCGGTTCGACGAGCCGGATGGGGGGACGGCCGGACCGGAGGAGCGCTGGGGAGCGGCGCCCGGGACGGCGGATCCGGTGTCGGGGCTTCCCTCCGGTAGCGCGAGCGGTGGCGGACTGGGCACGGGAAGCGGCAATACCTGGGCATTCAACCGCGATGACTTCACCCTGCCCGAGGAGCTGCGCCAGGCCGCCATCGACGCCGAGGAGAAGCGGCGCGGCGGCGCACCCGACCAGGCGACCCACGCGTTCCGGCCCGATCTCGGCGCCCCGGCCGCCGGCGACCCGGAGTCGGGCCCCGACCCGTACACGGGCGGGCCCGCCGCTCCGGTCGACCGCTTCGGGGACGACTACCCCGGACTCGCGGACCGGTACCTGGGCGACCTCGGTGCGCCGGACGCCGGAGCCCCCGCAGAGGAGCCGCCCTCCGCGGGCGCGACCGAGCAGGTCTGGCCCCGTCCGGAGGATCCCGGTGGGCCGGAACCCGGTGCCGAGCCGCGCGAGTGGGGCGGTCGTCCCTACAACCCGTCCGATCCGGGGTTGGGAACCCAGGAGATGCCGGTCGTCTCCGACGATCTCGGAGCGGACCGCCGCGTCGATGAGTGGGACCGTGCCCCGGAGGGGGAGTACGGAGCCTACGGACAGTACACCGCTGGCCGCATCGGCGAGTACGGCGACGAGCCCTTGGGCTCTGCGGACGGGTTCACCGGTACCGCAGCACCCGGGTACGGCTACGACGAGCCCCCCGCTGAGGACGGTACGACTCCTACGGCCCTCCTGAGGAGTACCCGCCGCATGGCGCCGCGGGCTATGCGGCCGAGGACGACGGTTACGGCTACGGCGACCGTGCCGAACGCCGTTACGGCGACGAGGACGCCGAGTTCCGCTACGACGAGTACGGCGAGGCGAACTACGACGAATACGAGGGGCAGCACCCCGAACAGGATCCCCGTGGCCGCCGCACCTCCCTCCAAGAGGATTTCCCCGGCTTCGACGACCAGCCGCTCGGCGGTGCCGCGGGCGATCCGTACCCGGGCTACGACAACCTCGACATGGAGTACTGGCCCGAGACCGACCGCGGGGCCACGACCACACTATGGTTGGGCATCCTCGCCCTGGTTCCGGTTATCGGGGTGGTCGGCGTGGTCGCCGCGCTGATCATGGGTCCGAAGGCGCGGTCGAGGATCCGGCGCTCCGGCGGAGAGTTGGAGGGCGAGAACCTGGTGCGGATCGGCACGATCCTGGCATGGGTCGGAATCGTGCTCTCCATCCTCGCTGTCGCATGGGGCGCTGCGTCGTTCATCATCGGCTGAGGAAGCGAAGCGGCGGTGCCCTGCCGCCCGGACCCGGGCGGCAGGGCACCGCCGTCTTCTGTCCACAACGGCGTGTCCCACAGGGCGACCACGCCCCGTGATCGGTGAGAATGCGGGGGTACGCTCGGGGGAGCCTGGGGGCGATGGGGTGACGGCGTTCGACGTCGGGCTTACGGCGATCGGGGCGACGGTCCTGGTGCTGGGCCTGCTGTCCGGGCCGATCAAACAGCACTTCCTGTCCGGCCCGCTGCTCGCCCTCCTTCTAGGGGTCCTGCTGGGTCCGGAGGTCCTGGGCCTGCTCACGCCGGCCGAACTGGGCGAGGAGACCGTCCTTCTGGAACGGCTTTCCCAGCTCACGGTCGCTGTGTCGCTGATGGCCATCGCCCTGCGCCTGCCCCGCGACTATCTGCGCACGCACGCCCGATCGCTCGCCATCGTGCTGGGACCGGTCATGATCGCCATGTGGCTGGTGAGCGGGCTCCTCGCCTACGCGGTCCTCGCGGTCCCGCTCTGGGTGGCGCTGCTGGTGGGGGCCGTCATAGCGCCGACCGATCCGGTGATCTCCAGCACCATCGTCCAGGGGTCCGAAGCCGAGCGGAACCTCCCCGCGCGGATGCGGCATTTCCTCTCCGCTGAGGCGGGGGCCAATGACGCGTTGAGCTATCCGCTGGTGTTCCTGGCGGTTCTGATGCTGACGCTGCCCCCGAGCGACGCGCTGTCGGAATGGCTGCTGAGGGTCATGCTGTGGGAGGTGCTCTTCGCCGTGGTGTTCGGCGGCGCACTGGGGTACGCGGCCGGGCGGGCGCTGAGGTGGGCGCACCGGAGCGATCGCGTGGCCCGGACCTCCTACATCGTCTTCAGCCTCTCGCTGACCGTCACCGTGCTCGGCGCGACCGAGCTGGCGAAGACCAACGGTCTGCTCGGCGTGTTCGTCGCCGGGCTCGTGTTCCGAAACGTCATCTCCGAGCAGGAGGACCGGGACGAGGAACAGGTCCAGGAGGCGGCCAACGACTTCTTCCTGCTTCCCGTGTTCGTCCTGCTCGGTATCACGCTGCCCTGGCAGGAGTGGGCCGAGCTGGGCTGGCGTGGTCCCGTGCTGGTCGTCGCCGTTCTCCTGCTCCGCCGCCTGCCCGCCTTCCTGGCGTTGGGGCCGTTCATGAGGTCTGTCCACGGCGTGCGGGAGGCCGCATTCCTCGGCTGGTTCGGCCCGGTAGGCGCCGCCGCGCTGTTCTACGCCAGCCTGTCGGTCCGCGAGACGCCGACCAATCTGGCATGGACGGTGGGCAGCCTCGTCATCTGCGCGTCGGTGCTCGTACACGGGGTGACGGCGACGCCGCTCACCCGGCTGTTCGGGCGGAGGGCCGGAAAGGGGGCCGCGGACCGCTCCGGGACGCCCCGGCCGGAAACGTAGCGGCCGGTCACGCGTCGGGGGAAGCGCGGGTGTGCCGCCGCATGAGCGCGGCAACGGGCAGAGTGAGAGCGGAGAGGCCGACCAGCGAGGCGAACGCCAGGGGGTGGCCGCTCTGCGGCACCTCGGGCACCGCAGCAGCGAGCGGTGGGCGGCGCGCCTGGCCCGGCTGCCGAGTCCTCCCCCGCCGCGCGCGTTCGTCGAGGCGTTCCTCGCCGAGGCGCTTCCCACCGACGAGCAGAGCCGCACTTTCCATCCCGTGTGGGCCTCGTACTCGGTGCTGGCCATGACCGATCAGTGTCAGGAGTCAAGAAGTCGGCAGAGTTTGATCTTGCTCGGGTCGGGATTCTGCGTCTTTGGAGGGGCTCCTCATCGTGTTCGCGTGAGCGTGGGTAGGCGAGGCGGAAGTAGGTCTGGCGCGGTGTGCGGCCTCCGATCAGGGGCGGCGGCCCGCAAGGACGCAGAACTCGTTCCCCTCTGGGTCGGTGAGTACGACCCAGCTCTCATCGCCTTGGCCGACGTCGGCGTGTCGAGCACCTAGATCGAGCAGGCGACGGACCTCTTCGTCCTGCTCCCTGTCGGCTGGGTTGACGTCGAGGTGGAGCCTGTTCTTGACGGTCTTGCCCTCGGGCACGTGCGCGAATGTCAACGTCGGTGGCACTGGGCCAAGGTGGTTCTTGCCTTCAGGCCCCATAGGGAGGCCAATTGTGACAATTCCGTCGTCTTCGTCTTGCACCTCGTAGTCAAGGACCGAGCACCAGAACCGGGCGAGACCGCCTGGATCGGCACAGTCGATCGCAAGCTCGGTGAACTTACTGGTCATGTCAGGACCTCCCGGTCAAGTAGCGGGTCAGCCAAAGGCCACACGCTAACCGCAGTGTTCGACGGCGAGGGCGTTGCCGTCGCCGACGGTGGCGCGGTAGAGATGTTCGTACTTCAGCGTGCCGAAGAACCGCTTAACGGAACCGGTTCTCTTAGGGTGGTGTCCCCTTGCCGCGCTTCGGAACGGAATCGGGTAGGAGCCGTGCCTCCACTGTGCCGATGGACGGGAGCCACGGTGATCGCGGGGGCGCTGATCGCGCTTCCGGTCGCCTCCCTGTCGAAGGAGAGGGAGCCGGCGGCCACCGCCACCGATGTGGAGCGCCTCCGGGTCGAGGTCGTCGAAAGCCACCCGCACGATACGGGGGCCTTCACCCAGGGGCTGGAGCTGCGTGGCGAAGCGCTGTACGAGAGCGCCGGCCGCTACGGCGAGTCCGACGCCCGCATCGTGGAGCCGGAGACCGGAGCGGTCGAGCGCCGTGCGGAACTCCCCGACAGCGCTTTCGGCGAGGGACTCACCCTCGCCGGCGACACTGTGTGGCAGCTCACCTGGCGCGAGGAGACCGCGATCCGGCGCGACGCCGAGACGCTGGAGGAGACCGGGCGGGCGGACTACTCCGGCGAGGGATGGGGACTGTGCCACGACCGGGAAGGCGACCGGCTGGTCATGAGCGACGGGAGTGCCGAGCTGACCTTCCGCGACCCGGAGACGTTCGCCCCCTTGTCCTCCACCCGGGTGACGTTCGGGGGCGAGCCGCTGGAGAGGATCAACGAACTGGAGTGCGCCGACGGCGCGGTGTGGGCCAACGTGTGGCCCACCGACGAGATCGTGCGGATCGACCCGGAGAGCGGGGAGGTCGAGGCCGTGGTGGACGCCTCCGGGCTGCTGTCGGAATCCGAGCGCTCCCAGGCCGACGTCCTCAACGGCATCGCGGTGGTTCCGGGCAGCGACACCTTCCTGGTCACCGGAAAACTGTGGCCTCGGATCTTCCTGGTCAGGTTCATCCCCGGTGAGCCGCCGTCCTCCGGGTGAGAGGCGGCTCACCGGGGACTCGTCCGGGCCGGCTCCCGCCACCGGCCGCCGCCCCGTTCCAGGCGCGGTGCCGGAAAACCAACGCGAGCACTCGTGCGGACCGCGTACACTAGAAGAGACCTACGGCAGCATAGGGCGTAGAAGGGCGTGTGCCGGAGTTCACGGTCGCCGTTTTGACCGGGCAGACCGGCTTCGGTACGCTCTAACTTCGTGCCCGTGAGTCAACGGGTCACACGTGCGCGCTTTTGAACCGTCCCGAGGGGCGGTGGACCGAGAGCGGTGCGTGATACCTCCTCCCACGACAATCGGCCGCCAGGCGGGCTTACTCGGATCCCGCATGCGTGGGACAGATGGCGACACGCCCGGATGCGGGGGTCGGGGGGAACGGGAAATCCAGCAGGTCATCGATAGCGATATCGGCTAAGAGAACCGGCGTAGGTCACGAGGAGAAGTACGGAGACGCTGTGCCCACCATCCAGCAGCTGGTCCGCAAGGGCCGACAGGACAAGGTCGCGAAGAACAAGACCCCGGCGCTGAAGGGGAGTCCGCAGCGTCGTGGTGTGTGCACGCGTGTTTACACCACTACGCCGAAGAAGCCGAACTCCGCGCTGCGCAAGGTCGCCCGTGTGAAGTTGAGCAGCGGGACCGAGGTCACGGCCTACATTCCCGGCATCGGGCACAACCTGCAGGAACACTCCATCGTGCTCGTGCGTGGTGGCCGTGTGAAGGACCTGCCGGGTGTCCGGTACAAGGTCGTCCGCGGGTCACTCGACACCCAGGGCGTCCGTAACCGCAAGCAGGCGCGCAGCCGTTACGGCGCTAAGAAGGAGAAGTAAGCATGCCGCGCAAGGGCCCGGCGCCAAAGCGCCAGCTGATCACCGACCCGGTCTACGGATCGCCGCTGGTGACCGCACTGATCAACAAGGTGCTGCTGGACGGTAAGCGCTCCATCGCCCAGAGCATCGTCTACGACGCTCTCGAGGGTGCTCGGGAGAAGACCGGCCAAGACCCGCTCGTGGTTCTGAAGCGTGCGCTGGACAACGTGAAGCCCGCCCTCGAGGTGCGCAGCCGCCGAGTCGGTGGCGCCACCTACCAGGTGCCGGTCGAGGTCCGTGCCTCCAGGAGCACCACGCTCGCCCTTCGGTGGCTGGTCACGTACGCGCGCAAGCGCCGCGAGAAGTCCATGACCGAGCGCCTCATGAATGAGCTGGTCGACGCCAGCAATGGTCTGGGCGCCAGCGTCAAACGTCGCGAGGACACCCACAAGATGGCGGAGTCCAACAAGGCTTTCGCTCACTACCGTTGGTAATCCCGCGGCCTATTCGATACCTGAGACCGAGAGAAGACAAGCCAAATGGCTACCACTGCTCTTGACCTTGCCACGGTCCGCAACATCGGGATCATGGCGCACATCGACGCGGGCAAGACCACGACGACTGAGCGGATCCTCTTCTACACCGGCGTGAACTACAAGCTCGGTGAGGTCCATGACGGCGCCGCCACCATGGACTGGATGAAGGAGGAGCAGTCGCGCGGGATCACGATCACGTCCGCCGCGACCACCACTCACTGGGACGACCACACCGTCAACATCATCGACACGCCCGGCCACGTGGACTTCACGGTCGAGGTCGAGCGCTCGCTGCGTGTGCTCGACGGCGCGGTCGCGGTGTTCGACGCCAAGGAAGGTGTGGAGCCCCAGTCCGAGCAGGTGTGGCGGCAGGCTGACCGCTACGGCGTTCCGCGGATCTGCTTCATCAACAAGATGGACAAGATCGGTGCGGAGTTCCAGCGCTGCGTCGACATGTTCTCCGACCGTCTCGGCACCACGCCGATGCCGATCCAGTTGCCGATCGGGGCCGAAGCCGACTTCAAGGGTGTCATCGACCTCGTCCGGATGAAGGCCTACGTCTGGAACGACGAGGCCGCCAAGGGCGAGATGTACGACACCATCGACATTCCGGAATCGCACGTCGAGGCGGCGCGCGAGGGGCACGACAAGCTCATCGAGATCCTGGCCGAGGCCGACGACGAGATCATGGAGCTCTACCTGGAGGGCGAGGAGCCCACCATCGAGCAGATCGTGCCGGCCATCCGGCGCGCCACGATCGCCGGCACCGCGATTCCGGTCCTGTGCGGCACCGCGTTCAAGAACAAGGGCGTGCAGCCCCTGCTGGACGCGATCGTCGCCTACCTTCCCTCGCCACTGGACGTCAGCGCCATCACCGGCCACGACCCCAAGGACGAGAAGCAGGAGGCCGCCCTCTCCCGCAAACCGAGCGAGGAAGAGCCCATGTCCGCTCTGGTCTTCAAGATCATGAGCGACCCGCACCTGGGTAAGCTGACCTACCTGCGCGTCTACTCCGGTGTCATCGAGACCGGCACACAGGTGTTGAACTCGGTGAAGGGCCGCAAGGAGCGCATCGGCAAGATCTACCGGATGCACTCCAACAAGCGCGAGGAGATCGACCGCGTCGGCGCGGGCGACATCGTCGCCGTCATGGGACTGAAGGACACCACGACCGGCGAGACGCTGTGCAGTGCGGCGCAGCCGATCGTCCTGGAGTCGATGTCCTTCCCCGCGCCGGTCATCCAGGTCGCCATCGAGCCGAAGACGAAGAGCGACCAGGAGAAGCTCTCCATCGCCATTCAGCGGCTCGCCGACGAGGACCCGTCCTTCCAGGTCTCCACGGACGAGGAGACCGGCCAGACGGTCATCGCCGGTATGGGTGAGCTGCACCTGGAGGTACTCGTCAACCGGATGCGCGACGAGTTCAAGGTCGAGGCCAACATCGGCAAGCCGCAGGTGGCCTACCGCGAAACCATTCGCAAGAAGATCGAGAAGGTCGAGTACACCCACAAGAAGCAGACGGGTGGCTCGGGCCAGTTCGGTCGTGTCGTCATCGACCTCGAACCGCTCGTGGCCGATGGTGAAGGCGACAGCGCCGGTTACGAGTTCGTCAACAACATCACCGGCGGCCGCATCCCGCGGGAGTACATCCCGTCGGTGGACGCCGGATGCCAGGAAGCCGCGGAGTTCGGTGTCCTCGCCGGGTACCCGATCGTGGGCATCAAGGTGACGCTGCAGGACGGCCAGTACCACGACGTGGACTCCTCCGAACTCGCGTTCAAGGTCGCCGGTTCCATGGCCTTCAAGGAGGCGGCACGCAAGGCCAAGCCGGTCCTGCTGGAGCCGGTGATGGCGGTCGAGGTCACGACGCCCGAGGACTACATGGGCGATGTGATCGGCGACCTGAACAGCCGTCGGGGACAGATCCAGTCCATGGAGGAACGCTCCGGCGCACGGGTCGTCAAGGCGCAGGTGCCCCTGTCAGAGATGTTCGGCTACGTGGGTGACCTGCGCAGCCGTACGCAGGGTCGAGCACAGTACACGATGGTGTTCGACACCTACGCGGAGGTCCCGTCCAATGTCGCCGAAGAGATTGTGGCGAAGGCGCGCGGCGAGTAACCGCGACACGTAACCAGTTAGCTAGCAACCCGTACGTCTAGGAGAAATCCAGTGGCGAAGGCTAAGTTCGAGCGGACCAAGCCGCACGTAAACATTGGCACCATCGGTCACATCGACCACGGTAAGACCACACTTACCGCCGCCATCACCAAGGTCCTGCACAACGCGCTTCCGGAGCTCAACCCGTTCACGCCGTTCGAGGACATCGACAACGCTCCCGAGGAGAAGGAGCGCGGCATCACGATCTCCGTGGCGCACGTCGAGTACCAGACCGAGCAGCGCCACTACGCTCACGTGGACTGCCCCGGTCACGCGGACTACGTGAAGAACATGATCACCGGTGCCGCGCAGATGGACGGCGCGATCCTGGTCGTCGCCGCCACCGACGGTCCGATGCCGCAGACCAAGGAGCACGTCCTGCTGGCCCGCCAGGTCGGCGTCCCCTACATCGTCGTCGCCCTGAACAAGGCCGACATGGTCGACGATGAGGAGATCTTCGACCTGGTCGAGCTGGAGGTCCGCGAGCTCCTCAACGAGTACGAGTTCCCGGGCGACGAGGTCCCCGTCGTCAAGGTCTCCGCGCTCAAGGCGATGGAGGGTGACGAGACCTGGGGACAGCAGGTCATGGAGCTCATGAAGGCTGTCGACGAGCACGTCCCGAACCCGGAGCGCGACGTCGACAAGCCGTTCCTGATGCCGATCGAGGACGTCTTCTCGATCACCGGCCGCGGCACGGTCGTCACCGGCCGCGTCGAGCGCGGTATCATCAACGTCAACGAGACGGTCGACATCGTCGGCATCAAGGAAGAGAAGCAGACGACGACCGTCACCGGCGTTGAGATGTTCCGCAAGCTGCTCGACCAGGGCCAGGCCGGTGACAACGTCGGCCTGCTGCTGCGCGGCATCAAGCGCGAGGACGTCGAGCGCGGCCAGGTCGTCATCAAGCCGGGCACGACCACCCCGCACACCGAGTTCGAGGCGCAGGTCGTCATCCTGTCCAAGGACGAGGGCGGCCGTCACACGCCCTTCTTCAACAACTACCGGCCGCAGTTCTACTTCCGCACCACGGACGTCACCGGCGTCGTCACGCTGCCCGAGGGCACCGAGATGGTCATGCCGGGCGACAACACCGAGATGTCGGTTCAGCTGATCCAGCCGGTCGCCATGGAAGAGGGCCTGAAGTTCGCCATCCGCGAGGGTGGCCGGACCGTCGGCGCGGGCCGCGTCACGAAGATCATCAAGTAGCACCAAACGCGAGAGGCGGTGCCTCCACGGCGGCATCGCCTCTGGGGCGGTCGGGCCGGAGATCGGCTCGGCCGCCACACCATGAACGACGTCATCGGGCTCTGTAGCGGTGATGCGCCTCAGGGGACAGCCCTGTAGCAGTTTCTCAGGTGAATAGGGCCTCAAAACGACAAGGGCAGCCTCTGCAGGGCACAGGGCCGGTCAATCGGTACCGCGCCTCTACGGACACTGAAGCGAAGGACGAAAAGGCCACCATGGCGGGACAGAAGATCCGCATTCGGCTCAAGGCCTATGACCACGAGGTCATCGACAGCTCGGCTCGCAAGATCGTCGAGACCGTGACGCGGACCGGCGCGCAGGTCGCTGGCCCGGTGCCGTTGCCGACGGAGAAGAATGTTTACTGTGTCATCCGTTCGCCGCACAAATACAAGGACTCGCGTGAGCATTTCGAGATGCGCACGCACAAGCGGCTGATCGACATTATCGACCCGACGCCGAAGACCGTCGATTCGCTCATGCGACTCGATCTTCCGGCCGGCGTCGACATCGAGATCAAGCTGTAAGGGACGCACAGACATGGCCACCAAGCAGATCAAGGGAGTTCTGGGCGAGAAGCTCGGCATGACCCAGGTCTTCGACGACGCGGGCAGGATCGTGCCCGTGACGGTCCTGAAGGCCGGTCCGTGCGTCGTGACCCGCGTCCGGACTCCGGATACCGATGGCTACTCCGCCATCCAGCTCGGCTACGGGCAGATCAACCCGCGCAAGGTGAACAAGCCGCTCGGCGATTACCTGCGCAGGCATGGTCTGACCCCGCGCCGGCACTACGTCGAGGTACGCACGGCCGACGCCCCCGAGTACGAGCTTGGGCAGGAAGTGAGTGCCGACGCGTTCGAGCCCGGCCAGAAGGTCGATGTCACGGGCAAGAGCAAGGGCAAGGGCTTCACCGGTGTGATGAAGCGCCACGGCTTCCACGGCCTCGGCGCCTCGCACGGTACCCAGCGCAAGCACCGCTCTCCCGGGGCCATCGGCGGCGCCGCCACTCCGGCGCGCGTGTTCAAGGGGACGAAGATGGCCGGACGCATGGGCAACACGCGCAAGACCGTCCAGAACCTCCTCGTGCACCAGGTTGACGCCGAGAAGGGGATCATCCTTGTCAAGGGTGCGGTGCCCGGTCCCAACGGCGGGCTGGTGCTCGTCCGCACCGCCGTGAAGGGGGACAACTAAGCCATGGCGACGATCAAGGTCACGAACCCCGATGGTGCGGCCGGACGGAGCGTCGAGCTCCCGAGCTCGATCTTCGAGCAGCAGGTGAACATCCCGCTGATCCACCAGGTCGTCATCGCGCAGCAGGCCGCTGCCCGCCAGGGGACGCACTCCACGAAGACCCGCGGTGAGGTCCGCGGCGGTGGCAAGAAGCCGTACCGGCAGAAGGGCACCGGCCGCGCTCGGCAGGGCTCCATCCGCGCCCCGCAGTTCGTCGGCGGTGGCACGGTGCACGGGCCCAAGCCCCGCGACTACAGCCAGCGCACGCCCAAGAAGATGAAGGCCGCCGCTCTGCGCGCGGCTCTCTCGGACCGGGCGCGCCACGGCCGGGTGCACATCGTCAGCGAGTTTCTCGCCGAGGACACGACCAGCAAGCGCACCCAGACCGCGCAGAAGGCGCTGCGCCAGGTCACCGAGTCCCGCAAGGTGCTGGTGGTCCTGGACCGCAACGACAAGCACAACCGTCTGGCGCTGCGCAACCTGGACGAGGTGCACATCCTCGACGCCGGTCAGGTGAACACCTACGACGTCCTGAAGTCGGACGACGTCGTCTTCACCGAGCGCGGTTACGAGGAGTTCCTGGCTCACGCGGCCGGCACCTCGCAGGCCGCGACGTCTCAGGAGGACGACCAGTGAGGATCCCCGACCCTCGGGACATCATCATCGAACCGGTGATTTCCGAGAAGAGCTATGGGCTGCTGGACGAGAATAAGTACACGTTCATCGTCCGGCCCGACGCCAACAAGACGCAGATCAAGATCGCGGTCGAGAAGATCTTCGATGTGAAGGTCACCAGCGTGAACACGATCAACCGTCCGGGCAAGCGTAAGCGGACGCGTTTCGGTT
Organism: Allosalinactinospora lopnorensis; assembly: GCF_000981225.1. Classification (GTDB taxonomy): domain Bacteria; phylum Actinomycetota; class Actinomycetes; order Streptosporangiales; family Streptosporangiaceae; genus Allosalinactinospora; species Allosalinactinospora lopnorensis. The sequence goes on from NZ_LAJC01000040.1 coordinate 33,639, forward strand.
ACGGGAAGCGGCCCGACACCAAGCGCGCGATCGTGAGCGTGCAGGAAGGGGACCGGATCGACATTTTCGGTGTCTGATCCCGTCCGCTTGACCGCTTCGAACCAATTACCACGCAAAGGAATGCGCGAAGAAGATGGGCATTCGTAGACACAAGCCGACGACGCCGGGGCGCCGCGGTTCGAGCGTGAGCGACTTCGTCGAAATCACACGCTCGGAACCGGAGAAGTCCCTGGTCCGTCCGCTTCACTCCAAGGGTGGTCGCAACGGCCACGGCCGTATCACCGCACGCCACCAGGGCGGGGGGCACAAGCGTGCCTACCGCGTGATCGACTTCCGCCGCCACGACAAGGACGGCGTTCCCGCGAAGGTCGCGCACATCGAGTACGACCCGAACCGGACCGCGCGGATCGCTCTGCTGCACTACGTCGACGGGGAGAAGCGCTACATCCTCGCCCCGGCCGGCCTGAAGCAGGGCGACAAGATCGAGAACGGCCCGAAGTCCGACATCAAGCCCGGCAACTGCCTCCCGCTGCGCAACATCCCCACGGGTACGTTCGTGCACGCGGTCGAGCTGAAGCCGGGCGGCGGCGCGAAGCTGGGCCGCTCCGCTGGTTCGCAGATCCAGTTGCTGGCCAAGGAAGGCAAGTACGCAACGCTGCGCATGCCCTCCGGTGAGATGCGCCAGGTCGAGATCACCTGCCGCGCCACGGTCGGGCAGGTCGGCAACGCCGAGCAGTCCAACATCAACTGGGGCAAGGCCGGCCGCATGCGGTGGAAGGGCAAGCGCCCCTCCGTCCGCGGTGTGGTCATGAACCCGGTCGACCACCCCCTCGGCGGCGGTGAGGGCAAGAGCTCGGGTGGACGCCACCCGGTCAGCCCTTGGGGCAAGCCCGAGGGGCGCACCCGGAAGCCGAAGAAGGCCAGCGATCGGCTCATCGTGCGTCGGCGTAGCAAGAAGAAGCGGTAAGGAGCACGTCTGATGCCACGTAGCCTAAAGAAGGGCCCCTTCGTCGATCACCACCTTCTCAAGAAGGTGGAGGACCAGAATCAGAAGGGCACCAAGAACGTCATCAAGACGTGGTCGCGGCGTTCCATGATCATCCCGGAGATGATCGGGCACACGATCGCCGTCCACGACGGTCGCAAGCACGTTCCGGTGTTCGTGTCCGAATCGATGGTCGGCCACAAGCTCGGCGAGTTCGCTCCCACGCGCACTTTCCGGAGCCACGTCAAGGAGGACCGCCGTAGCCGCCGTTAGCGGTTGCAGCAGGAGTAAGAGCCATTTCCCCACGGTGCGTGGGGGTGATTTCCGTGAGCGAGGGAAAGCGATGGGAACGAGGGCACAGGCACGGTACGTCCGTGTTACGCCCCGAAAGGCCCGCCGGGTGGTGGACCTTATTCGCGGGTTGCCCGCTGACGAGGCACAGGCGGTACTCCGGTTCGCGCCCCAGACGGCGAGCGAACCGGTGGGCAAGGTGCTCGCGAGCGCCATCGCCAATGCCGAGCACAACGACAAGCTGGACCGCGAGACGCTGGTGGTTAGCCGCACCTGGGTGGACGAGGGTCCGACCCTGAAGCGGATTCGGCCGCGAGGCTTCGGCCGGGCATTCCGGGTCACCAAGCGGACGAGCCACATCACTGTGGTCGTCGAGCCGAAGGAGACCGCGGGCGCCTCGTCAACCAAGACGAAGGAAAGGACCCGATAGTGGGGCAGAAGGTCAACCCGCACGGGTTCCGGCTGGGTATCTCCACCGATTTCAAGAGCCGGTGGTACGCCGACAAGCTGTACAAGGACTACGTCAAGGAAGACGTGGCCATCCGCCGGCTGCTCAACCGCGGTATGGAACGTGCCGGAATCTCCAAGGTGGACATCGAGCGCACCCGCGACCGTGTCCGCGTCGACGTGCACACCGCACGGCCGGGCATCGTCATCGGCCGGCGGGGCTCGGAGGCGGACCGCATCCGCGCCGACCTCGAGAAACTGACGAAGAAGCAGGTTCTGCTGAACGTCTTCGAGGTCAAGACGCCTGAGATCGACGCTCAGCTCGTCGCTCAGGGCGTCGCGGAGCAGCTGTCGAGCCGGGTCGCGTTCCGTCGGGCGATGCGTAAGGCGATGCAGAGCGCGATGAAGAGCGGCGCCAAAGGCATCCGCATCCAGTGCGGAGGCCGTCTCGGCGGCGCTGAGATGTCGCGTTCGGAGTTCTACCGCGAGGGCCGCGTGCCGCTGCACACCCTGCGCGCCGACATCGACTACGGGTTCTTCGAGGCCCGGACGACGTTCGGTCGCATCGGTGTGAAGGTCTGGATCTACAAGGGCGACGCCCCGCAGACCCGGGCTGAGCGCGAGGCCGCCCAGGCCGCGCAGCGCACTCCGGGCGGTGGCGGTGGTGGCGGCGGCCAGCAGCGCCGCGAGCGTTCGCAGCGCCGGCGCCGTGGCGGCCAGCAGCAGGGCGGCCAGGGCCAGCAGTCGGAGGCCAAGTCCGGCGCGTCCGCCGAGGCGGCGCAGGGCGCCGAGAACTCCGGGAAAGAGGGGAGCTGACCGATGCTCATTCCTCGCAAGGTCAAGTACCGCAAGCAGCACCACCCGGACCTCAGCGGTCGCGCCAAGGGTGGCACGAAGGTCAACTTCGGTGAGTACGGCATCCAGGCGCTGGAGGCCGCCTACGTCACCAACCGGCAGATCGAGGCCGCCCGTATCGCCATGACACGGCACATCCGCCGTGGCGGCAAGGTGTGGATCAACATCTTCCCGGACCGGCCCATGACCAAGAAGCCCGCCGAAACCCGCATGGGTTCCGGTAAGGGTTCGCCCGAGTGGTGGGTCGCGCCGGTCAAGCCCGGGCGCGTGATGTTCGAGCTCTCGGGTGTGGCGGAGCCGGTGGCCAAGGAGGCCATGCGCAGGGCGATGCACAAGCTGCCGATGAAGTGCAAGTTCGTGAAGCGCGAGGTGTGGGAGTAATGATGCGTGCGATGCACGGGCTCCCGTCACCGGGCTTTGAGAAGGCAAGCAGTAAGCGCGAAGTGGAGGCGTGATGGCGAAGTCCCTGACCGCCCGGGAGCTTCGGAGCCAGTCCGTGGAGGACCTGGTCGACAAGCTCAAGGAGGCGAAGGAAGAGCTGTTCAACCTCCGCTTCCAGGCCGCCACCGGGCAGCTGGACAACCACAGTCGGCTGCGCACCGTGAAGCGTGAGATCGCCCGGATCTACACGGTGATGCGGGAGCACGAGCTCGGCATTGTGCCGCTTGCTGGTGAGTCGGCTGAGAAGACGAAGGAAGCGGCCGAATGAGCGAAACCAACAAGCAGACTGCCGCGCGTAACTACCGTAAGGTGCGCGAAGGTTATGTCGTCAGCGACAAGATGTCGAAGACTGTCGTTGTCGAGGTGGAGGACCGCGTGAAGCACTCGCTTTACGGCAAGGTCATCCGCCGCACCACGAAGTACAAGGCCCACGACGAAGCGGAGACCTGCGGCGTCGGCGACCGGGTGCGCATGATGGAGACCCGGCCGCTCTCCGCGACCAAGCGCTGGCGCGTCGTGGAGATCCTGGAGAAGGCTAAGTAGACCCCTGCCTCGGCGGCCGGTTCTCGACCGGAGTCGGCCGCCCAAGGGGTGAGACCACCTAGCATGCGCGGGCATCGGCTCGTGCGCAGTTATCAGGAGCAGACGTGATTCAGCAGGAGTCGCGACTCAAGGTCGCCGACAACACGGGGGCAAAGGAGATCCTGACCATCCGTGTCCTTGGCGGCTCGGGTCGGCGCTACGCGGGCATCGGCGACACCATCGTGGCGACGGTGAAGGACGCCCTTCCCGGCGCCGGCGTGAAGAAGGGCGATGTCGTCAAGGCCGTGATCGTGCGCACCAGGAAGGAGCGCCGCCGGCCCGACGGCTCCTACATCCGCTTCGATGAGAACGCCGCCGTGCTCATCAAGGACGGCGGGGACCCGCGAGGCACCCGTATTTTCGGCCCGGTCGGTCGTGAGCTGCGGGACAACAGGTACATGCGCATCATCTCGCTAGCGCCGGAGGTGCTCTAGGCGATGAAGATCAAGAAGAACGACGAGGTCATCGTCATCGCCGGCAAGGACAAGGGTGCCACCGGGAAGGTCATCAGGGCTCTTCCCAAGGAGCAGCGTGTCGTCGTCGAGGGCGTCAACCTCATCAAGAAGCACAAGAAGGCCAACCCGGCGGGCGGTCAGCAGGGCGAGGTCGTCACCAAGGAGGCGCCGATCCACGTGAGCAATGTCGCGCTCGCGGAGAACGGCAAGCCTGCCCGTGTCGGTTACCGCTTCGAGGAAGACGGAACGAAAGTTCGGATCTCCCGCCGTACCGGTAAGGACATCTGATGACGGTTACAACTGACGACAACGCCACCAGTGCCTCCGAGGCCCGGCCGGTTCCCCGCCTCAAGGAGAAGTACCGCTCCGAGATCGTTTCGGGACTCCGCGAGGAGTTCGGTTACGGCAACGTCATGCAGATCCCCAAGGTGACCAAGATCGTGGTCAACATGGGGATCGGCGAGGCGGCTCGCGACGCGAAACTGATCCAGGGCGCGGTCGCCGACCTGTCGGTGATCACCGGGCAGAAGCCGAAGATCAACCGGGCGAAGAAGTCGATCGCGCAGTTCAAGGTGCGCGAGGGCATGCCGATCGGCGCCAGCGTCACGCTGCGCGGCGACCGGATGTGGGAGTTCCTCGACCGCCTGCTCTCGCTGGCGCTTCCCCGGATCCGCGACTTCCGTGGGCTGTCCCCGAACCAGTTCGACGGCCAGGGCAACTACACGTTCGGTCTGACCGAGCAGGTGATGTTCCACGAGGTCAACCCGGACAAGATCGATCGGCCCCGGGGTATGGACATCACGGTCGTCACCTCGGCGGCCACCAATGACGAGGGCCGGAGCCTGCTCAAGCGGCTCGGTTTCCCGTTCAAGGAAGCCTGAAAGGTGACGACAGATGGCTAAGAAGGCACTGATCGCCAAGGCGAACCGGAAGCCGAAGTTCGCCGTTCGCGGATATACTCGATGCTCGCGGTGCGGTCGTCCGCGCGCCGTTTACCGGAAGTTCGGCCTCTGCCGGATCTGCTTCCGCGAGATGGCGCACCGGGGCGAGCTCCCGGGCATCACCAAGGCCAGCTGGTAAATCCCTTCCGGGCCGGTCCTATTCGGGACCGGCCCCGGGATTGCCGCTGTCCGCGGCAGTTCGATCAAGCGGCCGGTAGGACCCGCCGCGCGAAAGCATTCACAAGACAGTTAACCGATCGGGCACGATACCGGAGGCTCCGGTATGGTGCCCACGACCACGCCGTAGGTCCTAGAGGAGTCGGTGCGCCAGCGAGCGTGCACGAACAGGCTCAGGCACCTGCCCTTGGGGAAACCGCGGCGAGGAAGGGCCAATCGGCCATGACGATGACCGACCCCATCGCAGATATGCTCACGCGTCTGCGCAACGCGAATTCGGCATACCACGACACCGTCAAGATGCCGTATTCCAAGATCAAGGCACACATCGCCGAGATCCTCCAGCAGGAGGGCTACGTCCAGGGCTGGCGCACCGAGGACGCCCCGGTTGGTCAGAGCCTTGTGGTGGAGCTCAAGTACGGGCCCACTCGGGAGCGTTCGATCGCCGGCGTCCGCCGGGTCTCCAAGCCGGGTCTGCGGGTCTACGCGAAGAAGGACAACCTTCCGCGGGTCCTGGGTGGCCTCGGCGTGGCCATCATTTCGACGTCCGGTGGCCTCATGACCGACAAGCAGGCCAAGAAGCGCGGCGTGGGCGGCGAAGTCCTCGCCTACGTTTGGTAAAGGGAGAGATTTCAGCATGTCGCGTATCGGTCGACTGCCGATCTCGGTCCCGAAGGGCGTCGAAGTCACGATTGACGGGCAAGACGTCAAAGTCAAGGGGCCGAAGGGCGAACTGAGCCACACCGTGACCGAACCGATCACCGTCTCACAGGAGGACGGCACGATCACGGTCACGCGTCCGGACGACCAACCCGAGAACCGCTCGCTGCACGGGCTCACCCGTGCCCTGCTCGCGAACCTCATCGAGGGCGTCTCAAAGGGCTTCATCAAGACCCTGGAGATCCACGGTGTGGGGTACCGCGTCCAGTCGAGGGGCTCCAACCTGGAGTTCTCCCTGGGCTACAGCCACCCCATCACGGTGGAGCCGCCGGACGGCATCACCTTCCGGGTGGAGAAGCCGACCGTGCTGCACGTCGAGGGCATCGACAAGCAGCTCGTGGGTCAGGTTGCCGCGAACATCCGTAGTCTGCGCAAGCCCGACCCGTACAAGGCCAAGGGCGTGCGATACCAGGGCGAGCGGATCCGCCGCAAGGCCGGAAAGGCTGGTAAGTGAGCATGGCGAAGAGCACGTTGCGGCCCCGGAAGGGCGCAGCCACGCGCGCGGCTTCCCGTGCGCGGCGGCATCTGCGCGTCCGCAAGAAGGTCTCGGGTACGGTCGAGCGTCCGCGCCTGGTCGTCACCCGCTCCTCCAAGCACATGGTCGCCCAGATGGTGGACGACACCAGGGGAGTTACCGTGGTCTCGGCGTCCACGATGGATCCGGTGATCCGCAGCTCCGAGAAGACCAAAACCGAGAAGTCGAGGCAGGTCGGCGAGCTGCTGGCGCAGCGTGCCAAGGACGCCGGAATCGGCGCGGCCGTCTTCGACCGCGGGGGTTACCGCTACCACGGCCGTGTCGCCGCGGTGGCTGACGGCGCGCGCGCCGGCGGACTGGAGTTCTGATCAGATGAACTCAGTCCAGGGCAAGAACTACGACGAGAAGAGGAACCACTGATGGCTGCAGCTCCGCGGCGCGGCGCCGGTGGCGAGCGGCGAGACCGCCGCGACGATCGCCGCGGCGGCGCCGCAGACAAGGGTGTCTCCTATATCGAGAAAGTCGTGACCATCAACCGGGTCGCCAAGGTCGTCAAGGGTGGTCGGCGTTTCAGCTTCACCGCCCTGGTCGTCGTCGGTGACGGCAACGGCATGGTCGGCGTGGGTTACGGCAAGGCCAAGGAGGTCCCCTCGGCGATCGCCAAGGGGGTCGACGAAGCGAAGAAGAACTTCTTCCGGGTACCGCGTATCCAGGGCACGATCACGCACCGGGTGCAGGGAGAGGAGGCCGCGGGCGTCGTCCTGCTGCGCCCCGCTGCGCCCGGTACCGGTGTCATCGCCGGCGGTCCGGTCCGTGCGGTGCTGGAGTGCGCGGGCATCCACGACGTCCTCAGCAAGTCGCTGGGGTCGGCGAACCCGCTGAACATCGTGCACGCGACCGTGGCCGGGCTCAAGCAGCTGAAGCGTCCCGAGGAGATCGCCGCACGCCGCGGTATGCCGCTCGATGACGTCGCGCCGGCCGCCATGCTGCGCGCCCAGGCGGAAACGAAGGCGGGTGCCTGACCATGGCGAAGCTGAAGATCACGCAGGTCCGCTCGAAGATCGGCGGCACCCAGAAGCAGCGCGACAGCCTCCGTTCGCTGGGCCTCGGCCGGATCGGCAAGTCTGTTTCGCGTGAGGACCGTCCTGAGGTTCGCGGGCAGATCAACGTTGTCGCGCACCTCGTCTCTGTCGAGGAGGACAACTCATGAGTAATGAGTACTCCACCGACGAGCCGCTCAAGCTCCACCACCTCCGTCCGGCAGCCGGTGCCAACAAGGCCAAGATCCGCAAGGGTCGCGGCGAGGCTTCCAAAGGAAAGACGGCGGGACGCGGTACCAAGGGGACGAAGGCTCGTTCGACCGTTCCGGTGGGTTTCGAGGGCGGTCAGATGCCGCTCATCCGCCGGGTTCCCAAGCTCAAGGGTTTCAGCAACGCCCGGTTCAAGACGGTCTACCAGGTCGTCAACCTGGACAAGCTGAGCGAGCTCTACCCGAACGGAGGCGAGGTCACCGTCGAGGACCTGGTCGCCAAGGGAGCGGTTCGCAAGAACAAGCCTGTCAAGGTGCTGGGCACCGGCGAGATCTCGGTGGCGGTGCAGGTGAGCGCGCACGCGTTCTCCGTCTCCGCCAAGGAGAAGATCGCCGCGGCCGGTGGCAGTGTCACCGAGCGCTAGGAAGCGACATCCGACCTATGCGTTCATGGGGCGCCCGTTTGGTTACACCCACTAGATTGGGGCCACGCGGGCGCCTCTGTGCGCTTTGCCAGCCCGGGACCGGGAGGACCTTCCGGGAGCGGCCGGCTACCGGCTGTGAGCTCGAAGATCCTCCCATCCCGGTGGATGGCTGTTACAGTGCCATCTGCTTGATTGATGACTTCCGGGCCCCGGGCAGCCGCCCGGTGCTGACGCTATACGACGATTCAGGATCGGCCGCGATGTCTCGAATCGGTTCCGCCGCCGAAGCCTCGCAGGAGGAGACGTGCTAGGTGCGTTCGTCCGTGCGTTCCGCACGCCTGACCTGCGTAACAAGCTGCTGTTCACACTGTTCATCCTGACGATCTTCCGGCTGGGATCGGTGATCCCCGCACCGGGCATCAACTCAGCGGCGATCAGGGAGCAGATGGAGGCGGTGCAGGCCGCCGACACGTCCGGCATTTACGCGCTGGTCAATCTGTTCAGTGGTGGCGCACTACTGCAGCTTGCGGTCTTCGCGCTGGGCATCATGCCGTATATCACTGCGAGCATCATCATCAACCTGCTCACAGTGGTCATCCCGCGACTGGAGACGCTGAAGAAGGAAGGCCAGGCGGGACAGAGCAAGATCACCCAGTACACGCGATATCTGACCCTGGCTCTGGCGATTCTCCAGTCGACGAGCATCGTCGCGATGGCCCGCACCGGGCAGCTGTTCCAAGGGCAGATCCCGGTGCACACCTACATGCCCAACCAGGACATCCTGACCCTGGTGACCATCGTCTTCGTGATGACGGCCGGTACCGGCATCATCATGTGGTTCGGTGAACTGATCACCGAGCGCGGTGTCGGAAACGGCATGTCGTTGCTGATCTTCACCCAGGTGATCGCGGTCTTCCCGTCCTCCATCGCGGGTCTGTGGGAAGAGGAGGAGACCTGGCTGTTCACCCTCATCTGCGTCGCGGGCCTGGTGCTGATCACCGGTGTGGTCTTCATGGAGCAGGCGCAGCGCCGGATCCCGGTGCAGTACGCCAAGCGGATGGTCGGCCGGCGGATGTACGGCGGCAGCTCCACCTACATTCCGCTGAAGGTCAACCAGGCCGGCATCATCCCGGTCATCTTCGCCTCCTCGCTGCTGTACCTGCCGCAGCTCGCCATCGGCCTTATGGGCGAGGACTCCGAGAACCGCGTGGTGCGGTTCCTCCAGGACTACTTCGTCACGGGTACGCACCCGGTGTACATGGCCACGTTCTTCTTCCTGATCGTGGGCTTCGCGTTCTTCTACGTGGCCATCACTTTCAACCCCGCCGAAGTCGCCGAGAACATGAAGAAGTACGGTGGGTTCATCCCGGGCATTCGTCCGGGGCGTCCGACCGCCGAATATCTCGACTACGTGCTGACTCGGCTGACGACCCCCGGTTCGCTGTACCTGGGTCTGATCGCTCTACTGCCAATGATCGCCCTCGGATCGGCAGGCGCCTCTGGGGGGTTCCCATTCGGTGGTACGAGCATCCTGATCATGGTCGGTGTCGGGCTGGACACGGTGAAGCAGATTGAGAGTCACCTCCAGCAGAGGAACTACGAAGGTTTTCTGCGATAGTGCGTGCCGTATTGGTAGGGCCCCCTGGGGCCGGTAAAGGTACCCAAGCCCAGATCTTGGCGTCAGAATTGTCGATCCCGAAGGTGTCCACCGGTGACATCTTCCGTGCCAACGTCAGCGGTGGCACGGAGCTTGGTAATCAGGCCAAGACGTACATGGACCGCGGTGAACTCGTTCCCGACGAGGTCACCAACGCGATGGTCCGCGACCGCCTGGCGCAGGACGACGCCAAGGCCGGCTTTCTGCTGGACGGCTTCCCGCGCAACGTGGCGCAGGCCGAGACCCTGAACAAGATCCTCGGCGAGCTGGACGAGCTGCTCGACGTCGTGCTCGAACTCAGGGTCGACAAGGAGGAGGTCGTCAAGCGACTGTCCGGTCGTCGTTCCTGCCGGAACTGCGGCCACGTGCAGCACGTGGACTACGATCCCCCGAAGACCGAGGGCGTCTGCGACTCCTGCGGGGGCGAGCTGTTCCAGCGCGATGACGACCGAGAGGAGACCATCCGCCGCCGGCTGGAGGTCTACGACGAGCAGACCGCGCCGCTGGTCTCGTTCTACGACAACGAGGGTCTCCTCGTCCCGATCAAGGCCACCGGGCCGGTGGAGGACGTCACAGCGCGGGCCATGGAAGCCCTGCGGAGCCGGACCTGACATGTTCCGCAGAGCCGACCCCTCGGTCCAGTTGAAGACTCCGGAGCAGGTGCGGAAGATGCGGGAGGCGGGCCGGATCGTGGCCCGCACCCTGGAGGAGCTTCGGAACACCGCCCGGCCCGGCATGACGACGCTGGATCTCGACGCCATCGCCGAGCGCAGCATCCGCGATGCCGATGCCGTGCCGTCCTTCAAGGGCTACCACGGTTTCCCCGGGTCGATCTGCGCTTCGGTGAACGAAGAGGTGGTGCACGGCATCCCGCGGGACACCAAGGTCCTGCAGAACGGCGACATCATCTCCGTCGACTGCGGGGCGATCCTCGACGGGTGGCACGGCGACTCCGCGATCACGATCGCGATCGGCGAGGTGAGCGCGGAGGACCATCGGATGATGCAGGTCTGCGAGGAAGCGATGTGGCGGGGTATCGCCGAGATGCGGCTGGGCCGGCACCTCGGTGATATCGGCCACGCGATCGAGAGCTACATACGGTCGCAGGGCAGGTACGGCAACGTCCAGGAGTACGGCGGCCACGGAATCGGCACCGAGATGCACATGGACCCGCATGTGCTCAACTACGGCAAGCCGGGCAAGGGCATGAAACTGACCAAGGGCATGTGCCTGGCGATCGAGCCCATGACGAACCAGGGCACCCGGCACGTGGCGTCGCTGAGCGATGAATGGACCGTGGTCACCCGCGACGGCAAGCGGTCGGCGCACTTCGAGCACTCGGTGGCGGTCACCGCCGACGGGCCGCTGGTCCTCACCGCCCGCGAGGAGAACCGCGTGAAGATCGCCGAACTGGGTTTCCCTGATCCCGGTTTCTGAAAGGGTCCAACCGGTGCCCGGCCCCCAGCGGTGGCAGGCTTCCTCGGCTACGCTGGCGCTTAACGGCCATCCGGCCGGAAAAGCCGGGATCGACTAAGAGGTGTGCCGTGACGGAGGACTCGCCCGATCTCCGGGTATCGGATGCCGATCGCGAGCGGGTGGCCAAACTGCTGCGGGAGCACTTCGCGCAGGGTCGCCTGGACGACGACGAGTTCAACACCCGTTTGGAGAGCGCCTACAAGGCGCGTACCCGAGGCGAGCTGGTACCGCTTTTCAGGGACCTGCCCGAGATGGATCTCGGTTCTCTTCCGGCCGAGGCCCCGCGCCCGCCCGCGGCGGGGAACCGGATGGACCCGGCGCTGGTGATCCCGTGGCTGGTATGGGCCGGGGTGAACGCGTTGTGCTTCACCATCTGGCTGATCCCTTACCTCACCGGCGCCGGAACGGCCTACCCGTGGTTCCTGTGGGTGGCGGGCCCGTGGGGCGTGGTGCTGTTGTTCATCAGCATCGGGGTCATCGTGCTCAAGGAGGGACGACAGGGCCGGGCGGACTGAACGGCCGGCGGTTGGCAGAAGCAGGAACGGCGGCGAGTGCCGTCGAGAGCACTCGCCGGGACGCGCTAGACTTAAAGAGCCCATACGCGGGCTGTTGGGTCAGTCTGCCTTCATTCGCATTCGTTCGTTGTACTGGCGTATGCTACTGCAGTTGACCTGATCTTCCAGCGTGCGCTTCTTGCAGGGGCGGCCTATCGCTCGCTCCCTGCCCTACCTGCGCTCCCGATTGTCGGTCACGAGGGTGGCTGGGAGCGTTCCGGGTTAGTCCAGTCAACTAGTCGATGAACGAAGCGTGGAGGACATGGCCAAGAAAGACGGTGCCATCGAGATCGAGGGCTCCGTTATCGAGTCCCTACCCAACGCTATGTTCCGAGTGGAGCTCGACAACGGGCACAAGGTCCTTGCCCACATCAGCGGCAAGATGCGGATGCACTACATCCGTATTCTTCCCGACGACCGCGTCGTCGTGGAGCTGAGCCCGTACGACCTTACGCGCGGGCGCATCGTTTACCGCTACAAGTAGTCCATCCCGCACGCTGCGGGGCAGCGTGCCGGCGGTGGTATGAGTTCGGAGAAACCATGAAGGTCAAGCCGAGCGTCAAGAAGATCTGCTCGAAGTGCCGGGTCATCCGTCGGCACGGCAAGATCATGGTCATTTGCTCGGACCCGCGGCACAAGCAGCGGCAGGGCTAGCGACCCGCTTCTTGCGCGCAGGACGCAGCGGGGATCAAACCGGCCCCGCGGTGTGTTTCCGATAACAAGATAAGGAACCCGTTCCGATCCCCCTGCTTTTCGGGGGATATCCCCCGGTCGGAGGCCGGGGCCTCGTCGATTGGGCGACGAGAGGGCTTAAGGGGCGGGTTACGACCTCCGCAGAGCACGAAGGAGATCGCCCACATGGCACGCCTCCAGGGCGTCGATCTTCCCCGCGACAAGCGGGTGGAGATCGCTCTCACATACATTTACGGGATCGGCCGCACCCGCGCCGTCGAGACCCTGCAGAACACGGGTGTCAGTTCCGCGACCCGTGTCCACCAGCTCAGTGAGGACGAGCTGGTCAAGCTGCGCGACTGGATCGACGCGAACTACCAGGTCGAGGGTGACCTCCGCCGTGAGGTCCAGGCCGACATCCGCCGCAAGATGGAGATCGGCTCCTACCAGGGCATCCGGCACCGCCGTGGCCTCCCGGTCAAGGGTCAGCGCACGCAGACCAACGCGCGCACGCGCAAGGGCAAGAAGAAGACCGTGGCCGGAAAGAAGAAGTCCGGCAAGAAGTAGTCCGTTCCGGGCGCGGCGGGTGCCCGGATACAGACAACGGACCGATGATCTTGGGAGTTCACAGGTATGCCGCCTAAGGGCCGTCAGGGTGCCGCACGCAAGGTGCGTCGCAAGGAAAAGAAGAATATCGTCCACGGACATGCTCACATCAAGAGCACGTTCAACAACACGATCGTGAGCATCACCGACCCGAACGGCGCGGTGATCTCATGGGCGAGCTCCGGGCAGGTCGGCTTCAAGGGTTCGCGCAAGTCCACCCCGTTCGCCGCGCAGATGGCCGCCGAGGCCGCCGCGCGCCGCGCCCAGGAGCACGGGACGCGCAAGGTGGACGTCTTCGTGAAGGGCCCCGGCTCCGGTCGCGAGACCGCCATCCGTTCGCTGCAGGCCACCGGCCTTGAGGTGGGGTCCATCCAGGACGTCACGCCGGTTCCGCACAACGGATGCCGCCCACCGAAGCGTCGGCGGGTCTGACCGCACAGCGCCGCGTCGTCCTCGCGGGTTCCGCATGGGGCCGCGAGGGCAGATATAACACAGGTCCCGCGACTGCGGGGCCGTCCAGTGGCCGTCAAATAGCGGGCGGCCGTGGGAAAGGAAATCACGGACCATGTTGATCGCACAGCGTCCAACACTCTCCGAGGAACTGATCTCGGACCTCCGTTCGAGGTTCGTCGTCGAACCGCTCGAGCCCGGATTCGGTTACACGATCGGGAACTCGATGCGCCGGACCCTGCTGTCCTCCATCCCCGGTGCCGCTGTCACCAGCATCCGCATCGAGGGCGTCGAGCACGAGTTCACCACCGTGCCGGGCGTGAAAGAGGATGTCACCGAGATCATCCTCAACCTGAAGGGCCTGGTCGTCAGCTCCGAGCACGATGAGCCGGTTCTGATGTACCTGCGCAAGCAGGGCCCCGGGGTCGTCACGGCCGCGGACATCGCGCCGCCGGCGGGGGTCGAGGTGCACAACCCCGACCTGCACATCGCGACCCTGAACAGCAAGGGCAAGCTGGAGATGGAGTTGACGGTCGAGCGCGGCCGCGGCTATGTCTCGGCGACGCAGAACAAGCAGCTCGGCCAGGAGATCGGGCGCATCCCGATCGACTCGATCTACTCGCCGGTTCTGCGGGTCACCTACAAGGTCGAGGCCACCCGTGTGGAGCAGCGTACGGACTTCGACCGGCTGATCGTGGACATCGAGACCAAGCCGTGCATCCGTCCTCGTGACGCTGTCGCGAGCGCCGGCAAGACCCTGGTCGAACTGTTCGGCCTGGCGCGCGAGCTCAACCACGACGCCGAAGGCATCGAGATGGGCCCGTCACCGACGGACGCCGCCCTGGCCGCCGACCTGGCGCTGCCGATCGAGGACCTCAACCTCACGGTCCGTTCCTACAACTGCCTCAAGCGCGAGGGAATCCACAGCGTCGGCGAGCTGGTCGCTCGCTCCGAGCAGGACCTTCTCGATATAAGGAACTTCGGCGCCAAGTCCATCGAAGAGGTCAAGCAGAAGCTCATCGACATGGGGCTCTCCCTGAAGGACTCCCCGCCCGGATTCGACCCCACCAGTGCGGCCGACTCCTACGGTTCCGACGAGGATGACGAGTCCTTCGTCGAGACCGAGCAGTACTAGGCCCGCCCGTCGCCCACCACAGCCCTCAAAGGAGGCGCTGCGCGCCGCGGTTTTTCAAGCCGTCGCCCGTCGCCTCAACCGAGGCACCGCGCGCCGCGGTATTTTCAAGCCGTCGCCCATGGTCCTCGGCCAGCGACAACTGGCCGAGGACCGCATCACTAGGAGAACCACACCATGCCCACGCCAACGAAGGGGCCTCGCCTGGGTTCCGGCCCGGCTCATGAGCGGCTCATGCTGGCGAACCTGGCGTCCTCGCTGTTCCAGCACGGCCGCATCAAGACGACGGAGGCCAAGGCGAAGCGCCTGCGTCCGTATGCGGAGAAGCTCATCACTCTCGGCAAGCGGGGCGACCTGCACGCCCGCCGCCTGGCGCTGCGCAAGATCACCGACAAGGCGATCGTGCACGAGCTCTTCACCGAGATCGGCCCGCGCTACGAGAACCGTGACGGTGGGTACACCCGCATCACCAAGATCGGTCCGCGTAAGGGCGACAACGCCCCGATGGCGGTGATCGAGCTCGTGGAGGCCGCCCCGGCGAAGCCCGCGGCCTCCCGGAGCGCCGCTCCGGCTGCGCAGGCGGAGCCGGCCCAGGAGGAGGGCACCGCCGCTCCCGAGGCCGGCGAGCAGGCGGCGGAGGAGCCGACCTCCGGACAGACCGCTCAGGCGGAGGAGGCAGCACAGGCCGAAGACGAGTCCTCGGACGAGAAGAAGTAGAGTCCGGGGTTCGTCCCTTCGAGCACACGACGCCCGGTCCCCGTAACGGGGGGCGGGCGCTCGTCTTTGCAGTGGATGCGCGGTGGAGATCATCGATGCGGGATGCGCCGACGGTCCGGTTGCGGCTGGACATCGCCTACGACGGCACTGACTTCTCCGGTTGGGCCGAGCAGCCGGACCGGCGCACGGTCCAAGGGGAGCTGCAGGCGGCGCTGCGGCGGGTGCTGCGGCTCGCCGGCGTCCAGTTGACCGTTGCGGGCCGGACCGACGCCGGCGTGCACGCCCGGGGGCAGGTGGCGCATCTGGACGTTCCTGTGGAGCTCTGGGCGGCCGAGGGCGACCGGCTGCTGCGTCGCCTGGCCGGTGTGCTTCCCGCTGATGTACGGGTGCACGCAGTGACCGAAGCCCCTCCGGGGTTCGATGCGCGTTTCTCGCCGTTGTTCCGCCGCTATGTCTACCGGGTCAGCGACGCGCCGGGCGGAGTGGACCCGCTGCGCAGGCGCGATGTGCTGTGGCACAAGCACTCTCTCGACCTCGACCGGATGAACGAGGCCACCGCGGGCCTGGTCGGGGAGCACGACTTCGCGGCCTACTGCCGCAAGCGCGCGGGCGCGACCACCATCAGGGAGCTGCTGCGCCTGGAGTGGTACAAGGAGGCGGAGCACCTGTACGCGGCCGCGGTCCAGGCCGACGCGTTCTGCCACAACATGGTCCGTGCGCTGGTGGGAGCGCTGCTCGCGGTCGGGGACGGCCGCCGGGGGGCCGAGTGGCCGCGGAAGGTGCTGGAGGCGGGTGTGCGCGATTCCGGCGTGCACGTGGTCCCCGCGCACGGGCTGAGCCTCGAAGAGGTCCGCTACCCCGAGAACGACGAGCTCGCCGGGCGCGCGGCCGCGACCCGCCGGGTCAGGACCCTGCCCGGCGGGTGAGGGCGCCCCGTTCCGGGGCGCCCTCCCGCTGGACCAGGGTCTAGTCGACTGTATGGCCGGGGCCTAGCCGACGTACTCGTCCAGGCCCTCGTAGGGGACCTCGGCGAACCCCTCGCTGATCTCGGTGAGCTGGGAGCGGTCGTCTTCGGAGACCCGGCCGTCGCTGGTGGAGGCCAGGGAGAAGACCAGGTAGCGGTCCCACTGCGCGCCGGAGCCGTGCCCCTCGGCGAACTCCATGCGTTCGGCGCCGCTGCCGTCCTCACCGCTGAGTCCGGCGAACCACTCCGCGTTCTCCAGGTCCTGGGCGTCCTGAGCCTGCTCCGCGTCCTCGGGCGAGGCCATCGCCGCCACGCCGACGGTCACGGCCTGCGTCTTGTCCTCGTTGACGTAGGCGGCGCGCACGATCTGCTCGCAGTCGTTGTCGTCGAGGACGTCGCCGTAGCTCCGTGGGCCGCCGTTCCGCACTCGTCGGTGTCGTCGGTGAGTACCAGTTCGTAGGTCTCACCGGCGACGTCCACGGTCTCCGGGAACACGTCACCGGCCGCGAGTGTGCCCGGGCCGCCGGAGCTATTGGCGGCGAGCAGGAACGCGCCTCCCGCGCCGATGAGCAGCAGGGCGACGAACCCGCCGATGAGCAGCACGGTCTTGTTGCGGTAGAGGGGCTGCGGGGCGTCGTCGCCTATGTCGGAGAGATCGATCTCAGCCGTGGTGGTGTTGCGGCTGTCCCCGCTGGGGGCCTCGTCCCGGAACATCGGCCGGCCGCCGAATTCGTCCTCCACCGGAGGGGCCGTCTGGGTAGGGGCGTCGTTGCTGACGGCGCGCATGTTCTGGGTCGCCTGGCCGGCGTCGGGCGGGAACAGGGGCTCGGCCGCGGGGGCGTCCCCGGCCGCGGAGTCGCCGGTCCCGGGAGGGAGGACATGCCCCTGCAGCGGTTGCTGCCCGCCGCCTGCGGTGTGCGGTGCCTGGGGGCCGGACATGGGGGGCCGGCCGGGTGGG